>MKTU01000035.1:0-81435 GCA_001898415.1 Rhodanobacter sp. 67-28 | reverse complement strand
ATCGGCAGGTACAGCGCGATCACGATGCCGCCGACCAGGGTGCCCAGCACCACCATGATGAGGGGTTCGAGCAGGGTGGAGAGGGTGTCCACCGCGTTGCTGACCTCTTCCTCGTAGAACTCGGCGACCTTGAACAGCATGCTGTCCAGCGAGCCGGACTCCTCGCCGATGCCGGTCATCTGTACCACCATGTTGGGGAACAGGCCGGTCTGTTTCATGGCCAGCTGCAACTGGTGGCCGACCGAGATGTCGTCGCGCATCTGTCGCACGGCGTCGCCGTAGACGATGCTGCCGGTGGCACCGGCCACGGCATCCAGGGCTTCCACCAGCGGCACGCCGGCGCGGAAGGTGACGCCCAGCGTGCGGGCGAAGCGGGCGATGGCGGAGTTGCGCACGATGTCGCCCATCACCGGCATCTTCAGCGCGAGGCGATCCAGGAAGTGGGCGAATTTCGGCGAGCGCTTCTTGCCGATGACGATGGCGGCGATGCCGCCGACGATGATGCCCACCACGATGTACCAGTAGCCCTGCATGAACTCCGAGGCGTCGACCAGGAACTGGGTCGGCGCCGGCAACTGCGCGCCGGCGTCCTGAAAGGTCTTGGCGAACACCGGCACCACGAACAGCAGCATGATCAGGATGACGATGAACACCACCGCCAGCACCATCATCGGGTAGAACAGCGCCTTCTTGATCTTCTTCTTGATCGCCTCGGTGCGTTCCTTGTAGGTGGCCACCGTGTCCAGCACGGTGTCCAGCACGCCCGAGGTTTCGCCGGCATGCACCAGGTTGCAGTACAGCTCGTCGAACTGCACCGGGTAGCGGCCCAGCGCCTCGTGCAGCGAGGCGCCGCCCTCGATGTTCTGCTTGACGTCGAGCAGCACGTTCTTGAAGCGGACGTTCTTCTGACCGTCGGCGATGATGTCGAAGGACTGCACCATCGGCACGCCGGAAGCCATCATGGTGGCGATCTGGCGGCTGAAGATCGCCACGTCGCCCGGCTTGATCGTGCTGCCGGAGGCGCCGAACAGCGGCTTGGCCCGTTCGCGCACGGTTTGCGGGTTCATGCCCTGGCGGCGCAACTCGGCCTTGACCAGCGAGGCGTTCTTGGCGGGCATGTCGCCCTTCATGCGCTTGCCGCGCTTGTCCAGCGCCACCCATTCGTAAGTGGTCAGTTGACTGACCTCGGCCCGCTGGGCGCCGAGCGCACGCGTCTTGTCTGCCCTTGCTTTTGCGGTTGCGGTAGCCGTGGCCATGCGCATCTTCCCCCGATGGTTCGATCTCGAAGCCGGCGCGCGGGCCGGCTGGCAAGTCATTTTCTACAGCTTAGGTCATTTTCGGCGCTGCAAACCGTGGCGCCTTGCGCAAGTTCCGCAGCGCTGCAGCCCCGCCGGGCGTCATTCCTTGGTCACCCGGTCGATCTCGGTGAGACTGGTCAGCCCCTGCTTCACCTTGAGCAGGGCCGAGGCGCGCAGGTCGTTGACTCCGGCGGCCTTGGCCACTTCGGCGATCTGCATCGCATTGCCGCCCTGCAGGATGATCTTCTGGATATCCTCCAGCATCGGCATCACCTGGTAGATGCCCACGCGGCCCTTGTAGCCCTCGTTGCAGCCCTCGCAACCCACGGCCTGGTAGATGGTCAGGCCGGCGTCGATGTCGGCCTGGCTGAAGCCGGCATCCAGCAGCACCTTCGGCGGCAGCTCGATCGGCTTCTTGCATTCGTGCAGGCGCCGGGCCAGGCGCTGGGCGATGATCAGGGTCACCGACGAGGTGATGTTGTAGGGCGCGATGCCCATGTTCATCAGGCGCGCGATCGTCTGCGCCGCGTCGTTGGTGTGCAGGGTGGACAGCACCATGTGGCCGGTCTGCGCGGCCTTGATCGCGATCTCGGCGGTTTCCAGGTCACGGATTTCGCCGACCATGATCACGTCCGGGTCCTGGCGAAGGAACGAACGCAATGCGCTGGCGAAGGTCATGCCGCGCTTGGCGTTCTGCTGCACCTGGTTGATGCCCTCGACGCGGATTTCGACCGGGTCCTCCACCGTGGAGATGTTGCGCTCGGCGGTGTTGAGCATGTTCAGGCCGGTGTACAGCGACACCGTCTTGCCCGAGCCGGTGGGGCCGGTGACCAGCACCATGCCGTAAGGCTTGTGGATCGCATCGACGTAGAGCTTCTGCTGCTCCGGCTCGTAGCCCAGTTTCTCGATGCCGATCCTGGCCGCCGAACCGTCGAGGATACGCAGCACGATCTTCTCGCCGAACAGCGTCGGCAGCGAGCTGACGCGAAAGTCGATCGCGCGGGTCTTGGAGAGGTTGAGCTTGATGCGGCCGTCCTGCGGCACGCGCTTCTCGGCGATGTCCAGCTGCGCCATCACCTTCAGGCGCGAGGAGATCCGGTTGGCCATCTTCATCGGCGGGCTGGCCACGGCCTTCAACATGCCGTCCATGCGCAGGCGCACCCGGTACTGGGTTTCGAACGGTTCGAAATGGATGTCCGAGGCGCCGCGGCGAATCGCGTCGACCAGGATCTTGTTGACGAACTTCACCACCGGGGCGTCGTCCGTGGCATTGGCGTCGATGCCGGTGGATTCGGCCTCGTCGCTGCCCACCTCCAGATCCAGCTCGTCGAACTCGCCGGTATCCATGTCCGGCATGTTGTCGCGCATGGAGTTCAGCAGGTTCTCGATCGTCCGCTGCAGCGAACTGCGCTCGACCAGGATCGGCTCGACCAGGCAATTGGAATGGAACTTGATCTCGTCCAGCGCGTGCGACTGGGTCGGGTCGGCGATGCCCACGAACAGGCGCTTGCCGCGCCGGAACAGCGGCAGCGCCTGATGCTTGGTCATCAGCGCCTCGCTGATCAGGTCCAGCGGCATCGTGGTCGGGTTGAGCGAGGTCACGTCCATCATCGGCATGCCGAACTCGAGCGAAAGCACCCGCGTCAGCTGCGCGTTCTCGACCAGGTTGTGATCCAGCAGCCACGCGCCCAGCGACACCTTGCGTTGCGTGCTGTCGACCATCGCCTTGCGAACGTCATCCTCGGGCAGCAGCCCTTCGGACACCAGGCGGCGCGCCATGCCGGTCAGGCCTGCGAGCGACGGTTGCGGTTGCGATGACATAACTTACGTGACCCTTTCCCCGTATGTGGTTGAATCTACCGCAGTCTGGCGCTCAGGTCATCCTTTGCCTGCGCTTCGATCCGATAGGGTGATGCAGCGCACAAGCCGGCAGCCGCGCCAGGCTTGGCGCGGGCCCCGGATGGCTCGCGGGATAGACAAGCAAGAATCGAACCGCATCGGCACGCCGTGTGATCGAATCGCATCATGGGTGTCCCCCGGCTTTCCAGGCAGCGAACTCCGAAGGGCGCAATTGATACCGCGCAATATTGCCTTCGTGCAATTGCAGCAACTCATTGAGGGCCATGGCAACGAAAGCTTCCCTGTCCTCGGCGGCCACGTTATCGCCAGCCAGGGGCTGGATCACCTCGGCTGTGGCGGCGAGGCCGTCACGAACCACTCGGCCGACGACTCGCAACAGCTCGTCGCGATAGCGCAGGCGCAGTGGATCGGGTTCGGGCAGCGCCTGCTTGATCAGGGTGTAGCGGCGGCACGAGCGTTCGTAGGCCCAGGCAAAAACATCGCGCAACAATTCGACGCGGTTGAGTTCATACACAGCCAACGTGCCATCGACATACGCGGCCTTGGGGACATCCACGAACGACAGCGGCGCCAGGTTTTGCTTGATCAAGGGGATGTTCGCCGCGAGCCGGGACACGCGTTTGTTGACGTCAACGAAAGGTTGCAGATAAGGCAGTTGCACCATCACGAAAAACGCTTGTTCAAAAGCATCCTCGATGGCGGTTGCCTTGGCCAGCAAGGTATCGAAGCCGTCGACGATCTGCTGAGGAATGGCGACAGGGTGGTAAACCGTACCCGTGATGCCGATGTCGATCCCGCGCAAGCGTCCACCGGCCCCAGTGTCCGTCAGCAGGTTCTCCGCCAGCAGGGCGTGCAGGTTCTGCAGGGTGTAACGGTTGAACCCGATCAGATCCGCTTGGCCCACCAGCATCTCGATGGCAGCCTTGTGGTTCAGGATCATCTGGGCTTCCAGGCGATCCTTTCCCGCGGCATAGCGGCCGAACTCGACCAGGTTCTGCGTGTCCAGCCGTGAATAGGTGTTGCCTTCCAGGCGGCTCGATGACCACGAAAGATCGACCAGCAGGCGATCCATGACTTGGCGTGCGTACGTTCCGGCCGGTTGCAGATCAGCTTGCGAACGGCCGAGTTCATGCAGATGTGCACGCAGGTCACGCGCCAGGTAGAAGCTGTGGTTGGGCTGGTAATCGTCGAGAAATTTTCGCTGGTAGCCGACCGGCGTGCGCTGGAACAGGGGGCGGCGCATCAGGGTGCGCAGCTCGCTCCCTTCAGGGGAAAGGGGAATGTCGTCGTCGATGCCCGATGGATTCGTGCCGCTGCTGTCGCGAATATCCAGTGCCGAGGATGGCAGGGGGGGGTGGTAACGCCGGGCCGGTCCCTTGCCCTCCGCTCGTAGCCGCCCGTCCCGCACCAGTCGAGCCAGCCTGCGTTGCAGGGTTCGCCGGGGCAGATTCGGAAAGCGCCGACCCAACATGTCTACGGATACGCCGTGGCCGCCGTCTTCGATGGCGGCGACCAAGGCGTCCAGTTCTGCCGCGGGCAAGGTTTTTGGCATGACCGGTGTCTCTCGCAAGAAGTGGCGCAATCGGCATCATGGCCACGATTGCGCCATATAAAGTGGCGCGATGCAAGCGGAAAGGGCTATTGCGCCATATACAGTGGCGCGATACAGGCGGAAAGAGCTATTGCGCCACATAAAGTGGCGCGATAGGCACAAGGCCGTGTGCGGCAACACAGCCTGCGCGAGCTGACAGCTCAGGGCGGGCGGCGCGTCACACCTGCTCGAAGGGGAATCAGCGGGAGTTGTCGTCAGCAACTTTTTCGCCGCCGCCAACGCGGCCCCAACCAACTGATCCAGGTTGTAGTAGCCGCTCCACGAAAGTCACGTGCGGTTTGTCCTTCGCCAACTCCGCGTACTGCTTGAACAAGGCCCCGTTCTCCGCACGTGGTACGGGGTAGTGCCTGTTTCGAAATGTGCCGCCGCCGACCACCAATTGGCCTTCACGCTATGATCCCTTTTTCCCGGGGAGCCCGATCTTGAACCAGCTCAGCATCATCCTGCCTGCCAAGAACGAGGCGCCTGCGCTCGCGGTCTTGCTGCCGCAACTGCGCGCGGCGCAGCCGCAGGCCGAGATCATCGTGGTCGACGACGGCTCCACCGACGACACCCGCGGCATCTGCGAAAGCCACGGCGTGCAATGCCTGTCCTCGCCGTACTCGATGGGCAACGGCGCGGCGATCAAGCGCGGCACCCGTGCCGCCAGCGGCGACATCCTGGTGTTCATGGACGGCGACGGCCAGCACGACCCGGCCGATGTCGCGCGTTTGCTCGACCAGCTCGACCGCGGCTACGACATGGTGGTGGGTGCCCGCGACTGGAGCAGCCAGGCCGGTGTCGGCCGCGGCATCGCCAACACCGTGTACAACTGGCTCGCCACCAAGATGACCGGCCATCCCGTGCTCGACCTCACCTCCGGCTTCCGCGCGGTGCGTGCCGACAAGTTCCGCGAATTTCTGCACCTGCTGCCCAACGGCTTCAGCTACCCCACCACCAGCACCATGGCGTTCTTCCGCAGCGCCTACGCGGTCGCCTACGTCCCGATCAAGGCCGCCCAGCGCGTGGGCAAGAGCCACATCCGACCCCTCAAGGACGGCATCCGCTTCCTGCTGATCATCTTCAAGATCGCCACGCTGTATTCGCCGCTCAAGCTGTTCGTGCCGGCGAGTGCGGTGTTCTTCCTGCTGGGGTGCGCGAATTACGCGTGGACCTACAGCCACTACGGCCGGCTCACCAACGGCAGCATGTTGATGTGGAGCGCGTGCGTGATCGTGTTTTTGATCGGACTGGTTTCCGAGCAGATCACGGGACTGACCTACCGGCGCCATGACTGAATACCCCAGGCCCACTGTACTGGTGCTGGCTTCGACCTATCCGCGTTGGCGTGATGATCCGGAACCTGGCTTCGTGCACGAGTTGTGCCGTCGGCTGGCCGGCCGCTTCCGTGTCATCGCCCTGGTTCCGGATGCACCGGGTGCCGACGCCAGCGGCGAGCTAGATGGCGTCGACGTCGTGCGGTATCACTATGCGCCCCGTCGCCTGGAGACGCTGGTGAACCATGGCGGCATCGCGACCAACCTGCGCCGGAGCCGGTGGAAGTGGCTGCTGGTTCCCGGCTTCCTCATAGGGCAGTACGTAGCAGCCCGTCGATTGGTGAGGCGCCACCGCGTGGACGTGATCCATGCTCACTGGTTGCTGCCACAAGGGCTGATCGCACACCGACTCAATTGTGTTGCCGGTATTCCCTACCTGGTGACCTCGCATGGCGGCGACCTTTTCGGTCTGCGGGGCCGTGCGTTGAATACACTCAAGCGTCGCGTGGCTGCTTCCTCCTCGGCGATGACCGTCGTCAGCAGTGCCATGTGCGAAGAGGCGGTGCGCGTGGGCCTGCACCCGCCGCGCATGACCGTGCTTCCGATGGGCGTGGACATGCGTGAGCGGTTCATACCCGATCCGACGATCCAGCGGGGCAGTGACGAACTGTTGTTCGTCGGGCGGTTGGTGCCAAAGAAGGGCCTCGTCCACTTGCTTGATGCCATGCCGGCAGTACTCGCGCAGCGGCCTGCCACGTTCCTGACCATCGCGGGGTTCGGCCCGGAAGAGGACGCGCTGAAAGCACAGGCGAGCCGACTGGGCATCGCGGCGAGAGTGAGGTTTCTTGGTGCCATAGCTCAATCCGCGTTGCCTGCACTCTATCGAAGCGCCAGTCTTTTCGTAGCGCCGTTCATACGCGATGATTCGGGCAACCAGGAAGGATTGCCGGTCGTGCTGATGGAAGCCATCGGCTGCGGATGTCCGGTGCTGGTGGGTGACGTTGCCGGCATCGAGGATCTGCTGGGCGAGACTCGTGCCGATGTCTGCGTGAGGCCCGGTGACAGCCACGCGCTGGCCACTTCGATTGTCGCCTCACTTGGCAATCCGGAGCAGGCACGCCTGCGTGCTGCCGCTATTCGCAAGGCTGCTGCAGAGCGCATTGACTGGCAGAACATCGCCGATGGCTATGCACGGCAATTGCAGCAATGCGTCGATGGTGCGGGCACCACCGCTCGCCGCACAGCGTATCCGTCCGAGCGAGAATGATCGAAGGTTCCGGGGCACCCATGCAGAAGCAACCCAAGCTGATCCTGCGAGAAAGTACCGTTCGAGACGTAAGCCGTTCCTGGCCAACGGGACGGTTCGTCGAGATGGGCGCCGGGACCGGTCACATGACACGGCTCTTCCTTGAGAGAGGGTTCTCCGGCGCGTGTCACGACCTGGGCGAGGCGAGCCGGCAGCTGATCCGCCGAAACTTGGCCGATGCCGGGGAGCGCATTCGGGTGGTCGACGAGTTGTCCGAGCTTCTGCCCGAGGAGTTCGACTATCTGTTTGCTTTTGAGGTGCTTGAACACATCGAGAACGACCTGGACGTGTTCCGCGAATGGATGCGCTACCTCAAGCCCGGCGGCTCGGTCTTGCTCTCCGTGCCGGCGCATGCCAGGAAGTACGGCCGCTCCGACGAACTCGTCGGGCACGTGAGGCGGTACGAAAAGGATCAGCTTCGCCAGCTGATGCGCGATGGTGGTGTTGATGGCGTCCGGATCATCAACTACGGTTACCCGATCACTGAACTTACCCGGCGCCTATCCAATCGCATCGTGCGCAACGACAGCAGCTACAATGGTCTGAGCGCCGAACAGCGCAGCATCCGCAGTGCCCAGGCGAAACCCGAGGCAATCAATCGCACGTTGTCATTGCTGAGCGACAAACTGGTCCTGCCGTTTTGTGTAGTGCAGCGCTGGTTCTACAACCGGGACCTGGGTGATGGCTACGTGGCTTGCGGGATCAAGCGATCGGATTGATCGGCCGGCAACCCAGCTCTTCACTCTCGGGATACGCCGGGAGAAGGGAAGCCTTCCATGATCCGCTCAAGCTGCTGTTCCATCACTCCCACGATATGTGCCCAATCGTCGATCGGCACGGTGGCCACGGCAGGGCGGTCAAGCAGATCCAGCACTGCCTGCGCAAGGTCGGCCGGGCTGTCCGCCGCGTACAGACCTTCCGGTGCCGAGGCGAGCAATTCCGGCATCACGCCGACTCGTGCCGAAGCAATCGGCAGACTGCACGCCAGCATTTCGTAGGCTTTCTGCGGAAAGCAGTACCGACCAAACGGGGTGTCGCGCAGGTAGATCACGCCGACATCGAGCGCGTTGAACAGTTCGGCAGTGCGCGCATGCGGCAGCTGGCCCAGGTAGTGCACGCGCGGATCGGTCGGTGGTGGATAGCTCGTATCGAAAGGGCCAGCCAGCACCAGGTGCGCGTCGGGACGTCGTGAGGCGATCGTGGGCCACGCCGCGTATAACGCATCCACGCCCTTGTCCCGATGCAACCCACCCGCCGTACCGACCAGCCGGGCGTCCTCTGGCAGGCCCAACGCAAGGCGGCAAGCAGTGCGATCCCGGGGATGGAACACACTCTTGTCCACCGTGCTCGGCATGGCAAGGACTTCGCCACGTGCGCGGTAGGTATTCACGACCAGTTCCTTCAACGGCTCGCTCGTGGTGGTCACCAGCGCGGCCCCTCGCACGGCGTGGCGAAGCGCCGTCACCATGCCCGGAATGCGCGCCTGGCCGAAGCCTTCGAAATTGTCGTAGAGATCGGCCGCATACGGCACACCGAGACGCTTGGCCAACCATCCCGCCAGAGCAACGTGGGGAATGTCCGAGGCGCCAATCAGCACGTCGGGTGTCCAGCTGTGCAATTGCCGCAGCAGATGCCTTGGATAACCCGCCAGTGCAGGCAGCACAAGCCGGCCCAGCGAGTGAGACTCCCAACGCAACTTGCCTGGCTCGCCTTCATGTTTCCATTCGCCATCGTCGTGGCCTTGGTAGCTCAGGCAGAAGCCTCGCACGTCGTGACCAAGCCGCGCCAACTGGAAGGGAATCTCGTACAGCCGCGCATAGCGGTCGAGGATCACGTCCTTGCCCATGTAACGGCGTTTGCACAGAAAGGCGATGCGCATCGTCAACCAAGTATTCGGGTGTTCAGCCCCGCCACGCGGCGGAAGCCGGTGTCGCCGGTAAGAAACACATGATCCTTGCCAAGTTGCAGGCAGCAAGCTGCCTGCAGGGCGTCCGGCGCCTTCAGCCCATGCCGGGCCCGGATTGCCGTGGCAAGGTCGACGACATCGGCACCCATTTCCACGCAGATCAGATCCGCCCGCGCGAAAAATTCGTCATAGCTGGCCAACGTTTTAACGTTTCCAGCTTTCATTGGCCCCGTCCGGCACTCCAGCCACGCAAGCCGACTGACGGCGGTGCGCAACGCCGGTTCGGCGAGCGTCAGCGTCTGCAGTTGTCGGCGAACCCTGTCGACAAAAGGCTTCTTGCCTTCGACGAGGTAGATGATTGCGCTGGAGTCGAGAAAGGCGATCACCAGTCGCGGTCGTTACGCAGGCGACGGTCGATCTCCCGCTTGCCCAGTCGCCCAGTGTCCGGATGAGCCAGCAACCACTGCATGGCAGTCAAGCCCGGTATTTTCTTGCGGTGTTCGCCAGCCAGCCGCCGGTAATCGGCTTCCGAGAGCACCACTGCCGCCGTCTTGTTGTGTTTGAGCAAGTGGATAGGGCCATGCTCAAGGCCATCCTCGATGGCGGCGGCACCACGGCGTTTGAGTTCAGCGACGGTCAGTGTGTTTTCCATGGCAACGCAGAAGGTTGAGTGGGCTTGAAACAAGGTTAGTACGGAAATCAGTACTGTTCAAACATCGTCGTCCTTGCCCAGGAAGCGCTTGGCCGCCACTAATGCAGCTCCCACCACCTGGTCCATGTTGTAGTAGCGGTACTGCGCCAGCCTGCCGACGAAAGTGACTCCCTTTTCCTCCTTGGCCAGTGCCTCGTAGCGCTTGAACAACGCCTCGTTCTCCGCGCGTGGCACGGGGTAGTACGGGTCGCCCTCGGCCTGGGGGTACTCCCGCACGATCGAAGTGCCGGGATGCTGCTGACCGGTCAGGTGCTTGAACTCGGTGATGCGGGTGTACGCGTGATCGTTCGGGTAGTTGATGGTGCCGGTCTCCTGATACTGCGCCACGCCGGCCAGGTGTTCGTGCTCGAAGCGCAGCGAACGGTAGGGCAGGTGGCCAAAGCGGAAATCGAAATACGCGTCGATAGGTCCGGTGTAGACCAGGTGGCCGTAGGCGCCGCCGCGCTGGCGCACCTCGGCGAAATCCACGCCCAGCTCCACCGAAATGTTCGGGTGATTCAGCATTGCCTCGAACATCTTCGTGTAGCCGTGCAACGGCATCGCCTGAAAGGTGTCGGTGAAGTAGCGGTCATCAGTATTCGTGCGGACCGGGATGCGCGCCGCCACGCCGGCTTTCAGCTGCGACGGATCAAGCCCCCACTGCTTGCGCGTGTAGTTGAGAAAAAACTTCTCGTACAGGTCGCGCCCCACCGAGTTCAGCACTACGTCCTCGCTGGTCAGCACCGGCTCGCGCGGCTCGCGCACCCGCTCGAAAAACGTCGCCGCCCCTGCTTCGTCCAGATCGAGCCCGTACAGCCGGTTCAACGTGTCGCAGTTGATCGGGAACGGGTACGCCATGCCATTGATCACCCCGCGCACGCGGTGCTCGTAAGGCCGCCACTGGGTGAAGCGCGACAAGTACTCGAAGATGCGCTCGCCATTGGTGTGAAAGATATGCGGCCCGTAGCGATGCACCAACACGCCGTGCTCGTCCAGCTCGTCGTAGGCATTGCCGGCAATGTGCAGACGTTTGTCGATGACGTGCACACGGTGGCCGGCATCGGCGAGTTCGCGCGCCATCACGCTGCCGGCGTAGCCGGCGCCGATCACGAGAGTTGCCTGCTGACTCATAGATATCGGAGCCGGCAATGGATTCAAGCGCTCAGGCCGAGGCGGCGTAACACTGCAAACGGCTTGGAGCGGTAATCCAGCTTCATAGCGGCCAATGCGGAGAGGTCCATCAAGGTGCGCATGCCACCGCGTAAAGCGGAGGTGCGGTAGATCCTTAGCATGCGCGACCCGAGCGGGGCTGCGCGGATGCAAGCTCGAATCCATTGTGAAGATATTACATGCTTGGCTTCGGGCGTTTCGTGGAGAGCGGCCAGCTTGATCAGCCAGGCCTCGATACCTAGCAAGTCGTCGACGCAGGTGATCGAGTGTGGCGCCCGGATCAGGTTATGCAGACGCTGCTCTTCCCCCGTCGCGTTGATGCCTTCTGCCGCCAACGTATCCAAACGGATACGCTGCGTCACGGACTCCATGGGAGCGCGCTGTGCTTGGGTTGCCTGATTCGGGTGGCGCCGGTATCGGAGCAGTACTTCTGGCACGTTGGCGATCCGGAAGTCGGCCATCGCGCGGGTAAACAAGTCGTAGTCTTCGGCCAGCCGGTAGGCCTCTCTGTAGCGATAACGGTCGAACACATCGCGCCGTGCCATCACTGCAGGATGGCAGATCGAGTTCTGGAACAGCATTGACGTGCGCAGGCCGGCTTCCGAATGGGGCCACCGAACAGCACGAGGAATGCCGTTGCCAAATTCCACGAACCAACTGCCGCATAAATCCACGCCGCTTTCCCGGATGAAGCGGAGCTGCCGGTAAAAGCGCGTCGGCATACAGATGTCGTCGGCGTCCATGCGCGCGATGAAGCGGCCTTCGGCCGCGTCGAGCGCACGATTCAGGCTGGCTACGATGCCGAGGTTCCGCTCGTTGCGTAGAAGCTTTAGCGCGCTATGGCGTTTTTTGGCTTTTTCGATGATGTTGATGCTTTGGTCGGTCGAGCCGTCGTCCACTATGATGATTTCGACTGATTCGCCGAAGCGTTGCCCGACAAGGCTGTCCAGCGACACCTGCAACCAGCGGGATGCGTTGTAGACGGGAACGACGACGGATAGGGACACGTTCATCGAGAAACTGCAGCCTTAGAAGCGTGGACGGGTTCGGTCAGGTGGGCGAGCAGCGCCTCCCATCTGGGAACGATAGTTTCCGGTGCGTAGGCCTTGGCCTTCTCCTTTCCACGTGCTGCGTAGGTGGCGCGTAGTGCCGGGTCCGCAAGCAGGCGTGCTATCGCACTTTCCAACGCGGCTTCGTCGCCGGCCGGAACGAGGATGCCTACTTTGCCGCCATCGAGAATCTCGCGGGGGCCGGCAGGGCAGTCCATCGAGGCGACAGGGAGGCCGGCTTGCAACGCCTCGATCAACACAAGTGGTAGGCCTTCGTAAAGTGAGCAGAGCGCGAATACCGTCGCTGAGTGGAGCCAGGTTCTCGGGTGGTGCACGTGACCCGGCAGGAACGTGGTATCCGCCACGCCGAGTTGCGCCGCGAGCGTTTCGAGGCGGTCGCGCTCCGGTCCTTCGCCCAAGATAGCCAGATGGTGTTCGACGCCTTTGCGGCGCAGAGAGGCATGTGTCCGGATGAGTCGGTCGTACGCCTTTTGCTCCGAAAGCCGGCCAATGGAGAGTACGACGGGACGGGAGAAGACATTCGCGGGCGGCGGCGAAATGACAGCGTCGTCCGGTTGACTGGTGTCGTGGAAGTTCTCTATGACGTGCCACTCTGATGATGCAGGCTTTCCACCGAGGGCGCTCTCCAGCGAGTCCCGCGCACCCCGAGAGGGGAACACGATGGGAGACACATGCCTGTACACCCATAAGCTGAGCGCTCTGCTGACGCGCGAAACGGAACGTGAATGCTCGTCGAATGCGATGTGCACCCACGAGACAAAGGGTCTCCCGGCCATTCTGGCGGCCGCGTAGCCGTAATTGGTCGCCGCCAGGTCTAATCCCGCCAGCACCAAGTGGTATTTGCGTGCCAAACAGGTTAGGCGCATTGGCAAGAACATCCGTTTCAGGCGGCCATCGGCACGCATGTGGATGAAGCGCAGTTGCCTAAAATCGTTGCGGTATCCGAGGTAGCCGTGGCGATCGAACAGGAAGGCGACGTCGATAGTCCAGCCACTTCGAGTTAGTTGGTCCGCTAGTCGCAGATTCATCGAGTGGCCACCACCTAGCGCAGCATCCGGTAGGATGAGCAAGATGCGGCGTCGGTGGGATGAAAGCGTAGGCATCGGAATGGCAGGTTGGCGAAGTATCAGAGTGGCGTCGTGAGCGAGTATCGCTAGGCGTGCTTCGTGGCTTCCAAAGTTAACGTCTCGAGAGCGAGAAAGCCCTCCGGCATCCTTGCTTGGTTTTCCAAGTCGCGGAGCGCGGGAGTGCCGCTGTGGTTGATAGGATATTTTGTGACTTCCGCGAATCCGCATCGCTCCAGCGACGCGGCCAGAGTCTGCTCAGCATAGATGAACTGGTGTCCCCAGTCTCGGAAGAAATTATTTATGACGAAGGCGGGGTCGTTGTCAGGCGAAAGGCTCGAAAATTTGCCAATGGACCAGGCAATATAGTCGTTCTGTAGCTCGGTTCTATCGGCCCTGCCAAGTGCCGTCACACGCTCCAGATCTGGCGTCGATACCCTTATTTTTCCGCCTTTCTTCAACACCCGACAGCATTCGCGCAGCATGTGTAACCCATCGGCGTAGGGAATGTGTTCGATCATGTGCTCGCTGAAGATGAAGTCGAACGACTCGTCGCCGAATGGAAAGAGCTTCGTCGCGTCGAAATTGAGTACGTCTTTCGAGGAAGACGATAGGTCCGCATTGATGAAGCCTTCGATCAGGTGTTGGCCGCAGCCGATGTGCAGTCCGCGGACATCGTGACTTGCAAAGTAGTCGGCAATGATCTTCTTGTCCGTCCCAAGGATAGATCGCTTCAGACGTATCGCCGTTGTCCGGGCGTTGCGGTAGAGGGTTCTTAGCATTTGGTATGGACGAAACTCGTGGATCGCATGTGCCATGGGTTTCCTGTGCGGTGCTACGTTTGCTGCGCTCATCGTCGCGCCTAACTGCTGCGATCTTTGCCTATCGCAAGAATGCGATGGCAGCCACTCAGTGAGGTTTCCTTGTGTGAGATGACAATGATGGTCTTGCTGCCCGAAAGGCGCCGTATGGCATCATTCAGTTCCGCTTCGGTTTGCGCGTCTAGGGCACTAGTCGCCTCGTCAAAGAGCAAGACTGGCGGATCCTTGTAGAGCGCGCGCGCAATGCCCACGCGCTGGCGCTGCCCGCCGGACAGCCGAATGCCGCGTTCCCCGAGAGGGGTGTCGTAGCCAGAGGGCAGCTCTGCGGCTACGAAGTCGTGGATCTGCGCGGCGTAGGCGGCGCGTTCCACGGCGTGCATGTTGATGTCCTGCGGTGGCACGCCGAATGCAATGTTCTCGGCCACGCTCGCGTCGGCAAGATAGATGTGTTGCGGCACGTAGCCGATCGCGCGCTGCCATGCGGCCATGTTGTCGGCCGTGATGGGCACGCCGTCGACGGTCAGCGTCCCTTCTTGTGGGTGCAGCAGGCCGAGCAGGATATCCATTAGCGTGCTCTTGCCGGCGCCGCTCTTGCCTGCGATGCCCAGACTGCTATTGACGGGGATGATCACGCTGAAGTCGTCGAAGACCGGCGCGTCGGGCGTCGAGGGGTAGGCGTAACGAATACGCTCCAAGCGAATTTCCTCGCGCGGGACCATGGTGTCCTGTGCCTGTGTGGTCCGCTCCCCGGGTAGCGACAGGTCACGGGAGATAGCATCCAGCGCCGCCGTGGAGAGCTTCAACTTGGCGAAGCCCCGATACATGATCTGAGCTGCGGGCAGCATTCTATATGCGGCGAAGCCATAGAGACCGAGCGCCGGGAGCACATGGGCCACGTCGTTGGTTTTAAGCAGAAGCACCAACGCGATGACGATCAGCCCGGTGTATCCCGTTGCTTCGACGATGTATAGCGGCGACTGGCTCAGCGTCTCGTTCGCGGCTAGGTGGCGCGAGAACATGCGCGAAGCTTGTTCAAACTTTCGCAGGTAGGCGCTGGCCGAATGAGTGACCTTCACCTCCTTGATGCAACTCAGCGCCTCGTTGCAGGCTTGGTAGCGCTGCCCGTCGGCGATTTGCCGCTCGCGGCCAATGCGGACCAGGCGCCTGCGAACCACCCGGTAGATGGTTCCGTACAGCACTCCGAGCGCCAGAACGATGTAGGCTGCCGTCCGCGGGTCGTAACAGAAGATCAGCAGCGACATCGCCAACACGACCATCCCCTGCGCCAGCAGTTGCGAGATCGGCTGGATCAGGTCGAACACCAATTGATCGACCTCGGAAAGCACGTTCTTGCCAAGGATCGACGAGTTGTTGGACAGAAAGAATTCATAGGGTTGCTGAAGATAGAGCGACAAGAGCCGAGAGCTAATCGAGTGTCGCTCCAGATGAACAAAGCGGTTCAAAACATGCAGGGTGATGGTTTTGAAGGCTGACGAAATGATGACTGCCGTGATGGAGGTCAGGCCCAATGCAATAATGAATCGGCGCACGTCATCGAATTCAAGCCGCAAATAGACGGCCTGTAGTAAGGGGTTCTCGTGAATGATGGCTGGGCGACCCAGCACCGACAGGAACGGCATGATAGAAAGAACGCCTGCTGTCTCCACCACGGCCATCAACACGACAAGGACCAACATGAAGGTCGCTGTTCGCCTTTCGGATGGTGTGAACAGAGGCCAGATTTTCTTCAGGTCAGAAAGCATTTCTGCGTATGAGTCTTTTCCGGTGGAAAGGGAGCGTAGGGGCGCATGCACCGACACTCAGCGGTCGATTAGCGAACGCAGGCTTCGTATCGATTCGTCCAGACTTCCGCCGATGTTCATCCCCTGCAACTGGCGGTATTGCTGCTGGGCCTCGTCGGTTCGACCTAACGCGGCGAGCATGCGTATTTCCGTAATGCGATATGCAGGCTCGTGTGGACTGGTCGCCACTGCTTCGCTGTTCATGCGTAGCCCGAGCTCTTTGTCGCCGAGCACGTTCCATGCGTAGTCTCCGTACATCGACAGCAGCCGGGCGCTCGGGTTCGGGTGCGACAATGCGGCGAGGTAGGCGTCGATCATGCGCTGCTTGGACAGGTCGCAGCGACCTTCGCGCGCGCATTGGGTAAGTGCGCCTAGCGAGCTTTCATCCTGCACGCCCGGGCGACGGGCCTTGAGTTTGGCAATCAGGCTGTCCCACCAGGCATCCTTGATCGGCAGGCGCATGCGCGAGTTCATGAAGACCAGCGCTTGCTCGGCAAGGATGGAGGCTTCGGGCAGGGCGGCGGCTTTCTCCAGAGGTGGATAGGCCAACTTGGTGAACGGTGAGACCGGATCGTAGTGCGAATAGATGATGTAAGTACGGCCCAGTTCGTATTGCGCGCGTGGCGACAGCGGTGCGCGAGACGCCAGATCCTCGGCCAGGCGCAAAGGGTTGCCCCAGGCGTAAGCCGTGAATGCGGTCAGGGCGATCCAGCACACCATGGCGCAGGCCAGCAGGGCGTACCGCGGCAGGGCCATCGTCGCGGTTGAAGGCACGGCCAGCAGCGGCACGATGGCCAGCATCAGGCCGAAGCTGGCGAAGTAATTGCGGTGCTCGTAGATCAATTCCAGCGGCAGGATGGTGCCTGTGAGCAGCTGGCAACCGAGAAACAGGCCGATGCCGAGCGTTGCCAACGGCAGGCGTCTACGCAACCAGACCATGACCGCGACCAGCATGCCAAGAAACAGGATGCTGCCCAGTGTCGTCCATGGCGTCAGCAGGCCGGTCGAGATGCGGAAGTCATCGTGGTAGAACGACAGCGCATCCGGGGTCGGCAGCAGGGTCCAGCGAATGTAGTCGACGATGATGCGCGCTTCGCTGAGCAGGCGCGTGCGAAGACCGAAGTCGCGCGTGGACCAGTAGCCGGGGTTGAACACTTGGGGCAATAGCCACACGAGGCCAGCGAGCAACGGCAGCAGAAGTACTGCGACGAACAGGGCAGTTACGCGATTGTCCTGCTGGCCGGTCGGGCGACGGAAACGAAATACCACCCATTCGATCAGTACCGCGTAGAGCGGCAGCATCACGGCCGTTTCCTTGGCCAAGGCGCCCATGCCGGTACAAGCGACGAGACTGGCGACGCACAGTACGAAGCTACGCATTCCTGAAGCCCAGCTCGCCCCAAGTGGGGGGGAAGTGCCATCCACATCGGATCGCACACCCATCATCTGCCTGCGCCCAGCGACATACCCAAGCAATCCGAGCAGCACGAACAGGTTGGCCATGCTCTCCATGCGCTGCACGACATAGAGCACGCCGGTGAGGTTGATCGGCAACAACATCCAGCCGGTGGTTATCAGCGCGGCAATGACGCCTGCGCGTTTCCCCGCACCCGTCATCGTGATGCGCAACAGGCTTCGTGACAGCAGAAATACCAACAAGCCGTTGAGCAGATGGATCACCAGGTTGGTCAGCTTCATCCAGTACGGATCGAGGCCGCTGATCAGGTAGTTGGCAGCAAAACTCAGCGACGCCAACGGTCGCTTGAATTCGCTCGATGGCGAGGAAAGCGCGGCGCCCACCAGCGACGAGAAGCTGGCGTTGGACGGTTGCACCCCAGGGTTGTCGACGATGTTGGGGTAGTCATCGAACAGGAAACCACCGGACAGGCCCGGCCAGTAGACCGCGAGCGTCACGATAAACGCGGCCAGCAGCAGCCACCAACCAGTGCGGTTTTTTGATGGCGTAGGCGAGCGCTCGGAAGTCTGGTTCATTCGGCAGTACGGGGCTGATGGGCGGCGTCGTCGCGCAGTGTAGCGCGCAGTTGTGCCAGCTCATTCGGCCAGTAGTGTTGGCGCTCCAGCACCCAGGCGTGTATGCGAGGCATGCCAAAACCGGGGCGGTAACGCTGCCCGGGTTCTGCCGCGAAGTGGTCTAGATGGGCCAAGCCTTGTTTCGGAAAGCCGTGGGCTCCCAGCAGGGCAGCCTGTTTCAGCGCCGCGGGAATGCGCACCTGGCTGTCCAGCGCCCGGTTGAACTCGGCCAGCGCGGCGTTTGCGTCCCCTTGCAGCAGGGCGAGGTGCCCCAGGAGGTAATGGATGTCTTGCTGGCGTCCAGGGTTGCTGGCCAGATGGGGGTTGGCCAGTGCCGCCTGCAGCAGGCTGTCCAGTGTGGCGTAGCTCAATTGCGGACAGGGCGGCTGCGCTACTTGTTCCAGCGCCCGGTCGAACCAGCTCACCAGCAAAGTGCCCGGGTCGCGAGTGATGTGCAGCGCGTGGCGTGAGGCGCCAAGAGTTGCATCATCCACATGACCCAGCATGCACTGTGCGCTGAACAGGTTGATCGCCAGTTGCACCTGGTCAGGTGCCTTGGCCAAGGCAGGCAGCAGACGCTGTACGGCACGCTCGGGCTGGCCCGCAGCCATCTCGGCCTGGGCGGCATTGGCTTGCGCCCGCGGCGACTGCGGATTCAGCTGCGCCCACAGCAGTGCCTGGTCATGACTGTTGCCCCACAGGCTCGCGCGGGCATGGGTCATCAGCGCCAATCCACACAGGATCAACGCCGCCAAGGCAAGCTTGGCCTTGCTGGCGGTGAGCCACGATTCTGTGGGCGCCGCAGCGGGGTGCCCGGTTGCCCGTGTGCGCAGACGTACATCGCACAACCACAACGCCAGCGGCCAGAACATCAGCATCGCGGGCAAGTAGTTGCGGTGCTCGAAATATAGCTCGAGCGCCACCGTGCTGGACTCCAGCGACTGACCCACGAAATAGAACAATACGGCCACTGCCAGCGCCGGCCAGCGCCGGCGCACCAGCCATGCGCCGATGATCAGACCGAATACGGTGAGGATGGCCGGTAGCGTCGTCGCCGGAGACCACCAGGAAGTCGATGCCTGGATGTGGTCGTTGAACAGACCCGGCGTGAACGGTCGCGGCAGCCACAACAGATCCAGGTAATCCAGCAGCACGCGGGGTTCGGTCAACAGGCGCTGGCCCAGCGTCCATGGGCGCACCGATGAAATGCCAAGAGTGAGGCCGCTCCAGCCTTGTTCCAGCAGGTACCCGCCCACGATTGCCGTGGGCAGCCAGCCGAACAGCCACATGCTGCGGCGGTAGATGCGTTGCCGATGCTGTTCCACCGCCGTGATGGAGTGTCCCTGCGATGACGTGGTGCGCAATAGGACATGCTCCACGACCAAGGCCAATGCGGGCAGCAGGACGCCGTTGGCCTTGCTCAGTACGCTGAGTGCGGTGCAGCCGCCCAAGCCGACCGCAATCCAAACGGACCCGCGCCAAGTATTGCCGTGTGCAACGGCCATGCGGCCATGTAGCCACGCCATGAGGCCCAGTAGGGTGAAGGTTGCAGGCAGCATCGCCTCGCGCTGCACAATGTAAAGCGTAGTGGAGATGAACAACGGATGCAGCAGCCAGATGCCAGCACCGACGATGGCGGCCAGATCGATGCGGTGCTTGGCGGCACCCTTGAATGCTGCCTGACCCAGTCGCCGGAGCAGCAGGGTAAGCAATACACCATTCATCAGATGCAGGATTAGGTTGGTGCGCTTGAATGAATACGGAGCGGCTGGCCAGTTGTGCGCGTCTAGCAGAAATGTCAGAAGAGTGAGGGGGCGACCGGTGGGGTCGGCAGTGCCGGATGTGATGTAACGCCAGAAAGTTGGCCAGGTATTGACTGGCCCGGTAGCACCCAAGGCATTGAGGTTGACGAAATCGTCGAACAGAAAAGTACCAGATTGGCCTGGCGAATAGACGATCCAAGTGATGCCTAGGATTACTACACAACCGGCGGAAAGGAGCGCTAGGGAGCGACGGGACATTCTTCCATCCGAAAAATACGAAGGGCCGCACAAGCGGCCCTTCGTGATTCAATCGCGCCAGAATCCTTAGTTGCGGCAAGATGTTGGCAGGTACTTGGACTTGAAAGTCGTGGCAGCGGGCTTGCAGGTCCACTCGATACTACCGCCTTGGGCGATTGCAGAGAATTGCAGAACCTGGCCAGAAATGGCGGAGTTGGCCTGATTGCCGTAAGTGGCTTGGATGATGCCAGCCGTCGTCCCTGCGTCAACTTGGGTCACGTACTTGCCCTTGATGCTGGCTGCCGGCGCCAAACCGGCCGACGCGTTGCTCCCCGGGAAATATCCCTTGTTGCTATAGAACTCGGCGACCGCGGTCTTGGCGCCGTCGGATAGCACTGCGCCCTCGGAGACTTGCGAGCGAACCAGGTAGTCCTGATATGCCGGGATGGCGATGGCGGCAAGGATCGCGATGATCGCGACCACGATCATCAGTTCGATCAGGGTAAAGCCTTTCTGCATGCTCTTCATGGTGGTTCCTCTTTTGCGATTGGTTAGCTAACCGGTGATGCCCCCTGAGCCCCAGTCCTGGATCCCCCTAGGCAGGATCGGACCCCATACTCGTGGTCAGGAACGACCAGGAAGCTCGCGGCAAAGTGAAGCAGATTGCATGCCACTTATGCCGCTGCTGTATTCCCGCATATCACGGCCATCGGGATTGTGCCTTTCGTCACGGATGGCGGCAAGGGTGCATGTATCCAAGACCGCAGCCTTGTCAGCGAGCACTAGTGCATTGGTCTGGCAGGTAGCACTGCAGGTCAATTAGTGACGCATTTCGTCACTTTGTGTACGAAGCGACCCTGCTCGAAGAAGTCAAGAGCGGCAAGATGTCGGCAGATACTTTCGGTCGACGGTGCTAGGAACACACGTCCAGTCGATGCTTCCTCCCCGCATGATCGGCGACAAGACTAGGAACTTGCTGCTGGGCCGGATCGCATTGTTCGCCATCGGACCGGCAAATAGAACTTTGATCACCCCGTTGGTGACGTCAACACTGGACACGTACTTGCCTGAGATGGAAGTGCTCTTTGCTAGACCCGCTGACTGATTATTGGGTGGAAAGCGTCCGGTGTTTGATACGAAATCCCACTCGGCTGCCTTCGCTCCTCCCGCTAGTACTAGCCCCTCGGACACCTGTGCCCGTACCAGATAATCCTGATATGCCGGGATGGCAATGGCGGCAAGGATGGCGATGATCGCCACGACGATCATCAGTTCGATCAAGGTGAAACCGGCGGACGAGCGCTGGCGTGACATGGTGGATTTCCCCTGGTGTGCTGTCGGTGGCAAGCACGTTGTATACCAATGCCCAACGAGTTGAAGGGGGTGAATTGATGCTCCAGCCGGAACGTGAGCGCCGTCACTTACTTGGCGGTTGCTTGGTTTCCCGTCCAGCTGCTTCGGCCCTCATGGGCATGCTGGCCGTGGCAGCGTCCGTGCGTGATTCGTGAGTCAATTTCGCCTGCAAAGCGTGACCCAGCGTCCGCACGAAACTGGCTGTGAGGTGTTGAGAATCGCGGAACACTACTTGCCCATCGCGCTGGGCGCTGCATTTGCCATTCGGACAGATCAGCGGATTCATGTCGATCGCGGTGACGTTTCCGAAATGGCTGGCGGCCTCTTGCAGCCACCGAAAGACGTCGTCGCCGTGCGGGTTGGAAACCGACGCCTCGCAGCGCCGCTTTGCCATAGACAGCCAAGGCAGCCAGTTCCGGCCGGCAAGGCACTCCGGGCCGTCGAATGGCAAATGCGGCGTGCCGCGAATGAGGTAGACGTGGCCGCTGTCGGGGCTGAGCACGCTCAGGACACGCTCGGTGCCTTGTACCCATTGCGCTTGCGAGAAGTCGTCGGACTGGACCGTTCCCAGCATCACGATGTCCGGCTTGATCGAGGCGATCCGCAGCAGCGCCTGCTTTCGCCAGTTTGCGCACTCGACATATTCCCTGCCAATGCGCGCATAGAAATATGGCTCGTCCACCATGGGGCAGGACGACTTGGTAAGCACCATCAACCGCCAGCCCGGCCGGTTGAAGATCTCCGCCAGCGCAGGAAACCACTGCGCCCCGATACTGTCGCCCATTAACACGGCAGTATGTTGGGCATCCTGCGACCCGAACGCGCAAATGCGCACTCTGTCGCTGTGATACCAGTCGTCGCAACCCATGGAGTAGATGACTGGCGCGTCGATATGTGCTTGCCGGTAGAGCTGCTGTTGAGGGTCGTTCTGCCACTTGACGGCGGCATTGAACCAGCTGATGCAGGTGACGTTCGCGGCGACCATCACGCCAAGCCCTGCCCACAGGCTCCTGCCAGGTCGAACCAGCCATCGGGATTGGTGTCGAACGGGTGATTCGACCCAGGCATAAGAGAGCATTGCCAGCAGCAGGGAAAGCGCCACCAGGCCAACGCGGTACAGTCCGCTGTCGTATGCGACCAGTGATGCGCCCAGCAGAAGCACGGGCCAATGCCACAGATACCACGCGTAGGAAATGCGCCCGATCGCTTGCAAAGGACGCAGCGAGAGCAGGCTCGAAGCGCCATCGGTGAAACCTTGCTTGCCGGCAACGAGAACCGCTACCGCACCAGCAGTTGGCAGCAGAGCGTGCCAGCCGGGATAGGGCATGTTTCCATCGAACCAGATGCCGCTGCACACGATCAGCGCAAGCCCTGACCAGCCGGCCCAGGTTTGCGAGCGGATGTTTGCCGGCCGCGCTGGACCTGGTGTGCTGGTGGCGGCGCCGCTGCCGAAGTAGAGCCACGCGAGCGCGCCCGCCGAGAATTGCCATGCACGAAGTGGCATCAGGTAGAAAGCCATCTGCGGCGCGCTTCGGGTGACCATCAGACAGGCCAGCAGGCTGGTAGACCCGACGATAAGTAAGGAGACCTTCAGTCGAGCGGTGTTGGTGCCTTGGCCGTTTTTGGTCCTGAGGGCCCAGAGCACCAGTGCAGGCCAAAGCAAGTAGAACTGCTCTTCGACCCCGAGCGACCAGGTGTGCAAGAAAAGGTTGCTTCCTGCGTCCGGGCTGAAATAGTCGAGCTTCGAAAACGCGAAGTGCATGTTGCTGAGCCAGACCGAAGCGGTGGCAGCAGCGGTTGCCTGACGACCTTGATCGCCCGGCGTCAGAACCACTATCGCGAAAACAGAGGTGATCAGGAGCATGGTCAGCAACGCGGGCAGAAGGCGTCGCAGCCGGCGAACATAGAACTTGGTGAATCCCAGCGTGCCCGTGGTAGCCACTTCCCGCGTTAGCAAGCCGGTGATCAAAAAGCCGGAGAGAACGAAGAAGACGTCGACGCCTACGAAGCCTCCCGGCAGCCACGGCACACCGGCGTGCGCTGCAACGACCAAAAGGATTGCTATCGCGCGCAGGCCCTCAATGTCAGCGCGATAGCCGAGCCGGTACTCGTTCCCTTGCAACATCTGTCCCCTGAAAAGTCGGGCGCGCAGCAAAGCCGCCGTAGCAGTGGATGATACACAGCTGAAGACACAGCTTTATTTAGTGGAAGCGCCGTAGGGCCGCATCCACATGCTGCTGACGTTCCCGCCGGTCGTCCAGCCACTTCTGGGGCCAGGCCGGTGGTGCCGGCCCGGAACTGTTCCAGGCTCTCCAGACTGGTGAGCCGCTCGCTATGCGGGGTCAGATCATCTCCCGATGATCGACGACCCGCTACCTCTTCAGACGCATCTGATGTTGGAATCAAGCCCCCTTGCTCAGACTCATCTCATGTTGGACAGGGCTTCTTGTACCTGCATTTCTCACAGGAGCGCATCCTGCGCGCGATGGCCCTTCGTCAAGCCGTTAGAAGAGCATCGCGCACAAGGTATGTTCTACGGGTTACGGGCTGGTCTGTGCGATGGCTTGGTCCGGGCGAGGGGTTCGCCGACCTCGTTCAAGCGCAAAGCTTGTCCGTGACATACCGGTTGAGGCTGATGCCTTGTTCTGCTGCCTGCATGGCAAGCGCCTTGTGGCGTTCCGGCGAGATGCGCACCTGAAACTTGCCCGAGTAGGACCTGGCGCTCGTCGGCTCCGGCGGTGCTTCGCCATGCGCCCCATGTCGCTGCCGGTCTCACCGACCACGCGTACGATGCCAGCCAGCGCCTTCGCCTGGCTTCGGTGCAGCCACGACAGAATCGGGAATTCGGCGCACAGGCCTACGTACTCTGCGTCATCTGGCGACCAAATGATGCGGTAGGTGTAATGGCGAACGTTCATGGCCGTTTCGGCGGGCGGTGTCGTGGCAGGCTCTGACGCGGGTCGGGGAATCTTATGCCGCCGGCGCGGCGTGCAGCTGGACTCCCAGGGCGCGTGTGACGGCGAGAATCGTCGAGAAGTCGGGGTTCCGCTGGCCGGATAGGGCCTTGTACAGACTCTCGCGAGAGAGGCCGGCATCCCGCGCAACTTCAGACATTCCCTTTGCTCGCGCAATGTCGCCGAGCGCCTTCGCGATGAACGCAGCGTCGCCATCGCTCTCGGCGATGCAGGCATCCAGGTACAGGGCCATTTCCTTCGGGGTGCGCAGGTGTTCGGCAACGTCGTAGGGGGCGGTCACGATCTTGGTCATAGCTGTTTCACCATTGCCTGGGCTTTAAGGATATCGGCTTGCTGCGTTGCCTTGCTGCCGCCGGAGAGAAGGATGATCAGTACGTCGCCTCGCTGGGTGAAGTGCACGCGGTAACCAGCACCTGCATCGATCTTCAACTCGGATACGCCGCCGGTGAGATTTCTGGAATGGCCGGGGTTGCCGTTTGCCAGCCGGGCGATACGCGCCTGAATCTGGGCGCGGGCGTGCAGATCCTTCAGGCCATCGAGCCATTTTGCGAACTGGAGGGTGCGCTCGATCTTCACGGCAACATTGTAGCCTTGTGGCTACATGTGGTCAACGTGTGGGGTCAAGGGAAATCTTGCGGGTAGCCTGTCGGTGAGCCGTAGCCGGCGACAAGCCATGCCCGCCTCTCGTGCGGCGAACAACGGGGTAAAAGCCGGCGGGCAGTGCCAGCCCACATCCACATTGTCTTCTTCAGGAGCGTACCTCCGGATCGAGTCTGGGGCAGGCTTTGTGCGCGATGCTCTTGGCCAGCGTGATGGAAGGTTTCGAGCTTAGGGCGGGCACCGCCAGCCGGCGGTTTCGCGGCACGACTGTTCAAGTGGGTGACCACCCAGCGCAAGACTTGCCTGTTGCGAGGCAGCGCCTTACCGTGGCTGTTTCGCCGCACAACTCAAGGATCCTCCATGAAACCGTTGCATGCCGCGCTGTTGCTTGCGTTGGTGGCATCGCCCGTACTGGCGGGCGATGTCGTTGACACCACTTTTGCCAAGGCCCAGGGCTCGCACGCTTTCAACGTGCGCGACCTGGTGATGATGGAGCGGGTCAGCGATCCGCAGTTGTCGCCGGATGGGCGCCATGCGGCGTTCAGCGTGCGCAGCACGGATTACGCGGCGAACAAGGGTGTCAACGCGATCTACGTGCTGGACCTGGAGCGCAAGGGTGCGCAGCCGGTGAAGGTGGTGGAGAAGGGTTCGTCGGCGCGCTGGTCGGCTGATGGGAAGAGCTTGTACTTCGTGGCGCCGGCGAAGGATGTGGCGCAGCTGTGGCGCGTCGATCTGGGTGCGAACCCTTCCAGCCATGCGGCGCCGGTGCAGGTCAGCCATGCGCCGCTGGATGTCGTCGATTACAAGCTGTCGCCCGATGGGAGGCAGGTGTTGCTCTCTTATGAGGTGTTCACCGATTGCACCACGTTGGCCTGCACCGAGCAGCGCATCGAGGCGCGCGCGAAGGACAAGGCCAGCGGCACCTTGTACAACAAACTGTTCGTGCGGCATTGGGATACCTGGGCCGACGGCCGGCGCAACCAGTTGTTCGTGGGAACGTTCGGCGCCGATGGCCAGCTGCAGGCCGAACCGACCCTGCTGAGCCGCGGCATCGATGGCGACGTGCCCAGCAAGCCGTTCGGCGACGCCAGCGAGTTCGCCTTCGCGCCGGACGGCAAGAGCGTGTATTTCGATGTACGCATCGCCGGCACCACCGAGCCGTGGTCGACCAATTTCGATCTCTACCGCGTGCCGGTGGATGGCTCGGCCGCGCCGGTCAACCTCACCGCCGACAACAAGGCGTGGGATGCGTATCCGGTGCCCTCGCCGGACGGCAAGACGCTTTATTACCTGGCGATGAAGACCCCCGGTTTCGAGGCCGATCGCTTCGCCATCATGGCGATGGACCTGGCCACCGGCGCCAGGCACGAAGTCGATCCGCGCTGGGATCGGTCGCCCGGCGGCCTGGCGATTTCCGCCGACGGCAAGACCTTGTACGCGACCGCCGACGATGAAGGCCAGCACCCGTTGTTCGCGATTGACCCGGCCAACGGCGAGGTGCGCAGCCTGTCCGGTGCCGGTGACGTGAACGCGTTTTCGCTGGCCGCCGGCAAGGTCCTGTTTGCGCGCGACGACCTGAAGCGGCCGGCCGACTTGTATCTGGCCAAGGCCGATGGGCGTGGCCTGAAGCAGGTCACGCATTTCAATGCCGAGGATCTGAAGAACGCCAAGGTCGGCGACTTCGAATTCTTCCAGTTCCCGGGCTGGAACAACGAAACCGTGCAGGGCTACGTGGTCAAGCCGGTCGACTACCAGAAGGGCAAGACCTACCCGGTTGCCTTCATCATCCACGGCGGCCCGCAGGGTGCGATGAGCAATGGCTGGAGCTATCGCTGGAACCCGCAGACCTATGCCGGCCAGGGCTTCGCCGTGGTCACGATCAACTTCCACGGTTCCACCGGCTACGGCCAGAAGTTCACCGATTCGATTTCGGGCGACTGGGGCGGCAAGCCGCTGGAGGATCTGAAACTGGGCTGGAGGGCCGCGCTGGACAAGTACAAGTTCCTTGACGGCGAGCGCGCCTGCGCGCTGGGCGCCAGCTACGGCGGCTACATGGTGTACTGGATCGCCGGCGTGTGGAACCAGCCGTGGAAATGCCTGGTCGACCACGACGGCGTGTTCGATGCACGCATGATGTACTACGCCACCGAGGAGCTGTGGTTCGAGGAACGCGAGAACGGCGGCCCGCAGTACGAGGTGCCGCAGAACTACGAGAAGTTCAACCCGATCGACCACGTCAAGGACTGGCGCGTGCCGATGCTGGTGGTGCATTCGGGCAAGGATTTCCGCATCCCGATCACCCAGGGCCTGGGCGCCTTCACCGCGCTGCAGCGCCGCGGCATCCCCAGCGAGTTCCTCACCTTCCCGGACGAAAACCACTGGGTGCTGAAGCCGCACAACAGCGTGCAGTGGCATGACACGGTGAATGCGTGGTTGAAGCAGTGGACGGCAAAGGACGCACCATCGGGCGCGTCGAAGTAGCGTCGTAGGGCGGGCACTGCCCGCCGACGGTTCCCCGGTACGCCGATGGGCGGGCACTGCCCGCCCCACGCTTCGCTTCGCTTTTGTAGTGCGCGATGCCTTCCATCACGTGACGAAGAGCATCGCGCACAGGGTGCGCTCCTACACAGGTTTGACAGGCTCGTTGGCACGGACGCACCGTCCGGCGCGGCGAAGTAAGCCCCGTAGGGCGGGCAATGCCCGCCGGTGATGTCGCGGCACGCCGATGGCGGGCAGTGCCCGCCCTACGATCGAGCCGCATTTTTTGTAGGGGCGCACCGTGTGCGCGATGGTTACACGGGATGGGCAGGTTCGTCGGTGACGAGGCGTTGGAGCAGCTTGCGCACGGGGGCGGGCAGGCCGAGGGTGTCGAGGTCGCTGGTGCTGCACCAGCGCAGTTGCGCATCGTCGGCAACACGCTGCCGCGCGGTTGCCTGGTCGAACAGCAGCGGCTCGATATTCAATCGGTAATGGCTGAACACGTGGGTGAATGGCGCGAGCGCCTGGGCGTCGTCGATGCGTGCGAGTTGCTGGGCGATGCGCCAGGCGCCATCGGCATCGGCGGCTTCGGGGAGGCTCCACATGCCTGACCACACACCTTGGGGACCACGCCGCTCCAGCAGGATGCGTTGCCGCGTGTCACGCAGCACCAGCATGACCGTGGCGCGGGTGGGGACGGATTTGCCCGCCTTGCGCGTGGGCAATTGCGCAGTGCGGCCTTCGCGGAAGGCAACGCAATCGCCAGCCAGCGGACAGGCATCGCAACGCGGGTTGCTGCGCACGCAGACGGTGGCACCGAGATCCATGATGGCCTGGGTGTAATCGGCCACGCGGCGCACGGGTGTATGCGCCTCGGCATGCAACCACAGTTGCCTCTCGACCGCGCCGGTGCCGGGGTCGCCGTGGATGCCGTGGTAGCGCGTCAGCACCCGCTTGACGTTGCCGTCGAGGATGGGAAAGCGCAGCCCGTGCGCCTGCGCCAGGATCGCACCGGCCGTGGAGCGGCCGATGCCGGGCAGGGCGGCGAGGGCGGCGAAGTCGCGCGGCAGTTCGCTGTCGTGTTGCGCCACGCAGATCTGCGCGGCGCGATGCAGGAAGCGCGCGCGACGGTAGTAGCCGAGGCCCGACCACAGCGCGAGCACGGTGTCCTCGTCGGCGTTGGCCAGGTCGCGCAAGGTCGGCAGGGCGGCCACGAAGCGCTCGAAGTAGGCAAGCACGGTGGCGACCTGGGTCTGTTGCAGCATCACTTCGGACAGCCACACGCGGTAGGCGTCGCGCTGGCCCGGCGAAGTCTCCGACTGCCACGGCAGATCCTTGCGGCCGTGCCGGTCGAACCAGCGCAGCAGGCGTGCGGCCACGTCGGTATTCGTCATGGACCCTGATCTACTTCGCGGTCGCGGCGGCAGGCGTCGCGCTGCTGGATACGGTCGCCGGCACGTTGTCGCCGGCCCGCAGGGTCAGCCCTTCCACGTGCACGCCACCGGCGTCGATGCTGTCGAACTCGGCGTGTCCGCTGCCGGGCGGCACACCGAGTTGCGGTGCCTGCGGATCGCCCAGGCGACCCCACCAGCGCGCCAGTGCCAGCGGCGGCAAGCGCAGGTCGGCGTTGTTGCCGGGGCCGTCGAGTTTCAGCGCCAGCAGCAGCGGGTTGTCCTGGTTGGCGGGCGTGAGCGTCAGTGACAGGTCGTACTGGCCCGCGCCGGTGCGGTCGAGCTTGCCGGCCAGGCTGGCCGCGGCATCGGCTGCGCCGTGCCAGTGCGCGCGGCCGTTCAGCGCCAGCGTCACCGCATCTTCCTGCGCCAGGTGCAGGCTGATGTTGTCCAGTTGCAGGGCGTTGCCCTGGATGCGCGGCGTCGCCGACAGGTGCAGCTGCCACGGCTTGCCGGCGACGAAGGCGTTGATGCTGAGCGGAAACGGCTGCCCGGAAACGAGGCTGCCGGCCCTGATCGAGACGTTGTCCAGCAAGACTTCATTGCCGCGCACCACGCTGCCGTGGGTGATTTCCACGCCGGTGTCGATGCGCGGGATGTTGAGCGGCGCCTGCTGTGTCTGCGCCGGCAGCGCGGCCATCCATGCCTGCAGGGCATCGAGGTCGACGCGCGGCGAGTCGATCTCCAGTTGCGAGATCACGGCGGGCCCGCCGAACAGGGTGTGCCACGGCAGCACCAGCCGGCCGCGCGCGGCGAGCAGGATCGGTGCGCTGGCGCCTTGGGCGTTGAGCGTGATGCCACGCAGGTCCAGCGCCGGCCGCGGGAACAGGCTGGGGCTGGCGGGGCTGGCCAGGTTCAACTCCAGCCCGGCGGCGCGCGCCTGGCTCTGCAGCATGGCGGTGAAGCGGTCGGGCTGCAGCAGCAGGTAAACGGCGGCCACCACGACGAGCGTGGCCGCCACGACCACACCGCCGAGCACCGTTGCGATCAGGCGCAGTCGGCGCGACACCGGATCAGCCCCGCCAGCCGGCGTCAGCCACGGTCTCGAACCTGGCCGAGGTTGGCGGGCAGCAGGCCGTCGACGAAGGCCTCGGCCTCGAACGCGCGCAGGTCGGTGGCGCTTTCGCCCAGGCCCACGAAACGGATCGGCAGGCCGAACTCGCGCGCCAGCGCAAACACCACGCCGCCCTTCGCGGTGCCGTCGAGCTTGGTCACCACCAGGCCGGTGACGCCCACGATCTGGCGGAACTGGCGCACCTGGTTGACCGCGTTCTGTCCGGTGGTGCCGTCGATCACCATCAGCACTTCATGCGGTGCGTCGGCGTCGAGTTTCTTCAGCACGCGGGCGATCTTGCCCAGTTCGTCCATCAGGCCACCCTGGGTGTGCAGCCGTCCGGCGGTGTCGGCGATCAGCACATCCATGTGGCGCGAACGCGCGGCCTGCAGGGCGTCGAAGATCACGCTGGCCGAATCGGCGTCCTGGCCCTGCGAGATCACCGGCACCGCGTTGCGCTCGCCCCAGGTCTTGAGCTGCTCGACCGCGGCGGCGCGGAAGGTGTCGCCGGCAGCCAGCATCACCGCGTGCTTTTCGTCGCGCCACCTGCGGGCCAGCTTGCCGATGGTGGTGGTCTTGCCGGCGCCGTTGATGCCGACGACCAGCACCACGAAGGGTTGTCTGTCGCGTACGTCCAGCGGCTGCTCGACCGGCTTGAGCAGCTCGATCAGCGCCTGGCGCAAGGCCGCCAGCAAGGCCGCGGCGTCGGCGAACTCGCGTTTGTGCATGCGCTTGCGCAGGCCATCGACCAGCGCGCTGCTGGCTTCGACGCCGACGTCGGCGGTGATCAGCACGGTTTCCAGCTCGTCGAGCAGGTCGTCGTCGAGCTTCGGGTTGCGCACGAACAGCGAACCGAGGCTGCGCGAAAACACGCTGCCGGACAGGCGTTCGCGCCAACTGCGCTTCGGCGGCGCTTGGGCGGGTTCTTCCGCCGGCGCCACGAAGCGCTCGGTGTCGCGGCGGGTGTCCTCGGCCGAGGGCATTTCCGCCAGCGCCTCGCGCAGGCCCGATGCCACGGCTTCCGGCAGGCCCGCGTCGACCGCCGCATCCGGCGCGGCAGGCGGCACTTCCTTGCCGTGGGCATCCGTCTCGGCGGATTTTTTCTTCCAGAACTTGAGCATGGCCGGGGCGATTCAAAGACAATGGCCGGCATGCTAACACCCCGACCCGTACTCCCAGCTGAGGGCCCGCGCGCGTGAGTGGCGGGCGAAAACCGTCGCCTGGCCAGGTGCGCATCATCGGCGGCAACCTGCGCAATTCGCGCCTGCGGGTGCCGGAACTGCCCGGCTTGCGGCCGACCCCGGCGCGCGTGCGCGAGACCGTGTTCAATTGGCTGGCGCCGATGATCGCCGGTGCGCGCTGCCTGGACCTGTGCGCCGGCACCGGCGCGCTGGGCATCGAGGCGTATTCGCGCGGCGCAGCCAGCGTGCAGTTCGTCGAGCGCGACGCGCAGGCGGCGCAGGCGCTGCGCGCGAACCTGGCGCGGCTCAAGCTGATGTCCGCGGTGGTCACCACCGCGGAGGCGGCGACTTTCCTGCGCGGTCCGGCGCAGCCTTGCGATCTGGTCTTCCTCGACCCGCCGTTCGCGCTCGACCTGTGGGCACCGTTGGCCGCGCAGTTGGAAGCGGGCGGCTGGCTGGCGGCGCAGGCACTGATCTACGTCGAATCGCCCCGCGCCGGCGTGGCAGGGCTGCCGGCGCACTGGTCGGTGCATCGCGAGGCGCAGGCCGGCGAGGTACGTTTTGCGCTCTATCGGCGTTCGCTTCCGTCAAGGCAACGCTGATCAAGTATCGCCGCCGTCATGATGACTGGAAGGTCCGCAGGTGGTGCTGCGTGGCGCCGGCAAGACTGGCTGTCTTGCCAAGCCGCGCGGCATCGCCTGCGGGCCTTCCAGTCATCACCTCATCATTTCAGATTCAACACGTTGAGGCCCACCCTCTCTGTTCGCATACCTTCGGTCCGCCGCCTCGACAGACGGCCAGTCTGCCTTCGTCGACGGCCCTGTGGTCTGCGAACAGAGAGGGTGGGTGACGGTGGTGATACTTGAGCAGCGTTGCCTTAAGCTAAGGGTCACACCGTCGTCGGCGACTGCATGCCTTCCGTGAGAAAAAATCTGGGGAATCCCCGCCTGGCCATCTATCCGGGCACTTTCGACCCGATCACCAACGGCCATGCCGATCTGGTGACGCGCGCCGCGTCGCTGTTCGACCGGGTGATCGTGGCAGTGGCGGACAGTTCCACCAAGGGGCCGCACTTCAGCATCGGCGAGCGCGTGGCGCTGGCGCGGCTGGCGCTGGCCGACCTGCCCAACGTGGAGGTGCGCGGCTTCGATTGCCTGCTGGCGACATTCATCGGGCAGGTGGGTGCCGGGGTGATCATCCGCGGGCTGCGGGCGGTGTCGGATTTCGAGTACGAATTCCAGCTGGCCAGCATGAATCGGCATCTGATCCCGCAGGCGGAGACCTTGTTCCTGACGCCGGCCGAAGAATACAGTTTCATCTCCTCGTCACTGGTGCGCGAAATCGGCCGCCTCGGCGGGGACATCTCCGGCTTCGTGCATCCGGCCGTGCAACAGGCGATGCGCCAGCGCTGGCAGAAGTCGCTTCATCCATCCAACCAGCAACCCGAAGCAGAAGGTGATGACCATGCGTAAATTCGTTCTCATTGCGGTTGTCGCGCTGAGCGCTTGCCTGGGCCTGAGTGCCTGCAACAAGCAGGGCGACGACCAGCAGGCCCAGGAACAGGTGCAGAAGGCGCCCAAGCCCACCGACGTCAATGACGCCAAGGGCTGGAATGCCTATCTCGGCCAGTTGGTGCAGGCCAACCTGCAGGGCATGAAGGCGCCGCAGCCGTATGCCTACATGGTCACCCCCGGCCTGACCGAGGACCAGCAGGCGCAGAACGCGCGGCAGTTGCAAGGCGTGCAGGACACCGTCGCCCGCGGCGTGCTGCCGGGCAACCTGCTTGCCTTCGGCGGCCCCAGTTCCGCGGCGACCTCCGAGTTCGTGATCGACGCGTTCAAGAACGCCAACCCCGGCTCGTTCAAGGACGTGATCGTGGTGTTCATCGGCGACAAGGCCGACGAGCAGAAAGTGACCGACGCGCTGAAGCCCACCGGGGCGACATTCCGTTTCGTCGAAATGTGATGAGGCGGGAGTGAGAAACGAGGAGTGAGAAATGAGAGAGAGCATGGCGAGGTCCTGCCTTCTCTCGTTTGGCACTCCTCTTCACTCACTCCTGGCTTGCCCTCATGTCGCTCAAGATCCTCGACTCCTGCGTCAATTGCGACGTTTGCGTACCGGCGTGCCCCAATCAGGCAATTTCGCTGGGCGAGGAGTACTACGTGATCGACCCGGCGCTGTGCACCGAGTGCGTGGGCCATCACGACGAGCCGCAGTGCGTGGAGGTGTGCCCGGTGGAGTGCATCATCGGCGACCCCGACCATGTCGAATCTCCGGCCCAGCTTGAGTTGAAGTATCGACACCTGATGAGCAAGGAGTCCGTGGCATGAGCATCTCCTTCGATTGGCGCGCGCTGGCGCTGGGTCTGTTGCTGAGCGGTACCGCCGGCCTTGCGCCGGCGGCTTCGGCGAAGCAGGCGCCGCCGGCCGCGCCCGCCGCGCAGCGGCCGGGCCATGCGGCGATCGCCAGCGCGAATTTCCTGGCCACGCGCGCCGGCCTGGAGGTGTTGCGCAAGGGCGGCAACGCGTTCGATGCGGCGGTGGCGGTGGCTTCCACGTTGTCGGTGGTGGAACCGGAGAGCTCGGGCATCGGCGGCGGTTTCATGGCCGTGCTGCACCGCGCCAGCGATGGCCGCAACCTGTTCATCGACGCCCGCGAGACGGCGCCGGCGGCGGTCGATCCGAAGGATTACCTGAAACCCGACGGCAGTCCCAACCGCGATACCGCATTGACCGGCCCGCTGTCCGCCGGCATCCCCGGCGAGCCGGCCGGGCTGGCGCTGCTCGCGAAGGATTACGGGCGGTTGTCGCTGCAGCAGTCGCTGGCGCCGGCGATCCGCATCGCGCGCGACGGCTTCGTTCCCGATCCGCGCCTGCATGGCGCGATCGTCTCCGAGCAGAAATTGCTCGCGCGCTGGCCCGCCTCGGCCGCGAAGTACCTGGTGAACGGGCAGCCGCCGGCCGAGGGCGCCACCTGGCGCGATCCGGACCAGGCCCGCACGCTGGAGGCGCTCGCGCGCCATGGCCACGATGGTTTCTATCGCGGCGAGACCGCGCGCAAGCTGGTCGACGCGGTGCGTGCGGCCGGCGGCAACTGGACGCTGGCCGACCTGGCCGCGTACCGGGCGAAAGAGCGCACGCCGATCAGCGTCGACTACCGCGGCTACCAGGTCATCACCGCGCCGCCGCCGTCTTCCGGCGGCGTGGCGATCGCCGAGATCCTCAACATCCTGTCCGGCTACGACCTGACGAAGATGGATGCCGCCACGCGCGTGCATTACGTCGTCGAGGCGATGCGGCGGGCGTTCCGCGACCACAACGATTACCTGGGCGACCCGGATTTCGTGAAGATGCCGCTGGACATGCTGCTGTCGCCGTACTACGCCGACGGCTTGCGCCAGAGCATCCTGCCCGACCGCGCGACGCCTTCCTCGATGCTGCCGCGCGCCGAGCCGGCCGATGCGGGCATGCACACCACGCATTTCTCCATCATCGACGCCGACGGCAACATGGCCGCGGTGACGCTCACCGTCAACACCACGTTGGGCTCGAAGTTCGTCGCCGCCGGCACCGGCGTGCTGCTCAACAACGAGATGGACGACTTCGCGCTGGTGCCGAACAAGCCGAACGTCTACGGTCTGCTCGGGAGCAAGGCAAATGCGCCGGTGGGCGGCAAGCGCATGCTGTCGTCGATGTCGCCCAGCATCGTGATCGGGCCGGAGCGCACCATGGTGATCGGCTCGCCCGGCGGCTCCACCATCATCACCCAGGTGCTCGAAGGCATCCTGCATTTCATCGACGGGCAGGGCGCGCAGCAGATCGTGGCGCACAAGCGCTTCCACCATCAGTACCTGCCCGACGTGGTCATGACCGAGCCGCAGGCATTCGATGCGGGCACCGAGGCGGCCTTGACGAAAATGGGCTACGTCCTGAAACAGCGCGAGCCGTGGGGGTTCATGAACGTGGTCACCTGGGATCGCAAGACCAACCAGCTCGACGCTGCCAGCGACCCGCGCCGACCGTCGGGCCTGGGCCAAGTGCATTAGGCGCCGGCATGGAGCATTCCGCCTTGCATCCCGCCTGCCCGTCGCCGCCGGTGCGGTGCGCCTGATGGAGCTGGGCAAGGGCATGTCCTGGCGCCTGCTGGCATTGAACGTCATCGGCGCCCTGCTGGTGATCGCCGGCATCGGCCTGGAGGCGCTCAACGCCAGCAGCCTGATCGATTTCCGCCAGGCGTCCGTCCGGCACGGCGGCGAGGCGATCGAACTGGGCGCGGATGCGCTGCCGCAACCCGGCCAGCACGGCTACATGGCACGCCTGGCCGGGACGCCACGCGTGGTCGAGGCGCCGCACGACCCGGAGTTCAACCAGACCGCCAATACACCCGTGCTGGTGCGGCATGTCGAGATGTTCCAGTGGCGGGAGATCAGCATCGGCGGCAGCGTCCACTACGAACTGGACTGGGTCGACCAGCCGGTGGATTCCAGTCGGTTCCGCGACGTTCGCGGGCACGTCAATCCCGGTCGTTTCCCGATCGAAAGCAAGCAGTTCGACGCCGGACTGGTGCAGATGGGCGGCTTCAGGCTCGGCCGCGTGCTGGTGCACGCCTTGCCCGGTTCGGAACTGATCGAACCCGACCCGGCGGCGCTGCCGCAGAACCTTGCCGTCACCTTCAGCCGTTATCAGGATTACCTGGTGACCAGCGCCCATCCCGGCGATCCGCGCCTGGGCGACCTGCGGGTGAGCTGGAGCGCCGTGCCGCTGCAGCAGGTCACCATCGTGGCACGCCTGGATGGCGCCCGGCTGGAAGCGGCCGCCGATGCTCCCGATGGCAAGGGCTACCAGGTGCAGGTCGGTGACGTGCCCTTGCTGGCGCTGTTTCCCGACCTGCCGGTGCCGCCGCAACACGTGACGCTATGGCGGGTTCTCTCCGTGCTGCTGGCGGCGCTAGGCGCACTGGCGCTGCTCGCGGCCCAGGGGCGCCGCCGTGACCCGCTGCTGGCGCTGGGCCTGGGGTCGATCGGCGTGGGCGCCGTCGCCAGCGTGTTGTGGCTGGGGGGCGAGAACGCCCACGTGCTGGGCGGCTGGGTGGTGGTGACCCTGGTCGGCGTGGCGCTGTCGGTCTGGTGTCTGCGCCGGCAAGATCACTGACTTGGACCCGTTCACCTTGGGCGCAGGCCGAAGGCCGCACGCGGAGAATGGCCATGGACAGCCACAGTCCTGAGGAGCGAGGAAGTCGAAAGGCACGCCAGCGACGGGCTTCCCGATAGGCGCCGCTTCGACTCCGCCCGCTGCGCGGGCTACGCTCAGCGCGAGCGGTCGGGCATCACGGACTGCTTTTCCGCACCGTCGTGCTCGATGAACCAAAGCCCCGCGAACAGCTTCGGGTCGATCGAGTAGCCCTCGGCCGCGCGCGCGAACAGCCAGGCGCCGGCCTCGCGCCGCGGCACCTCGTGCACCACGATGTTCTCCGTCTCGTCGCCGCCACCAGGGCCGATCTTCTGCAGGTCGCGCGCGCGCACGAAGGCGATCATCTCGGTGCTCATGCCCGACGACGACGGGCCGCGGTGGATGAACTCCACGCTGGCGCAGCGGTAGCCGGTCTCCTCCTCCAGTTCGCGTTGCGCCGCCACCAGCGCGCTTTCGTCGGCCTGGTCGGCCAGGTCGCCGACCAGGCCGGCCGGCATCTCGATCGTGTTCTGCAGGATCGACACGCGGTACTGCTCGACGAACAGCACGCGGTCTTCCGGAGTCACCGCCACGATGATCACCGCGCCCGCCGGATTGTTGCGCTCGGCGTACTCCCAGCGGCCGCGTTTGCGCAGACTCAGCCAGCGACCCTCGTACAGGGTTTCCACCGGTGCGCCGGCGTCGGCGGGAATGGGGTGGGCGGTTTCGTTCATCGGTGCTCGCAGGTCCGGGCTGAAACATCCATGGTGGCCCGTCGGGCGTGCCGCGACAAGCGATCAGCTCAGATCGCCAGCGCGCGCAGGCGGCTGCGGGTCAGCGGGCCGAAGCGCAACTGCTCGCACAACGCATCGAGCTGATCGACCGGGCGAGGCCGGCGCTGCAGGAGGTCGACTTCGCCGGCGCCGGGAGCGTCCAGCGCGATCCGGGTCAGCCGGCGGCACATGCGTGCCTGTTCGGCATGCTGGCGCAGCCGCGCCGCGCAACTGGCCGCGCCACGAAGGCGCAGGAAGGCCACTTCGTCGATGCGTTCGAGCAGGGCATCCAGGCTGCCGAAGTGGGCGAGCAGGGCCGCGGCGGTCTTGGCGCCGATGCCGGGCACGCCGGGGATGTTGTCCACCGCGTCGCCGCACAGCGCGAGATAGTCGGCGACCTGGTGCGGATGCACGCCAAGCTTGTCGTGGACGCCGGCCGGCCCCCAGCGCAGGTTGCGGGCGTAATCCCACTGCTCGTCGTGCTCGCCCAGCAGCTGGCCGAAGTCCTTGTCCGCCGACACGATCACGCTGCGCCAACCCAGCGCGCGCAGGTTCCACACCGTGCTGCCGATCAGGTCGTCGGCCTCGTATTCGTGGTCGATCATCAGGTGCACGCCGAGCGATTCGGTGAGCGCCCGGCACTGCACGAACTGCCGTTCCAGGTTCGGCGGCGGCAGCTCGCGGTTGGCCTTGTAGGCCGGGTAGATCGTGTTGCGGAACGAGCTGGTCAGCGAGGCGTCGAACGCCACCGCGACATGCTCCGGTCGCGCCCGCTCCAGCAGCTCGCACAGGAAGCGCGCATAGCCGTGCACGGCGTTTACCGGATGACCGTCGACGTCGTGGAACTCGTCCGGCATCGAGTGCCAGGCGCGGAACACGTACAGGCTGCCGTCGACGAGATGGGCAGTGGGAAGATGGACGTCCGGACGTCCGTCTGGCGAGCTGGTCATGGCATCCATGTGGTGAGCAGGTCGGCCAGCGCCGGTCGGTCGCGGTCGGGAACCTCGACCTGCGGCGTGCCCAGGTGGACGAAGCCGACCACGTGCTCGTCGGCGTCCAGGCCCAGCAGTGCGGCGACTTCGCGGTCGTAGGCGGCCCAGCCGGTCAGCCATTGCGCGCCGTAGCCAAGCGCGAAGGCACCGAGCAGGATGTTGTAGGCCACGTTGCCGGTGCACAGCTTCTGCTCGATTTCCGGCACCTTGCTGTCGGGGTCGATGCGCGCGACCACGGCCACCACCAGCGGCGCGAAGGTGTAGCGGTGGCGCTCCTTCTCCAGCTTGGCGCCGATCATCGCCGGGTTGTTGCGGATACCGATCGCGGTCACCTGTTCGCCGAACGCCAGCTTGGCCTCGTCGCGCAGCAGGATCAGCCGGAACGGCACCAGCTTGCCGTGATCGGGCACGCGGATGGCCGCTTCGAGCAGGGTGTGCAGCGTGGCGTCATCCGGCGCCGGCTCGCCGAGCTGGCGTGCGGGCACGGAGTGGCGTTGCTGCAGCAGGGAAAGCGCGTTGGTCATGGGGTGGTTCGACGGGGCGGAACGCTCCATCCTAGCTGGCGGGTCGCCAAGGTGCGAACCGTCGAACGTAGGGCGGGCACTGCCCGCCGGCATTCTGCTTCGCGACGGCGTGACGGGAAGCGGCGGGCAGTGCCCGCCCTACGCTATTTCCACACAACCTCTCAAGCTCGCAGCGGCAGCTTGAACGAGCCGGGCAGCAGCGCGGCCACGCTGGTTTCGCGGGTGGCGCCGGTGAGGTTGGCCAGCAGCACCGGGGTAGCCTCGTCACACAATTCGGCCATCACCTGGCGGCAGGCGCCGCAGGGCGTGACTGCCTCCGGGGTATCGGCGACCACCGCGATGGCAGCGAAATCGCCGGGTCGGCAACCGGCGGCGACCGCGCTGAACAGGGCCGTGCGTTCGGCGCAGTTGCACAGGCCGTAGGCGGCGTTCTCCACGTTGCACCCGCCGAACGTCCGGCCGTCACGGGTCAGTACCGCGGCACCCACGTGGAAGCGGGAATACGGCGCGTAGGCGTGTTCGCGCGCGGCGCGCGCCAGCGTGAGCAGGTCATCCAGGGTGGGGGGGCTTGCGGGCATCGTGATCTCCGGCGATGACCCCGGCGCTGCGTGCAGCGCGATCCGGCGGGCCAGCTTACTCTCGTGCGCGCGTCCGGATCAAAGCCAACTGCCGCTAAGATGGCAGGAACATTCCACGGGGATCGCACCATGCCTGTCACCATTGCCGCCTTGCGAGAGACTGCCGCCGGTGAGCGGCGCGTGGCGATCACCCCGGAGATGGCGAAGAAGCTGCGCGGCAAGGGGCTGCGCGTGCTGCTGGAGCACGACGCCGGGCGCGCAGCCGGCTTTCCCGACCAGGCCTATGCCGACGCCGAGTTTGCCGATGCCAGCGACGTGCTGGCGCAGGCCGACGTGCTGGCGTGCGTGTTGCCGCCCGAGGACGCGGTGTTCTCCAGCCTGCGCGAGGGCAGCGTGGTCGTCGGCCAGTTGCGGCCGTACGGCGCCGCCGAGCGCATCGCCGCGCTGACCGCGCGCAAGCTGACCGCGTTCTCGCTGGAGCTGCTGCCGCGCACCACGCGTGCGCAGGCGATGGACGTGCTCAGTTCGCAGGCGGCGGTGGCCGGTTATCGGGCCATGCTGATCGCGGCCGAGGCGTCGCCGAAGTTCTTTCCGATGCTGACCACCGCGGCCGGCACGATCCGGCCGTCGAAGGTGCTGGTGATCGGCGCCGGCGTGGCTGGGCTGCAGGCGATCGCCACCGCGCGCCGGCTCGGCGCGCAGATCGAGGGTTACGACGTGCGCCCGGAAACGCGCGAGCAGGTGGAATCGCTGGGCGCGAAGTTCCTCGACCTGGGTGTCAGTGCCGCCGGCAGTGGCGGCTATGCACGCGAGCTGTCGGCGGAGGAACGCGCCGCGCAGCAGCAGGCGCTGGCGAATCACTTGAAGTCGTTCGACGTGGTGGTGAGCACCGCGGCGGTGCCGGGTCGGCCGGCACCGAAGATCCTCACCACCGCGATGGTCGAGGGCATGAAGCCCGGCGCCCTGATCGTCGACCTCGCCGCCGAGGGCGGCGGCAACTGCGAGCTGACCCGTCCCGGCGAGCACGTCGAGCATGGCGGCGTGACGATCATCGGGCCGCTGAACCTGCCCGCCGGCGCGCCGCTGCATGCCTCGGAGATGTACGCGCGCAACGTGTACAACTTCGTCGAGCTGCTGCTGCACGACGATGCGCTGAAACCGGATTTCGACGACGAGCTGCTCGCCAGGAGCTGCCTGGCGCACGCCGGGGAGACCCGCTTCCAGGGCTGATGGCCGCGGTCATCCGCGGCCCGGCGTGAGTTACCGGGGCGGATGCCCGGTGCCGGTGCCGCCGTCGCGGTCGTGCTGCTGGATTCGCTGCTGCCGCTGCTCGGGCGACAGCTGGCGCCATTCGCGTTTCAGCTGTTCGCGCTGCGCGGGAGGCAGGCTCTGGAAGCGCTCGAAGCTGCGGTGCACGCGCTGGCGTTCTGCCGGCGACATCTCGCGGAACCGGTGCTCGTTGGCGCGCGCCTGACGGCGCTGCTCCGGCGTCATCTGCTGCCAGTGGACGATGCGCTGGCGGATCTCCTCGCGGCGCTCGGGTGGCAGCGTGGTCCAGTACCGGGTGCGGTGCAGCAGGTGCGCCTGCTTGCGTGGCGACAGCTGATCCCATTCGTCCTTGAGCGGCGCCAGCATCTCGCGCTGGCTCGGTGCCAGGCCGTTCCACGGGGTGCGTGCAGGCGCGTCCGCGCTCGCCGGTGGCGGCGTGGGCGTTTGCGCGCACAGCGGCGTGGCCGCGACCCCGAGCAGGGCGGCAAGCAACAGCGACAAAAGGGAAGGCAGCGGGTTGTTCATGGGGTCAGCGTGAGGTCGGGTGCCGGTCGTTGGCGGCGAGCCAGGCGTAGAAATCGAGGTTCTGGTACAGGCCCGGATCGACCTGCTCGGCGTCGGGCGGCAGCTCGTTGTCCACGTCCTGCGGGGCGCTGCTGGCCGCCTGGTTCGCCGATGGCGCGTGCGCGTGCGGCAGCGGTTGCCACACCATCATTACCGCCAACGCCATGGCCGCCAGCGCGCCGGTGGGGATCAGCCAGCGCACCGCCTGACGCTGCGGTGCGGTTGACGGCTGCAGCGCTTCGCGACGGGCGGCGCGCAGCCGCGCGGTCGTGCTCGCGTCAAGATGGTGTGCGGCCTCGCGCCACAGCTTGTGCGCGCGCCGTTCGATCGGTTCGTGCTCGTGCTCGGGCGAGTTCATCGCCAATCCTCCAGTTGGTCGCGCAGCTGATGCATGGCGCGCGACAGATGGGTTTTCACGCTGCCTTCGCCGCAGCCCATGGCGCGTGCGGTCTCCGCCACGTCGAGCCCTTCCAGCATGCGCAGGATGAACGCCTCGCGCTGGCGCCTGGGCAAGCGCTGCACCGCCGCGGCCATGTCCGCGTACGACTGCGCGTCGTGCAGCCGGCCCAGCGGGTCCTTGCCCGGGTCGGCCGGCTCCCACACGGGCAGCTCGTCGCCGCCGTCGTCATGCCCGCCGCCGAGCCAGCCGACGACGATCGAGCGCACCTTGCGCCGGCGCTGCAGGTCCACGATGCGTCGACGCAGGATGCCCCAGAACAGCGGCGCCCATTCCGCGGCCGGCTTGTCGCGATAATGCCGTACCAGTCGCAGCATGGCGTCCTGCACCGCGTCCATGGCGTCCTCGCGATGGCGCAACTGCAGCTCGGCCATGCGGAACGCGCGGCGCTCCACGTCGGCCAGGAACGCATCCAGCGTGGCCGGCACCGCGCGCGCAGCGCCCGGCTCGCCCGCGGCGAGCAGGTCGGCCTCGAGCATGCCGGCGGCGGCATTCACGGCCGACGCTCCGCTGCCATCGGTGATGTCATCGACGGGCTCCATCGGTGGTTCCTGCCTGTTCAACGCGGCAGGCCCGCCAGGGTTGACCGCCTGCGCGAGTCGCGCGGCGCCGTGCGCCGATCGGCGGCCCGGCCTCGACGCACGCCGGGCTTCCCGTATGATGCAGGTTCGGATGCATCCTGGCGGGCGGCTCTCACGGGGGATGGGCTCATGATCGACGGTTTCCTGGCGCTGTACATCTTCATGCTGGCCGCCTTTACCGGCTATGAAATCATCGCGCGGGTGCCGGTGATCCTGCATACGCCGCTGATGTCCGGTTCCAACTTCGTGCACGGCATTGTGCTGGTCGGGGCGATGATTGCGCTAGGCCACGCGAACACGCCGTTCGAGATCGCGATCGGCTTCATCGGCGTGCTGCTTGGTGCGGGCAACGCCGCCGGCGGCTACGTGGTGACCGAGCGGATGCTGGAAATGTTCAAGTCCAGCAAGCCGGGCGCCGGCAAGGGGGCCAAGTGATGAGCTGGCTGCCCACCGTCATAAAGGCCTGCTATTTCCTCGCCGCGCTGCTGTTCATCCTGGGCCTGAAACGCATGAGTTCGCCGCGCACCGCGCGCGGCGGCATCGTGTGGGCCGGTTACGGCATGGTGCTGGCGGTGCTGGCCACGTTTTTCCTGCCGGACATGCACAACCGCGGGCTGATCCTTGCCGCGGTGCTGATCGGCGTCAGCGCCGCGTGGTGGACCGGCCGCCGCGTGGCAATGACCGCGATGCCGCAGATGGTGGCGCTGTACAACGGCATGGGCGGCGGCGCGGCGGCGGCGATCGGCGCGGTCGAGCTGATCGGCTACGCGCGTTCGTCGGGACTGCTGCACGCGGTGCCGGATACCTCGCCGCTGCGGCCCGAAGCCTGGGCGGTGAACGGCCTGCCGCCGGCGCTGTCGCCGACCGAGCTGGCGCTGGGCGTGCTCGGTGCGCTGATCGGCGCGGTGAGCTTCTCCGGTTCGCTGGTCGCGTTCGCCAAGCTGCAGGGCTGGATGGACAAGCGCTTCGTGTTTCCCGGCCAGCGCGCGGTGAATCTGTTGTTGCTCGCCGCGGCGGTGGTGGTCGGCGTGCTGCTGGCGACCGGTCATGCCAGCCCGGCGCTGATCGCGGCGTTCTTCGCGCTGGCGCTCGCCTTCGGCCTGATGATGACGCTGCCGATCGGCGGCGCCGACATGCCGGTGGTGATCTCGCTGTACAACGCGTTCACCGGCCTGGCGGTGTCCTTCGAGGGTTTCGTGCTGGGCAACGAGGCGATGATCATTGCCGGCATGGTGGTCGGCGCGGCGGGTACCTTGCTGACCCAGTTGATGGCCAAGGCAATGAACCGCTCGATCGGCAACGTGCTGTTCGGCAGCTTCGGCGCGGCCGGCGGCGAGGCGCAGGCGATCGAGGGTGCGCAGAAGCCGATCGACGCCGCCGACGCGGCAGTGATGATGGCCTACGCCGAGCGCGTGGTGATCGTGCCCGGCTACGGCCTGGCGGTGGCGCAGGCGCAGCACAAGGTGTGGGAGTTCGCGCAACTCCTGATGAAGCGTGGCGTGAAGGTGAAGTTCGCGATCCACCCGGTCGCCGGTCGCATGCCCGGCCACATGAACGTGCTGCTGGCCGAGGCCGGCGTGCCGTACGACCTGATCGCCGACATGGACGACATCAACCCGGAGTTTGCCACCACCGACGTGGCGCTGGTGATCGGCGCCAACGACGTGGTCAATCCGGTGGCCAAGACCGACCCGGCCTCGCCGATCTACGGCATGCCGATCCTGGACGTGGTGAACGCGAAGCAGGTGATCGTGATCAAGCGCGGCAAGGGCACCGGCTTCGCCGGCATCGAGAACGCGCTGTTCTACGCCGACAACACCCGCATGCTGTACGGCGACGGCCAGGCGGCGGTGGGCGAGCTGGTCAACGAGGTGAAGGCGATCGACGGCTGAGGCCGCCTCGCTGCATGCCGTAACGGGCACGGCCCGCCGGCTCTTGCTTCGCGGAATGAAAGGCGGCGGGCGGTGCCCGCCCTAGGTGTTCTTCACGGGTGGGGGTGAACGCCGTTGGCGGGAGGCCAGCCACCCGGCCAGCAGCATGGCCAGCAAGGTCCAGATGAAATCGGCGGGGGTCAGGCCCATGCGCGCCAGCTGCCACAGCATGCCGATGCCGGCGGTGCGCATCGCCTCGATCAGGTCCAGGCCCATGCTGCCCGCGACCTTCACGCCGGCGATCAGCAGGTTGACGTAGATCGCCGACAACGCGGTGGCGCCGGCGGCCAGCAGCAGCGCGCCGATGCCGGGGCGATGCACGCCGGCGCGGATGACCCACGCCAGCATGACGCCGATCGGCACCACCAGCCAGGGCAGGGGATGGCGCGAGTACAGCGCCACCACCATCCACGCGGCGCCGGCGGCAAGCCCCAGCATGGCGGCGCTGAACAGCGCAAACAGCAGGGCCGGCACGCTGCGCGCCCTCATTGGTGGCGTCCCGCCAGGTGGGTGCAAGGCATCGCTTGATCCGTCGGCAAAGCGGCCATCATACCGTGCGCTGCGCGCCGGGACGGGCGGGCAAAACGTCGCCTCATCTCCCGCCGGGCTGATCTGGAACAAGCGGTCGCGCGCCGCGGGCGGCATAATGGGCACTTCGGCATGGCATGTGGCCGCGCCTGTGGATACGGGAAAGTCGTTGGCATGAGTGGTTTCAGTCTGAGCAGCGAACCGGTCACCCTGGTGCGCGATTGCAGCGCCGTGATGGTGCCGCAGGGCGAGGTGGTGACGTTGCCCGCGGGCCAGATCGGCTACATAACCCAGGCCCTCGGCGGCAGTTTCACCGTCTACGTCGAGGGCAACCTGTTCCGCGTGGCCGGCGACGATGCCGATGCGCTGGGCAAGGATCGGCCGGTGCCGATCGAAGTGCCGCCGGACGCCACCGATGCCGACGTGGAGAAGCTTGCCTGGGACCAGTTGCGCACGGTGTTCGACCCGGAGATCCCGGTCAACGTGGTCGATCTCGGGCTGGTCTACGACCTGAGCATGGAGCACGGCGAATCCGGCGAACGCAAGGTCTACGTCAAGCTCACCCTCACCGCGCCCGGTTGCGGCATGGGCGACATCCTGGTGGACGACGCGCGCACCAAGCTTGAGATGATCCCCACCATCTCCGAGGCCGACGTGGACCTGGTGTTCGACCCGCCGTGGAACCACTCGATGATGTCCGACGAGGCGAAGCTGGAAACCGGCATGCTCTGAACGGCGCGAGGTCGGCGTCGGAAAATCTTGCGTCGCGCTGACGCGCAGGAACAGTTCGGTACCATCGCGCCCGCAGCGCTCGTCGATGGACTTTCGCGTTCGCGAAAGTGACCACGGACAAGCTATCCGAAAGCTTCCGAAGCATCCGCGACGCTGCGGCGTCGATGTCGTGCGCGCATCCGGCAGGACGTGACCGCGATCACCCGGCGTAGGAAAAAGTCGGATTGTCAGGCGGTATCGCAAGTAATAACGTCGCCGGGTCCACCATCTGGGAGGCTGGGGGATGATCCCGTGGCGACGCCTTTGTCGTCTTGCAGTTACGCGTCCATGTGCTGTCCCTGCAGGGAACCTCAGGGGGAAGGCAGCCACCGGCGGACGTAGTTCGGGATCGCCGGACCGCTGACGAATACCAACGCCGTGTCTCGCACGGAAATTCTTGCATGGGGCTTTGCGGCCGCATCGGGCGCGTTTGTCCCCAATTTTTCCAGGAGCTCATTACATGCCCTATCCATCCCGCCTGAAATTGCTGGTGGCCGCCATCGGCATGGCCACCGCCACGGCTGCCACCGCCGCCAACACGCAATCCCTGCGCGCACAGAACCTGGGCGCCGTACCCGTCGCCTCGCTCGCCACCCAGTTGAACCTGGGCCCGGGCATGACGCTGGCGCCGCATGGCGCCGTGGCGCTCGCCGGCCAGCACCGCGTGGTGCGCCAGCAGCAGATGTACCAGGGCGTGCCGGTGTACGGCCGCAGCATCGCCGTGGTGCAGGACGCCCAAGGTAACGCCTTGCGCGCCACCGGCGAGCTGATGCAGCAGGGCCAGCAGCAGATCTCGGTGCGCCCCCGGCTGAATGCCGCGCGCGCGATCGCGGCGCTGAAGGCGTACGCGCACACCGTGCTGGTCGCCGGTACGGCGATGGAGAACGCCCGCGCCGACCTGTTCGTGTATCCGCAGGAAGGTGCGGCGCCGCGACTGGTCTATCGTGTCTCGTACTTCGTCAACGGCGCCAACCCGACGCGCCCCACCGCCATCGTCGACGCCAACACCGGCGCGGTGATCAAGAGCTGGAACGGTCTCACCGACGCCTCGGCCAACGGCCCGGGCGGCAACCAGAAGACCGGCATGTACACCTACGGCACCGACTACGCGGCGCTCGACGTCACCCAGTCGGGCAGCACTTGCACGCTGCAGAACACCAACGTCAAGACCTACAACCTCAACCACGCCAGCAGCGGCGGTTCGGTGGTCAGCTTCACCTGCCCGACCAGCAACACCGACGCGATCAACGGCGCCTATTCGCCGGTCAACGACGCCCATCACTTCGGCGGCGTGGTGCACGACATGTACCAGTCCTACACCGGTGCGCCGCCGCTGAGCATCCAGCTGCTGATGAAGGTGCACTACCAGTCCAACTACGAGAACGCGTTCTGGGACGGTTCGGCGATGTACTTCGGCGACGGCGCCAGCACGTTCTACCCGCTGGTGTCGCTGGACGTGACCAGCCACGAGATCAGCCACGGCTACACCGAGCAGAACTCCGGCCTGGAATACAGCGGCCAGTCCGGCGGCATGAACGAGGCGTACTCCGACATCGCCGGCGAGGCGGCTGAATACTTCGATCGCGGCTCGGCCGATTTCCTGGTCGGCGCGGACATCGTCAAGGCCAGCGCCGGCATCGGCGACGCGCTGCGCTACATGTGCAACCCACCGCAGGACGGCGGCTCGATCGACAACGCGGCCGACTACACCTCCAGCCTCGACGTGCACTACTCCAGCGGCGTCTACAACAAGTCGTTCTGCCTGCTGGCCAAGACCACGGGCTGGGACGTGAAGAAGGCGTTCCAGGTCTACGCGCTGGCCAACAAGGTGTACTGGACGGCCACGTCCACGTTCAACTCCGGCGCCTGCGGCGTGGAGTCGGCCGCGACCGACCTGGGCTACGACAAGAATGCGGTGATCGCCGCGTTCAACGGCGTGGGCGTGGCTTGCCCGGGTACCGGCGGCGGTGGCGGCGGCAGCACCACCGAGCTGCAGAACAACGTCGGCGTCACCGGCGTGTCGGGTGCCGCCGGTGCCGACAACGACTATTTCATCACCGTGCCGACCGGCGCCAGCAACCTGGTGATGTCGATCTCCGGCGGCACCGGTGACGCCGACCTGTACACCAAGTTCGGCAGCGCGCCGACCACCAGCAGCTACGATTGCCGCCCGTACAAGAGCGGCAACTCGGAAAGCTGCAGCGTGGCCTCGCCCGCCGCCGGCAAGTACTACATCAAGGTGCACGGCTACTCGTCGTACTCCGGGGTAACCGTCAAGGCTTCCTATTCCACCGGCGGTGGCGGTGGTGGTGGCAGCTCCGACTCGGTGAACCTGCCGACGGTAAGCACGGGCAACTGGTCGGCCACGTACAGCGAGACGGTGCAGGCCGGCCACACCGCGACCTTCGCGATCTCCGGCGGTAGCGGTGATGCGGACTTGTATGTGCGGGCGGGTGCGGAACCGACCACCAGTTCCTACAGCTGCCGCCCCTACAAGACCGGCAACAGCGAGAGCTGCACCTTCAAGCCGTCGACGACCACCACCTATTACATCAAGGTGCGGGCGTACCAGACGTTCTCCGGCGTGACCTTGACGGAAACGATGAACTGAGGGTTGGTGGATTTTTCCACCTCGAAGCCCGGCAGGGACATGGCGAGGGCAAGGATGCCCGAGTTGAGGCAACGCTTCGGGCAGTTGCCCGATAGGCGGGCGCGATGGGTGCGCCACTGCATGATGCGCCTGAGCGCGTCCGGACGTGTGCCGGGCTCGCGATCGAAGAAGGCCGCAGGAAGCGGCTTTCTTCATCAGCCTGGACGGGCCATGGACAGCCCGTTGTACTGATCGGGGAGAAGTACCTGCAAGGCAGGCCTGGCTGGTTCGAGCAGGCCTGCCTTGTCTCGTCCTGGAACCGCCGCTGGCGGCGTGACGGGAGTTCACGAACATTCGTCGCGGCCCCGCGCCGCGGCAATCCGGGCGCCCGCCGCTATAATGGCCTTCGCCGAACGCATGGCCCGTCCCCGGGACGGATGCGGCGCAGGGGGACTGCCGGATGATGTTCAAACACCTTGGATTTCCGCGTGTCGCCACCCGCGCTTGCCGCGCCGGGCACGAGCGCGCACGCCGAAGCCGCCACTGGTCGTGGCCGGCGCGTGATGGGCTGACGAATCAATGGGCATGAGCCATGCGCATCGCCTGGCCTCGACACGCCACGTTCGCCTGCCTTGGCGGCCGGCGACGACGCTGATTCTCGCCGCACTGGCCGCCGTGTGCGTGTCCGGCTGCCGTTCGTTGGGCGGCTATTCCTCGGCCGTGGTCACCCCGGCGCAATCGTCGGCGCCGCCGACACCGGCCGTGCCCGCGGCGACAGCCCCGGCACCGTCGCTGGCCTCGATCGTCAAGCACCAGCTGCAGCCTGGCCACTACGCCGAAGGCGAACAGGCGCTGCGGCTCTACGTGGAGCAGCATCCGCAGGATCGCGCCGCGCGCGGCATGTTGCGCCAGCTCACTGCCGATCCGGAGCGTTGGCTCGGCAGCCGCTCGCGGGCGCATGTGGTGCAGTCGGGCGAGTCGTACAGCACGCTGGCGGCGCGCTATCTGGGCGACGCCAACCTCTTTCTGATCCTCGCGCGCTACAACCACTCCACCAATCCGTCGCTGCTGCGCACCGGCCAGACGCTGCGCATCCCGTTGTCGGCGCGAGGCGCATCACCGGCGGCGGGAGCGGCGGCCAGCAGCGCGGCGCCTGCCGGCCAGGCCGTCGCCGAATCGTCGGTGGCTAAGGCGCGCCGCTTGCAGGACGAGAGCGTGTCGCTGTTCGACCAGGGCCATGCGCAGCAGGCGCTTGCCCGCATGGACGAGGCGTTGCGCCTCGATCCGCGGCTGCAACCGGCCGGCGCCGAAGCTGCCAGTCTGCGCAGTCGCCTGCTGGACTCGTACCACGAGCAGGCCGTGGTGCTGTACCGCGACCAGCAACTGGACAAGGCCATCGCGCTGTGGAACCGCGTGTTGGCGATCGCCCCGAACTACGAGCCGGCCGTCGCCTACCGCGCGCGTGCGCTCGAGCTCAAGCAGCGCCTGAAACAGTACTGAGCGCGGCTCCCGCTTCTTGCGGGAGCCTGCTCGCGGGCGATGCGCCCGAGACGGGATTCGGGATTGGGGATATGGCAAAGCAAGAGCCTCGCCGTGAGCGCACCTCTTACGGCGGAGCGTCGGTGGCGGCGGGTGCGTCCTCTGCTGTCACCGTGGACATGATGCGGGTCGGCCGGGCGACGTCTGCCGCGCCGATCGGCGGTGCGGCTTCCACGCTGCGGCGCCGGCGGGCCTGCAGGGTGCTGTTCATCAGGTTGAAGGTGGCGAACAGGCGGCCGAATTCGTCGCGCCGCACCAGGCGGATGCGGTGGGCAAAGTCGCCGCGGGCCACGCGCAGCAGGGCGTCGCCGAGCAGGCCCAGCATCATCAGCGGGCGGCGGAACAACCAGTATGCCGCGCCGACCACGGCAGCCAGGGTCAGCGCCAGCACCAGCGCGATCACCCACAGCGTGGTCTTCTGTGCCGCGCGCAGTCCCGCATTGCTGATGCCCAGGCGCAGGCTGCCGATGGTCTTGGTCTGGTACTGGATCGGCACCTCGAACAGCAGCATGTCGCCTTGCCGCTCCGCAGCGGGCAGCTTGCGGCCGACCTCGGCCTGCTGCGTGCTGGCGATGACTTCGCCGCTGCGGTCGGCGATCGCCAGGTAGTGGATCTGCCGGTTGCGCGAGACATCGGTAACCAGCGCGCGGGTGGCGGCGTGGTCGCCGAGCAGCAGGTTCTCGGCCGATTCGCCGGCGATCATGCGGCCCATCGAACTGCCGAAATCCAGCGCCAGGCCGGTCACCGCGGCATGCTGCTTGGCGTAGATCGCGGCCAATCCCAGCACCAGCACCAGGCTCAAGATCGCGCCGAGGCTGCTGGCCCAGCGCAGTCGCAGCGAGATGATGCGCTTGGCCAGCGGCTTTTCGCGTTCGCGCTCGTACTCGCGCGCCGCCAGGCGCAGGTCGTCGATGACCTCCGCGCCGCGCTGGTAGCGCGACTCGGCCGCGCTCGCCAGCAGCGTGCGCGCGATGCTGATCAGCATCGACGGCGTGGCCGGGTCGCGCGGGCGGATCGGCGGCAGCGGCGAGCGCAGTCGCTTGCGCATCAGCTGCTGCACATTGCCCGGCTCCGGCCACGGCAGCTTGCCGGTGAGCAGCCAGTACAGCACCACGCCCAGCGAGAACAGGTCGCTGCGCGCATCGCTGCGTTCGCCGCGCAGGCGCTCCGGCGCCATGTAGGCCGGCGTGCCGCCGACTTCCTTCGCTCGCCGCGGCGTGTCGCGGGGCGAGGCGCGGCGTTCGGCGATGCCGAAATCGCTGATCTTGGCGTAGCTCCAGCCGTCGAGCAGCATGATGTTCTCGGGCTTGATGTCGTGGTGCAGCACGCCGCGCGCATGCGCGTAGTCGAGCGCGGCGGCGAGCTGGCCGACCAGGTCGATGATCGCCGGCAGCGGCGGGAATCCCTCGCGGCTGACCTTGCCGGCCAGCGTCTCGCCCGGCAGTCGCTCCATCGCGATGTACGAACGGCCGTCGTCGGTCTCGCCGACGTCGAAGATGGTGACGATGTGCGGGTGGGTCAGGTGGCCGGCGGCGCGGGCCTCGACCAGGAACCGGCGTCGGTACGCGGGGTCGGCAGCGACCTCCTGGTGCAGGCACTTGATCGCGACATTGCGCTGGATCTCCGGGTCGAAACCGGCATAGACCACCGCCATCGCGCCTTCGCCGAGCACGCCCTCGACGCGATAGCGGCCGACCCTGGGCGGCAGTGCGCGCGCGCTCACGGCGAACGCAGCCACCACCAGGCCACGGCGCCGGCAACCAGCAACAGCGCCACGGCAGCGCCGATCCAGCGCCACGGCGAGTGCCTCGGCTGACCGTGCTCGCGGGTCAGGAACACGAACTCCGCCTGGCCGAGGCGGATGTGGTCGCCGTGGCGCAAGGCCACTTCGTGGATGCGCCGGTCGTTGACGAAGGTGCCGTTGGTGGACAGCGTATTCATGATGATGCAGCGGCCATGCTGCTGGGTGATCCACGCATGGCAGCCGGACACGCTCAGGTCGTCGACGACGATGTCGTTGTCGAGCCGGCGGCCGATCGCCTGCCGGCCGGGGCGGATGACGAAGCGCCGCCCTTCGATGCCGGGGCTGCTGCCTTCCAGCACCGGCGTGCGCGTGCTGACTTCGCTGTCCCGCCCGTTCGCGGCATCGCTGGCGTATTGCCGCAAGGCCTCGGTCGAGAAGAAACGGGTGCCTTGCGGCCCGGAAGATCGCTTGCCGGAATGGCGAGACGGTTCTTGCTTGCTGTCACTCATTGATTCCCCGGATGGCCCCTGCCTGTCGGCACTATAGCCAAGCCGCGGGTGCGGCAAGCGTGATCGCCACCTCAATGGCGTCCGGCCGGCCCGGCTGCCGGGGGATCAGGAGGGCTTCGCTTCCTCGAAGCGGTTCTCCGCGCGGTTCTTGCGCACCTTGGCCGGGTCCCACACGCGGCCGTTCATGGCGATGTAGACGCCATCGGGCAGGGTCTGCACCGCGGCCACCGCGCAGCCGATGTTGAACACCGCGTCGGAGCCCTGGAAGCGCGCCGGGTTCAGCGCGCCGGTCAGCACGATCACCTTGCCCTTGATGCTGGCCAGTTCGCGCGCGGTCTCGACCATGGTGTCGGTGCCGTGGGTGACCAGCACGTGGCGGTGCGGCTGCGCCTCGATCGTCGAGCGCACCAGCGCGCGGTCCTCGGCGCCCATGTGCAGGCTGTCCTTGCGCAGGATCGGGATCACGTCGAACTCGAACGCCACGCCGAGGTGGCCCAGGATCTCGCCGATCTGCGGCGCGCCGATCTTGTAATCCGACTTGTCGTCGAAATACACCTTGTCGATGGTGCCGCCGGTGGTGACGATGGTCAGGTGCTGCATGTCGGTGCGCCAGGGAGGGAATCGCCGCATTTTAGCCCGCGCCGGCCAGGCGCGCCCGCGGGAGCGTACCTGGGCGATCCGTGCCGCCCCGACGTCCCGGTAGGAGCGCACCCTGTGCGCGATTCTCTTGCTGCGGGGATTCGGGATTCGGGATTCGGGATTCGCAAGAACATCGCGCACAGGGTGCGCTCCTACGGCGAGGCGCTTCAGGGTAGGGCGGGCACTGCCCGCCGCTCTTGGTGCCGGCGCGCGGCGCCCGCCCTGCGTCAGCTCAGCAGCGACGCGGTGTTGCCGGCATCGGGTGCGACCAGCCGGTCGAGGCCGCGGCCGACGAAGCGGTGCAAGGCTGCGGCGGGGCGCGGCTCGCCGCGACCTTTCGACCATGTGGCCTGGCGCGCCAGCAGCGCCGCGGCGGCGCAACGCGCGAGGGTGAAGGCGAGGCCGCGTGCGCCGGCCTCCAGCGTGTCGCGCGCGGACGCGTGCTGGTCGAGCCAGCGCGCGGCGGCGTCCAGCGTCTGCCAGATCGCGCTGGCCGCGTGCATGTCGTCGTTGCCGTCCAGCCAGCGGCCGGTCGCATGGCGCAGGGCGCCGAGGCTGTCGCCGGCCAGCGCGCGCAGGCTGTCCAACGAAAGGACATTCGTGGTGCCTTCCCAGATCGCGTAGACCTGCGCGTCGCGCAGCAGCTGCGGCAAGCCGGTGTCCTCGATGTAGCCGGCGCCGCCAAAGCATTCCAGCGTTTCGGAGCAGGCCTTCACCGCCAGCTTGCCTGTCCACAGCTTGGCCAGCGGCGTGAGCAGGCGCAGCACCGCGGCTTCTTCCGCGCTGGCCGCACCGTGCTCGACGCGGCCGAGCAGGTGGGCGACCTCGAAGGCCAGCGCGAATGCGGCCTCGAAATCCGCCTGCATGTCGGCCAGCGTCTGCGCATGCAGCGGCTGCTCGATCAACGGACGGCCAAACGCGCGGCGGCGGGTAGCGAAATCCCGCGCCAGGCTGATCGCCCGCGCCATGCTGGCCACCGCGCAGATCGCGTTCCAGCTGCGCGTGATGTTGAGCATCGGCGCCACCTGGCGCACGCCGTGGGCAAGCTCGCCCAGCGGCCAGGCGGGCAGGCCGTCGAGATGGATTTCCGCGGTGGGCAGTTCCTGCGTGCCGAGCTTGTCCTTCAGCCGGTCGATGATCAGTTCGCTCTTGCGCCGCGCGCCGTCCATCGTCTCGACGTAGAACAGCGCCAACGCGCCGGTGCCGCCAGCCGCGCCTTCCGGCCGCGCCAACGCCAGCGCTGCCTCGCCGACCACTGCCGAGCTGAACCACTTGCGGCCGTACAAGCGCCATTGGCCGTCTGCGTCCTGGCGCGCGATTGTCTCGGTATTGCCCACGTCGGAGCCGCCGGTGGTCTCGGTCATCCACTGGCCGCTGAGCCAGAACGTGGCCGGGTCGCGGCTGAGGAAATGCGGCAGCACGCGCGCGATCAGTTCGCGGTTGCCGGAGGCCTTGATCGCGGTGGCGGCGCCATCGGTCATCGCCAGCGGGCAGGTGTAGAACTCGCTGGCGAGGTGATACAGGTAGACGCGGGCGAATTCCTCCAGCCGCGCGTGCTCGCTGTCCGCATGGCCGGCGGCGAGCACCGCATGCCGCGTCGTCATCGCCGAGCCTTCCTGCCACGCCGGCGTCAACTCGATGCGATCCACCCGTTGTCCCCACGCGTCCCACTGGGTCAGTACCGGCTTGCGCCGCGTCGTGGTACATGCGCGCTGCCACGCCATCTGCGCGTAGTCGCCCAGCGCGTCGAGGTCGGCGTCCAGCGCCGCGCGTCGCTCGGCCGGCAGCGCACGATCGAGCAGGGCCAGCAGCGCGCGGTCGCTGCGATACGGGTGCGGCAGTTGCGGCGGATCCTGCAGGAAGGCCATGGCACGCTCCGTCCAGAGTCGAGGTGTCGAGTATAGGCATGCGGGCATTCGGCGCGTGGCGCTGGCATCATCGAAAGCCATTCCCCGGCGCAGGCGCCTTCCATGCGATTTTCCGAAGCGATGCAGACGGCCACGCGCCATGGCGACGGCTGGCAGGCCACGGTCAGCGAGGACTGGCTGCAGGGGCGCAGCGCCTTCGGCGGCCTGCAGGCGGCGCTGGCCCTGCGTGCGATGCGCGAGTTGGCGCCGGCGGACATGCCGCTGCGCACCCTGCAGGTGACGTTCATCGCGCCGGTGCCGGCCGGCAGCGTGGCCATCCGCGCGCGATGCCTGCGCACAGGGCGCAGCGTGATCCAGGTCGAGGCCAGCCTGTGCGACGGCGAGCAGACGCTGTGCCGGCTGCTCGGCGTATTCGGTAGCGCGCGCCCCTCGGTGCTGGACTTCCAGCCCGAACAACCTCACGTCGAGGCGCCGGCGCCGCAGGAACTGCACTACGTCGAAGGCCACATGCCCGCCTTCACCCAGCACTTCCGCGCCAGCTGGCTGCGCGGCGACCTGCCGTTCAGCGGCGGCCGCCAGCGCGAAAGCGTGCTGCAGCTTTCCCTGCGCGACGACGGCCCCGTCGACGAAACCCACGTGCTCGCCTTCGCCGACTTCATCCCGCCGATCGCCCTGTCGATGTTCGCCGCACCCACCCCCGGCAGCTCGCTCACCTGGATGCTCGAACTGCTGCGCGACCGCTACGACGACCTCGGCCTGGACGATTGGCGCGTCGACGCCGAACTGATCGCCGCCCGCGACGGCTACACCAACCAGAGCGTGATGCTGTGGGGACCGCGCGGGGAGCCGGTGGCCTTGAGCAGGCAGAGTATGGTGGTGTTTGGGTGAGGCGGGGGTGTTTCGGGTACGGCGTTCGCGCCGTGGTCATGCGCGTGGAAACATGGCGGGATTAGGCGGCGAGATCAGGCGGCGCCAAACACAGCAACTTGTTGATCTGTGCAGGTCTGAGCCCTGTCGTGTACGGTGACGAGCACGGGATAGGCTGCGGGGTTACACTTCATTTTGAAATCTACATGGCGTTGGGCGTCACTGATAGTCTGAGGGATTGTGTGTGGCCGAGGAATCATTCTCAAAGCTCAAAGTTTTCATAAGCTGGTCGGGCGACAGGAGTCGCATGGCTGCCCAGGCCTTACGTGATTGGTTGCCGTCAGTACTTCAAAATGTCAAGCCATACTTCACACCCGACGACATAGATAAAGGCTCTCGCTGGTCAGCTGAAATACGCTCTGAGCTGGAAAAGACGGATTTCGGTGTCATTTGCCTCACGAGAGAAAACTTAACTGCACCATGGATTCTCTTCGAGGCCGGTGCACTATCGAAGCTTGGGAAATCAAAGGTAGCACCACTACTATTGGACTTAGAGCCAGCAGAGGTCGTGGGTCCACTCGGTCAGCTGCAACTTACGCGATCCAACAAAGACGAGTGCTTTAAATTGCTCACGTCAATCAATCGCTCGCTGGGCGAGCGAGGCCTCGATCAGGCAGTGCTTCACGGTGTTTTTGAGCGTTGGTGGCCAGACTTGGAGCAGGGGTTCCAAAGTGCTCTATCCACTCCATCTAAGCAGCCGGTTCCAAGGCGCAGATCCGACCGGGACATGCTTGAAGAGGTTTTGGAGCGCGTCCGCAGCCTCCAAATGCGAGGGCTTGCACCCGCCCGCCGCGACCTCACCCCACAAGAAAGGCTCGCTATGCTGGCAAGCAGCCCGTCGCCGCTCGATGCCGAGCTGGCAAGCCTCGCACTGTCACGTCGTGCCGTCGACTGCCTCAAAGCTGAGGGGGTCACTAAGTTAAGTCAGCTACTGACGTTGTCCCCAATCGAACTTCTCAAGGTGCCAAATCTTGGCAAGCGTTCGCAAATTGAAATAATGCAGCTACTAGACCAAATTGGGCTTTCCTTACGTGAAGACTAGCTTTCTAAGGTTACGCCCAACAGATCGTTCAAGCGGACGGCGCTCCCGCGCCGCCGCTTAACCCAAGCGTTAGGCGCCACAGGGGAGATTCATGGATCGGAAGCTCTACAAGGTTCCGTTTACTCACGAGAAGTCACCCGACTGGCTTTGTCCACACTGCGGCAAAGGCGTCTTGCGTTTCATTGACGGCACGTTCCGGCACGAGGAAAGACGGCACTCTCGCGAGGATCGAGATCACGACGCTTGGGATCCTGACTGGATTGAGTACTCCTACTCGGGAATGCTGCGTTGCTCGAATGACCAGTGCAAGGAGTGCGTAGCCAATGCAGGTGTCGGCGGCGTCGATCTTGACGTGATCTTCGGCCATGACGGAGAGCCTGAGCAAGGTTGGGCGGACTTCTTTAGGCCCAAGTACTTTGAGCCGCCATTGGCAATTATCGATCTGCCGGACGAGTGCCCAGTATCCGTCACAGAGCCTCTCGAAGAGTCTTTCAGACTCGTCTTTTCCAGCCCTGCCTCTGCTTCAAACAACGTCAGGATTGCGCTTGAATCGCTACTCACAGAGCTAGGGATAAAGCGATTTGTCGTAAAGAATGGCAAGCGCCAGTTTTTGAACCTCCACGCCCGCATCGGGCTCCTTCCCGCAAAATACTCCGATCTGCGCGATCTGCTCTTCGCAATCAAGTGGCTTGGCAACGCTGGTAGCCATGCTGATAGCGTCGTGACACTTGACGATGTTATGGATGCCTATGAGCTAGTTGACCACGTGCTTCAAGAGCTCTACGCGCAAAGATTTAAGAAGGCCAAAGACTTAGCCAAGCTAGTCAACAAAAAAAAGGGGCCGAAAGGGTGACGCCTAACAATTCATTCAAGCCGCCGCGTCGCGGGTCGGCCTAATTCAGGCGTTAGATGTCAGCATGGAAAGTAAACGTGCAATTGCGATCATACAGAGCAAGCTTGAGGCCATTGACGGCCTCCTATGCGAGAGACGTGGGTCTCCGGAGTTCACGAAGTGGCGTAGAGACACCGAAGTCGCACTGGAACGAATATTCGGTACGGAGAGCCGTCACAAGACCGACTTTACGCGCGTCCGTTATAGCCTCGGTGCATTCTCCACGGGTACGCCAGACTCCGCATTTCAGCAAGCGTATACTCGCGGTCTCAACAACGCGAAGGCTATCCTCGCTTCGGTTATCGAAGAGATTGGAGAATTTGGCGCGGATCAAGCGGAAGCCTCGGGACGAGAACAGCAGGTCCGCCCTGACGCATTCTCACTCGTTGAATTGATCTGTCTTAGGTTTCATCTCGTTGCAAGACAACTACGCTCGCGACATGATGATCGTGCCACCCTGACTATAGAAGACGAGTATGACGCGCAAGACTTGTTTCACTCACTCCTGAAGCTCCACTTCGATGACGTACGTGCAGAGGAATGGACGCCAAGCTACGCAGGTGGCTCGTCTCGTGTTGACTTTCTACTCAAAGACGAGCAAATAATTGTTGAGCTCAAGAAAACGCGAGCATCGTTGAGGGATCGAAACATCGGTGAGCAACTTATCATTGATGTCACGAGGTATCGTAGTCATCCGGACTGCAGGGCACTCGTGTGCTTCGTCTATGATCCGGAAGGCAGAGTTGGAAATCCAGTTGGGCTGGAGAGGGATCTTGAGTCTACGTCCACTAATTTGAAAGTTCGTGTCATCGTCGCCCCAAAGGCGGGCTGACATCTAACTATTCGGTCAACCGGACGCAAATCCCGCTACGCGGCCTTTGCGCCGGTTACCTCAAGCGTTAGGAGTCACAATGTCGGTCGTGGAAACGCTGATGGAAACGGCAAAAGCTGACACGGATTTGCTTCGCACGCTCGACTCGCAAGGCGACAACTTCGCCACTCCTCGGGACGTAGACTTTTTGCTGCGTGCTCCATCCAAGGAAAAGGCCGAGATCGCCTCAGGGTTCATCAACGACTATCAATTCGGCGCAGCCACGCTGCAAGAACAAGATGGGCAATACAGCGTCCTAGTTGTCATCAACATGGCTATCCAGCAACAGGCCATACTTTCCGTATCTGGTTTTATGGGTTGCGTCTGCGCACTTTTCGGCCTCGACTACGACGGTTGGGGCTGCGTTGCGCAGGTGTACTCCTAACCAGTCGTTCAAGGCGGACGGGAGACTTCCTCCCGCTTTAGTGGACACCCTGAACTATCCCTTCAGGAGTCTCCACCATGCCGAAACCCGGTCCACGAACCACCTATCGATACACCGACGATTTCAAGGCGACGGCCGTCCGGTTGAGCCGGTTGCCCGGGGTCGCGGTGCAGGACGTTGCCGCGTCGCTTTACATCCATCAGTTCATGCTGTCTCGTTGGCGCAAACAAGCGCACGAGGGTGTGATCGTGACCAAGGGTGTGGCGGTGGACAAAGCGGTAGCGGCCGAGCTCAAGGAGCTGCGTCGCGTGAAGAAGGCCTACGAGCAGTTGAAGATCGAGCATGACCTTTTAAAAAAAGCGATCGCGTTCACTTCCGGTCGAAAGGCGACATCTTCGCGTTCATCCAGCGGCAGCAAGAGTTCTACCCCGTGACGCTGCTGTGCCGGTTGTATGGCGTCAGCACGAGCGGCTTCTATGCGTGGCGCGATCGTCCGGTCAGCTCGCGCACACAGGAGGATGCACGCCTGCTCGAGAAGATCCGCCAGATCCATGACGACAGCCGACAGACCTATGGCAGTCCGCGCGTGCACGCGGGACTGCAGCGCACAGGCGAATCGGTCGGGCGCCGGCGGGTCGAGCGATTGATGCGGGACCACGCCCTGCGAGGGTGCTCGGCCGACCTGTATCGACGTTGTCCGGGGGTGGATCGCTTCTTCTCCAGCGTCGACAACCACGTCCATGAGCTCCAGGTGGATCGACCCGACCAGGTGTGGGTCACGGACGTGACGTATCTGAAAGTGTCGGGCACGTGGCGCTATCTGGCCACGGTCATGGATCGCTACTCGCGGCGATTGCTGGGGTGGTCGTTGGGCTCGGACCGAACGGCCCGCCTCACCCGCCAGGCACTCGCCGCCGCCCTGCGCCAACGCAAGCCATCCTCCGGCACGCTGTTGCACAGCGATCGTGGCGTGGAGTTTCTGGCCAGCGATTTCAAGCAGGCGCTGGCCGGTGCCGGGCTGGTGCAAAGCGTGAATCGCCCGCACCGCATGACCGACAACGCACACATGGAGTCCTGGAACAAAACCATGAAGGCCGACATGTACCATCGACAGCACTTCGCCAGCGAACCCGAGCTCAGGGCGGCCGTGCGCAGCTATATCGATTTCTACAACCACAAGCGCCTACACTCGGCACTGGGCTATCGTTCTCCCGTCGAGTTCGAAGCCTTGGCGGCCTAACCAAAGAGTGTCCACTTTTGCGTAGGAACTCTCCCGGCACCCGGCGCCGGGCAATGGATACTCGCCGTCGATTGCCGCGCCACTCGGCGCCGACTGGAACTTCCATCGAGGCAGCCAACGGGCTCCTGCGGCACCACCCGATGGTGGCGCCATAGGAGAACAGGATAAGGTTCACTTGCCACATCAATCCGGGCGGGATTGAGTAAGCTTGGCCTCGCTTTTACCGCGCGCCGTTGCGCCGGAAGCGTGCAGTCGAGAAGGAAATAAGGGGTCAGGTTCATTATTTGCATCTGGAAAATTAGCCCGACCCCTTGGCTGCCCTTCTTTCCCGGTCGCGGGCTTGGCTGAGCTACCATCCGCGCGCATGGACATCCGGCTCGACGATCTCACCGCATCCCCCGTCATCGACCTGCTGCGCGAGCACCTGCAGGGCGTGGCGTTGCACTCGCCGCCGGAGAGCATCCATGCGCTCGACGTCGACGCATTGCGCCGGCCGGAAATCAGCTTCTGGACGGCGTGGGAGGAGGGCGAACTGCTGGGTTGCGGTGCGCTGAAGCAGCTCGATGCGCAGGAGGCGGAGGTCAAGTCGATGCGCACCGCCGCGCGCCATCTGCGCAAGGGCGTCGCCGCGGCGCTGCTGCGGCACATCATCGACGAGGCGCGGCGGCGCGGCTGCCGTCGACTGTGCCTGGAAACCGGATCAGCCGCGGCGTTCGCGCCGGCCCATCGCCTGTACGCCAGCTTCGGCTTCGTGCGCTGCGAACCGTTTGCGGATTACGTCGCCGATCCATACAGCGTGTTCATGAGTCGCGAGCTGTAGTGGTCGCGGGATCACCGGTGCCAGCCATCCTCGACAACATCTTCTGGCATGCGCTCAGCGGGCCGCAGGCGGGCTTTGCCCAGGGTGCGGGCGGTGCGCGGCGGTTCGCGCCGGGGTTCTCGCCGATCCTCGGCTTTGCCGATCCGGCCGAACCGGCATTCGGCGAACTGCAGCCGTTCTGCGCGTCGGGCGAATCGTTCTACACCGATGGCTGGTCGGGGCCGGCGCCGGTCGGGTGGAGCATCGAACTGGAATCGACCATGTTCAAGATGCGCTGGGCCGGCGAGCTGCCCGCGCGGGACGATGCGCCGGAGGCGTTGCCGCTGGAGCCGCAGCATGCGGAGCAGGCCATGGCACTGGCGGCGCTGACCAAGCCAGGGCCGTTCGGCCCCCGCACGCTGGAGCTGGGCGACTACTTCGGCGTGTTCGACGGCGCGCGGCTGATCGCCATGGCCGGCGAGCGTGCCTTCGCTGGCGGCTGGCGCGAGGTGAGTGGCATCTGTACCCATCCCGACGCGCAGGGGCACGGGCTGGCCCGCCAGCTCACGGCCAGGCTGATCCGACGCCAGCTGCTGCGTGGCGAAACGCCGTTCCTGCACGTGATGCGCGCCAACGAAGGGGCCCGCGCGCTGTATCGGAGCATGGGCTTCGTCGATTACCGCGAATCGGTGGTGCGGGTGGTCCGGCGGGCTTGACGATCAGTGCGGTGTGCTTCGCCGCTTGACGCCGGCGCCCAGCACGGCGATCAGGCCGACCGTCAGCACGATCTCCGCCCATGCCAGCACGCGTTCGCCCGGCGCGCTCCACGCCTCGGCCACGCCGTGGCAGAAATAGAACAGGCTGAGGATGCCGACCCAGAGCAGGGCGCGGCGCACGTTGCGGAGCGCCAGCAGCGGCAGCAGCAAGGGAATCACGGTGATCGCCAGCACCAGCCAGGCGGGCAGGGTTTGCGATGGCACCAGCCACGCATGCCAAACGAGTTGCAGCACGACGAGCAAGGCCCAGGCGGCCAAGCCGACGCGATAGACGGGCAGGATGGGTGGGTGCGTGGCGGCGGTCATGGCGTATCCGCCAGGCGGCGGGCCACGTCGGCCAGGCGGCGGCCCAGCGCGCGGGCCAGCTCGCGCTCGTGTTCGCTGATCGGGTTGTCGCCCTTGGCGCCGGCGACGTGGCTGGCACCGTAGGGGGTGCCGCCGCTCTGCGTGCTCGTCAGCGCCGGCTCGGTGTACGGCACGCCGACGATCAGCATGCCGTGATGCAGCAGCGGCAGCGCCATCGAGAGCAGGGTGGATTCCTGGCCGCCGTGCATGGTGCTGGTGGAGGTGAACAGCGCCGCCGGCTTGCCGGCCAGCGCGCCGCTGGCCCATTCGGCGCCGGTGGTGTCGAGGAAATATTTCAGCGGCGCGGCCATGTTGCCGAAGCGGGTGGGGCTGCCCATGGCGAGTGCGACGCAGTCGAGCAGATCCTGCTTGGTCACGTATGGCGCGCCGTCCTCCGGTTCCGGCGGCTGCGCGATGTCGGTCACCGGCGCCACCGGCGGCACCTGGCGCAGGCGCGCGCGCATGCCGGGTACCTCCTCGATACCACGCGCGATCAGGCGCGCCAGTTGGGCGGTGTGTCCGCTGCGGCTGTAATACAACACCAGGATTTCTCGGGCCATGCGGCGATTCCACGCGTTGAGGCGTTCACGGGCAATGGGCTAGTGTACCGGCCGATACCCCGAACACCGGAAGCGGCAGGCTGCCGCGACAACCCGAGGATAGCGATGGCCCGCCGCTTCGATCCCGATCGCATGCGCTATTTCCGCCGCTTCGTGTGGCAGCGCTTCATCGACGACAAGTGCTTCGAGACGGCCGGCGCGCTGTCCTACACCACGCTGGTGTCGCTGGTGCCGCTGACGGTGGCGGTGCTGGCGATGTTCGCGGTGTTCCCGGTGTTCGCGGGCGCGCGCGACACGCTGCTCAATTTCGTCTTCAACAATTTCGTGCCGACGGCCGGCGAAAAGGTGCAGGCGGCGCTGCAGAGTTTCGCCGACAACGCCAAGGGCCTCACCGGCGTCAGTATCCTGGTGATGCTGTTCAGCGCGCTGTCGATGATGATCAGCATCGAGGACCGGCTCAACCGGATCTGGCGCGTGCACCAGGCGCGCCGCTGGAGTTCGCGCCTGCTGCTGTACTGGGCGGCGCTGACGCTGGGGCCGATCCTGGTCGGCGGCGGCATCGCCACTACCTCGTACGTCACCGCGATGCCTTTCCTCAGCGTGGCGGCCGGCCAGATCCACACGATCGGCGCCAGCCTGCTGGCGACGCTGCCGTTCGTGGTGACGTTCTGCACGTTGTGGCTGATGTACGCGGTGATTCCCAACACGCGGGTGTCGCGTCGCGACGCGGCGATCGGCGCGCTGCTGGGCGCGGTGCTGTTCGAGATCGCACGCTGGGGCTTCGGCCAGTTCGTGGGGCACGCGCAGACCTACCAGCAGATCTACGGCGTGCTGGCGACGATTCCGATCTTCCTGCTGTGGATCTACCTGTCGTGGGTAATCGTGATCCTTGCCGCCTCGGTGGCGGCGTCGATCTCCGCCTACGAGTACGTCCCGCCCGCCGAGACCTTGCCGGTGGGCGCCGAGTTCCTCGGCCTGCTGGTGGTGCTTGGGCTGTTCGTCGACGCGCAGCGCAAGGGAGCGTGTGTGGACGTGGCCGAAGTGCGGCTGTGCGCGCCGAGTCTCAGCGTGGGCGCGATCACCGGCTATTTCGACGACCTGCAGGATGCCGACCTGATCCAGCGCGGCGAGGCGGGCGGCTGGCTGCTCAGCCGCAGCCTGGACAGCACCGACCTGCTGCGGCTGTATCGTTGCACTCATCACCGCCTGCCGCTGCAGCCGCGCGAGGAAGCCGCGGCGATGAACGTGGTGCTGCCGACGGAACTGCTGCTTCTGCTCGACGAGGTGGCCGCCGCGTTGCATTCGAAGCTGGGCACGCGGCTCGACCAGATCTATCCCCCGGCCGCCGACCCGGCCGCCGACACCGAGGAACTCCCCGCATGATGTTGCTGAGCCGTTTCGCCGCCGTCGCCCTGGCGCTGGCTTTCGTCACTCCGTTGCAGGCCGCGATGCCGGAGCAGCCAACGCTCAAGGTCGGCACGCTCGATGGCAAGAGCTTCGACCTGGCCGCGCAGCGCGGGCACTGGGTCATCGTCAACTACTGGGCGACCTGGTGCGTGCCGTGCATCAAGGAAATGCCGGACATCTCGAACTTCGTCGCCGCGCACCAGAACGTGCGCGCGATCGGGCTGGCCTACGAGGACAGCGACACGGCCGACATCAAGGCGTTCCTGGCCAGGCACCCGGTGGTCTATCCGATCGCCCAGGTCACCGTGGACAAGCCGCTGAAGGATTTCGACGCGCCGCGCGGCCTGCCGATGACCTACCTGATCGACCCGCAGGGCAAGGTGGCGCAGCGGAAGCTGGGGCCGGTCACCGAGGCCCTGCTCAAGCAGTGGATCGGGGCGGACTGATGCCGACGGCGCGGTTTCTCGTGGACGGTCGCGTGCAGGGCGTGTTCTTTCGCGCCAGCACCCGCGAGCAGGCGCTGGCGCTGGGCATTGCCGGTCACGCGAGGAACCTGGATGACGGACGCGTCGAAGTGCTGGCCAGCGGCAATGCCGAAGCGCTCGACGCGCTGGGGCGGTGGTTGTGGCAAGGTCCGCCAGCCGCCGCCGTGACCGCGGTCAGGCGCGAGGACCTTTCCGACCGGCAGTTGCAGGGTTTCCACACCGCCTGAGGTCGCCCGAACCCTGCGGCATGACTGTTTCTGCGGTAGGTGGACTTCAGCGCGTAGGGCGGGCACTGCCCGCCGGCGGCTTCGAGGCGCGACGGTGGCGGGCCGTGCCCGCCCTACGAGGCGCCGCCGAGAGCCTGGAGCTGGTCGGCCTGGTGCTCACGGGTGAGCGTGTCGATCAGTTCGCCCAGGTCGCCCTGCATGATCTCGGGCAGGCGGTAGAGGGTGAGGTTGATGCGGTGGTCGGTGATGCGGCCCTGCGGGTAGTTGTAGGTGCGGATGCGCTGGCTGCGGTCGCCGGAGCCCACCTGCAGGCGCCGTTCCTGCGCCTGCGCGGCGGCCTGCTTGCCTTGCGCCTCGTCGAGCAGGCGCGCCTTCAGCAGGCTCATCGCGCGCGCGCGGTTCTTGTGCTGACTGCGTTCGTCCTGGCACTCCACCACGGTGCCGGAGGGCAGGTGGGTGATGCGGATTGCCGAGTCGGTCTTGTTGACGTGCTGGCCGCCGGCGCCGGAGGCGCGGAAGGTGTCCACTTTCAGGTCGGCCGGGTTGATCTCGATCTCGTCGATCTCGTCCAGCTCCGGCAGGATCGCGACGGTCGCGGCCGAGGTATGGATGCGGCCCTGCGATTCGGTTTCCGGCACGCGCTGCACGCGGTGCGTGCCCGATTCGAACTTCAGTTGCGAGTACGCGCCCTTGCCCTCGATGCGCGCCACGATCTCCTTGTAGCCGCCGTGCTCGCCGGCGTGCTCGCTGAGCACCTCGACGTGCCAGCGGCGGCTCTCGGCGTAGCGCACGTACATGCGGAACAGGTCGCCGGCGAAAATCGCCGCCTCGTCGCCACCGGTGCCGGCACGCACTTCCAGATAGAGATTGGCCTCGTCGCGCGGGTCCTTCGGCAGCAGCAACAGCTGCAGTTCGCCGTCGAGATCCTGCAGGCGACGCTCCAGGCGGGCGACGTCGTCGACGGCCATCTCTCGCAATTCGGGATCGTCCAGCATCGCGCGCGATTCGGCCAGATCGCGCTCGGCGCGCTCGTGCTCGCGCAGCGAACCGGCGATCGGTTCCAGCTGGGCGTACTCCTGCGACAGCTCGCGAAAGCGGCTGTTGTCGGCCAGCACCTCGGGCTGCGACAGCAGCAGGCCGATTTCCTGGTGGCGCTCGGCGAGTGCTTCGAGCTTGCGGCGGATCGAGGGGGTCATGGGGAGCGGCGAGAAGTGAGTGGAGAGGAGTGAGAAAAGAGAGGACCGGAGCGATGCTTTCTCTCACTTCTCACTTCTCTTCACTCGCTTCTGAATCAAGCCCGTACAGCCGCCCCGCGGCGTGCAGCAGGTCGAGATCGCCGCTCAGGGCGGCTTCGCGCAAGCGCGCGCTGGGATGGTGCAGCAGCTTGTTGGTCAGCGTGTTGGCGAGAAAGGCCAGTGCCTCGTCCGGCGACTTGCCGTGGGCGAGCATCGCGCGGGCCTTGCCCAGCACCTCGTCGCGGTAGACCTCGGCGTGCTGGCGCATGTCCAGGGCGGGGTTCTTCGTGGTCAACGCGCGGCGCCAGGCCATGTAGCGGTCGACTTGCAGGTCGATGATCGCATCCGCCTCGCGGGCGGCCGTTTCGCGCGAGCGGCGGTTGTCGTCGATCACCTGGCGCAGGTCGTCGATGCCGTAGAGATAGACGTCCGGCAGTTCGGCGACGGATTCCTCGATGTCGCGCGGCACCGCGATGTCCACCATGAACATCGGCTTGCGCCGGCGGCTCGCCATTGCCTGCCCGACCATCGCGCGGGTGACGATCGGCTGCCGCGCCGCAGTGGAGGAGATCACGATGTCCGCCTCGGCCAGGTGTTGCGGCAGGTCGGCCAGTGCCACCGCGTAGCCGCCGTAGCGGCCGGCCAGATCCTGCGCGGTTTCCAGCGTGCGGTTGGCCACGATCAGGCGGCGGGCGTGGCGTTCGGTCAGGTGGCGCGCGGCCAGCTCGATGGTGTCGCCGGCGCCGATCAGCAGTATGCAGGCCTGTTCCAGGTCGGTGAATACCTGCTCGGCCAGGCGCACCGCGGTGAATGCCACCGACACCGTGTGCGCGCCGATGCGGGTGTCGGTGCGCACCCGCTTGGCCACCGCGAAGGTGTGCTGCAGCAGGCGATCCATGGGCGCCTTCAGCGCATGCGCCAGGCGCGCCTGCTGGTAGGCGTCCTTCACCTGACCCAGGATCTGCGGCTCGCCCAGAACCATCGAATCCAGCCCGGTGGCGACGCGGAACACGTGGCGTACCGCATCGCGTTCCTCATGCCGATAAAGGAACTCATCGAGTTTGCCGGGGGTCAGATGATGATGACGGTTCAACCACACCTGCGGGATGTCCTCGGCACCTTCGGCCACGCCCACGTACAGCTCGGTGCGGTTGCAGGTGGACAGGATCATCGCCTCCTCGATGCCCGGCTCGCTGGCCAGCTCGCGCAGCGCTGCGCTGGCGGCGTCCTCATCGAACGCCACCTGCTCGCGCAGGCTGACCGGCGCGGTGAGGTGATTGAGCCCGAGGGCGATCAGTGGCATGGGATGGCGGATATCTCGGCGGCAGGAGTTTGGCGGCGTAGGCTAAGCTTGGCGCGAGCGCCGATCATCGCGGATACGGCTGCAGCAGGTCGGTTGACGGAGAACAGTGTGCGGAGCGGGTCGAACAAGTTCAAGCAACTGCGGCATTTTACGGCACTGGCCGCAATGGCGCTCGCGCTGGGCGCCTGCACCACGGCGCCGCTGCGTCCGCAGGCCGCGCCGACGCCGCAGCCGCTGGCGCACTTGGTGGTGGCCACGCCGGATGCCGACCACGACTTGCTGGCCCAGTTGCTGGCCGGCGAAATGGCGTTGGGGAACACCGATCTGCCCGCCGCGTCGGCTCATTACGACAAGGCGGTGGCCCTCAGCACCGATCCCGCCGTTGCCGAGCGGGCAGCGGAGCTGGCCATCGCCGTGCATCACGGCGAGGCGGCCGGCCGCGCGTTGGACCGCTGGCAGGCCTTGGGCGCCAAGCCCGCATCCATTGCCCGCGCGCGCGCCGAGCTGGCACTCGACCAGGGCAATGCGACCGAGGCGGAACAGCAGCTGGAACGCCTGGTCACCAGCGGCGACAAGGATGCCTGGCGCCAGTTCGGCCGCGTGCTGCTGGGCGCGCGCGACCAGGCGCAGGCGGCGCGCCTGTTGGAGGCGCTGGCCGTGCCTGCGCGATTGCCCGCCGACCCCAAGGCCTGGCTGGCGATGAGCGAACTGGGCGACAAGCTCGGCCGCCATGCCTATGCGCAGCAGATCGCCACGGCGGCGGTGCAGCGCTTCCACAACGCCGAGACCTACGCCTGGGCCGCGCAAATGAAAGCCAAGGACGGCGACCGTGCCGGCGCGCAGGAACTGTTGCGCAAGGCGCTGGTACAGGCACCGTCCGATACGCGCCTGCGCCTGGCCTACGCCGGCCTGCTCAGCGCGTCGGGTGACGACGCGGCCGCCAGCCGGCTGCTCGCGCACGGCACGCAGGATGCCGACACCTACGCCATGCGCGCGGGGCTGGCCGCCCGCCACCAGGACGCGAAGGCCCTGGCCACGCTGTACCGCCAGTTGCAGCAGGCCCCGCCCGACGTGCGCGTGCAGAGCAGCTACCTGCTCGGTCAGCTGGCCGAGATGCAGCATCGCGAGGCCGAGGCGCTGGACTGGTACGAGCAGGTCGGCGACGACGATCCGCATGCGTTCGACGCCGCGATACGCAGTGCGCTGATCCTGCACACGCAGGGCAAGCGCGAACAGGCGCATCAGTTGCTCGCCCAGCTGGAAATCGACTACCTCGAACAGCCCGAGCAACTGAGTCAGGCCTTGCAGGCCGATGCCGAACTGTACCTGCGCGAGCAGGACTACGCGCAGGCGGAAACCGCGTTCGGCCGCGCCCTGCAGGTGATGCCCGACGATCCCGGCCTGCTCTACGGTCGCGGCCTGGCCTATGCCCAAGCCGGCCAGATCGACCTGGCGGTGAAGGATTTCCAGCACCTGCTGAAGATCAAGCCCGGCGACATCGACGCCAGCAACGCGCTGGGCTACACCCTGGCCGACGCCAATCGCGACCTGGCCGAGGCGAAGAAGCTGCTGCAGGTCGCGCGCGCGGCCAAGCCCGACGATCCGGCCATCGCCGATTCGTGGGGTTGGCTGCAATATCGCCTCGGCCATCTGGCGCAGGCCGAGCAAACCCTGCGCGGCGCCTGGCTGGCGCGCAAGGACGCCGATGTCGGCGTGCATCTGGGCGAAGTGCTGTGGAAGCAGGGCCGTCGCCACGATGCGCAGCAGGTGTTCGACGAGGTGCGCAAGCTCGACCCGCACAGCCTCGCCCTGCGCGATGCCCTGAAGCGCCTGCTGCCGGTCGGAGCGCATCCTTGAGCCGGATCACCGCGTACGGCGCGGCATTGCTGCTGCCGTTGCTGTTGGCCGCCTGCGCGCAGGCGGTACGCATGCCCGGCGACGCCGGCCTGCTTGCCGCCCAGCGCGCGCGCGAACACGCGCTGTCCGACGCCGGGCACTGGTCGCTGCAAGGCCGGCTGGGCGTGTCGGATGGCCACGAAGGCGGCAGCGGCAGCTTCAGCTGGAGCCAGGACGGCGCGCGTTACGAGTTCGTGCTGCGCGCGCCGGTGACCGGCAAGAGTTTCCGGCTCAGCGGCGATGCGCACGATGCCTTGCTCGAAGGGCTGGACGGCGGGCCGCTGCGCGGCAACGACGCCGAGGCGCTGATGCGCAAGGCACTGGGCTGGGAAGTGCCGCTGCGCGAGTTGCGCGCGTGGGTGCTGGGCCTGCGTGCCGCTGGCGGCCCGGCGGAAATCCGCTTCGGCGAAAACCGGCTGCCGTCGCTGCTGCGGCAGGACGGCTGGTCGGTGGAATACCGCAGCTGGGACGAAACCCGCGATCCGCCGTTGCCGACCAAGGTCTACGCCGCGCGACCGCCGTACAAGGTGCGGCTGTCGATCGAATCCTGGCAGTTTCGGTAAGCGCCATCGGTTGGGTTAGGCTTTGCGCCCTGCCGACGGTGCGCCGCTGCCATCCATGAACGTCCACATCGACCGTGCCCAGCCGGGCCATGTCGCCGCCCTGTGTGCGATCGAACGCAAGGCCGTGCAGCTGTTTCGCGGCCATCCGGCGTGGCCGGCGTACGCGGCGGTGTCGATGCCGGTCGAACTGCTGCGGCAGGCTGTCGAGCGCGGCCTGGTCTGGGTGGCGCCGGATGAAGCGGGCGATCCGCTCGGCTTCATCTGGCTGGACGAGGAGCCGGGCGACGGTGCGATCGGCGTCGCCGAGATCGACGTGCTGCCCGGGCATGGTCGCCGCGGCATCGGCGCGGCCCTGCTCGAACACGCCTGCAACTGGGCGCGCGAGGCGGGCTATCGGCGGGTGGATCTGGGCACCCTTGCCGACGTGCCGTGGAACGCGCCGTTCTACGCACGGCATGGTTTCGCGGTGGTCGACAAGAACGCCCCGGCGTTCGCCAACGCCCGCCAACGCGATCGCGAGCACGGTTTTCCCGACGACCTGCGCGTCTTCATGAGCCGCCCGCTGGCCACGCCGGCGCGCGGTGAATGGACCGCATGGCCCGCGCCGGCCAAGCTGAACCTGTTCCTGCGCATCACCGGTCGCCGTGCCGACGGCTACCACGAACTGCAGACCGTGTTCCGCCTGCTGGACTGGGGTGACGAAGTGCGCCTGCGGGTGCGCGACGATGGCGAAGTGAAGCGCCTGCACGGCGCGCGGGGGGTGGCCGAGTCGGACGACCTGGTCGTGCGCGCGGCCTGCTTGCTGCAGCAGCATGCCGGTTGTGCGCTGGGCGCGGATCTCGCCGTCGACAAGCGCATCCCGATGGGCGGCGGCCTCGGCGGCGGCAGTTCCGACGCGGCCACCGTGCTGGTGGCGCTCAACCACCTGTGGCGGCTGGATCTGGACGAGGACAGCCTGGCCGCGCTGGGCGGCCAGCTCGGTGCCGACGTGCCGGTATTCGTGCGCGGGCGTTCGGCCTGGGCCGAGGGCGTCGGCGAGCGGCTCAGTCCGATCCATCTGCCGCGAAGGCATTACGTGGTGCTCGACCCGCGCGAGCAGGTGCCTACTGCAGCGCTCTTTCAAGCGCCTGAATTGACACGAAATGCGCCGCGGGCGACAATTTCGTCCTTTGTTTCCGGCGCAACGGTCGAGAACGCCTTCGAGCCGGTCGTGCGGGCGCGTTACCCGCGGGTCGCGGCAGCGCTGGCGTGGCTGGGCGGTTTCGGCACGGCGAGGCTTTCGGGTACCGGCGGCTGCGTGTTCCTGGAGCTGCGCTCGCTCGCGCGTGCCCACGCCATCGCAGAACGTTGTCCGGCGACATTCAAGGTACACGTGGCGAGCGGGATGGATGTCTCGCCGCTGCATCAGGCGCTGGCGCGGCAACGCACAAGTTGACGGATTTCAGGCAAAGGCACGACCGAATACACCAAGACACTGGGGCGTCGCCAAGCTGGTTAAGGCACGGGATTTTGATTCCCGCATTCGCAGGTTCGAATCCTGCCGCCCCAGCCACTTCATTGTTGGCTGAGTTTTCGAGGTAGCACCGTGGACACGTCCACCCCGATGATGCTGTTCACCGGCAATGCGCATCGCGCATTGGCCGAGGATGTCGCCCACCGCCTGGGCGTGCCGCTGGGCAAGGCCCTGGTCGGCACCTTCAGCGACGGCGAGGTGCAGATCGAGATCGAGGAGAACGTGCGCCGGCAGGAAGTGTTCGTGATCCAGCCGACCGGTGCGCCCAGCGCGGTGAACCTGTTCGAGCTGCTGGCGCTCACCGACGCGCTCAAGCGCGCCTCGGCGGCCAGCGTCACGGCGGTGATCCCGTACTTCGGCTACGCCCGGCAGGATCGCCGGCCGCGCTCGGCGCGGGTGCCGATCACCGCCAAGCTGGCCGCCCGCATGATCGGCGCCGCGGGCGTGGACCGGGTGCTGACGGTGGACCTGCATGCCGACCAGATCCAGGGCTTCTTCGACATCCCGGTCGACAACGTGTACGCCTCACCGGTGCTGCTGGCCGACATCTGGCGCAAGTACAGCATGGAAGACCTGATCGTGGTCAGCCCGGACGTGGGCGGCGTGGTGCGTGCCCGGGCGATCGCCAAGCGGCTCGACGACGCCGACTTGGCGATCATCGACAAGCGCCGTCCGCGCGCCAACGTCTCCACCGTGATGAACATCATCGGCGACGTCGAAGGCAAGACCTGCGTCATGGTCGACGACATCGTCGATACCGCCGGCACCTTGTGCGCGGCCGCTGCAGCTCTCAAGGAGCGTGGCGCCCGCAAGGTGGTCGCCTACTGCGTGCATCCGGTGCTGTCCGGCGCGGCGATCAGCAACATCGAAGGCTCCCAGCTCGACCGGCTGGTGGTCACCAACACCTTGCCGCTGCGCCCCGAAGTCCAGGCCTGCAGCAAGATCCGCCAGCTCTCCGTCGCCGAACTGCTGGCTGAAACCATTCGCCGCATCGCCTTCGGCGAGTCGGTGAGTTCGCTGTACGTGGATTGAATCCGGGAATAGGGAGTAGGGAATAGGGAATCGAAGAGCCGCACCCACGCTTTTCCTATTCCCTATTCTCCATTCCCTATTCCCCTCCAAGGGCTCTCCTGGTCGCGGGAGAGTCACCCATCCGTCGCAAGGCGGAAAACGCAACCCAAGGTAATAAAACAATGACCCAGACTCATGAAATCAAGGCGCAGAGCCGCAAGGACGAGGGGAAAGGTGCGAGCCGCCGCCTGCGTCGCGCGAGCTTCGTGCCGGCCGTCGTCTACGGTGGCAGCCAGCCGCCGGAAAGCATCCAGATCGAGCACAACACCATCCTGCTCGCCGCCAAGAACGAATGGTTCTTCTCCTCGATCCTCGACCTGAACGTCGATGGCAGGGTGCAGAAGGTGCTGGTGCGCGACTGGCAGAAGCATCCGTTCAAGCAGCTGATGATGCACATGGATTTCCAGCGCATCGACGAGAACGCGAGGCTGCGCGCCAACGTGCCGCTGCATTTCCTGAACAAGGAACTGTCGCCGGCCGGCAAGATGTCCGGCGTGGTGATCTCGCACAACCTGACCGAAGTGGAAGTCAGCTGCCTGCCGAAGGATCTGCCGGCGTTCATCGAGCTGGATCTGGGCGCGCTGCAGGCCGGCGACATCATCCACCTGTCGCAGCTGAAGCTGCCGGCGAACGTGGAACTGCCGGCTTTGCAGCTGGGTGAAGCCCACGACGTCGCCGTGGTGACCGTGAACGCGGTCAAGGAAAGCGCCGCGGATGTCGCGGAAGACGCTGCCGAAGCCGAGGCCGAAGCGACCAAGGCCGCGGCTGCCAAGCCGGGTGCGAAGTCCGACGCCAAGCCGGCTGCCGACAAGAAGTAAGTTGTGCGGCCCCGCGCCCGACCGGCGCGGGGCCATGCATGGCTGGCTGCGCAATGGCTGGATTGAAACTCATCGTCGGGCTGGGCAATCCCGGCGCCGAATACCTCAGAACCCGGCACAATGCCGGGTTCTGGCTGGTGGACGCCCTTGCCGGCGGCCAGGGCGAACGGTTCGCCTTCGACGGCAAGCTGCATGGCGAGAGCTGCCGCGTGCGCCTTGGCGGCGAACCGGTCTGGCTGCTCAAGCCCGCCACCTTCATGAACAAGAGCGGCATCGCCGTGGTTTCGGCGCTGCGCTATTACAAGATCGAACCCGAACAGTGTCTGGTCGCGCATGACGACCTGGACCTGCCGCCCGGTACCGTGCGCCTGAAGTTCGACGGCGGCCACGGTGGGCAGAACGGCCTGCGCGACATCATGGGCCACCTCGGCCACGGCAAGTTCCATCGCTTGCGCGTGGGCATCGGCCACCCCGGCCACAAGGATCAGGTCACGCCGTGGGTGCTGGGCCGGCCTTCCGCCACGGACGAAACCGCCATCCTGGACGGCGTCGCGCGCGCCCTGGACGTGCTGCCGCTGGCGGTGGATGGGCAGTTCGACAAGGCGATGCAGCAGTTGCACACGACGAGGGAATAGGGAATGGGGAATAGGGAGTCGCAAGAGCATCCCGACCCCCGCTTTTCCTATTCCCTATTCCCTATTCCCTATTCCCGGAATCAAATCCATGGGCATCAAATGCGGCATCGTCGGACTGCCCAACGTCGGCAAGTCCACCCTGTTCAACGCGCTGACCAAGGCCGGCATCGCGGCGGCCAATTTTCCGTTCTGCACGATCGAGCCGAACGTGGGCGTGGTGCCGGTGCCGGACCCGCGGCTGAATGCGCTGGCGGCGATCGTCAACCCGCAGAAGGTGGTGCCGACCGCGGTGGAGTTCGTCGACATCGCCGGCCTGGTCGCCGGCGCGTCGAAGGGCGAGGGCCTGGGCAACAAGTTCCTGGCGCACATCCGCGAGGTCGACGCGATCGCCCACGTGGTGCGCTGCTTCGAGGGCGACGTGATCCACGTCGCCGGCAAGGTCGATCCGATCGCCGACATCGAGACCATCGACACCGAGCTGGCGCTGGCCGACCTGGAGTCGGTGGACAAGGCGCTGAACCGCGCCGAGCGCGCGGCCAAGGCGAACGACAAGGATGCGTTGGCGAAGAAGCCGGTGCTGCAGAAGCTGGCCGCCGGGCTCAACGAAGGCAAGTCCGCGCGCAGCCTCGGCCTGGACGAGGAAGAGAAGGCGCTGGTGCGCGACCTGTTCCTGCTCACCCTGAAGCCGCTGATGTACATCGCCAACGTCGCCGACGACGGCTTCGAGAACAACCCGTTGCTGGACGCCGTGCGCGAGCGCGCCGTCGCCGAGGGTGCCGAGGTGGTGCCGGTGTGTGCGGCCATCGAGGAGGAACTGGCGCAACTCGACGAAGCCGACCGCGACGAGTTCCTGAAGGACATGGGCCTGGACGAGCCGGGCCTGAACCGGGTGATCCGCGCCGGCTACAAGCTGCTCGACCTGCAGACCTATTTCACCGCCGGCGTGAAGGAAGTGCGCGCGTGGCAGGTGAAGCGCGGCGCCACCGGGCCACAGGCTGCCGGCGTGATCCACAGCGATTTCGAGAAAGGCTTCATCCGCGCCGAAACCGTCTCCTACGACGACTTCATCCAGTACAAGGGCGAAGCCGGCGCCGCCGCCGCCGGGCGTCTGCGCAAGGAAGGCAAGGACTACATCGTCAAGGACGGCGACGTGCTGCACTTCCTGTTCAACGTCTGACCGGCGCGTAGGGCGGGCACTGCCCGCCGCTCCCGATGGGTGCGTTGAAGCGCCGGCGGGCAGTGCCCGCCCTACCTCGCCGCAAAGAGTCGCCTACAGCGCGCTGCCGCCGAACTTGTAGGTGAACTGCACGAAGTAGCTGCGGCCGGCAGCGTCGAACCATGAGATGTCGTAGTACGGATACGACGTATAGGTGGGGTCGCGCGGGGGCATCTTGTCGAACAGGTTGTCCACCGCCAGCGACAGCTGGGCATGGTCGTTGAACTTGTACTGCAGCGTGGCGTTGTAGCGATAGGTGGCGTGGACCCACGCGGGATCGCCGGCCGAGGTGTCGACGACCTGATCGTACGACCACGAGTTTGGCAGGCGGCCCAGGCGGGTGCCGAACAAGGTGGCCGACCAGGCCTTGCGCTCCCACGAGATGCTGGCGCTGGTCTTTTCACGCGGGATGTCGAAGCCGCTGTTGACCGCCAGTTCATCCCGGGTCGGGTCACCGGGGTATTGCTGGAACAGGTGGTTGCGGGTCCAGGTGTAGTTGCCGGCGAAACGGAAGGTGCCGATCGCGGTTTCCAGCTTGTAGTGCGCGCTGGCGTCGATGCCGCTGGTGCGCTCGTTGGCGACGTTGATCGGGTTGACAAAGATGCCGTACAAGCGACCCGTACCAGCGGTGCGGGTGACGCGCGCCACCGCGTCGATGCAACTGGGCGAGTTCGGGTCGACCGGATTGCCGTTGACGTCCTTGCCGATGCGGCAATCGGCTTCCAGTTGCAGGATGCGGTCGGTGCTGAGGTCCTGCACCTGGTTCTTCATGCGGATGTTGAAGTAGTCCACCGAGAGATCCAGGTTCGGCGTCGGTGACCACACGAAGCCGCCGGTCCAGGAGGTGCTGGTCTCGGAGTTCAGGTCGCGGTTGCCCTGGCGCGTGCGGATCAGACCTTCGTCGGAATACGAGCAGTCGGTGATGTCCTCGTCCGGCTCCTCGGTGCGGCAGCGGTAGTAGTCGTTGCCGGAGGTCTCGTCGTTGCCGATGCCGGCGTAGACGTAGTGCAGGTCCGGCGCACGGAACGCGGTGCCATAGGAGCCGCGCAGCAGCAGGCTGTCGAGCGGGCGCCATTCCAGCCCGGTGCTGTAGGTCAGCTTGCCGGTCTTGTGGCCGGAGAAGCGGTACTGGTCGTAGCGGCCGGCCAGGCTGAGGTTGAGCGATTCCAGCAGCGGCAGGCGCAGCTCGCCGGCGGTAGCCCAGCGGTTGCGGCTGCCGTGGCCGTCGGAATCCTTCCAGCTGTAGTAGTAGTACTGGGTGGCCAGCGGGTCGGGGTTGAGGTCGTAGGCCTGGTTGCCGAACTCGACCACGCCGGCGAAACCCGCCGGCCCGGCGGGCAGGTTGAACAAGGCGGTGTTGGTCAGGGTGAACGCCAGCGTGTCGCTGCGCGATTCGGGGTGGTAGTTGGTGCGCGCGGTGATCGCGTCGTACTCGGCGCGGGTCAGCGGCGTGTACAGGCGGACGGGATCGGCGTCGAAGATCGGCAGGCCGCTGTCCGGGTCCACGCCCAGTTGCGGGCCGAGGTAGAGATCGTTGGCCTTCGCGGCGACGGTTTGCGGCCAGCTGATCAGCGCCTTGTACTGCGAGTGGCTGAGCGAGGCCTCGTAATCCCAGGCCTGGCCGAACGTGCCCTTGAAGCCGGTGGTGAGGCTGAAGGTCTTCTGCGTGTTCTCGATCATGCCGCGGCCGAGGCCGCCCATTTCCTCGGGCGTGAACTGGCGATACCAGTTCTCGATGCCGCCGCTGTGCGCGTTGTAGAAGTAGCCGTCCTCGTTGCCGTCGGGCGCCTGGTAGTTCCACTGCTCGACGTCGCGGAACAGCTCGACCTTGCTCCAGCCCAGCTGCATGTCGCCGAACCAGCTCAGGTTGTCGTTGATCTTGAAGTTGGCCGAGGTGTAGGTGTTGATGCCGCGGCGCTGGCTGAGGATGGTGCCGTAGCCGATCGACTCGGCGCTGCCACAGAAATTGCCGTAGCGCGGCCGGTTCGCATACACCGTGGTGCCGCCGTTGAGGTACGACAGCGCGTCGCAGGTTGCCTGGCCGGGGTCGATGTAGTCGTCGTTCCAGTCGCCGTTGAGGAAGGTGCGGCGCGGCACCTGCGAGCGCGCGGTGGGCGCGTCGGCGGTGGAGTCCTGGATCTTGCGGTCGTAGGCCCACAGCGGCTTCTGGTCGATCAGCTCGGCGCCGAACACCAGGTTGAAGTCACCCTGCGAGAAGCCGGTGGAGAAGTTCAGCTTGGTCGACGCGCCGCCGCCGCGGGTGGTGTCGCCGTAGCGCAGGTCGATGGTGGTGCCGTCGGCGTGGTCCTTCAGGATGAAGTTCACCACGCCGGAGATGGCGTCCGAACCGTACACCGCCGAGGCGCTGCCGGTGAGCACCTCGATGCGGTCGATCATGCCGATCGGAATGTTGGAGATGTCGGTGAAGTTGCTGCGGCCCTTGAACGGCAGCGGAAAATCGGCGATGCGCCGGCCGTTGACCAGTACCAGGGTGTGGTTGGGGCCGAGCCCGCGCAAGTCGACTTCCTCGGCGCCCGGCGAAAAGTCGGCGCCGCTGGAGGATTGCTGGCTCTGCGTCTCGCCGCTGTTCTGGGTGATCGCGCGCATCACGTCGGGCACGCTGGCGAAGCCGGCGGCCTTGATCTCCTGCGCGGTGACCACGGTGACTGGCGCCGGGCCCTCGACCTGCACCCGCGGAATGCGCGAGCCGGTGACCTGCACTTCGTCCAGCCGCGTGGCCTGTTCCGGGTCCGGTTCGGCGGAGCCGCTGCCGGCAGGCGCGGGTGCGGTTGGCGGCGCGGTTCGGCGGGCCGCCTTGACGATCACTACCGCGCCGGACTCGTCGTGCTGCGTGGTGAAGCCGCTGCCGGCCAGCAACCGCAGCAGCGCCTCGTCCGTCGACAGCGTGCCGCGCACGCCGGCGGTGCGCAGTCCGCGCAACTGGTCGGCCTGGTAGATGAACTGCGCGCCGGACTGGCGGGCCAGCGTATCCAGCGCGGTGACCAGGTCACCGGCCGGGATGTCGACCGGCCGCGTCGCCGGGGCCTGTGCGGCGGCGAGGGCCGGTGCCGAGCAAGCAAGGATCAACAGCGCGCCGCGTAGCGAACGAGTCATGTGCAGTTCTCCCCGGGCAGGCGCGCACGATGCGCACCGCGTAGATGCCATGACGAGCGGGCGCGGAAAATCCCCCCAGGCACCGCTCCGCTCAGCGCGGACTCAACACGATGGTGTTCCCGCGCGCGGTGGCCTTGACCGGGAAGCCGCGCGTCAGCAGCCGCACGAAGGCGTCGGTGTTGGACCAGCGGAAGTTGCCGCCCACGCGCATGGCGCCGACCCGCGCATCGTCGATCACGATCTTGCGCTGGTTGTAGCGGTTGAACTCGGCCACGGCGGTGGCCAGCGGAGTGTCGTGGAAGCTGACGAAACCGTTGCGCCAGCTCAGGTATTCCTGCGCCTGCTGCACGGTTCCCGAATGCACGACCACGCCGCCATCGCTGGCGATGGCCACGCTGCCGGCCGGCAACAGGGTGGTGGCCTGGTGCGGGCCGTCGGGACGACCGTCGGATTCCAGCCGCACCAGGCCCTGGGTGACCACCACGCGCAGATCCGCCGCGTCACGGCGCGCCGCGAAGCGTGTGCCGACGGCGATCACCCGGCGCGCGTCGGCGCTGACCACGAACGGTCGTGCGCGATCCTTGGCCACGCTGAAGAACGCCTCGCCTTGCTCGAGATCGACGTGGCGTTCGCGGCGCGACCAGGTCAGCCGGATGCGGCTGTCGCTGCTGAGCGTGGCCACCGAGCCGTCCGCCAGTTGCACCTCGCGCAGCTCGCCGACGGCGGTTCGATAGGATGCCTGCTCCACCGCGCCGTACCCATGCCAGGCCAGCGCCAGCGTCACGACCACCAGCAGCGAAGCGGCGACCGCCAGCAGCCGGGCGTGCGGCCAGGATCGGCGTCGCGTGGCTGCCCGCCAGCCGCGCGGAGTCGCGGCAGGGTGCGGTTGCGCCAGCGCAGGTGCACCGGTGTGCGGCGTCGCCCAACTGCCACGCGGCGGCACGCCGCCGGCGCGCCAGCCGGCACCCAGCGCCTGCAGCCGGCCGCTTTGCTGCCACGCCGCGTCGAGCCGCACGTAGGCCACCCGGTGCGCGGTTGACGCATCCAGCCACGCGTCCAGCCGGCGCTGGTCGCGCTCGTTCCAGTGCTCGCCGTCGCGTCGGGCCAGCCAGCTCGCGGCGATGTGTTCGATCTCCCTGCTACTGGTCATGACCAAGCTCGATGGCGGTTTCCTGTTCGCCTGCACGGGTGTGGCGATGGGCGTGGCGATCGCCGTGCACATACTGAGCGATCAGCCGCGCGCCCTTGGCGATCTGCTTCTCCACGGTCTTCTCGCTGATGCCCATGCGGGCGGCGACCTGTTTCTGCGACAACTGCTCGACGCGGCGCAGCCAGACCACCTCGCGGCAGCGGTCGGGCAGGCGGTCGAACGCGTCGGCGAGGCGTTTCAACTCCTGGTGTGCGTCCAGCCGGCGGTCCGGCGTGACCTCGTCCACCGAGACGTTCAACGCGTCGATATCACCCACGGCCTCGATCGAGACCACCCGTTCGCGGCGCAGGCGGTCGGTCATCAGGTGGCGCGCCGTGGTGAACATGAACGACTTGGGTTGGGTCGGGCGCGACCGTGCCGCGGCTTCGTAGACGCGAACGTAGATCTCCTGGCGCAGGTCGTGGACCTCCTCGCGACGGAACCAGCTGCGCCGCAGATAGCGCATCAGGGCGCCCTCGTGGACGAGGATTTCGCGGGCAAACCAGCTGTTGAGGGAATTGTCCACGTGGCGACCTTAGCGCCAATCCGGGGCGGCTGGACAGCGGGGCGAACGTGGGGGATATCCGCGGGCCGCTCGTCCCGGACGATAACCACGGACGGGCATGCGCCCGCTCTGTCATGGCCCGGGGAAGTGCCGATGAAAACGTTCCGACCAACTTTCCGCTGGCTGTGGCTGGCGTGCTGCCTGCTGTTGGCGGGCTTCGGGCCCGGCAGCGTGGCCAAGCCGTCGGGTGCGGGCTACGACTATTACCGGATCGGCAAGCTCGACGCCGCGCGCCCCGGAACCACCGAGCCGGCGCTGCTGCTGATGGGCGGTGGTGACTGGCCGCCGGCGGCGTTCGCATGGTTCGCCGCCAGGGGCGGGCACGGGCATTTCGTGGTCCTGCGCGCCTCCGGTGCCGATGAATTGCAGAAGGAGCTGTACGAAGACATCGGCGGCGTGGCCTCGGTGCAGACCCTGGTGTTCCACGACCGCGCGGCGGCCAGCGATCCGCGCGTGCTGGAGATCGTGCGTTCGGCCGACGGCATCTTCATCGCCGGCGGCGACCAGGCCAACTATGTGCGGTTCTGGAAAGGCACGCCGTTGAACGCCTTGCTGGAACGCCATGTGGCGCAGGGCAAGCCGCTGGGCGGCACCAGTGCCGGCCTGGCGATCCTCGGCCGCTTTGCCTATGGCGCGCTGGACGGCGGCAGCATCACCTCGGATGAAGCGCTGGCCGATCCGCTGGGCAAGGCGGTGACCGTGGTCGAAGGTTTCCTGCATCTGCCGTACCTGCAGCACGTCATCACCGACACCCATTTCCATGCGCGCAAGCGGCTGGGCCGGTTGGTTGCGTTCATTGCCCGGTTGCGCCACGAGGGGCATGCCGACGTGATCGGCCTGGGCGTGGATGAGGATGCCGCGTTGTGCGTGGAGGCCGATGGACAAGGGCATCTGGTCACCCTGAACGACGGTTTCGCCTGGCTGGTGCGCCCCGCGGGTCCGCCGGCGCGGGTCGTTGCCGGCCAGCCGCTGGACTATCGGGGCATTCGCGTGACCGGCATCGGCCCGCACAGTCGGATCGACCTGCGCGATCTGAGCGTGCAACGCCCGGCGTTCGAGGTCACCGCTGACGTGCGCGACGGCAAGCTTGAGTTGCACGGCGATGCCGTGCCGGCCGCGACGCCGGCAGGTTAGCTGGCTTCGGCGCGCGCATGGCGACGCCGGTTGCCGGCGTAGCGATCGTGGTGAGTGGGTGAAGCGGGCATAATCGCCCTTCCGATCTTGCTTTCGCGGACCCGCCATGCCCGGAAAACAGCAGGAAGTCAGTTTCCGTTTTCTCGCCCAGCCCACCGACGTCAACTTCGGCGGCAAGGTGCACGGCGGCATGGCGATGAAGTGGATCGACCAGGCCGGTTATGCCTGCGCGGTTGCCTGGAGTGGAGCGTATTGCGTCACGGCCTCGGTCAGCGGCATCCAGTTCGTGGCGCCGATCCTGATCGGCGACCTCGTCACGGTGAGGGCGCGCCTGATCCATACGGGCCGCAGCAGCATGCATCTGGCCGTCGACGTGATGGCCAGCGACTTGCGCAAGGGCGACCAGCGCCTGGCGACCAGCTGCGTGATGGTGTTTGTGGCGCTGGACGGCGCCGATGGCAAGCCCACCCCGGTGCCATGCTGGGAGCCGCGCAACGAGGCCGACCGGCGCCTGCAGGCCAAGGCCCGGCAACTGCTCGAGTTGTCCCGGGGGATGGAACAGTTGGTCGATCCGCAAGACCTTGCCGACACCTGACGGGCACGGCCGGATGGCGCGCCGACATGCGATATGCGTGCCATGAGGTGTTGACAGTTCCCGGCACGATCCACACAATACGCGTTCTTTGTTGGAGGGATACCCAAGCGGCCAACGGGGGCAGACTGTAAATCTGCTGGCTTACGCCTTCGGTGGTTCGAATCCACCTCCCTCCACCAGCAACAAGCGACGCGAAAGCGGCGCGCAAGACACGATTTCCGCGCAGGGCGGGAGTAGTTCAATGGTAGAACCTCAGCCTTCCAAGCTGATGATGCGGGTTCGATCCCCGTCTCCCGCTCCATTGCACTGCAAGTGTCAGAAGCTGTTGATCGACGCGATCGCGGCATAAGTTTCGAATCATCCGGCAGGACGCCGGTCTGTTCTTCGTCATCATGGAGGATGGCTGAAGTTATGAAGAGTCCGACAGGATGTCGGTCTTGTCTTTGCCGTCATGGAGGACGGCTGAAATACACGCTCATGTAGCTCAGTCGGTAGAGCACTTCCTTGGTAAGGAAGAGGTCACAGGTTCGATTCCTGTCATGAGCACCAGCTTCCGGCCTTCACGGCCAGCCCGTAAACGGGCTGTTCTTTTCTACAATTGATTGACTCCATCGGGGTTTAGCGCGCA
>MKTU01000034.1 GCA_001898415.1 Rhodanobacter sp. 67-28 | reverse complement strand
TGATGCTGCTGTCGGTGTGGCTGTTCGACGAACACCTCACCGCCGCCCGCGTGCTTGGCGCGATCGCGATCATCGCCGGCATCGTCTGCCTCGGGCTGGCCGAGAGCCGCGAGCACGCGCCGGAAGCGGCCGTCATCTGAACGCAGGCCACGCGCTGCCCATGCTGCCCCGCCGCCGCCACGAATTGCCGCCCACCGCCGGCCTGCCGCTGCAGCTGGCCGACCTGCGTCCCGGTGCGCCGACGCTGGCCGCCGACGTCGCCGCGCTGCTGGGCTTGCCGCCGCTGGCACTGACCTGCTCCGGCACCGCCGCACTTCTGCTTGCGCTGGCCACGCTGCGGGAACTGCAGCCGCAACGCCGTCGCGTGGTGGTGCCGGCCTTCACCTGTCCGCTGGTGGCGATCGCCGTGCGGCAGGCGGGACTGGAACTGCAATTGTGCGATCTCGCGCCCGGCCACCATGACCTGGACCCGGCCGCGCTGCGTGCCGGCTGCGACGAACGCACGCTGGCGATCGTGCCGACCCATCTCGCCGGCCGCGTCGCCGATGTCGACGCCGCGCTCGCCGTCGCGAACGAGGTCGGCGCCTACGTGATCGAGGACGCCGCACAGGCGCTGGGTGCGCGCCGGGCGGACGGCGCCAGCGTGGGCCTGGCCGGTGACGTGGGCTTCTTCAGCCTGGCTGCCGGCAAGGGTCTGTCGATCTACGAAGGCGGCCTGCTCACCGCGCGCGATCCCGCGCTGCACGAGCGGCTGGCCGATGCGGCGGCGCGCGTGCCGCGGCAGTCCGGCTGGGAATGGCGCCGGTGTTTCGAACTGCTCGGCTACGCCGTGCTGTACCGGCCGTGGGGGTTGCGGCTGGCCTATGGCAATCCCTTGCGCCGCGCGCTGCGCCGCGGTGACGAGATTGCCGCGGTGGGCGACGATTTCCCGCCGACGATCCCGCTGCATCGCGTCGGCCGCTGGCGGCAGGCGCTGGGCGCGCATGCCGCTGCGCGCCTGCCGGCGTTCCTGGCGCACACCGCCGCGCAGGCGCAACGCCGGCTGTCGCGACTGCGCGACATCCCCGGCGTGCAGGTGCTGGATGACCCGCCGCACGCCCGCGGCACCTGGCCGTTCTTCCTGCTGCTGCTGCCCGACCAGCGCCGCCGCGACGCCGCGCTGGCGCAACTGTGGCAAAGCGGCCTCGGCGTCAGCCGCCTGTTCATCCGCGCCCTGCCCGACTACCCCTACCTCGCCGGCGTGGTTCCCGCCGCCGACGTGCCGCGCGCGCGCGACTTCGCCGCGTGCAGCCTCACGGTCGGCAACAGCCCGTGGATGGACGAGGCGGACTTCGAGGCAGTCTGCGGCGTGCTGGAGGCGGTGCTGCGCTGAGACGCTGACGATGGCGCTCCGTCGTCATTCCCGCTTTCGCGGGAATGACGCCATCGGCAGGTTCGCAATCGCCGCCAGCAGTTGCACGTTCAGCGCATGCTGCTGCGCCTGCCAGCCGGCGAGCTGCGCGGGGTCGATCGCCGGCTGCGCGTCCATCGCGGAGAGCTTGCGCTTCCACCAGCTGCGATAGTGGTAGTGCGAGATCTCGCCGTTGATGTCGCTGCCGACCAGGCCGCGACGCAGGCTGCCGACCAGCGCCAGCGCGTGGTCGAGCTGCAGCCGGCCCTGGTCCCAGTTCGTGCGCGCCACCTCGGGCGCGAACACGTCCTTGTCGATCGATAGGTAGCTCGGCGCCGTCTGCGTGCGCTGGAACTCGACAAACGCATCGACCATCGCCGCGGGCGTGTCGAAGCCATGGAACGCATGCGCCAGCCCGAGCCGCCGCGACCAGCCGGTATCCACGCCGATGCTCCAGTAGCTCAGCCTGCCGCGCCGCAATGGCGTCAGGTAGTTCTCCCACGCATGCCCGGCGCCGATGTCGGCGGAGGTGATGCCGAGCACGTGCACGTGGCTCACCTGCGGCAGCAGCGCCACGCGGCGCACCCACGAACCGCAATGGACGCCGAACGGGAAGCGCATGTTGTCCGGGTGGTTGTCCAGCACCACCACTTGGAACGGCGCGTTGCCGCGCAGGCGCGCGATCAGCGGCCAGCTCAGGTGGTGGAAGTCGCCGCTGCCGGTGAACACGGTGCCGTGGCTCGTCGGCAGCAGCTCGTCGAGCACGCGCGCGAAGCGCCGCATCGTCGCCAGCGAACAGCCGAAGCGGATCGCCTCCTGCCAGCGTTCCAGCGGCAGCACCAGCCGGTCGCGCAGGGGGCCGACGGAGTGGTCGATGTCCAGCACGATCGGCTGGTTCGAAAGCTCACTCATCGGCACTCGCCTCCTGCCACTGGCGGTCGCTTTCGAAATGACCGCCGAGGCGACGCAGCAAGGCGCGCAGCAGCGGGTTGCGCGCGTACACCGCGTGGCGGGTGAAGCTCATCCGCGCGCCGAGAAAGGCTTTCACTTCCGGATCGGTCCAGCCGGCCACGTAATGCGTCAGCCCGCGCCGGCGCGCGTGCTCGAGGTTGTGCATCCAGCTGACGAAGTACAGGTTGTGCTCGCGCGCCTGCGGATAGGCAAAACCGACGTACTTGTCGATCAGCTTGCCGGCGTGTTCGTAGCAGAGGTTCCAGCCGATCATCGCGCCCCCGTGACGGTAGACGAACACCACGCCGCCGCTGGCGGCATCCTGCAGCAGGGTGCGGAAGAAGGCCGCGGTGGGCCGGTCGAAGTGGATCGTGCTTTGCGCGTAGACGTTGTCGAACAGCGCGTGGAACGCCGCCAGCGTCGCCTCGTCGCGAAAGCGCGCGTCGCCGGTCGGCACCGCCTCGACCTCCAGCGCGGCCCGCGCACGCAGTTTGCGCCGGATGTTCTTCCGCCGGCCGTGCGACAGGCGGGCCAGGTACTCGTCCTCCGAGTCGAAGTCGATCGGCACCCAGGCCAGCGCCTGGCCCTCCAGCAGCACGAAACCCGCGGCCGCGCAGGCGCCGGCGAAGGCGTGCGCATACGCGTTGTCGGCGTCGCCGAGCAAGGGCGAGTCGTGCGCGATGTCCTTCACGATCAGCAGCCGGCACTGGCGCCCGAAGGCGGCCTTCAGTCCCTGCGCCAGCGCCGCGGGCGCAACCCCCGGCGGCAACGGCGCGTACTCGGTCACGGTGCTGCCGGCGAAGCGCGTGCGCCAGCGCAGCAGCGCCCGCCAGTGGCGGTACAGCGGCAGCGCGGCCACGCGGCGGCGCAGCGCGTCGTCGGCGGTGGTCAGCAGGTCGAACGGCGCCACGAAGGCCGGCATGCCCTGCGGCGAGCGGTCCACCGCGAAACCGGCCGGCGGTTCGGCCGTGAACGCCGCCAGCAGCGCGTCCGGCTCCAGTTGCGCAATGAAAGGCATGAGTAAGCGAGCGTGCCTAGACTGGGGCCGTCAGCTTGCGTCAACCACCTTGCGCCAGCCTTCCATTGCCGCCTGCCACCCGGGACATGCCATGAATGCCACCACCCAGCAGCAAGTGTTCGAGATCATCGCCAAACAGGCCAAGACCGACGTCGCCAACGTGAAACCCGACTCCACCCTGAAGGACCTGGGCATCGCCTCGCTGGAGGCGATCGAGCTGATCTTCGACATCGAGGAGCACTTCAACATCAACTTCCCCGACCAGCAGGGCGCCGACTTCGACCGCGACACCGCGCAGAGCCTGGTCGACGCGGTGGACAAGGCGCTGGCCGACAAGGCCGGCGCCGGCGAAGGAGCCGCCTGATGCAAGCTCTGCCGCTGCGCCGCGTGGTGATCACCGGCATGGGCGCGATCAGCCCGCTCGGCGTCGGCGCCGCGGCGCTGTGGCAAGGCCTGCGCGAAGGGCGCAGCGCGATCGGCCCGCTGCGCCACCCCGATGCCGAACGTCTGCGCGTGAAGGTCGCCGCGCAGGTGCCGGTCAGCTTCGACCCGGCGGCCAATCTCGACGAGCGCATCCTGCCCACGCTCGACCGCACCTCGGAATTCGCGCTGCACGCCGCGCGCGAGGCGGTGGCGCAATCCGGGCTGGAGTTCGCCAATCACGGGCTGGGCCTGCGCACCGCGGTGGTCGTCGGCACCGGCGTCGGCGGCGAGACCACCCAGGACGAGCAGAGCCGGCGCCTGTACGGCGAAAACGCCCAGCGCGCGCACCCGCTCACCATCGTGCGGCTGATGACCAACGCCTCGGCCAGCCAGATCAGCATCGCCTACGGTTTGCGCGGCCCCACCTTCGCCGTGGCCAGCGCCTGCGCCTCGGCCAATCACGCGATCATCCAGGCCGCGCAGATGATCCGCTGTGGCATGGCCGACGCCGCCGTCACCGGCGGCACCGAGGCCTGCCTCACCTACGGCGCGCTGCGCGCATGGGAAGCCATGCGCGTGCTGGCCGACGACACCTGCCGCCCGTTCAGCGCGAACCGGCGCGGCCTGGTGCTGGGCGAGGGCGCCGCCATCTTCGTGCTGGAATCGCTGGAACATGCGCGCTCGCGCGGCGCCACCATCCTCGCGGAACTGGCCGGCAGCGGCATGACCGCCGACGCCAGCGACATCGTGATGCCCAGCGCCGAAGGCGCCGCGAACGCGATGCGCCAGGCACTGGACGACGCCGGCCTCGCGCCGCAGGATGTCGACTACATCAACGCCCACGGCACCGGCACCCAGGCCAACGACGTCACCGAGACCAAGGCGATCCGCCTCGCCTTCGGCGAACACGCCAACCGCCTCGCGGTGTCCTCCACCAAGTCCATGCACGGCCACGCCCTCGGCGCCTCCGGCGCACTGGAACTGGTCGCCGCCATCGGCGCGCTGCGCGAAGGCGTGGTGCCGCCCACCGCGAACCTGGACCGAGTCGATCCGGCCTGCGATCTCGACTATGTGCCGAACGTGGCGCGCGAGATGCCGGTGCGGGCGGTGCTCAGCAATTCGTTTGCGTTTGGGGGGTTGAACGCGGTGCTGGCGTTGAGGCGGGCGCTCTGAGCGGCGGCGCCCCACCCATTGCTCGTCATTCCTGCGAGGCGCTTTTCAACAGCCCAAGGCTGGTCAGGCAGGCATCGCACTTCAGCCGCCGCACAAGACGACGCATGCCTCGTAGGAGCGCGCTCGCGCGCGATGCCTTTGTTCGGTGCACCGGTACTTCAGAGCAAGAGCTTTCGTCTGCCTTCGGCAGCCGAGTTACTTTCTCTTTGCGTGGCCAAAGAGAAAGTAACCAAAGAGAAAGGCCACCCCGCTTGGCGCTTGCCGCCCATCCATGGGCGGCAAGTCCGTGAGCCGGGGCCGGGCTTTTCGATAGGGCATCCTGCCCTGGCGAAAAGGAGCCGACATCCCTGTCGGCTCCCGCTGCGCGGCCTTTCGACCCCGCCTCACCGCCGCACAGGGGCCCCGGGTAGAGCCGCGGGCCATCCTGGCCCGCACTTCTGGAGAGAGCCGGAGCAAAGCCACAGCACTGTGCGCGGCCTGTCATGCTCCTCCACGAGGCAAGAGTTGCAGAGCCAATTGCTGAGCGACCGCTTGCGACTGTGACCGGACGTCAGCTCACGAACGGCTCAAGTGGCGGCAGGATGTCTTGAAATTCCCAATGCAGGGCATGAAGAACTTCGACGATAGCCGGGTCATCTGTTAACTCCGCCAACACCAGCAAAGTCAGAACCGACAACGCGTTGGCATTCTTGAGCAGATCGGTCAGCAGCGATAGCGGATAGCCTTCTTGCCCGCGCCGGAACGGGTGAATGCCGCCGTGGATGAAGGAGTTCAAACCATCCCAGAGGCGTTCTCTCGCTCTAGCTAGGAGCGCCCCGGCACCCCTCGGACCAGTCTTGTCGATCGCTGCCAACATGTCAGGTACGCCAGGCAGCCTCTTCGCTGCCTGTTGGCTTTCAAGCGTAAGCGGCGCCAGAAGTCGGTCGAGGTCTCCTGGGCGTGCGGCATGTCGAGCCCAGACTGCTCGCACGAAGCTTTCGTACTGAGGGCGCAGAAGCGCTATCGCAGATGGAGGCGACACCGAAAGCAGAAGCCGAATCGCTCGACCATGATCCAGAGATATGCCGCATAGGCCAGCGGGAACCCTAAGCCTCGGCTCGTCGCTATCCTTCAAGCAGCGCCATGTCTCTTCGATCACCGCGCCCAACGAACGCGAGCGCTCGAGGGCGGCACCGAACTGATCGGATTGCTGGGCGGCGGATGTCATAACCCCATCATAAGTCCGCTTCCGACCCGAAGCAGCCATTCGTTGCAGTGATGCTGGCTCGCCAACCCGACCACGTAGAGGTCGCGAGCACAACCGGCCCGATGACTTCGTGACCGGGCGCATGCAGACCTCCCGTAGTGGCGCCTCGCGCTACGGTGCCCGCTGGGCAAAAGCCTGCGGTGGATATTTCTTTAGTCAATGGGCCAACGCCAGCTTGAGCGGTAGATTGTGGCGTTGTTGAACATGTTCCATGTGACCCTCTCCCACATCGACTTTCCATTTGCAGTCTTTGCTTCGTCCGCCAGCATCTTGTAGACGCTTTCGGTGATGTAGGTGTAGGTCGATGGGAGTGAGGTCAGCTTTGCCGCATAGTTCGCCGCCCTACCAACCCAAACCAAGTCGTTTGCGCCGCGAGCGCCCGTTTTCGCCACAAATAGAGAGCAAGTGTCGATTCCGGTTACATGCTTCAACGCAAACTTGTCGCTCGTGTAGCGCGCATCCTTCTTGGGCATGATGATTTCATCGACGGCCCACTTGATCTTCATGGCGGCTCTGGCAGCTCTTGTGTTCTTCCTTTCCCCGATGAAAACCGCCATGACTCGGTCACCATCGTAGGCAGTTACAACTCCGCCTTCGGCAGCGATGATCCGCGCGCAGCAATAGAGATAAGTCTTGTAGATCTCAGCGGCGAACCAATTCTTGTAACCGTCCACCATCGCAGTCGATCCGTCGAGGTCGGCATACAAGACAGTTCCCTCAATGGTAATCGCCGTGTTCTTGAGGGTGAGCCTGCTGTCCTCATCAGGAACCTTCTTGCCCTCCGTTGTCTCCCACTTCCCGTGGAATACGTCGTGGCAAAAAGTCGTCAACTCGTCTTTCAGTCCCATGTCGCCCCCTAGTCCTTGGCGCCCGCTGCCAGAATCAATTCGCGGAGCCTTGCGCACGCAGGCGCGATGTAGTGTTCCGCATCCTTGCCAGGCACGTAACTATATGGGATGGTCGTCATGCCAGCTAAGTCGCTAGGCAACTGAATATCCGCATCACGCGGCTCCATCAAGAACGCTCGCCGTCGTCCAAGTCGCCCCATGAAAAGGCCAAGCTCAAAAGTCACGTTGTCGCGCATTGCAGGCCACTTCGTCTCGCGCGTGATGACCACATCATCTGGCTGAGCAACGGCAATCGCAAAGTCTGAGTCGTCCAGTTGCGTCTCCAACTCGTCAAGCGTGTAGTTCGATGCTCGGAACACGCCGCTTTTCCACGCCACTACCAAGAACGGGTCATGCTCAAATTGCCTGATGAGCAAGTCCACAATCGCAAGCGCCTCCGCCGATGACACTATGAACACCCGGACCCGTTCCCGCTGGGCAGTTACCAAGTGATTTCGCTGGGTAAGCCTCCGGGCAAGCGTTGCCGCAATTCGTCTCCACATGTCAGGAAACTGCTCCGCTGCCGCCGAGAAGTCAGCCTCGCTGACTTTGATCAAGACCGTTGGAGCGACAGAGATAACCGATGCTGACCGAGGCTGCGAGGGTTCGATTGCGGCCATTTCGCCGACGTGATCGCCCGGGAAGCGATTTGCGACGACCTTGCCGTTGACCCGAATTTCAACCTTGCCGGCGATGATGAAGAAGACATCCGAAGCTTGGTCCCCCTGATTGATGAAGGCCGTCCCTGCGGGAACCTCCATTAACTCGCCTGCGGCGACAAGTCGTTCCGCAAGCTCCTGACGGTTTGCTATCAGCCTGTGCTCAGTGAGGGCTGCGACCAAGCGCCGTCGTCCCTCACCCCCTTGAAATCGCTCAATCATGACGCCCCCCTGTGGCGCTTGTGTCGGGTCAGGATGGAGTGCTCCCGCCATCTATTCAAGGCGCGCACTCGTCTCAGGCGTTCCCCTTCTCGCCTGATGGCCAGCTAGGCGGGTGCTTTCGGGTGTATAGCCATCGACGGACCCAGTTCGGTTCAGGACCACCCATCGCTCGGGCAGAAGGTAGCTTCTGAGGAGTCGCTCGGGTCAAGCAGAATGTCCGCTCCTGGCCGATAGAAGACGTTCCCTTTGCCAGCCGCACCCTGCTCTCGCAACCGCGGAGCGGTTGCGCACCGAGTGCGGGCCAGGATGGCCCGCTGCTCTGCCCGGGGCCCCTGTGCGGCGGTGAGTCGGGGACGACAGGCCGCGCAGCGGGCGAGTCCATGGATGGACTCGCCTTTTCGCGCGGGCAGGATGCCCGCTCGAAAAGCCCGGCCCCGGCTCACGGACTTGCCGGGCAGGAGCCCGGCAAGCGCCAAGCGGGGTGGCCTTTCTCTTTGGTTACTTTCTCTTTGGCCAC
>MKTU01000033.1 GCA_001898415.1 Rhodanobacter sp. 67-28 | reverse complement strand
AAAATTAATGATAGGTGTCAAAAGAAAGTGGTGCCTGTCAAAAGTTACTGTTAGCAGAGGACACCCAAAGTTGAACCGCTTTTTGCAACTTTGCCGACGGTCCGACTCCAAGTTCTAGTGTACCAGCCGGGCCGCCCTACTTTCACGATCGCCGGTGTGGAGCCAGTCGACCGCCTTGGGGCTGACCGGAAGACCGGACGCGGCGACTAACCGCCGAACCAAAGTCTTGTTCTCGACAATCCTGGGTTCGGTCAGACCGCTGGCCCGGCGTAGCCGAATAAGAGTTACCGGCCGAGCCTCGCTGGCCAGAAGAGTCAACGCATACTCTATGCGTCTGGTGAAATAGCTATCCGACGACTCCTCGCTGGAGACCAGGAACGCGTAGGTCTCAGGAAGGCGAGAGGGGACCAACTTGAGGTAAATAGATGTCGAGATGCCGCCCAGCCGCAGCAAGAGCGCTCGCGTGAGTTGCCGGGGTGGCCGAAGCGCCAACGCCTGCCCCATCGCACGATGGAGGGCCGCCACGGTGACCCGATCCAGAGCCAAGTCGCCGGCGGAGTCGCGTCTTGGCTTGGACGATACCCTATTACGTCGGGGAACTTGATCCAGCTGCAACCGAAGCCAGGCCTTGTCGTGGTGCTCCAAGTAGCTCATCTCGGTCACCAGCCGAGTCCTAATTTCCCCCCGCGAAGGTCGCGGATGGGATGCGAGTGCATGCGTAACGACACATCGATAGGCATCGACCAGGTGTTGCCGTTGAGCCTTTGCCGCGGCTTCGAGTAGCGTGGCGTCATAGATCTTCAGTGTGCCAAGGTGGTGATTCCCACATCCGAATCGCTTCTTGAGACTTGCCCAGCTCTCGCCGCATTTCACGGCCCGGATCATGGCCTCAATGGTCACCTTGTCAAACTTCGCATGGGGACCCACGACAATCGGGCAGACAATGCCGTGCTTCCGGATCATCGTCGTCAATACACTCCACGAAACACCCAAGCTCGCTGCAGCACGCGACAAGACATAGCCGTTAGCCTCAAGCACTTCCTTGATTCTTGCCCTTTCGGACTCCTCGGCCGACGACATGAGCACCAGCTCAGGCGTGGCCGACCGCACCGGGCTAAGCGGCGATACCAAGGCCTCGTGAGGCAGTCCCAAGGTGGCAGCGAGCAGAAGCGTCAGCACCGGATCCAAGGCCGACTTCCGTCGAGTCAGGGGCCTTGCGAACCGGGCTCCCCGCTTCGGGGAATACGCCGTGGAGTAATCCAGCGAGGTGAGGTACGGAACACCTACCGTTTCCAGCACCTGGCCATGAATCTTCTCCAGCTGGGCCATGCCATGAGCATAGAGTCCGACTTCCGCCGCCTCTGCGGCTAGAAGCTGTCGCGCATGCACATCCGATGTCCAAGGTGCAGCCAGCACACTGGCGATTGCTTTAGCCATCCAGAGATCCAACCCACTGGAAGACATGGGCGGCATATCCACAACCTTGGCGACGGCTGCGTATCGCCCAAAACCGGGCAACTCCAGCTCGAATCCCGTCCCCGGACTCCAGACGTGCTCGAGCAGCGACACATCATGCCTCCAGCATCTCGACACCGGGCGTACCTGATGTTCCCGGTGCCAATAGGCTACTCCGTACACCCTGATGTCGTCCTCACGACACAGAGGACATTCGCGAAGCCCACGAGGCCTCAAGCAACGGCAGGCGCGTCCTCCCTGGCGCCACGCGTCCGACCGCAGCACCGCACTACAGAATGCCTCCCGATCCGATTCACTCGTGACCCGACCTGAAAACGCCACCAGCAGGGGGGACGTCGTGTGGTTCCAGATGAGATCTTCAGGACGGACCAATGCGCTGAGTCCAGGAAACGCACGAAACAGGTTTGCAGTCCCCGGACCAAACGGCGACGAGAGGGCGTGCCTCGACTGCTCCATGCGATCGAATAAAAGCTGGGGTGACCTGACGCCGGATCGCAGCACCACGCGAACCATGAAACTAAACGTCGTTTCTCCGGGGAAAGGGCTGGGCAGGCTCACAGGCATTACTCCGGCGGCAGGCCTATGATTCCCTCGGCCATCAACTCATCGAGTCCTTCGGGCTGGGTGAGCTTGCCAAGACTCGCGTCCACCCGTGGCTTGGCGCCCGTTCGCTTTCGCCGAGGTGGACCTTTGCTGTGCGCAACCTTATCGGAAAGTACCTTCGCCTCAGTCGCCGGCCTCTGCAGCAGGGGTGACCCCGACGCCGTCCTCGCCTTCTTGGCGTCAATAAGCTCTTGCAACGTGAGTGCGTCGCACAAATCGTCCCACTTGCTCAAATTGGCCGGCGTACCACTACGCAACGCACTCATGGCCTCATGGATCCTCCCGAAGCGCCGATTCCAGGTATTCCGAAGATCGGTGGTCGTCAACGATCGCTTACCACATCGAATGGCATCCCCCTGGGCCACGATGAACAGGCTAACGACTACCCCGCGAATTCCGCGCGTCAGGTCAAACAACACCTGTGCATGCTCTTCCGAATAGGCCTCTGGTTCGGCCAACCACTGATATCCCCAAAGGATTTCCGCGAAGCCGTTCCATTCCTCATCGGACGCGGACATAGGCATTTTCAGCTCCACCTCGCTGCCCGCGATGCGACGTGACAACCGGAACTTGCGGTTCAGGAGTTCGAGTGCCGCGTATGTCCCACACAACACGAGGCAGATCCCACCTTCGTCCTTCAGTCGCAACAGGAAATTCAGCAGTTCCTGTGCAGGCTGCCCCTTGGAAGCGAACAGATTTTGCATCTCATCGACGGCCAGTACGCCTATATGGACGTTGGCCAAGCATTGGAATACCGCATGGATCAACACGCCCGTGGTGATCCTCGGGTCGGCAAGGTACTGCGGTGCGTATGTGCGTTCACCGAGCGCCGCATCGGCGGCCTGCAGGATCCTGGTGCACAAGGTCTTGAGCGAACGATCTTCGGGACAACTGACCTTCACCCAAACGACTTGCGTTTCGTTGATCGCAGTCCCGCGATAACGCGTGTGCCGAATCACCTGAGGCCCCAAGGCCCGGAGGCAGGACTCGATGGCAGTACTCTTCCCGATGCCTGAGATGCCCTTAACCAGCAGGAGGTGGCTGGATGCGGTTCGTTCGACCAGGAAGTCGCCGGCAATCGCGCTAACTCCAGGATGATGGAGGAACGCCTGCGCTTGTGGACGGAGGGGGTTGCGCCACACATAGCTCCGACGCACGCAAATCGACAACTCCTCGAGCAGCTCGAAATGAATCGGCAGAGGAATGAACAACTGCCTGAGACGGTAGGTCATCTCCCGCCGGACCGACGCCGGGAGCGTCCGTTCGGCGACAGAAAATGCGGGTTGCTGTTTCATCGCCTCCAGCAGTTCCTGATCAGTCCGCCCCATCGAGGGTAGAGCTTCGATGAGCAAGTTGCCTTCATACTCAGGCAGGAGAGGCTGGGTGTAGATCACGCCATTCATGGATTTCCTCCTCCCTTTGCAAGGAAGGCGCCACGCATCAATGCAAGACGATCCTTGGCGACGGAACGATCGGCCCCATCGTCAGCATCGCTGTGATCTGCGGCAGCAGCGGGCGCCTGGACCGGCTCCTTCTTGACGTAGGATGCGAGGATTGCCGCACCGTGCTCGCGACGCTCACTCTCGGCGTCGACGCCACGTGCGCCGCGCATCTTGCCTTTGCTGCTCGCCAGAGACACCGGCCCACCCTGCCGGGCCACGGCATCGCGGGAGATCGAGATCACGCCGTCGCTCAACTGGGTACTCAGCGCAGCGGAGGCAATGGCACTGCGTGCATGGACATAGTTGCGTTGCCGATAGTAGTCGCAGAGCTCAGTAAACGTGGCGTCGTAGGCCGCGACCTTCTGGTCGGCCAGCGTGGCGGGAAGCCAAGGTGCATCGGGGGCCGTACGGTACCAAATCGTGCGCGCAGCATAGTCGTCGATCGTCGCCTGCACCGCGATGGCACCCGACGCTGACGCCCGCTGCAAGAGGCCCGACGCGCGCAATTCCGGCGCCATGTATCTCACGCGTTGGACATAGAGTCCGTCCTCACGGATGACTGCATCTCTCTTGCGCAGCAGCGAGGTATAGATGACCCCGGGGTCTTCGATACGGGCGCCGGACACACAGTGCTTCATGCCCCACTGCCACAGGGTGATTCGCGCAACTTTTTCGTAGCCCATCGCGAGCATGGCCGGGGGGATCGCTTCGACCGGTGCCGGTTGATAGTTGTACTGGATCGCCAGTATCAAGAAGGCGCGCATGCCGTCGTAGCGCGTAAGCGCGGCCCGGCGCCGAGGGTCGAGCTCGCCTCGCTCGGGGCGACGCCCATAACCCACCATGCGCCGCAAGTCTCCCGACTTCAAAATATGAATCCAGCCCTCAATTGTCCCCTTCATCTGGGGCCGCCAAGCCGCTGCATTCAATACGATGACGTTGAGTTCCTCGGGAAGCGCCTCCGCGGCCGCGCTCGCTATCTCCCCACGATCGCCAAGGACTTTCCGCGGAAGGTGGTGGCACGGCCAGAAATCATCAGATATGTCGATGTCATATCGGGCACACAGTTCCCGCTTGCTGGTGAACGCGTTGAACAGGGCCCGCTGGGCAGCTTCGTAGCCTGCGTTGAAAACACCGAGAACGCCACCGACACATGCTGTGGACCAGACATCCAACACCCCGTAAACGTTCGCGGAGCCGATGGCCTGCCGGAGATCGAACTCGGATACCAGCTCCAGTCGCGCCCCCGAAGCGTCTATTTCATAGAGATAGCCCGGACCGGGAACATCGTCCTTCGCCCTGCCAGGTCGCGGCGATGCCGCGACCGCCAGCTTGGCTTGGTGGGCTCCGTCGTGCGTCTTGGCGACATGCCGCAGCTGAGCGATCGTGGGAAGATGGACTTCTTCGCGCTCCTTGAACGTAACCTTGCCATTTGGCTCGACGTGCACATCGGAGAATTTAGATCCGATGAGCTTATGGAACGCGGCAGGAACAGAGTCACCGTTCTTGACCACGTATTCCTCCACCGCGTCCTCAAGCATCCCGCGGATCTCCGGCAACGCCACCTCCGAGCGGATGCCACCGGGCATCGCCTTGCGGCCACGCCGGGCGGTGCCCTTCGCCTGGGGCTTGCCGGGTCCACCGCGGAGATACAGGTCCGGCATGATGCCGCGCAGGCTGCACCCAGCACGCAAGACGCTATACAACGTTCGCCGCACAACATTCGGGTGCGTGTCCGTGGCCGCCGCCAGTCGGGTGATGGTGCGTGCGCGCTCCGCCGTCTCCAGTAGCGCAAGGCGAGCATCGCCCTGGATCACGGGAAGGATGTGGCCCTTCCACCGGTTGTAGTGTTGCTTTTCGGCGTCGGAAAGGTCGTCATAACAACGCTGGCGCAGCGGTTCGCAGGTAGCCAACGTCACGACTTGATCGGCGAGTGCACATTCGAGCATGTCGAGGTTCAGCACCCGAGGCCCCCGGTTCTTCAGGTCAAGCGGCATCAGGACGGCGTCCCCTCGGCAATTCAGCCCCAAGAAACGGCACCGCCCTGGGAGCCACTCCGGCGACGGGCCTACCGGTAGCAAGACACTGTTGTCGATCATCGTGGCACCTCCCTCAAGATGAGTGGCGCATCCCAGCGCAAGGGCACACTCAGGTTCAGCGGCAGCCAGTGTTTCCACACGGCCAAACCGAAGTCTTGATAAGCCAGATCGTCACCCTGCTCAGCATGGGAGAGGCATTGGCGCAAGGTGCGGCGACGACCGGTCGGAGACATAGCCCACGCGGCCAAATCACGCGCAGCCAAACAACGCTCTTCGGAGGTCCAATGTTGTCTGGCTGGCCGCAGCAGACCCAAGTTCCGAATGACGATGGGATCGTATTGCGCCTCGGTGACCAAGTACCACGGCACCTTCCGACGCTGCCAATATGTGCGTTCAAGCGTCAGCTTTTGAAGGGTGCGGCGCAACCCCTTCGCATCTGGGTGAATAGCAGATAGTCGCTTCACCGACAGTACAAACTCGCTCTGCGCACCATTCGATGTGGTGGAAACGAGCAGATCGCTGGTCAGCACTGTCGGGGTGGTGGTCCCAGGAAAACGCGGATGCGGAATGCCGAGATCGTCCGCTATTTCGATGGTTTCCTCCCGGGGCAACAACGCAACCTGCTCGCGAATTTCCTGAACGTTGATGCGAAAATCCGCCAAGAGGAAATGCCCAACTTCCACATCAGAGTAAAAATGATGCGTCCGACCCGAGCGTAAGCAGGCCAAGCGAGATGAGCGACCGATGGACGGCACGTCACGCACCTTGGCCCAAGGCAGGTATTCGCCTCCCTCACCTTGACCGAACCCTTGGCGGATCCATCGCTCGACGTCGGCGTCGGTAACGTTCAGGCGTTTGCGACTCATGATCGCGCCTTCGTCGTTTTGCATCTCCCCACAGCCGCAAAACACGCGTAGACGCAGTGCAGCGTGTACTCGTCGCCGCAAGACCAAATTCTAGAGAGAGAAGCGGTGCATCGGAGCAGAGGACTCCGTCGATTAGCGCGCCCGACCAGCGCTAGCACCGCACGACCCATCGGGCGCCTGTGCATTGCGCATTCGCAACCATACAGGCCTCCGCAAAGTCAGCGTGAGCCCAATTACCCGAAATGTCAATTCTTGAGCTGGCCAATCTTGAACTTGCGGGGCCCGATATCACCTTCGTGATGAAGTGTAATGACCCAGCGGTTCCTGCACAGCCAGTCCGCTAAAGCATACGCTTGAGCGGGTGTCTTTATGCCCAGTGCCTGATGCGGGCGCCGGTGGTTGTAGAAGCCGATCCTCCAGTCGCCGATCACGCGCATGGCGTGCTGCTGGGTTTCGAAGCGGTGGCGATGCGCACCTGCCAGCTGTCGCTCGTACTGCTCGCGCACATCTTCCGGCTTGGCGCGCAGGGCGTTCTCCATCCCCGCCTTGCCCTGGTCGATCCATTCCTCGATCTCGGAGGGCTGCAGGTCAAACTGCCGGCTGCTTCCGCCACCATGGTCTTGCCTTGCACGATCTCCAGTACCAGCGCCGCCTTCCGGAGTGCCGTCCAACGCTTGATCTCTTCGTCCATCGTGATGCTCATGAGGTGCTCCTCGTCAAGGTAACACCTGAGCAGGAAATCACTGGGTCATTACATGGCCGTGATACTCAAAACCGGGGGGACGTCGCGGGTGCAATTGGCGAAACGGTGGCCCCATTATCGTGTGGCGGATCTGGCTCGGCAGGCTCTCCGCGCAGCTCCCGATTAGTCCCGGCAGGTAGCTCGCTCCACCAGACAGTGAACGGCTCTAATTATCCACGTTCCTTTTGATTCTGCCAGACTTACGATGGCGGCACGATACCGCGACCTTCATCTGGTAGCGCAACTTTCTGGAGCGATGCTGCACAACTATTGAAGCAGCGCCAGTGGCATATTACTTCGGCAGCGTCTCGAAATTTGCCTCAAAAACGATGTCTTTCACAAACCTGCTCTGCCTCAACCCATCACCGTAAGACGGGATCAAAAAAACATTATTTGAGAATCGCTCGAAGAACTCAGAGGCTTCCTCGTGAGGAACATCGTAGAAGTCAATCGAAACGACAATCTTTTTCCCCTTGGTTTCAGGGAATTGATCGGCTAGCTGGCCATCAATCGCGGCATCAATGCATCCATACATTCGTTGCTGCAAAAGTTGCAGACGTGCATCAATGTCTGACCAGTCTCCTTCCTCGACAAGAACCATTTTCATTACGTCTGGAGAGTCAGTCTTGACGACGAAGTCCACTACGAAACTTTGTGACTTGTTCATACTGTGAGCGCCTAGCAACGATCGATGGTGCACGATTTGAGGACCGTGGGTTGCCCTGACTCAAATCCAGCATTCGTCGCGTTCTTTCCTACGGGAGTAACCTCCCGGCCTGCATTGATATCATCGAACAACTTTGTCTGGCCCTTACTCAAGTTGGCGCCGCCCGTCTTCGTCTCGACGACTCCTCGATCCTTAGTGACGAAATCGGTTCTTGTTCTGGTGCCATCGGAAGTTTTGATAGTCACCTGTTCACCAGCAATTTGATCGCCATACTTTGCTCGCGTTAAAGCCTCACCAGCTTTTCCCTGCGCCACGTTTTTCTGCAATGTAGTAGAAGCTTCCCGCGAATCCGACAACACCTTATCGACCATGATGGCCGCTTTCACTATGCCGACCGCCTCGACCACGGCACCAGCGCCCGAAGCTGTCAACATCGCACCCAAACCGACCTTCGCTATAGGCGATAGTGGTTCGTTCGGATGTGCGGCAGCATAAGTGCCTTGTGCCGCAACCATTCTTCCGCAAGAGCCATCAGCGTCCGAGCAACGCCCATCCGGATCGGCGTGATTGATCGGATTGTTGTTGGCGTAGTCGTACCGGTTAAAGCTGAACGTATTCCCCGAGGACGGGGTCACCGGGTCGACGCTCAGGAAGCGCCCCATACTGGGATCGTAGTAGCGCGCCTGCATGTACACGAGCCCCGTATCGGGGTCATTCACGTGGCCGGTATAGCCAGGTCCGTCTGGCGCAGCACCCATGCTGCTCACCGATACACCGTACGGTGTGTACTCAAACCGTGCCGTGATGTTGCCGCTGGCATCCGCCTCCGCTAGCGGCGTCCCCTGCGGATCGGCATACACGTAAGTCACCGTACCGGCCTGTACGACGTGGCAGAGCATCCACAACATGGCCGTAATAAATACTTTGAGGATGTGTCCCTTCATGTGGCTTGCCCTCATGGTTTAACCGTCGCCGATTCCATCAGCGTATTCCGTGCAGAACACTGACCTACACTCCATGCCTGTGCAGCGACCGAGGTGGCCGTATCTGATCGGATACGGCGAGCCTCCAGGATATTGCGAGCGGTATCCCGCTACGCTTGGGGTGCATATAAATCACCCCATGGCTTTGGGTTCGAGACTGTGGCGCTTTCATCAAGCGCCACTCTCCGTCATGGCTGTCAACGTGCACGTCGAACTTGAGATGTTTGTACCGGCTGCGTTAAAGAAGTCGACTTTGAGCTGGTAGGTCCGCCCCCGTGGAGTGCCTCCACTTGCAGTCATCGTGAGGTATTGCGTAGAGGGATTGCTGCCTACGGTGACCGGAGATGAAGCGGGGTTGGTCACGGTACCACCGGCATCCTGATAGCCACTTGGTATTCCCACGTAGGTCCACGTGAATCGAACAGTCGCAGCCGATGGTGGAACCGATCCGGACGCTTTGCTCCTGTGCGTAGAACCCGGTACAGCGCTGTATAACTCCCAAGTGCTCCCACTATAGATGGCGAACACCATCGCTACAGAACCCGTTTGCCTCGCGGGAATGAAATAGTCTTCCTGGTAGGACTGTCCATCAATCGCGATGGGCGCAGGGACTACGGCCAGGATCGAAGACACCCCGCTCCACGGTCCACAGCCGCTCGCATTGCACGCCTGCACTCGGTAGCCATATGTACCGCTGGTCTTGCCGCTGATGTTTCGGCTCGTACTGCCGCTGGCCTGCAAGGTGGTCCAGCCGCCCCCGTTCACCTGCTCCTGTAATGTGTAGCTGGTGGCGCCACTGACACCGCCCCAACTTACGGTATAGCTACCGGTACTGTTGGTGCCGGGCACGCTAAGCGATGGCGCTGAGGACGGCGGCAACAGCACCGTGGTGGTCCCAGTACTGCTCCACGGCCCACAGCCACCGGCATTGCACGCCTGCGCCTTGTAGCCATACGTGCCGCTGCCCTTGCCGCTGATCGCCTTGCTGGTCGCACTGCTGTTCTGGATCGTCGTCCAAGTGCCGCCGTTGACCTGTTCCTGCAGGATGTAGCTGGTGGCCGCGCTGACGACTCCCCAGCTCACTGTGTAACTGCCGCTGGTGCTACTGCCCGGTGCGCTCAGGGTCGGCGCCGTCGACGGCGGGCGGGTGACGACCAAGGTCGCGCTTCCCGCCTTCCATGCACTGCAACCGTAGGTGTTGCAGGCCTGTACCTGAAAGATATAGCTGCCGTTGGCCAGGCCCGACACGGCCGCGCTGGTGCCGCTGCCGGTGTACGCCGCGCTCCAGTTGGTGCCGCCGTTGCTGCTCTGCTGGAGGGTATAGCTCGTAGTAAGGCTGGACGCGCTCCAGCTCAACGTGGCGCTGCCGGTGCTGCTGCTGGCCGGGACCGTCAGACTGGCCGGTGCCGTCGGGACCACCCCATAGGTCGTGTCCACGGTCGCCGCCGCGGACGCGGCCCAGCCGCGGCTGCCATAGGCGTTCTTTGCCGAGACCTGGTAGGTGTAGCTACCACTGATGGTGCCGGGGCGGCTGATCGCGGTCGCCGCGGTATTGCTGGCAATCGTGGCCCAGGCCCCGCCGTTGAGCCGCTCTTGCACGTCGTAGCCGGTGGCGCTGGCCGGCGCTGTCCAGCTCACCGTATAGGTGCCGTTGATGGTGCCCGTGGGCACAGTGACTGTCGACAAGGCTGGACGCACACCCAGCGTGGCCGAACTGGTCCAGGCGCCGCACGTGGCGCCGACACAGCCCTCCACCCGGTAGACGTAGCTGCCGCCAGCCTTGCCGCTCAGCGCCTTGCTGGCCGCGCTGCCGCTGTAGACTGTGGTCCACGCACTCCCGCTGGCGCTCTCCTGCAACAGGTAACTGGTTGCGCCTGGCACCGTGCCCCAACTCACCGTGTAGCTGCCGTTGTTGGGGTTTGCGTCGAAGCTCACCGCCCCCGGCGCGACTAGATACAGGCTCTCGTTGCGGGCTACCAGCTTACGGCCCAGGTAGACGAGGTTGGTGGCCTTGCCCACTCCGGGATTCGCTTGGTATAGCAGCTGCCCGGCCTGGTTGTAGAAGTAGTAAACCGATGCCCCACCGCCGGCCGGCGTCTTCATCACCCGCCGTCCCGCCGCGTCGTAAGCGTAGTCGCCGATGCCCATGACCCGGGTCAGCTGGTTCTTCTGGTCGAACACCAGCGTGGTCGCGTTCTTGCTGGTAACGTTGCCGCGGGTATCGTAGAGGTAGCTGGTCAACGTGGTGGCGCCGTTGCTGATGCTGTTGAGCTTGTTGGTGGTGTCGTAGTGGTAGGTGGACACTTGGCTGCCGGTCTGCAGCGTGCGCAGGTTGTTGAGCGCGTCGTAGGTGTAGCTCTGGGTGCCCCATAGGCCGGCTGCCGTGGCGCTGGTCAACCGGTTCAACGCGTCGTAGCCGAACGATTTGTTGCGTGGGCCGTTGGCCAGGTCGGCCACCGAGGTGATGTTGCCGTTGGCATCGTAGGCGTAGTCCTCGCTGATCAGTGGCATGGCGCCCTGGCCGTAGCTGAAGTTGCTCACCAGCTGGCGGGTATTCTTCTCGGCTGCGTACACCGCGCCGTTGCCGTAGACGAAGTCCTTCACCTCGCCGTCGGGGAAGTACGTCAGGCCGCTGGCGTAGCTGCCGACCTGGGTGGCCCGCCCCAGCGCATCGGGGGCATAGCTGACGTTCTCGCCGTCGGGATAGTGGATCAGGCTCACACTGCCGTAGGCATCGTGCGCGTAACCGATGCCCCAGGCATTCTGACCGGCCAGCTGCAGGCTCTCGCCAGTGAGCAGGCCGCGGAAGTTGTAGGTAGCGCTCCAGATGCTGGCGCCCGAGACCGGACTGCACGTACCGGCTGTGACTGCACAGGTCATCCGGCCCATGGCGTCGTAGCCGTAACTGGTGTTCTGAGTGCCGGACGGCGGCTGGATCATCGTCACCCGGTTCATCGCGTCGTAGGTGCGGGTAGTCCTCGCAGCGGCGAGCACCTGATCTTGGCCGCAGCCGGTGCCGGTGATGGCGAGGCCGTCCGCACTCCACGCTAGGTTGTTGGCGCCGTCGTACGCCATGACCGTGCTTCCGCTTTCCGGCTCGGTGGTGCGGCAAAGGCGGTGATAGCTGTCGTAGGTCAGCGTCTTGGTGACGCTGTTGCTCTCCGTCCCGTACAGGCCAGATTGGGTGATTGACAGCGGGTTGCCGTAGAGGTCGCGGGCAATGGTCTGGGTGATGCCCGCCGGTGCCTGCACCTTGATGACGGCGTCGTAGGCGGGCGCGTCGAACACCTGGTAGCTGCTGGTGGTGACGTTGCCCTTGGGGTCGGTGACCTGCTGCCGGGCCCCGGACAGGTACGCGGTACTCGTGGTTAGCACACCCAGCTCGGAATCCTGCTGTGTTTGGGTGACCCTCCCCAACGCGTCGTAGGTGGTCTTGACACCTTTGATGCCAGCCACTGCAGGAGCGGTCGTAAAGCTCAACGGGCTAGCGCTTGGGTACGCACCGAAGGTCTTCTGTCCCTTGGCATCGTAATTGTTCAGTACGCTGTCCTGCACACTGCTGCCGATGGCGCTGTCGCTGACGACCGGGCGCAGCATCGCATCGAAGTAGGTCACCTTCACCCCATTGCCGATGGTGGTAGTGCGCCGCCAGTGGTTGGCCGGCACGCCGCGTTCCGCGCTGGTCACGAAATCGTAGGCGAGCGTCTTGGGCAACCACGCCACCTCGTCGCCACCGGGATAGGTGACGCCTGTGACCCGACCGATGCCGTTGTAGCTATAGCCCGTGGTGTGGCCGGTCTGGTCCGTAACCGCCGTAATATCGCCATAGTCATCTACCGTGGCCGCCTGGCTGGTGCCGTCCGGGTAATTGATCAGACGAGGAATGCCGCGGTAATAGTTGATCAGACCAGTAGTTTGGCCGTTGCCGTCGGTAAAGCTGCTCAACTGTCCAGCCGTGTTGTAGGTGTAGCTGAGCAGGGTTTCGCCGAAACGGGCATGGGACCGCAGGGTGGCGTCGGGGTTGTAGACGTTGAGCTCCTCCACCTCGCCGGTGCTGAGGTTGTCCACCTCCTTCACCTGACCAAGCACCCAATGGACGAGGTCGTTGAAATAGGTAGTCTGCTCCTGAATCGACTGCTGTCCTGCGATGGCACTCGAACGAATCACCTGGACGGGCCGCGCAAACGCGTCGAAGGCCGCGGCCTGGCGCGTGTAACTATCACCGTCCTGTACGATTACCGTACTCGCCACGGGCCGTATACGTCCCACCGTTGGATTTATCCAGTTGGACAGCAGCGACTGGCCTGCGTTGGAGGGAAATACCTGACTCCCCACCTGAGTCTCAGCTAGGTAGGTGTTGGTAATGGTTTTGAGAACCTGCCCGGAAGGCGAATCCGTTTCCGTCTGTAATAACCGGCCCTCGTTGTCAGCGTACTTAGTGCCAAACGTATACTTGACGATATCGGTTGGCCCGGCAACCGTCACCACCTTCGAATCGGCGCAAACGCTACCACAAGAGCCGGTCGGGATATAGGTTTCCACACTACCGTCGTACGGTCCATTTGCAGTAAAATAACTGCCAATATCGCCGCCGCCATAGCCATAGGTCCAAGTCAGCGTTCCAAGACCGGCACCCGTAATCTGTTTCGTTTTGAGGGTAAAGTTGTCAAAGAAGCTGTAGGCTGCGGGAAATGCATGGTCGATATTGCCATCCACGCAGGATAGTGGCACATAATCGCGAGCGTGCCGCTCATACTCGAAAGTGAACGTGCCGTGCGCTCCGGATGGTGCATCCACGCTATAAACGAAGCTTCCAGTATTCGGGGGAATATCCTGGTCGGATTGGCAGTGACTCAAACCGGGCGGCTGACCAACCAAGGTCTTTACAGATTTCAATGATCCCGAGGCCACGGTATAACGCCACTGCGATTGATCGGGCAGCGTGACCGTGTTAAGGGACCCGTTGGCGTCGTAGGTATACGACCACATTCGACTACCTGTCGTTGCGCTCGCGACCTTATCACCAGACCATGTCAAGTCGATTTTGCGCCCATCATTGGCCGTAATGCTGACCAAATGGTCATTGCTGTACGTATAGTTCACCCAGTTGCCAAAGCGGTCCTCCACGCGGGTGGCAAGAAGAAAGATACGGTATCTATGGTAGCCTGAAAACAGCGGTGCACTGGCGTCATGAACAACAAGGCGAAGATCGGGGGCTACACGCTGCACGGCCCAGTTGAACGTGTATTTCTCTCCCCTGGGCGATAACGCGTAGAACGATTCACCGGCCATACCGATAGCGCTGGGCAAGCAGCCAAATCGATAGTAATCCTTGGTAACCCACGGATAGGTGTTGCCGTCTGCCACCGCGGGCAGCTTGGCCTCGGTGTTCTTCAGCATTTCCCCGTCGACACCGCCGGGAATATGGACTTGATTGCCGTTCCATACTTGTTCAGCGAAGAATGCATCGCTGATGGTCCAGCTAGGGTACGAAACATAGGGAAGTGAAGGAATGGAACAGCGCGAGGTACTACGACTACCGGTATTGTCCGGGACCGTCCAGCCATCCTGCTGAGTGAAAACGCCTTCGATGTAAGGAACGTCCACATCCCAATCACCCATACCCGCAATTCTTCCCGGGTCGACGCGACGATCATTGATGGCAAAACGACGGCGCAACTGTACGGGCAACCCGCTGTTTCCCGGCAGGTCGATGTCAACGACATTGAACTCTGCGGCTCCGTTATAAAGACTGACTTGGTCGCCGAACAGCTCCGAGGTCAACGGCGTGACTTCTTGGGCTGCGCGCAGATGTTTACCGTATTCTTCATACGGATCAACAGAACCGGTCGACTGTGCATGCGCGGGCAACCCAGGCGTGACCAGTAGCGCTGCCAGCAATAGAGCGGGACGGAGTTTCATGGCCGGTTCCTAAGTTTTCTAAAAATTAATGAAACGAAAAGCAAAGACCGATTTCGCTCAGCTCAGCAAATAGCTAGGCGTTTAATGTCAATAGTGGCTTCGCGATCTATGTATCCACACCCCAATGGCGCGAGGCATTATTTTGCAGAACGCATGAACGCCCCTCGGACACCGCGCAGAAATTCAGAATTGCAAGTTTCATCCCCGTGTCTCAGGTTGGCCCTTGGGTCTCGCAAATTTAATGTCGGCGGCTAGGTATGACCTCAACCTGGGTTCAGCGCCCCATACGACAGCTTCCAGGCAGCCAACCCGTCACGCACACACGCCGTTTTATCCCCTATTGCCTTGGCTCGCCTTACACAAGCCGGTTGCAGCAGTATCTACCCGCGAGCACGTATGCGGGGTCCTCCAGCCGGAGGGGCTCGCCGCGCCGTTACGTCAGGCAATTCCTACAAACCAATATTTAGCTTCCGCTACCTTACGATAGCCGTACAACATCAGCATTGAATCGGTGAACGCATACCCCTAGGTGTTGCGATTCGATAGATTATTCGCCTATACAACGAATGCTTCAACGAACACTAGTTTCCCAGCCTGCTGCACGCACGGAGATTGAAAGCTGGCGGCAGGAATACAATGAGGAGCGACCGAAGAAGGCGTTGGGCGGCCCGACATCCGCGGCTTATGCGAAACAGTTATAGTGACCCCGGACTTTAAACCGCACCACTACTGAAATCAGGGGCGTCGGCACGTGCATCAAAGCTTGACATTCTTGAAGATGCGATCGTTCGTACACTGAATGCTCTGATCAATAGGCTTGCAATCGCGAAAATTCGAAAGGAAATCTTTGATGACATTGGCGTTGGACGCCTTAACGCCCGTCAGATGAACATGGATGAAGGAAGCATAGGCGCTTGCCCGATACAGCAAATCGAATATTTCGCCTCGCTTGATGTATAGGCACTGCCCCATGGGGTCAGCCGTAGCGCAGTGTTTTGACAAGGGTGACTCGAGGCCATCGTCTTGCGGATTGTTGCCACTGTAAATTTGTACCTTGACCTCGGCGCCAAGGGAAATCGAATACAGCACAAAATCCGTCGGAATCTTCATATCCAAGGTATCGCCGCTACTGATCCCAAAGCACGCGTAATCTAGGTAGACGTTGCAATAGACATACTTACTCTGATAAGTTGATACGTTAGCGGGTCGGCTTGGCGGCGTTCCGCCACATAGAGTAGCAACGCTAAGGAGCACGAAGCTGAGGAAACCGGACGCTGCGCTTTTCAAGTTCGATCCTAATGTGTGGTGATTGGAGGTGGTGGTAGAGGCGGAGATGGCTGGCGTTGAATAACATTGTTCGGGCTGTTCAAAATCATGTTCATGTTGCGGTTGTCCGTAAAAACAGAGCCTCCCAGCGCACCCATCAGATTATTCGAATAACCCGCCATCGCGGACGAGGTCCGTTGACCACTTGCGTCGGTGCCGCTGGTATAATAGTCCTTGTCGCCCATGAGGTGACCGGTCTCATGAGCGCCTTCGCCTTGCGCCATTCCTCGGGACGCCATGTTCCATTCGCCGCTGTTGCCGCCACGAACAAATGAGGCACCTTGGCTCGATTTATCCGATGTAGGCCCATTCAATAGGGTGATGTTGTTTATCGCCTGTTTGGGCGTATTCGCATTCACGTCCACAATGGCGACGTTCACCATCGTCAAACGACCGTGAACCTCGTAAACGCCACTCCATCTGGATGCAGTGTCTGCCTTAATGCTGTTGATGTTCGCAGTTGACGCGCCAGGGCCTGAAAATTTGACGGGCACGGCGATATTAATACTGCCATTGGCGTTGTAGGTGATGACTGAATTTTGGCCCGTAGGATCAATGTTGTTGGTAGGGTTGTTGTTAGCATAGCTGTAGCGATTGAAATTGAACGTATTTTCCGCTATCGGCGTCTTGGGATCGACGCTCAAGAACCGTGCAGTGACCGGATCGTAGTAGCGCGCCTGCATGTAGACGAGCCCTGTATCCGGGTCGTTCACGTGGCCTGTGTAGCCCGGGCCATCCGGTGCAACACCCATCGCAACACTGCCATAAGGCGCGTAGTCGAATCTGGCGGTGATGTTGCCCTGCGCGTCAGCCTCAGCCAGAGGCGTGCCCTGAGGATCCGTATAAACGTATGTCACGGTGCCGGCGTGTGCCGCAAAGCAAGGCAGCAACACCAGCAAGCAACCAAGCCACTTGCCCATACCCCAATGGAGACTACCCATGCGGATCTCCCCGTCCCCTTCCATCCGGTCGTCCGAGCCTACAACAAAATGCGGATGGGTACGACTCAGAGGCCGACATCAATAGCGGACGCTCTGTGAACCAATTCACCGATCGAATGCGAAGACCATGGTCTTCCGCGCGTCAGCGAGTGCGCTCCGTGTCTGATCACTCTTTGCTGAATCCGGTGAGGACGGATATAGGCCTGATCCAACCTTGACCGACGCAATTCTGGATCGGCTCGTCCACCGAGCGCATGAAGGCTGCGGCTCGGGCCAAGGTGAAGCATCCGTTCCACGCGGTGAAACGGCGGTTCGACTACCGCACGACGGACATGACACCAGTGCACGTGGTGCAACTCCTCGGATCGAACATTTCAGGCTATTGACGGACTATGCCTCGGATCTCACTCATCGCCTGGCCGTCGCGCTCGAATAACGTGTCCAGTGCTCTCGTGATCGCCGCGCCGGGTTCGCGTTCCGCTAGGATCGCGCGGATCTCGTGAGAAATCGGCGTATGGGCTCCGCTACCGCTGGACGCCGACGTCCGCCGGTTCCCTCAGGTGCCTGGCCAACTCGCTGGCACACAACGGCTTTCCGTCGGATCGCAGGTTCGCAACGATGTCTGCCGCCATCAGGATCGCGCCGAGCAAGTCATTGCGGGTTCGGCCACCCTCTTCCCAGTCGGCTGGCAACGCTGTGATGGCTGCAATCGCCGACTTGCCTGAAAGATACTGCAGCGCGCTGAGGAAGGTCCACTGCAGCCCGATCGCCTTGCGCAGGCGCAGGCCTGCCGCGGCGGTATCGAGTCGTTCCTCGCCCACATCGAGCACCACCTGCGCGGCGACGATGGCCTTTGCCTGCTCTGTACGTTGGGACTTGCGTTTGGGGAAGAGCGATCGCATCGGCGTCACTTCGCGGAACGCTTGCGCGTCGCGGCCGTCTTCTTGGGACCGTGAGTGGCCTTGGCGCCTGATGATGCAACGGCTTTCTTTGCGGCCGTCTTTGCAGCGGGCGACGGGGACGGCGTCGGCGGATCCATCCGGTAGCGGCGCAGGCGCACATCCATGTCGTTGGCCACCACGTCGAGATCCAGGAACTGCTCGGTTGCCACCGAGCGCCCATCGAAGATGCAGGCATACACTGCTTCGGAGTCCGGGCGGCGGTAACCCTCGGCTTGCTCGATCCCCGAAAGCACCCAGCCGTGGTGCTTGCCGGGCCCTTGCGCGTCATACAGCACCTTGAGCTCAAACATCGTCGACGCCGTCGGAAGTACACTGTTGAACACGGGCCAGGCAACGCGCAGGTCGCATCTGCCGTCTCGAGTCTGCGGCTCCTCGTCGACCCACACCTGCAGCTTCCGATAGCTGGCCCTGAGAGTCACCAGGAGCATCGCCTGGATTTTCTTCTCCGGCCCTGGATGCAGCTTGTAGGGATGGGACTTGCCCATCCACATCGTCTGGGCGACGAGATTCGCGGGCTTAGCGAGGTAGTTGTGGTGAAAGTCCTGGACGTCCTTTTCGATGCGATCAGCGGACAACGGCGCATCCTGGAAGCTCAGCTCCGTCGGCACTAAAGTGTTGATCCAAGTCGCTAGGTCATCGCCCTTGCGGTGCAGGTACAAGCGCCGCTGGGCGAAGTTGATGATCACGAAAGTCCGATCAGCCGCAATTTTCGTCGAGACGAATTCGAGCGCGGCATCCACCGAGGCCAAGCCCGGCCCGATGCGGATCATCTGCTGGAAGTTCTCGTTGCACACGATGATGCCCTGCGTGTCCTGCGCCACGGTTACGCGGTAGACGCGCTCATTCAGCGTTCCCAGGTCGGTCAGCGACTCGCGTTCCAGTTCGGGCGTTTCGCTGAACAGGAAGATGACGGACTGCGTCGGCGGAATTGTGGCCTTGGCCAGCGCGTTCGTATTGGCCAAGATCCACTCCTCCGTCCACTCCACGCACGTGCCGAGGAATCGCTCTGATGGTTTACCCGACGGCGCCGGCGTGGTGGCCTCGATCGCCTGCAGTTCGGCTTCGGAAAGTTGCGTGCTCATCCGACCACCTGCTTGACGCGCCGAAGCAGGACCGTCTGGTAGGCCGACAGGATGTCCTTGCGGTTGAGGCGACCGGCACGATGCAGCCGCGTGTCGATCGTCGACAGGCCCGAGACCGTCGGTGTCGCTTCCTCAGGGGTGCCTTCGTGATCCATCGTGTCGTTGTGTAGGCGGACGACCTGCTGGTAGGTCAGGTCCTCTTCGAGCACCTGGTCCAACGTCCGGCCCTGCTCAGGCCGCGCGTCCGGCGACCGAATGACGTCGGCCGGGAGTGCTTCCTCCAAGGTCCGCGCAGACGCCAAGCACAGGTCCAGCAAGAAGCGATACAGCGCCTGCCCGGTGACCGTCCTACGCAACTCGCGGGCGACCTTGACGCCCGCCAGCGTCGGCCGGAATACGCCCTCGAACTGCAGGTCGCGCGGTTGCGGGTGCGCGTGGAAGTCGTGCAGGTCAACCAAGCCGCTCAACACCAGGCCACCAAGGGCGATGTGAGCCCAGCGGTAGTAAGGGCCGTGCTCGGTCCGCCGGGCCCGCTGACGCAGCGGCGCGATGCCGTAATAGCGCGAGGCGGCGAACGACATGAACAACAACGCATGCAGCCGATGCCGAGTGACCGGCGGCAGGCCGGCGGCCTCGTTCGCCACCAGCACGAACAAGACCCAGCGCGTGAACTGGAGTCGTTCGTGGTCGACGACGGTCACAGCCTTGAGCTTAGCCATTGGCGTAGGCCGCGAGCTCAGCCGCCAGCATTCCCTTTGCATCGTCCAGTTCGAGGACGCCGGGCGAGGCCGCGATCTTCATGAGGTCGATCAGCCGGTGGCGATCCTTGGCCGCAAGCTTTCCCACCTGGTTTTTTGCACCGACCAGTCCCAGCAGGGCTGGGATCATCAGGGTGCCGTTGAGGTTAGAAGTCGCCAGCAACATGCGCCCGTGCTCGCCCTTGGCCGGCGCAAATTTGCGGATCAGATCCGCGGCCCGCTTCATAAACCAGCTGTCCAAGCTGGCCTCGGGGGTCTCCATCACCAGCATCGTGGCACCGGTACCGGCGAGCACATCGAGCAACGTCATCCGGAACGCCAGATCCAGGAACTCCTTTTGGGATTCCGACACGCTGGTGACGGTGCCGCGCTCGCGCACGGCGGCGTGCGTGCTCGAGGTCATCGAGATCCGGAAGGTGGGCACGTTGACCTGTCCGGTGCCGGTGGCGATCTTGAACGGGACGCTGCGGGTGAAGCTGACCTTGACCTTCTCGTGCAAGAACGCCTCTGCGTACTTCGTCAGCCCCTTGCCGATGGCGAGCTGGAAGTCATCCATCGCAGTGGTTACCTTGGCGATGCCCGCCTTGTACTTGGTCGTCAGCTCCTTGCGCTTCTCGTCCAGTGCCTGCAGTTCGGCCTTCTCGAGCGCGAGCCAGTCGGCTTCGCCGTCTGGGATCTGCTGGGCCACCTGCGCCTGCACCATCTGCAGCTGGTGTGCGGCGTCGTTGCGCGCGGCGGTCGCCCGTCGAAGCTCGGTCATGGCCGGCTCCAGTTCGGCATCGACCTGCACCAGGGCGTCGCCATGCTTGGTCACGGTGGCGCGCAGCGTCTCGATCTTGCGCTCCATCTTCTTGATGTTGGCCAACGTGATCGCCACAACGTTGCTCGACCCCGCCGCCACCGGCGCGTCGCACACGAAGCATCGATTTGTGCGCAGCTTCTTGCCGATCACGTTGAGCTCGCGCTTTCCGCGCTTGCCGCACACGAAGCAGCCCAGGTTGGAGCCCAGCCCCTGCAGCAGGAACTGCAGCTTGTCGTCGAGCGAAGGCAACGCCTGCGCGATGTAGGCGGCATCGGCGTGCGAGAACGCATGCAGTTCCTGGTCTAGGGTCAGCTGTGCCTCGTCGCGCTCGTCTTCCAGGCGCTTGCGCCGGTCGACGAGATCCCGGTTGGCGACCAGCGCTTTCTTCCAGGCCAACTCGGCCTGCTCCTGCGTCTGCCGTCTTTCAACCACGTCGGCGGCGCTTGCGCCGGGCGTCGCCGTGCCCGCGAGCAGCGTGGTCAGCCGTTCCTCACGCTCGTTGTAGGCATGGGTGCGGTTGCGGTAGTCCGAGTCGACGGACTGGATGTCCGCGTAGAGCTTGTTGAGCTGGTTCGCCACCTTGTGGTCGACGAACAGCATCTTGAACAGCTCGAATTGCGAGCTCGGCGACCACAGCAGCGGCAGCCGTTCCTCGGTGAAGAACTGCACGTACCGCACGAGGATGTGGAAGTCGTAAGCCGAAGCGACGCCTGCCAGCTCGGCAAGCTCACCGAGGAAGCTTTCGTTGGTCGGCTCGGCGATCTTCCGCCGGGCGATCACCAGTTTCCGGATCTGCAGGTTCTTTAGAAGCCGGGTCACCTCGATCGTCTTGTCCGCGAGCTCGAAGGTCAACGTCGCAGTCGCGTTGTCCCCGACGTCGTCGGCGGCGCGCTCGCTGAAGTAGGGAAACTTGCGCGACTGGACCAGCTTGCGCTTGCTGACCTTGCCCAGGTCCCGCGTCGCGGCTTTCGACGGACTGCTCGCGCCCAGGAGCATCCGCAACAACAAGTTGAGCAGCGTAGTCTTGCCGATGCCGTTGATGCCGGCGATGACCGTCACACCATCGCCGAACTCCAGATCGATGCCCTGGTTCGCCGGGCCCGGATACAGCGGAAAATTGTTGACGCGCAGCCGGCGGAATACCGGCAAATGGACTAGCGAACTCATTGGCTATCCCCCCGTCATCTGATCATGCATCGGTTAGCGACGAAAGAAAACCCAAGGTCAATGCCATACGAAATTCCTGTCCAGGAACGGACAAGCGTCCCGATGGGACTTCTCATTCGTGAAATATTTACGTTCTTCCTGTCCGCCCTAGGCGGGGCTCTCCTGCAGTCAGTCTCGAAGAGCGTACGCGCTTTCTCGGCAGCAGCGTTGCGAGCCGACGCGGCGAGGGCGAAACCAGCGGCGGGGGCGCCAACGAGGGCCGCCGCAGCTGGCCGCGGATCTCGTCGCTTGTCCAGCCGCGGGCCTGCGCATGGCGCTGAAAGTGGGCGCGCAACGATCTCGCGCTGGTGACCTGACCACCGCCGTGATCGCGTAGCCAGCGAGCCACGCGCTGCGCCATGGCCGCGGCCGTCGGGGGCTCGGCGCCGATGCGGAACACCCACACCTGCCGCGGGGCGATGAGGGATTTCAACGCGTGCGCGAGCGGCCGCGGAATCGCCACTGCACGGCGCACGCCACGTTGGGTCAGTTCGACGTATGCGCGTCCCGCATGGACATGGCACGTGGCCAACGCGGCCAGCTCGCGGGGCGTGGCGCCCGTCCAGAAGCACAGCGCCGACGCGGCGCCGTCTAGATTGGACACTTCCAGCAAACGAGACAGCGGCAGCGACTGCGGTGACGGCGCCGAGCGCACCGACGCCGGCGTCGGGCGCTCCGGCGTGCGCCATTTCGCCACGGCCGCCAACAGCGAGGCGGGGCCGTGCTCTTGCTGGACGAGCCAGCGGATGAAGGCCGACAGGATGCGTCTCGACTGATCCAGGGTGCTGGCCGATGGCGGCTGTCGCGTCTCGTGCCAAGCGCCGCGCACCGACTCGCGCCAGAAGCGCTCGAGCAGCGCAGCATCGAGGTCCGTCGTATCGCGACTGCGCGACCGCAAGAACCGGGCGAGCCGATCGAGCTCGGTGCGGTAGGCGCGATGCGTATGTGCTGCCCGCGGGGCGGCCGCCAGCCAGTCGTTTTCGAGGTCGCGCAACGGTTGCGAACGAAGAGTCATTATGATAATAATCACATATCGGAACGGGGAGTACCATCCCTGCTAACGCCCGGGCCGAGGAGCGGACGATGTCGACCCCTGCGCCCTTGCTCGCACTGCAGCCCGGCTACCGACGCGTGGCCTCGCGCAAGATGCTCACGTGCGCGGGCGGTGCATCGTTCGAGGCTTGGACGGGCGGCCGCGAGACGGCGAACATGTCGACTAACGCCGGCGCCGAGGAACTCCCCTTCCAGCGCTGGCACCGCTTCAAGGAAGCGTTCTCGCCCGAGCTCATCGAGCAGGCGGTGCAGGAATCACCGATCCCCGTGCGCCGTTTGGCAGATCCGTTCGGGGGGTCCGGCACGTCGGCCCTCACCTGTCAGTTTCTCGGCATCGAGCCGGTGACCGTTGAGGTCAATCCGTTCTTGGCCGATCTCATCGCCGCGAAGCTGGCGACCTATCACGTACCCGAGCTGCTGTCGGCGCTGACGCGCGTGTCGCGCAAGGCCGCCGCCTCGCGCTCGCGCGGCGCGGCCATGATCCGGAGGCTGCCGGCGACCTTCGTCGAGCCCGGCGTCAAGGAGCGCTGGCTGTTCGACCTGCCGGTTCTGATTCAAATCGCGCGCTTGCGCAACGCCATTGGAGAGGAAGCCACCCCCGCCGTGCGGCGCCTGTTCCGCGTACTGCTGGGTGGCCTAATGGTCGGTTTCAGTAATGCGTCCGTCAGCGGCAAGGGGCGCCGGTATCGCGTCAACTGGGAGGAGCGCCGCGTCAATCCGACCTGCGTGCTACCAACCTTCGCCGATGCGGTCGCGGCCGCGATCGTCGAGATCGGCGCCTGTGCCGCGCGCCCAATGCGCCAGGGCACGGTGCTGTACGGCGACAGCCGCAAGCTGCTGGCGAGCATCGGCCCCGTCGACCAAATCACCTGCTCGCCGCCCTACCCCAACTCCTTCGACTACACCGATGTCTACAACCTCGAGTTGTGGATGCTGGGCTATCTGACGTCCTTCGACGAAAACCGCGACCTGCGCCAGTCGACGCTGAGTTCGCATGTACAGATCTCGCGCGAGTTCGCCGCAGCGCCGCGCTGCCCGCGCCTGGACAAGACGATGCGGGCCCTTCGTCGGGCGCAGGAGTCCTTGTGGGACGACCGCATCCCCGCGATGGTCGGGGCCTACTTCGCCGACCTGCAGGGCATGATGCGCACCTGCGCGCAGCTGCTGCCGTCCAAGGGCCAAGCCTGGTTCGTCGTGGGCGACAGTCAGTACGCGGGTATCCACGTGCAGGTCGCCAAGATCCTGGCAGACCTGGCGCCGTCGGCGGGCCTGAAGGTGGAGCGCACGACGCCCTTCCGGTCGATGCGCGTGTCGCCGCAGCAAAGCGGCCGACACCAGCTCAGCGAGGACCTGGTTGTCTTCAGCCGCCCGTGAGTTTTCCGGCCACCTGGGCTTTGCGGTAGTCGTCTGAGGCGCGGTACAGGTACCACAAGCACAGATGGACCTTGAGCGTTTCCGCGTCGTCTTTGATCGCCGCGAACACCGCGGCCGCCCCGGTGTTGGTCGGACGCATGTCGAAGCAGCACAACATACGCTCCTCGAAGTGCCGATCATCGCCGTAGGTCGAGGCCTGCTCCAGGCCGTCGCGCACGTGCTGGTCGATTTGCGCCGGCGAGCGCAGCACTCCGGTGGAACCGCGCTCGCGCAACACCTTCATCTCGAGCACGGCGAAGTTGGTCTGCTTGCCGGGAGCGACGTCGAAGTCGCCGATGATCTCGATGTCGGTGCGCCCGTCCTTGTCCGGCTGCTCGGCCTTGATGCGGCACTGCGGGCTAAAGCGCCCGCTTAGACCCAAGCGCACCGCGTACTGCACGCGCTCCTCGGCGTTCTTCGCGGCCCAGCCCTTCGCCGGGTCCTTCCACAAGCTAAAACTCGCGCCCACCTGGTCCGGCGACTTGAGCTCGTGCTCGTACACCGCGTCGATGACATGGCGGATGCGCTCGGGCGTGGGCGGTTCGGGCGCCACCGGCAACGTCTGCACCTTGTCGTCTTGAGCAACGCCGAAGGGGAACCAACTCAGCTTTGAGTGGCCACCCGCCTTGGGCAGGTAGATCACCGTAGGCAGGATGTCGGCGTGATCTGCGGCCAACGCGTCAAGGAGTGCGCCGTCGTCGCCGGCGTAGTCGCGCGAGCGACCGGTCGCCGCCACGCCCAAGTAATGCACCTGCCCCGTCAGCCGGTAGTTGCCGGAATTGAGGAAGGGCCGGCGCACCAGGCCGTCGGGCGACGCCTCGAAGAACGCCGCCGGCACCAGCACCATCGCCGCCGGGCAATCGAATTCGGCGTCGGGTTCGCGCTCGCGCGCCAACACCATGCGCCGCACGGCGATCAGGAAGCGCAAATCTTCGGGCAGGTCGATGTCGCTGCCCTTGCCCGTTAGCACCACAGCCTTGAGCTTGTCTTCGTCCTGCGCCCACGCGCCCTGATCCACCAACGGCTGCTCAGCCATGGGCCACCCGCGTGTTGAGGTGGTCGAGGTAGAGGTACAGGCGCTCGGCCGGCTCCAGGCGTCGCCCGGCGGCGAAGGTCATCGCGGCATTGCGCGAGAAGTTCTTGGCCGGATTGTCGTACTCACCGAAGTCGATGACCTCGCTCACGTCCACCGAGATGTCGGCGTAGCGGGCGTCCTGCACTGCCGCGTGCCCGAGCTTGTCGTCGCTCAGGACGCTGTAGGCGGCCGCGAGTTCATGCAGGAACTGCGCCTCTTGTGCGAACACCTGCCCGTGGCGTTCCAGCGCCGCTCGCACCAGCGGCCGCCGCAAGCGATACTGCGCCAGTACGCGGTAGCGCTTGTCCTCGGCCAGGTAGCGGTACTCGACCTTCATCGCGTCGACCAGACCGCGACCGACGAGTCGGTCGATGGCCAGCTGCAGCTCGGGGTAGTACGGGCCGGTGGCGCGCTTGAGCAGCTTGGCGTCGAAGGGCGTCAGGTCGAATACCGGCGACAGCACGTTGGCCAAGTATGCCAGCTCGTGCAGGGCCGGCGCGGGCGTGGGCACCAGCCCAGCCCGCGCCAAGGCATCAAGCAGGACCAAGACGCGCACGGACTGCTGGCGGGCGCGCAGGTCAGTGTCCATGACCATCGTCGTCTCCGCTTTTGTAGTCGCGCTCGTCTTCAGGTTCGGGTTCGCTATCGTCGTCACTGTGGACGGCCTTGAGGAGATGCGTCCACAGCGCGGCGTACTCCTCTTTCCAGGTCACCATCGCGCGCGTTGGCACGCCGGCGTGGAAGAGGTCGACCACCGGTGCCATCGGATCGCCCGGTGCATTGATTTCCTGTAATAGCCGCGGCACCAGCGTGCCGGAGCCAAGGTTGGAGGTCACCACCAGACGGTTGGTCCCGTGGTTGCCGGTCTTGGCGAACAGTCCGAGCACGGTAGCGGCGCGCTCGACGAACACCGCGTCCAACGAGGACTCGGGTGCGTCGATCACCAGCGATGCGGCGCTGCTGGGCGCGGCCACGTGCACCAGGGCCATGCGGAAGGCCAAATCGATGAACTCGCGCTGGCTCTCCGAAACCTCTTCGGGGTCACCACGGCGCTTGAGGCCGGCGAAATCGCTGCCGGTCAAATCGACGGCGAAAGCCGGATACTCGACCGGCTCGACGCCATCGGCGCCGGCTTGGCCGACCTGCATGCGCGTGGGCGACCAGCTAAGCTGGCTGTCTTCGAACAAAAAGCCATTGGCTGCCTCGCCGAACTTGGCCTTGATCGCGTCGGCGAACTGCGCGATGTGCGCGCGGTGTCCGCCGAGGAATTCGCCGAACTCGGTGCGCGCGACCTTCAGGCGCGCTCGCATGTCGATGACCAGCTCGTTGGCTGCGTCGAGCCTGCGCTGCTGATCGGTGACGCGGCGCTGGTCCGGAGGCAGTTGCGCCTGCAGGTCGCGCACCTTCTGGTCCACTTCATCGCGCTCTTGGGCGCACGCGGCTAGTTCCGCGCTGGTGGCCAGGTGCGCGGCATTGGCCTCGTCGCGCTCGCGTGTTTGGTCGGCCGCCTGCACCACGGAGGCGTCGTAGGCAGCCTTGAGTGTCTGAAGGCGCGCATCAGTGATTTCCGTGACGTCTGCCGGCATGGACATCTCGATAAGAGAGTCGCAGATAACGCAGTGGCGCGCTTCCAAGGCCTGCTCGAGTGACTGGCGGCGCGCCGCAACATCTTCGGTGCCGCATACAAGGCAGGTTGCGTCCGACATCAGGCGCGCCAGGATAAAGCGAATGGATTCGTCGGCGTGAGGTAGGTGGGCATCGATCGTTAGCAGGCGTGCGCGTTCGAGCTCACGCAGGGCCCTGTCCTGTTCCGCTTCGGCCCGGAGCGCATCCAGACGGGCGCGATGACGCATGCGGTCGGTTAGGTCCAGGCGCTCCACTAGCGTGGCGTGGCGTTCCTGCAGCTTGTCCAGGTGCGTCTGGGCGGCCGCAAGCGCCTGGCGCACGCCCGGGGCGGAGGTCGATTTCTGGTCGATCTTGGCGCTCTCGCGCTTTTCGCGCTTGAGTGCGTTGTCGAGGTTACGCATGCGTGAGTCGAGCTCGAGGATCAGGCGCTCGCGCCTTGTCCATTCCTGTGCAAGCGTCGGACTGAGTAGCAGGGCGCGCAGCAACTGCTTCTGTGCGCCGGGGTCCCACACTAGGGCGCGGCGGTCCTCGAAGTAAAACACCAGCGTGCGCAGCACCAGGATCCAGTCACCGAACGAGCCCAGTTCCGCCGCGGCGGCGATGGCATTGCGGAAGGTCAGTTCCTCGGTGTCGGCGGCCTCGCCGTCAATGATGAAAGTCGTCAGCGCCAGGTCCCTCAGGCGACGGGTGACCTGGAAACGCTTGGCGCCAAGCTGGAAGCTCAGCTGCGCGCTCGCGTTCTGTGCGCCGTCATTGACGCGGTTGGCGAACTGACGCTGCGACCAGCGGTCGAGGTTCTGCACGCTCAGATCCACCGAACCGATGCGCCCCTGCGGCAGCGGGATGTCGCCTGTGCCGGTGAGCATCCGGAACAGCATCGTGATCAGCGTGGTTTTGCCCAGGCCGTTGGCGCCCAAGATCAGGGTCAGGCCTTCTCGGAAGGGGATCTCGAACCGGCCCTGCCCATCCTTGCCTGGGTAGAGGCCGTAGTGCTCGACGATCATCTGTTCCAACAGCGGGAAATGCGCCATGTCCAGTCCTTGTGCGAGGTGCCGGCGGTAGGACCGGACGAGGAGGTAGCTCTCCCCGCCTGGCCGCATTGCCGTAATAGCGATCCGCCGTCACAGAAGCTGCGACCGTTCCGTGCCTGCGAGGAACAGTATCGCCGAAAACCGGAACGGCTAAGAGCTGTGGCCCTTACTCGCTCCCGAGCGCGACACGCGGCACCGCGGGTCTACCCCGCGATGTGAGCTATTTCCGTTACGCCAGTGCGGCCGACACCAGCGCCTCGGCCGTGATGTGGATGGTGATCGATAAGTTTCCGCGCCAAGTGATTGCTGCAAGGCAGAGACATCCTTCCCGTCCCTATCCTCGATAACGCTCCCTAATCGCCGCGCCCGCGCGCGGCGTGTGATGCTTCCATCGCCTCAATACGAGCATTGCTCGCTTCGATGCATGCGTAAGCTTCGTCCATCGCCGCCATGGACCGCCGGGCCGAGGCCTCGGCGGCGGCGGCCCACGCGACAAGGTGGGCTTCGTCCGGGAAATACTCGACGACACCTCGGCGCATCAGCTCGGAAACCGTCATACCCAGTCGCGCAGCCTTCGCCGCAAAGTGCCGTTTTTCCTGCACGGTCACTTGCAGGACGATACGTGTGTTGGCGTTCATTCGAAACATTCCCGCAGGTTCATACTTTGATGGTTTCAATACTTGGACATTACACCGAGCTGTCTGACCCGCGGTGAGCCTAGACCAGATAGCCGGCTGGCCTTCCTTCAAGAATTCAACGAGGCGAGAATCCGACGGCGCGCCCGGCGACCGTCCAAGGGCTCGTGACGAGTTCTGGCGACATCGGACGTTGCTCCATGGAGTGATCCAGCGTAAGTTCCGAGTCTACGTGGCGGATGAATCGCAGTCAGATCATCAGACAAAACCAGATGGGATGGCCCCCAATTTATCGAAGACATTACCGCACGGCCGCAACCTTGCAGCCTTGTAACGGCCAACAAATCTTGAGTGATCTCATGGCTACAGAACACCCTACCCGAGCTCAGTTTGAATCCGAACTCACCCGATTCGTCGAGGGTATGCTCGCGCGTAGCGGAACCGGTGAAGCGTTCGACGCCAGGTGCTGGGTCAGAACTTGGCTCAAGAGCCCGCTTCCTGCGCTCGGCTTTACGCCACCAGCAAACATCGCCGGTACTGCGTTGGGCCGGCAGCGGATTCGTCAACTCTTGGCCTGCGCAGAATCGGGGGCGTACGCATAGTGCCCGAACAACGTGGACCAGCCCCGCGTGATGGGTTGCTGCGCGAGTTCAGCGTCGTGACTGCTGCGGCTAAGATGCGCCCGCCTTGCTGGCCGCCTTGGCAGGCTGTTTAGAAAGCCCCTTTCAGAGCCGCTGCGGTAGCTATTCGCTGTCGCCATGACAGGGTCCAGGCTCCAGAGGCCATTTCGCGAACGCCGGGTGCGCGTCTTTTGCCGTAGCTTAGCTTGGCCTCCTTCCCCCCGACGTCCCCCCTGCCCTTGCGCATCAACCGCGCATCCGGGTCGGTGGTCGAGGCGTGCGTGTCGTTGCGGCGCTTCTGCCCGCGGAAATCGCTGCCGTCGCCGTCCCCATCGCTGCCGTCCTTCGGCCTGAAGTCTTGTGCGAGACCCACGCTTCCAACTGCGCGCCGTCCACCGAGAAGCGCTCGCCGCTCACCAGGTCGTGGAGGCGTGCCAGCAGCACGGTGTGCTCGAAGAACCGTCGTAAAACTGACGGTATACGCCAGTAAGACCTGTGTAAGCGGCTATGCGTGCTGACCGGCCCTCGAAAAGCCGATTTGTAAGACGCGTCTTGCAAAACGGGGCCTGCCCACTTACGCGTGAGTGCTAGTTGAGGTTTCGCCGACAAGCTGGCAGAACAGGACGCACCCGTGCCGGCGGTCACTGCCGGGAAGAATTACGCGAGCCGGTTAGCTCCCCAACCTTGTTCAACGCATGCTCAGTGGCGCTCCTGCTTCTTCCGTCGTTCGCTCAATACGCCACCAAGTACAACAACCCCGACTGTGAAGAACGTGATGAATCCTACTCCGAGATAGAAGGCCATTACCCGTCTCCGCTTCTTTCCGCATAGACACTTGAGGGAGAGAATTCTACGCATAGTGCGGCCAATGATCCCGACGGAAAGCAAGTAGCGATTGAACCATGGCACCGACATCAAAAGGGAGGCCAAGACCTCAACTTCATCCCTGATCTGAGCTAATCCGCAGCACGAACGGGTGGCTCACTTTTCGATGAAAAACCCGGCTCAGTTTTCGGCGGAAATCAACAGCCTCGCCTCAGTCGCCCACGTCGACAGGCACCTAGAGATGGCGTTCCACCTCCCGCATGCCGATGTCGCCGGCGCGCCGGAAGGCGCTGCTCACCCGGCCACAATCGCGTGTCGATACGCCCAACCGTTCGAATGTGTCGCGCCAGCTTCGCACCGCTCTCACGACATGATCCACAATCGCGGCCGCATCCGGTGGCAGCAGGCCAAAGCGCCCCGCGCCCGCCAGCGCGTTGTCCAGCCGTGCGACCCGGCCCTGCGGCCCGACAGAAAGGTGCAGCATGCGTTCCTGCGCTGCCTGTGGCTTGGGCACCACGTCATACAGTGGGCTCAGGCGCCAGCCTTCGGCCTTTTCATCATAGAGAAACGCATGGTTGCGCAGATGGTCATCGTCATTGGTCACCAGGATATTGAAGACCATGTGGGCATAAAGCTCGCGTCGATCGCGTGCGATGTACCCGCCTACGCCATCGCCATGGCATCATCCACCACCTCTACTTCCGGGTGACTCGGAAAAACGAGGACGCTTCAAACGCTTCATGGTCACTTTATGCTTTCAGCGAGATCATAAAACGGCCAAAGCGGCCACTTTATGGTTTTCCGCACACAACGGTAGAGACAATCGTTCTTGCCTCGGGAAGCAGAGTGCGGGGAAAGTCACCAATAACTTTTGAACACCTTTACCTGCTCGCCTCATGCCCTACCACTAACTTTAGGTTAGCGCGCAAAACACGAATCCCAACAATTCAAGATCTTAGATTACCAATAACTTTTGAGCGCTCACATCGGTTGAGCCGGTCGCAAATTCTGCGAGGGGTTGCGACCGGAGTGGTGAAACTGGCTGGCTATCATAACCGCGAGAGGGGCTCAGTCCAGCGGCCGGGAGCGGAAACGAGCGTGGGTATCGGCCCGGTCTGCCGTGCGTACCTGTCGACGCCTCAGGCCAGCGTCGTGCCCGCCACCTTCGGGTCGCCCGGATCACCGGCGCCCGGCAGCCGTTCGACGCCGTAGCCGGCGGCGTCCCATGCCTCCAGTCCGCCGAGCAGCGGCCGCACCCGGCGGTAACCCTGGGCGATCAGTACCTTTGCCGCGCGCGCGGCGGATACCTCGTTCGGGCAGTTGCAGTAGAGCACCAGCTCGCGGTCGAGCGGGATGTCGTGGACGGTGCGATCGATGCCTTGCGCATCGACCAGCAGCGCGCCGGGCACGACGCGGGTGTCGAGCTGGCGCGAGGCCTCGGGCCGCACGTCGACCACCACCGGGGCGCGCTCGGTACGCATCGCCTGGTGCAATTCGTCGACCGTGATGCGCGCCATCCGCAATGTGTGCAGCAGCCGGCGCCGTTGCCACCAGCGCGCCAGCACGTACAGGACCAGCAGCGCCAGCAGCAGCTGGATCGCCAGCGTGCCGGCGCTGGCGACAGCGGACAGCACGCGGTCGACGCTCGCGGCAAAGGTGTAGCCCAGCCCGGTCCACAGCGCGGCCCACAGCAGCGACCCCAGCCCGTCGAACAGCATGAACGCAGGCCAGCGCAGCCTCATCGCGCCCACCAGCGACGACCCCACGGTCGACAGCCCCGGCACGAACTTGGCGACCAGCAACACCTGCCCGCGCCAGCGCTGGAAACGCAGTTCCGAGCGTTGCACGCAGGAGTCCGGCGACAGCGAGATGCGGCACAGCAGGCGCATCACCCCGGCACCGTAGCGCCGGCCGGCGACGTACCAGAACGAATCGCCGAGCAGGCAGCCCGCCACCACCGCGGCCATCGTGCCGGCCAGCGCCAGCGGCCCGCCGGCGGCCGCCAGCGAACCGGCCACCACCAGCGTGGGCACGGCCGGCAGCGGCGCGCCCAGCTGGGTCACCAGCACGTTGAGGAAAACCAGCAGCACGCCGTACTGCGCCATCAGCGCGATGATTTCGTGAGCCATCGGAGCACTACTCGATGCAGCGCGAACCGCCGAGACTCCATCATTGGCCCGCCGATCGGCTATTGCAAACCCCAGCGCAGGCCCACGGCGTAGGGCGGGCACGGCCCGCCGTTTGTCGGGATCCCGCAGAGCAGGCGGGCCGTGCCCGCCCTACGCGATCTGGGCTTCGCCGGCGGCCTGGCGGCCGATCCGGCGCGAGCCGGCGATCACCAGCGGCAACCACAGCAGGGTGAACGCGGCGGCGCAGGCGAACACGCCATCCGGCCCGAGCCGGCCCAGCGCGATGCCGCCGAGCGCACCGCCGACGAAGGCGCCGATGAACTGGCTGGTGGAATACGCGCCCATCGCCGCGCCGCGCAGGTGCCCCGGCGCCAGCCGCGAGACCAGGCTGGGCAGTGCCGCCTCCAGCAGGTTGAAGGCGGAGAAGAACACCGCCGCGGCCACCCCGAACGCCGCCAGATGGCTGCCGGAAAGGGCGAAACCGAGCAGCGCCAGCCCGATCGCCACCACGCAGACCGTCACGATGCGCAGGCTCTGCGCCACCTCGCGCATGTGGTGCAGGCTCGCGCCCATCACGAACGCGGCGACCGTCATCACCGGCAGGTACAGCTCCCAGTGCCGGTTCACCGGCAGGTGCAAGGTGTTCGCCAGCAGCAGCGGCAGGCCGACGAAGCTGGCGGTGAGCAGCGCGTGCAGGAAGAACACCGAACCGTTCAACACCAGCATGCGGCCGTCGCGCAGCATGGCCAGCACGGCCCCGAAACCCGCCGCCGCCGGCGCCTGGGCGCGCGCCGGCGTGGGCACGATCAGCCACAGCAGCGCCAGCGAAACCAGCGCCAGGATCGAGGTGGCGGCGAACAGCCCGGGCAAGCCGGCGACCGCCTCCAGCGGCGGCCCCAGGATCAGCGCCAGCAGGAACGCCAGGCCGATCGACACGCCGATGATGCCCATCGCCTTGCCGCGGTTTTCCTCGGCGGTGAGGTCCGCCGCCAGCGCGATGCCGGCGCCGGCCACGGCGCCCATGCCCTGCACCGCGCGGCCGACCACGATGCCGGCCAGCGTATGCGACATGGCCGCGATCAGTCCGCCGATGGCGAACAGGATCAAGCCGATGGTGATCGCCGGCTTGCGCCCGATCCGGTCCGACAGCAGCCCCAGCGGAATCTGCAGCAGCACCTGGCCGATGCCGTAGACGCCCAGCGCCAGCCCGATCATGAAGCCGGTCGCGTCGGGCATCGCTTTCGCGTACAGCGAAAACACCGGCATGATCAGGAACAGCCCGAACAGGCGCAGGCTGATCACGCAGGCCAGCGTCAACGCACTGCGTCGTTCGAGGCTGGAGAGTTTGCTCACCGGGAAAGAGGTGTCGGGACGGGCATGGCCCGCATTATAGGGGCGAGTCCCGCGCCGCCGTTTGCGGCGACATGTCGCGGCGCAAGTTCCTGCAGACCCTATAATCGCGCCTTACGCCGCTGCGATGCACCCATGAATTCGATGCCTGCCGACGCCAACCGCCCCGCCGACTTCGCCCAGGTGCGCGACCTCGCCGCCGCCGACATGCAGCGCGTCGACGCACTGATCCGCCGCCGGCTGTCCTCCGACGTGGTGCTGATCAACCAGATCGCCGACCACATCATCGCCTCCGGCGGCAAGCGGCTGCGCCCGATGCTGCACGTGCTGGCCGCCGGTGCCGCCGGCTACCGCGGCGAGCACCACATCAAGCTCGCCGCGATCATCGAGTTCATCCACACCTCCACCCTGCTGCACGACGACGTGGTCGACGAGTCCGACCTGCGTCGCGGCCGCAAGACCGCCAACGCGCTGTGGGGCAACGCCGCCAGCGTGCTGGTCGGCGACTTCCTCTACTCGCGCTCGTTCCAGCTGATGGTGGAACTGGACGACATGCGCATCATGCGCATCCTCGCCGACACCACCAACACCATCGCCGAGGGCGAGGTGCTGCAGCTGCTCAACATCGGCAACGCCGACGTCGGCGAGGGGGCGTACCTGGCCGTGATCGAGCGCAAGACAGCGGTGCTGTTCGCCGCCGCCACCGAGCTGGGCGGCATCCTCGGCGGATTGCCGGAGAACCAGGTGGCCGCGCTGCGCCGCTACGGCATGGAGCTGGGCTACGCCTTCCAGATCGCCGACGACCTGCTCGACTACACCAGCGACGCCGGCACCCTGGGCAAGAACATCGGCGACGACCTCGCCGAGGGCAAGCCGACTTTGCCGCTGATCTATGCGCTGGAAAAGGCGAGCCCGGAACAGGCGCAGTCGCTGCGCCACGCGATCGAACACGGCGGACTCGACTCGCTGGAACGCATCATCGCCTCGATCCGCGACTCCGGCGCCCTGGAACGCACCGGCGACCGCGCCCTGCGGCATGCCCAGGCCGCGCGTGAAGCCCTCGCCACCCTGCCGCCTTCGACGCATCGCGATGCATTGGCCACGCTGGCCGACTACTCGGTGCAGCGCACGTTCTGAACGTTTTGCCCTTGGCGCGGACGTGGCCGTCCGCGCGTATGTGCAGGAGCGGGCGAGCAAAAAGCCCAAGATCAAAAGGGAGCAGAGGTCGAGATCAACCGCTCCCTCATTGAATCAACCACGGAAACCCACCGTTCAGCCCCCGGCGCTGGCAGTCGGGCCGTCGATCGGCCAGACTTCGGCGCATGTTCCGTCTGCCTCCAACCCGCTGGCTGTGGAGTCTCGCGGCAATGCTGTTGCCGCTGGCAGCGGCGCATGCGGCCGAGAACACCTGGCGCTACGACACCGTGCACAGCCAGATCGTCTTCAGCATCAGCCACAACGGCTACTCGCGGCCGTTCGGGCGGCTGCACATCGCGCGTGGCTGGTTGCGCTTCGACCCCGATGACTGGAGCACGGCGGCGACCGAACTGGACATCGACCTGGCCAGCCTCGACATGGGCGACGCCGACTGGAACAAGGCCGTATGCAAGCCGGCGCTGCTCGACTGCACCACGCATCGCTACGCGCACTTCCGCAGCACCGGCGTGACGGGCAAGGACGAGCACCACGGCGTGCTGCACGGCGAGCTGACCCTGCGCGGCGTCACCCACCCGGTGGACCTGGCCTTCACTTTCAACCGCGCCGCCCGGACCATCTACGAACTGCACGAGGTAGCCGGTTTCTCGGCCACGGCCAGCCTGGATCGCAACGACTTCGGCATC
>MKTU01000032.1 GCA_001898415.1 Rhodanobacter sp. 67-28 | reverse complement strand
AATGTCCCAGATTTTTGTGGGTGCGGCGCTTGCAGTTTTTGTCGCCGTTTGGCTCACAGCTCTCATCACCTTGCTCGCGTGTGTCGTCTACGCCATCAAGACCGTTCGCTGCGCTCGTCCGGGCATCAAGCTCTGGGGTCGCGACACGCTATGGAATCCTGCCAACGTACTACTTAGCTCCGACATGCTCACTGAGGAGGGGCTGCGGTATCGTCGCAAATGTTTTATATCACTGGGCATCTTCGTAGTGTGCGTTGGCGGTACGCTGCTGCTTGCAGCAATCACAGGGCAGCTCAGGTGAGCTACAGGCTGCCTAACAGTTCGTTCAAGGCGGACGGGATAGTTCCTACGCTTTAGTGGACACCCTGAACTACCACTTCAGGAGTCCACAAGATGCCCAAACCAGGTCCACGAACCACCTACCGCTATACCCAGGAATTCAAGGCAACCGCTGTCCGTTTGAGCCTGTTACCGGGCGTCGCGGTGGGTGACGTTGCCCAGTCGCTTTACATCCACCCGTTCATGCTGTCTCGTTGGCGCAAACAGGCGCGCGAGGGATTGATCATGACGAAGGGTGTGGCGGTCGACAAAGCCGTGGCAGCGGAGCTGAAGGAGCTGCGTCGGGTGAAGAAGGCCTACGAGCAGCTGAAGATCGAGCATGACCTTTTAAAAAAAGCGATCGCGTTCACTTCCAGTCCAAGGCCGACATCTTCGCCTTCATCCGTCAGCAAGAGCACCACCCGGTGAGGCTGTTGTGCCGGCTGTACGGGGTCAGTCCAAGCGGGTATTACGCCTGGCGGGATCGACCGTCGAGCGCGCGTGCGCAGGAGGATGCACGACTGCTTGAGAGCATTCGCCACGTGCACGCCGAAGGCCGGCAGACTTACGGTAGCCCGCGGGTCCACGCCGGCCTGCAACGCAACGGTGAATCCGTCGGACGCCGCCGGGTCGAGCGCTTGATGCGGGACCATGCCATCCGTGGCTGCTCTGCCGATCTGTATCGACGTTGTCCGGGTGTCGATCGCTTCTTCGCCAGCGTCGACAACCAGGTGCACGAGCTGACGGTGGATCGGCCCGATCAGGTCTGGGTCACCGATGTCACCTATCTGAAAGTATCGGGTTCATGGCGCTACCTCGCCACCGTCATGGATCGCTATTCGCGGCGCCTGCTGGGCTGGTCGCTGGGAACGGACCGGACGGCCAACCTGACGCGCCGGGCGTTGGCAGCGGCGTTGCGCCAACGCAAACCGCCGCCCGGCACGTTGCTGCACAGTGATCGCGGGGTGGAGTTTCTGGCCAGCGACTTCAAACGCATGCTGGCCAGGGCGGGCTTGGTGCAGAGCGTGAACCGCCCGCATCGAATGACCGACAACGCGCATATGGAGTCGTGGAACAAGTCGATGAAATCGGACATGTATCACCGCGACAGCTTCTGCACCGAAGGCTCGCTGCGAAGCGCCGTGCGCAGCTACATCGATTTCTACAACAGCAAGCGCTTACACTCTGCCTTGGGCTATCGTTCTCCCATCGAGTTCGAGGCACAGTACGGCTAACCAACCGGTGTCCACTTTTGCGTAGGAACTCTCCGGCTTCGCCGCCGCTTAACTCAAGCGTTGAGGTTGTAGAAAAAGTCGGTTTGCCAAGTTGATCGCGGCGGCGCCGAAAATCGCCCTCACAGGAGGCGCTAGAATCGACGCGCAGCACCTTGGGAGGGGTCGAAGTACCCCCGGAAATCGGCAAATTTCTTGACCAAGGACTTTTTCTACAACCTCGTTAGGCACCAATTCAGGGCGGGATTCCATGAATCATAAATTTATAAGCACGTTCATCTCGGCCACTTGCCGCGTAGTCTTCGTAACGAGCGTGGTGCTTATTCTGGCCTCGTGCGCAACTGAGCCAAAGCAAGCGATCAACAAGCCGAGCAGCCAAGACATTGATTACGCGCTCTCGAATGCTATGAACTGCATCAAAGCAGCTATTCCACAATTTGACGACGGGGTATCTAGTGCTGAGACAGTTGGGCACGCAGCTGTCGGGAGCTGCACTTCTGAGATTGATGCCTATACGGAGCTTAATCTTCGTGGCACACCAATAAGTACGTCTGACTATCCAGAAATGTCTGAAAAGATTAAGACTATTTTTTCGAACGTTACCGTTCAATTGGTGTTGAAGCGACGCGTGAACAGCGCAGGATCGTAATATCGCCATTGGCGTAATGCCTAACAATTCGTCCAAGCGGAAGAAGCGCCACCTCGTCAGACGGACAGTTCACCGAGGCGCGGGAGCGGAAATTCCTGGCGTTGATCCCACTGTCCGTGAGGTAGAATCCGCCGCGCAAGGGGGGCGACATGCCGGTTTTGCGTCCAATCACCGAAGCCGAGTTCGCAGCCTGGCGTGACGCCGTGATTCCTGGCTATGCGCAAGAGAAAGTGAGGTCGGGCGACTGGCCTCCGGAGAACGCGGTTGACCGCGCGCGCACGCAGCTTGACGAGCTTTTGCCCCAGGGAGCGGCGACGCGCGACAACTGCCTTTTCACCATAACCGGACCCGTCGACGAGCCGGTGGGGACCCTCTGGTTCGCGGTGAAGGAGCGAGGCGGACGTCGGGTAGCCTACATCTACGATGTCGTCATCGCTCCGCAATATCGTCGCCAAGGCCACGCGGCACGTGCATTCGCCGCGCTCGAGCAGAAAGTCGCCCATCTTGGCCTGGAGGGAATCGCCCTTCACGTCTTCGGCCATAACCAGGCGGCCCATTCGCTGTATGTCAAGCTCGGCTTCGTGGAAACGGACATCACCATGTTCAAGCCGATCGACGCCGCGTAAGTTTCCTCGTCAGGCAGATGCGCCGAGAGCGGATCGAGGTTCGGGTCAATCGCCGTTGGCCACCCCCGCTATCACCGGCAACAGCACGGCGCTGCGCCCATCGCCCCCGTGCTCGATCGTCACCGTGGCCTTGCGGTAGTCGGATGGCTTGGCGAAGAGGATGTTGGGCACGTAGCTCTGCGGGTTGCGGTCGTAGAGCGGGAACAGGCTGGACTGGATCTGCACCATGATCCGGTGGCCGGGCTTGAACTCGTAGTTCACGGTCGGCAGGCGGAACTTGTATTCCTGCACCTGGTTCGGCGGGATCGGCGACGGGTCGGCAAAGCTCCTGCGATAGCGGCCGCGGAAGATGTCCAGCGAGACCGGCAGCTCGTAGCCGCCCATCGCGGGATCGGTCGGATCGGTGCCGGGGTAGACGTCGATCAGCTTGACCACGAAGTCGCCGTCGGTGCCGGTGGTGCTGGCGAAGATGTCGGCGACCGGCGCGCCCTGGACCTTCACGGTGCGGGTCAGCACCGGCGTGACGTAGGTGAGCACGTCGGGCCGGGTTTCGGCGAAGCGCTGGTCGTGGACCAGCCAGGTGCGCCAGCGGTCGTTTTTCTGCGGGATCGGGCGCGGCAGGTAAGGCACGGGCTTGGCCGGGTCGGAGACGTAGCTGTCGCTGCCGCCGGTCGGCTGCTGGAAGCCGAGGCCCATGTCTGCCTGCAGGTAGAGCGGGGTGAGCGACTGCTCGCTGGCCGGCTTCCAGTTCGCGAAACTGTCCCAGTGTTGCCCGACCGCGTTGTAGATCATGGCTTCTGGCAGCGGCTTGGGCAGCGGGGTGCCACGCAGGTAGTGGTTGAACCAGGGGATCATCACGTTCTGGCGGAACTGCGCGGTGGTGTCGCCCGGCCATTTGAGCGGCCCCATGTTCCAGCCGGCGCGGTTGATCTGGCTGTGCCACCACGGCCCAATGACAAGGTGGTTGTTGGCGCCGTGCCCGGCCCTCTTGAGCGCCTCCCAGGCATGCACGGCGCCGTAGATGTCCTCCTGGTCCCACAGGCCCTGCAGCCACATCGTGGGCACGCTGGAAGGATGCGCGACGAGCAGCCTGTCGAGTGCCTGCAACTGCCAGAAGGCGTCATAGGCCGGGTGGGCGGAGAAGCGATTCCACCAGGGCAATTGCCTGAAGCCGTTGGCCTCGGCGTAGGCACCGGCCGAGCCCGCATCGAGGAAATTGGTGTAGTCGTCGTAGCTTTCTCGCGGGATGTTTTTCCCCTCGCCCCGCTTGCTCATCTGGCCGCTGAAGTAGTCGAGGTTCACCTGGCGCAGGGCGCCGTAGTGGTACCAGTCGTCACCCATCCAGCCATCGATCATCGGGCTTTCCGGCGCCGCGACCTTCAGCGCGGGATGCGGGTGGAGCAGCGCCATCGCGACCGTCCAGCCGTCGTAGGACGAGCCGATCATGCCGACCTTGCCGTTCGATTCCTTCGTGTTCTTCACCAGCCAGTCGATCGTGTCCCAGGCATCGGTGGTGTCGTCGGTGGTGGTCGGGTTCAGCGGCCCCATCGGCGGGCGCGTCATGACATAGTTGCCTTCCGATCCGTACTTGCCGCGCACGTCCTGCCAGACCAGGATGGTGCTGCCGTCGGCCCAGTCCTTGTCGCCCGACCACACCGCGTCGGCCATGTGCGGGCTGTTGCCGGTCACGAAGCTGTCGGTGTTGTACGGCGTGCGCTCAAGCAGGATCGGCAGGTCGTGCGCGCCCTTCGGGATCAGGATCACGGTGTGCAGCCTCACGCCGTCGCGCATCGGGATCATCATGTCGCGCTTGATGTAGTCGAAGTTGCCGTGCGGCTGCTTCCAGTCGGGCGGGATGTCGGACCCGGTCTGGATCATGTCGGGCGTGACCTTCGCCGAAGCCTGGCCCGCCGGAGGCATCGCGAACGCGGCGGCTGACAAGAGGCAGACAAGCGAAACGAGTGCCGCGCCCAGCGTGGTCTTCTTCATGTCCAGGGTCCCCCGTGATGATGGTCGTGTCCGCAAATCTGCCGCGGACGGCGGATTCAACTCCGAAGTGCAGCGCGCTTGAACGACCGCTCGAACACTTCTTGCGGCGTGCGAAAGCCTAGCCGCTTCCGCGGGCGGTTGCCGGGTTTGTCTTCGATGTGCTGGATGAAGGCGTCGTCGAAGGTGGCCCGGTTGCAGCCTTTGGGCAAGCACTGACGGATCACGTTCGTGTTTTCGCCGGCACCTCGCCCCCCACGAATGGTACGGGCTATCGGGTCAAGTACGTGTGCTTCGCCTGGCCCGTGCCCGCGGCTATAGTGCTCGCGGGGACCTCCCCCTGTTGCTCTCCAGCGCGCCGCGGCCGCACGGCCGGCGGCGTCGCGGCAGGGCTGCGCTCTCCTTTCCGACGGTTGCGTGCGAGGCCTCGCGCCACCGACCCATTCACAACCTCAAGCGAGATCACAAGGATGAGGAATCGACGTACTGCCACCCTGCTGGCGCCGGCGCTGTTCACGCTCATGGCCGTTGCGCCGCGACCGGCCTCGGCCGGCGTATACACCGACGACCTTTCGAAGTGCCTGGTATCGCGCACGACGTCCGAGCAGAAGGCCGTGCTGGTCAACTGGATGTTCTCCGCCATGTCACTCAACCCGGCGGTCTCGCGCTACGTGTCCATCCCCGCGGCGCAGCGCAAGCAGTTCAACATCGACATGGCGCAGCTGTTCGAGACGCTGCTGACGGTGACTTGCAAGAAGGAGATGCAGGCCGCCGTCAAGTACGAGGGGAGCGGCGCCGTGGGCGCGGCCTTCAACATGCTCGGACAGGTGGCCGGCAGGGAGTTGTTCTCGAACCCCGAGGTTGCCAAGGGCATGGCCGACCTCGAACAGTACATGGACCAGGACAAGCTCAAGGCGGTGATGTCGGCCGCGGAGTGACCCCATGCCGAGGCACCGTGCACCCCTGAAGACCGCGGCGCGATGCTGCGGTTTTCCCGCCGCGGAGCCTCCCATGAAGAACGACGCGCCACGCGGCCCCGGCCTGCATGAGCCAGGCGAGCTGATGGGGCCGCGCCAGCAAGAACATCACGCTGGGTCGCACGCACCCGACGCTGCCGGTTCCGGTGAGCGCTGAAGCCACCGGCGACGCGCCGGGTTGAAAAAGGAAACGGAGGCCTGTGCCTCCGTTTCTGCATCGATTCCGTGGAAAGCCTTCAGTGCAATGAGGCCAGCTTCACGTTCTTCGCCTTCAGCGCCTGGGCAACGTCGTACATCGCCTGGTTGAGGATCTTGTGGGTGTTCTCGTCGGCCCCGTGGCCGTACTTGGCGTCGATGTCCTGCATCACCTTGACGTGGATGTCGTGCGAGAGCGCCTTGTCGAACAGCAGGCCGGACCACCAGCTGCCGTCGGCAGCCGTGCCGGCGCTGACCAGGGTGCCGGCGAGCTTGGCGCCCTTGAGGTCGGCCGGCGCCGCAGGCAACGTCACGCCGGCTTCGGTGGCGCGCTTGAGGCCGTCGTTGACGGCGAAGGTCATGCCGTTGATGAAGTTGGTCACGTTCTCATGGCCGTACTGCTTGGTGAGCTTGGCCACCTCCGCGTTGACGGTCTTTTCGCCCAGCATCGAGACCAGTGCCGTGGAGAAGCTGAAGTTGTCGGCGCCGCCACCGGCCTTGACCAGCGCGGCGGTTACATCAAGTGCCGGAGCGCCGAGGTAAGTCTCGCCGCCGAACCAGTTCATCGCCGACGCGTTCATCTGCGCCTGCGGTGCCGCGGCCGGGGCTTCGGCGGAAATCGCCACGCTGGCAAAGGCGATGCCGCCCAGGGCCAACGCTGCTGCCAATACGTTTTTGCGCATGTTCATGGTCATCACTCCTCTTGCATGGAAACGCGTCACGCCGTTCGTGGCGTGGCGTCACTCAGTTCGCGCATGTGCGCGAGGAAATCTCCGGCCGGGTACAGGCCGTCGAGCAGGCGGCGACTCTCGGCCGACAGCAGGCCCTCGAACCGTCCGGCCAGCTCGCTGCCCAGGATCGCCAGCGTGGCGCTTTGCTGGATGTAGGCCGCCGTCAGCGAAACCACCAGCGGTTGCTCGGTGAATATCGCCGTGATGCCGCTGCCGGTGAAATAGCCCAGCAGTGCCGCGTGATCGTCGCTGACCACCAGCAGCCAGCGCGCGCCGCCGGAAACCATGGCGCAGCGATGGACGTCACCTACGCAGCCGCCGCATTCCACCTCGCAACCTTCCAGGCACAAGGTGGTGATGGCCACGCCGCGCTCTCGTGCGGCACGCAACGGCGCGGCCAGGTGCGCGGCCTCGGTGGGCTGCAGCGCGATGCGCAGGCTGGTCGCGCTGGCTTCGATCAGCTGTCCGGCGCGCTCCAGTACTTCGTCGTCGCGCAGGTTCAGTGCCATCGGCGGATGACGCTCGCGCGACAGCCGCGACAGCGCCTCGCGGGCATCGCCCACCGCCTTGCGCCGCTCGGCATCGATATCGCGCAGGAGCTGTTTCGGCGCCGTGGCGACATAGGCCGCGCCGGCCGTGCGTTCGACCCGCACGGCCGCGCCGCGCGCGACCAGCTTGCCCGCCACCGCGTAGACGTTGGCGCGTGGAATGCCGCTGGCCTTGGCCAGCGCATAGCCGTTGAGCTCGCCGCCGGCGACCAGCGCTGCATAGGCGCGCGCCTCGTACTCGGTGAAGCCGAGCTGCTGCAGCGCGTGCAGGATATCGCTGCCTGGCTTGTTAGTAGTCATATGCATAGCAACTATACGCCGCAGCCGGTAGTGGTCAAGCCTTTCCGCCCCGCCGCAGGGCCGTCCGCCCGCCGCAAGGCAACCGGCGCGGGCCTGTACCATCACCGTGACGGGATGACCTGCCCGCCCGGCCAGCCGGCCCGATTTGCCGGCACAGGAATCGCCACTTGTCCCGTTATCCCGGTCCGCTGCTGACCCGCCCGATCGCCGACGACCTGCGCGCCGCGCGCGATGCCGGCGCCGCCACCTGGACCGGTTCGCTCGACCTGGGCCTCAGCCACGACACGGTTGCGTTGCTGGCCGACGGCTGGCGCTGGCGCGACGCGCTCCATCCCTACCCCGGCAAGCTGAAGGAGCGCACGGTCTACTTTTTCGATGGCGATGACTTCGCGCCGGTGGCGCGCTTCGCCGGTTCGCTGATCAAGCTGGTGCCCACCGAGTGGGGCGTGCCCACGTTCGAAATCGACGGCATCAAGATGCTGCCCACGGCCAAGGCCTCGCCGCTCGCCGATGCGCAGCGCAAGGTGGCGCTGGTCGAACCGCGCGGCAAGCGGGTGCTCGATACCTGCGGCGGCCTTGGCTATTTCGCGGCGTGCTGCCTGGAGTCCGGCGTGGCGCGCGTCCAGTCGTTCGAGAAGAACGCCGACGTGCTGTGGCTGCGCACGCTCAACCCGTGGTCGCCCGACCCGGCCGCCAGCGACGGTCGTCTGCAGATGGAGCACGCCGACGCGGCGCAGGCCATCGGGCAACTCGCCGATGCCTCGTTCGATGCGCTGCTGCACGATCCGCCGCGTTTCGGCATCGCCGGCGAGCTGTACTCGCAGGTGTTCTACGGGGAGCTGGCGCGGGTGTTGCGTCGCGGCGGGCGGCTGTTCCACTACACCGGCAGCCCGAACAAGCTGACCAGCGGACGCGACGTGCCGCGCGAGGTGGCGCGCCGGCTGGAGCAGGCGGGGTTCCGGGCGGAGCTGGCGCTGGACGGGGTGCTTGCCATACGGCGGTGAGCGGGTACGGCGGCGCTTCGACTCCGCCCGCTGCACGGGCTACGCTCAGCGCGAACGGTGGAGGGGTGAAGCGGGCGGTAGGGCGGGCACCGCCCGCCGTGGTCGTGCCACGAAAGGCCGGCGGGCGGTGCCCGCCCTACGCGTTGCTCGCGATGCGCGATGAGGATGCGGCGGCGTTTCGACGGCGCCCGCTGCACGGGCTGCCCTCAGCGGGAACGGTTGAGGGACGGGGGCGCGTCGGAGGATGCATCCGCGCCGCGCTGCACCGCCTTGATGAAGGCACGACGCGAGGCTACCAGCGCCTTCGAGGTCGCCTGCGGCCACGCACCCACCTGCACGATCACGAGTTGCCGCGCCGGATCGACGTAGACCATCTGGCCGAAGATGCCGATCGCGGCGTAGCTGCCGTCGGCATCGGTCCACCACAGGTAGCCGTAGCCGTGGCCGGGGCTGGCCACCTCCTGCTGCTTGCGCATGGCACCGTGCAGCCACGCGTCGGCGATCACCGGCTGGCCGTCGATGCGGCCGCCGTCGAGCATGAACTGGCCGATGCGCGCGTAGTCGGCCAGGGTGGCGGAGAGCCCGCTGCCGCCGGTGTCGCTGCCGTCGCATTCGTCCTTCAGCCAGTACGCGTCCGAGGCCATGCCGTACGGCTTCCAGATCGTCTGCGACAGATAGCCCGCCAGCGACTGGCCGGTGGCGCGCTGGACCAGGATGCCGAGCAGGTCGGTTTCGGCGGTGTTGTAGTTCCAGTGCGTGCCGGCGGGCCAGGCTCGCGGCAGCTTGGCCAGGTACGAGATCACGTGCGGCTGGCCGTTCTCGCAGGCGCTGCGGTACATCTGCGCCACGTCGGAATGCGGGTCGTCGTAATCCTCGTTCCAGCGCACGCCGGAGGTCATCGTCAGCAATTGCTGCACGGTGACCTTGGCGTAGGCGGTGCCGCGCAATTGCGGGATGTAGGTCTCCAGCGTGTCGTCCATGCCGTGGATGTCGCCGCGACGCAGCGCGATGCCGAGCAGGGTCGAGGTGACCGACTTGGCCACCGAGAACGACGTCCAGCGCTGCGCGGGTCCGAAGCCGGGTGCGTAGCGCTGAATACGGATGCGGCCATGCTGCAGCACCATCACGCCAGCCAGGTGGTGCTCGCTCATGTAGCCGGCCAGCGTGACGCCGGCGGCGTCCCAGCGCGGAACCAGCGGCTCACCCTCGGGCAAGGCGTGCACGTGGCTGCCGTGCGCCACGCGGTCAGCGGGAAACAGCTCGTACATGCGCGGAAACTGCGCCGTGCGCTGCGCCTGCGTCCAGAACAGCACGTCCTCGCGTTGCTGGCCCACGCTGGGCGCATCTTTGGCCAACAGCGGCAGCGGCACAGCCAGGCACAGCACGAGGGAAAGCAGACGCAAGCCGAGGGTCGAACGCATGATGGTTCCGATGGTGGGGCGAACGCGATTGCGTCAGCCGGAGAATGGGCAAAGGCTGCATTCGCCGGTGCGACAGCCGCTCGATTCTAGTCGTCAGCCTCACGGGTCGTCATGCCTCAGGTCAGCGACATGACTCGCGTCGCTGGCATGGCGGTCGTGAAGAATGCACCGCCAGGTCGAATGCAGGACGACTCAAACCCGCCGGGGCCCCGCGGGAGCCCGCTCGCGGGCGATGCTCTTCACCTTGCGAATCCCGAATCCCGAATCCCTGACCCCCGCCCCAACAGCATCACCCGCCAGCAGGCTCGTGCAGGCCGGGCGTCGCTCATTGGACCGCGGCCGGCGTCGCCACCAGCTCGGCCACTACCGGAAAGTGATCGGAGGGATAGCGCGCACCTTCATGCGTGGTCACCGTGCTCACCGTGCGCGCCTTGAAGCCGCGGCTGAGAATCCAGTCGATGCGCCGGTCGGGCGTGCCGGTGAAGTTGTGGAACGTCCTTGCCGGGCCCGAGCGCGTGGCGGCTTCGATCCAGGCGTCATGCAAGCCGGCGGTCAGCTTCGCGTGCACCGGCGTGTCCGGCGCACAGTTGAAATCGCCGGTGAGGATGACCCGCGCATCGGCCGGCAGCTGGTCGATCCAGCGCAGGATTTCGGCGGCGCTGAGCATGCGCGGGCGCACGTCCTGGTCGCGGTAGGGGAAGTGCGTGTTGAGGTAGTCGAACGTGCCGCCGCCATCGCGCAGGCGGAACCGCGCCCAGGTGACCATGCGCGGATACGGCTGGCCCCAGGTGATGCTGCCGGGTACGTCCGGCGTGTCGGACAGCCAGAAATCGCCGGAGCGCAGCACCTCCAGCCGATCTGTGCGGTAGAACACGCCCATGTGCTCGCCCTTGCTGCCACCCTCGCGACCCTGGCCGAACCAGGCGTAGCCGGGCAGATGCGCGGCGAGGTATTCGCCCTGCTCCTCGGTCAGCTCCTGCGTGCCGAGCACGTCCGGGTGCTGCGCGCGGATCACCTGCACCATCAGCCCGCGCCGGTTCTCCCACGCGTTGGCACCCTGGTCCACCGGCACGCGCACGTTGAAGGTCATCACGCGCAGCGCAGCGTCGCGTGCCGGCGCGGCACTGCTCGCACCCATCGCCAGGGCGCAGGCAAGCATGGCAATCCAGTGACGTGGTTTCATGGCCTTCCTCCGTGCCGGGTGGTTCGCCCGATCTACTGCCGTGCCGCGATGATGTCGCCGAGGTAATCCGGCGTGCCCTCGATGCGCTGCAGGTGCGGATATTGCAGCCCGCCGTGGTAGTCCACCGCCACGGTGCGGAGGCTGCCCTGGTATTTCAGCAGCAGCTTGATCGGCACCTGGTTGCCCTTGGCCGCGGTGATCGCGTCCTTGAGCACGTCGGTGCCGTACGCCTGCCCGTTCACCGCGACCACGGTGGCGCCGGTGCTCACGCCGGCCTTGAACGCCGGGCCGTCCCAGCGCACGTCGTTGATCTCGCCGCCCTTGGTGAGCGTCAACCCGATCGACCAGGCGAAGTTGAAGATGTGCCGCGGCGATTCCGGGCGGCTCTCGTACTGCTTTTCATAGGCGCTGGGCTGGTCGGTGTAGACCAGCTTCCAGCCGGTAGCTGCCAGGCCGCTGGCCAGCGGGGGATCCAGCGTGTCCACGCGCGCGTGCAGGAAGCTCGCCCAGTCGTTCTTCGCCACGCCGTTCAACGCCGCCACCACGTCGTCGAAGGTATAGGTCCTGGTGACGAAGCTGCCGTCGTCGACGCCGAAGAAGGCACGGGCGAAATCATCCAGCGATTTGCGCCCGTGCGTGAGGCTGCGAATTTTTGCATCCACCGCCAGCCACATCATCTGGCCGCCGCTGTAGTACTCCTCGCTCATCTGCCAGCTGCGGTACGGCAGCGCCGCGCGCAGCGCAGCGGTGGGATCGTTGGTGGTGTCCTCCAGCGTGCGCCAGCCGAAGCCGACCCGGTTGCGGTCGTAATTGGCCGCGACCATCGCCAGCGCATCACGGAACTGCTGCGCCGTCCACAGGCCGGAGCGCGCGGTCAGCACGAAGCCCCAGTACTGGGTCTGGCCCTCGTACACCCACAGCAGCGAATCGCCCATCGGCACGTTGAAGTTCGGTGTCCACAGATCCGCCGGACGGCGGAACTTGCCGTTCCACGAATGGGTGTACTCGTGCGCCAGCAGGTCGCGATTGGGCGCGGTGTCGGACCAGGCGGTGAAGTAGTCCGCGTCCAGGCCGTTCTCGCTGGACTGGTGGTGCTCGGTGCCGTTGCCGGCCAGCACGTCCGACAGCGAGAACAGGAAGTCGTAGTGGTCGTAGTGCTGCGAGCCGAACAGCTTCACCGCCTGGGTCACCAGCGCACGGTGCGCCTTCAGCTGCTGCGGGGTGATCTCCAGGTACTTCGGCGCATCCGCGACGATGTCCAGGTGCACCGGCACCTTGCTGTCCGGGGCAAGGTCCACGCGCTTGAAATAACGCCCCGCGTAGACCGGCGAATCCACCAGCGTGTTGAAGGTCACCGGCTTGAACGTGACGGTGTCGCCCTTGCGCGCCGAGGTTTCCAGCGCGGTGCCGAACTGCCAGCCCGGCGCCAGCGTGAGGCTGGGCGCGACCGTGATGCCGCGCGTGTAGTGCCCGGCCGGATACAGCGCGACCTTGCTCCACGCCATGTCCATCATGCGGTCGGTGATCTCGAAGCCGCCGCGGCGCGGCGACAGGTACTGGAACTGCACGTCCAGGCTGGACACGCCTGCGGGCACGTCGAGGTGGAACGCGTAGACGTTGTACTTGTCGCGCTTCCACGCCACCGGCTTGCCGTCGGCGCTGAGCTTCAGTCCGGCCAGCATGTCGATCGGGCCGGTGGGCGAGTGGTCGCCGGGAATCCACTGCGGATACAGCAGGGTCAGCGCACCGGCCGTGACCGGAATCGTCTCCTGCACGCGGAAGATGCCCTGCGCCGTGTCGCTGGCATCGACATGCAGCGCGATCGTGCCGGCGTACGGCGTGTCCTGCGGGTCCGGCACCTGCAGGCTGCGCTGTTGCTGCGCCAGTGCGGTGCCGGCAAACAGCGCCAGCGAAGTCGCCAGCATGCAAGTGCAGGCCAGCCGGCGCATGGCCGACGAGCGGGCGGAAGGACGAGCGGGCATGGGCGACTCCGTGATGCGGCGGGAAGTGCATCAAACTAGCACCACTGCCCTGGCGCATGGCAGCGTACCCCTGTCCGCAGGAGCCTGCGGCCATGTACCGGCAGGTAGCACGCGACCTGCTTTCCACGACAAGGCTTCCGCGTGACGCGGCACGGGTTGCCGGAATGCGAATGCGCACGACGCAGGCATTTGCTTGGACGACGGCGACCCGCGGCGTATCCTGAGCGGCGCTGATGGCCGACCGCGTGACTGCGCTGCCCGGTGCGGCCGGCGGCCCGATCCGGCGTGCGGCGTGGGCACGGCAGGCACCCCTCCACCCGTGATGCTTCCCCGCATGAAAGACACCGTGTCGAACACTTCCCCCCTCGCCACCGCCAGCGAAGCGGGCGGCGCGCCGCCGGTGATCGCGGCGGCGGCCACCACGCCGCTGTCGACCACGCGCTACGGCGTGCTGGGCGCGGTGAGTTTCGTGCACGTGCTCAACGACATGATGCAGTCGGTGATCCTGGCGATCTACCCGCTGCTCAAGGGCGAGTTTGCGCTGAGCTTTTTCCAGATCGGCGCGATCACGCTGACCTTCCAGCTGACCGCCTCGCTGCTGCAGCCGGTGGTGGGCATGGTCACCGACCGGCATCCGCTGCCGTACACCCTGCCGGTCGGCATGTGCTTCACCCTGGCCGGCCTGTTGCTGATGTCGGTGGCGCCGAGCTACCCGGTGCTGTTGCTGGCGGTGGCGCTGATCGGCTGCGGCTCGTCGGCGTTCCATCCGGAATCCTCGCGGGTGGCGCGGATGGCCTCGGGCGGGCGCTATGGCCTGGCGCAGTCGGTGTTCCAGATCGGCGGCAACCTGGGCCAGGCGCTGGGGCCGCTGATGGCGGCGGGCGTGGTGCTCACGCTGGGCCGCGCGCACGTGGGCTGGTTCGGGCTGGCGGCGCTGCTGGGCATCGTGGTGCTGCTGCAGGTCAGCCGCTGGTACAGCCGACACATCGAGGAGCGCGTGCGCAAGCGCCTGGCCTCGGACCAGCCGCCGTTCCCCGCGCCGGTGGTGCACCGCACGCTGGGCGTGCTGATGGTGCTGATGTTCTCCAAGTTCTTCTACCTGGCCAGCATCAGCAGCTACTACGAGTTCTACCTGATCCACCACTTCGGCCTGTCGATGACCACCGCCACGCACCTGCTGGCGGTGTTCCTGATGGCCGTGGCCGCCGGCACCCTGTTCGGCGGCCCGCTCGGCGACCGCATCGGGCGCAAGCAGGTGATCTGGGTGTCGATACTCGGCATCGCGCCGTTCACCCTGCTGCTGCCGCACGTGGGGCTGGCATGGACGGTGGGCCTGAGCGTGGTGATCGGCGTGGTGCTGGCATCGGCCTTCCCGGCGATCATCGTCTACGCGCAGGACATGATGCCCCACCGCGTCGGCATGGTGTCAGGCATGTTCTACGGGCTTTCGTTCGGCCTCGGCGGCATCGGCGCGGCCGTGCTCGGCGTGGTGGCGGACCACTACGGCATCGTGTTCGTGTACCAGGTCTGCGCGTTCCTGCCGCTGCTGGGATTGCTGGCGGTGTTCCTGCCCGACGTGCGACCGCCTGCGCGCGCGTGACCGCGCCGGGTGTGCGAACCTTTCATTCTCCATGCCAGGCGAACACCCATGAGCCACGATGAAACCCTCCAGCCATCGCGACGCCGCTTCCTGAAACACTCCGCGCTGGGCGCCGCTGCGCTGCCGCTGCTGGGCGCCGGTACCGCCAGTGCGGGCGACACGGGCAGTGCACTGCCGCCCTCGATACTGGCGCTGGAACCGGTGGCGCCGCGCGCCGTGCCGATCACCGATGCCGAGCGCGAAGGACGCCTGCGCAAGGCGCAGCGGCTGATGGCCGAGCACGGGATGGACGCGGTGTTCATGGGCGGCGGCAGTTCGCTCGAATACTTCACCGGCATGCACTGGTGGGTCAGCGAACGCACCACCGGCATGCTGCTGCCGAAATCGGGGGACCCGGTCTACATCACGCCGGCGTTCGAGCGCGAACGCACGCTGGAGCAGATCGCCTTCGGCAGGAAGGACGTGCGCACCTGGCAGGAGTTCGAGAGCCCGTACGCGCTGATCGCCGGCGTGCTCGCCGAATGGCGCATGGCCACCGGCACGCTGGGCATCGAGGAGCAACTGCGCTCGGCCACGCAGTTCGGCATCGCCGCCGCGGCGCCGCACGTGAAGCTGGTCAGCGCCACGCCGGTCACCGCCGGTTGCCGCGCGATCAAGAGCCCGGCCGAGCTGGCGCTGATGCAACTGGCCAACGACGCCACCCTGGCGGTGTACCACGCGGTGTGGAAGGCGTTGCAGCCGGGCATGACCCAGCAGCAGATTTCCGCCCTCGTGGATGCGGCCTACGCACGCCAGGGCCTGCGCGGCGACGCCAGCGTCAACGTCGGCGCGTTCACCGCCTCGCCGCACGGCTCGCCGCTGCCGCAGCACATCAGCGAGGGCACCGTGATCATGCTCGACGACGGCTGCAAGGTCGGCGGCTACCAGAGCGACCTCACCCGTACCTTCGTGCTGGGCAAGGCCAGCGACAAGATGAAGCGCGTGTTCGACATCGTGCACCGCGCGCAGCAGGCGGCGCTGAAGGCCGCTCACCCCGGCGCCACCATGGAATCGGTGGACGCCGCCGCGCGCAAGGTCATCGTCGACGCCGGCTACGGCCCCGGCTACAAGTACTTCAGCCACCGCCTCGGCCATGGCATCGGCATGGACATGCACGAGTGGTACTACCTCGTGCAGGGCAACAAGCGCGCGCTCGAAACGGGCATGACCTTCAGCGACGAGCCGGGCATCTACCTCCCCGGCGAGTTCGGCGTGCGGCTGGAGGACGACATGCACATCACCGACGACGGCGCACGCTGGTTCACCCCGCAGAGCCCATCGATCGAACTGCCGTTCGGCTGATCGGCTGGCGTTTTCTTTGTACGGCCTGCGCGGCAGGCTATCCTGTCCGGCGGACAGCCTCGGGAGAACACCATGCAACTGGACCACCTGCGCGTCGCCGTCACCGGCGGTTTCGGCACCCTGGGCCTCGCCACGGTGCAGGCGGCGCTGGCCGCCGGCGCCCGCGTCGCCGCCATCGATCGTGCCCCCGCACCGAGCGCAGGCATCGGCGCGGCCAGCTGCATCGGCGGCGTCGACCTGGCCGATCCCGCCGCCGCGGCGAACGCGCTGGACACTGCCGCCGAGGCCATGGGCGGGCTCGACGCGCTGGTCAACATCGCCGGCATGTTTCGCTACGAGAGCGTGGCCGACGGCAACGCGGACACCTGGGACCTGCTCTACCGGGTCAACCTGCGCACCGCCGTCGCGGCGAGCCAGGCCGCGCTGAAACACCTGCATGCCGGCGGACGCATCATCAACATCGGCGCCGCGTCCGCGCTCAAGGCCGGCGCCGGCGTGGCGGCCTATACCGCCTCCAAGTCCGGCGTGATGCGCTTCACCGAATCGCTCGCCGAGGAGCTCAAGGAGCGCGACATCACCGTCAACGCGCTGCTGCCCAGCATCCTCGACACGCCGCCCAACCGCGCCGACATGCCGAAGGCCGACTTCACGCGCTGGGTCAAACCGGAGCAACTGGCCGACGTGATCGTGTTCCTGCTGTCGAAACAGTCCGCCGCCATCACCGGCGCCCTGATCCCGGTGACCGGGCGCGTGTGACCGCCGCCCCTCAACCCTCCAGCCGCCCACCACGACGCCCATGCCCAATCCCTCCGTGGCCGACCAGGCCAGCGCGCGCGCCGAGAACTTCCGCACCGGCTTCGCGGGCCAGCCGATGCGCGAGTACAAGGGCCTGCCGATCTACGCCGCCCCCGGATTGCATGAGGCGGCCACCGAACTGCTGGTCGACGCGGCGAGCGCGGGCGCGCGCGTGCTGGAGTTCGGGGCCGGCAGCGGCGCGATGTCGTTGCGGCTGACCGACCTGGGTTTTCACGTCACTGCCAGCGACCTGTTTCCCGAAAGCTTCAAGCCGACCGACGTGCCCTTCGTCGCGGCCGACCTCAACGGCGCATTCGCCGCGCAATGGCCGCAGGGCTTCGACGCGGTGATGGCGCTGGAAATCGTCGAGCACCTGGAAAACCCCCGCGAGGTGCTGCGGCAGATCCGCGCCCTGCTGCCGGTCGGCGGGCAACTGGTGCTGTCCACGCCGAACATCGCCAACCCGGTCTCGCAGGCGCTGTTCCTGCGCACGGGCCAGTTCCAGTGGTTTCGCGACATCGACTACCGCGAACAGGGCCACATCACCCCGCTCAGCCCGTGGGTGCTGGAAAAGGCGCTGCAGGAAGCCGGCTTCACCATCCGCGCCGAACGCGCCGTCTCCAGCCCGTTCCGCCGCATCCGCCGGCTGGGCTGGACCGTGCGCCTGCTCGCACCATGGTTCGCCTTGTTCAACGGCCTGCCGCGCGCACGCCGCGGCGAGGTGTGGCTGGTGCGCGCGGAGGCGAGCTGACGTCGCCAGGCTCGGTGCAGCGCTTCGCCGGGGCCGACCGCCTCAATCCCGAGCAGGCGTATCAAACCGATAAGTCGTGCTTCGCGCCGAAGCCCGCTGCCCGAAGACGCGGGCGAAATCGCCGAGTCGCACATACGGCGCGAGTGGCACGGTAGTGCGGAAGGCCAGGTGTTCGAGCAGGCAGAACAGCGACACTTCCAGCATGCCCAGATCGTGCGGCGGCAGGGTGGCGATGATCGAGGGCGCTCGCTCGTCAAGCCACGCCAGTGCGTTGCGCAGGCCCGTGGCCGCCTTGACGAAGTAGATGCTGTCCGGCGGAAGCCCCGCGATCTGCGTGCCGAAACCGAGCTGCACCTGGGCCTGCATCGCGTGCCAGACCAGCTCCTGCGCGTTGCGCGCCGGCGCGTCACGCAGATTCTCGGGCCAGAGAATCACGGCGGAGCGCGGGGCGAGCTCCGCCAGCGTGCGGCAGATGTTCTCGGTCCCGAAAACCACTGTCCCGCCATGACTGAGCACCGGCAACTTGAGGGCGGGGTTGCCCGTGTAGCTGCGCTCGTCCAGCGAGGCCAGGTCGTACACCGGCGCAAACTCGCAGGCCACGTCCAGCTCGAGCGCGAACATGCGCGCCAGACGGGTGTAGTGGGAGCTGCTGCGCCCGGTGATGCGCGGCAACGGGCTCGCAGCGGCCTCGTCGGATCGAACGGACATCGCGGCGCCTCGCACAGGAGAGTCCCGTCATTATCGCCGCCGTCTGCGCCCCCCGATCAAGCGTCCTTCCCTCCCCCACCCGCCGGCAGCAGCACGCCCACGCCGAGCAGCGCGGCGATCGCGCCCAGCACGAAGATCACCGCCTCGCCGGAGGTGGCCAGGTGCGCCGACGGCAGCGCGCGGCTGACCCAGTCGATGCCGACTGCGTAGGCCAGCGTCATCAGGATCGCCGACGCCACGCCGATCGCCAACGCGTACCAGGCTCGGCGGCGCCCCTTGCCGCGGATGAACGCACCGAGGAGGCCGCCGGCAACAGCCGCGGCCAGGAACAGCCACGGCGCGGTGAACACCACGGTGGCCGGTTGGGAAACCACGCCGGCGTCGGCGACACTCACGCTGGTGGAGCTGGCCGAATCAGAGCGCAGCCGCGCGGTGGCCACGCCCTGCGCGTCGAGCTTCACGTAGGTGGGGTCGAGCGAGCCGTGCTCGTTGCGCAGCGTCACCGGATAGCCGTCGGGCGTGACCAGGCCGCGGGCGCGCAGCGTGATCGCGGTCTGGCCGATGCCCCAGCCGGCGATCTGCGGATTGGCGGCGATCACCTCGATGGTGGGTTTCACCACCGGCAGGTCGATCGCGTTGCCGCGATCCTGCGGGTCGGCGCTGACCGACACGTGGTAGCGGTCGCCGGGGAAATCCGGCACGGTCACGCGCACCGCATGCCAGCGCCCGACGTCGGCGATGCTGAGCGGCGCGGGCGTCACGTCGGAGGCACCGGCCGCGGTGATCGCCACGGTGACCGGCGTGTTCAGCGGGCGCCGATCGGCGGGATCGTCGAGATTGGACAGCGCCACCGAGAAGCCGCCGCGCCAGGCGGAATGCGCAGCGTCCAGCACCAGCCCGGTGTTGTCGGCGATGAGCGCGGCCAGCCGCACCGGGCTGGCCTCCGCCCCGGTGGTGGCGCTCACCACATAACCCAGCCGCACGGCGGATGTCTGCGCCCCGGCCGGCAGCGCCGCGCGCAGCGGCGCCGACAGCGCCACCCGGGTCGCGCCGGTACCGGTGCGGGTGACGAAGACCGAACCCGGCCGTGCCTGTTCGGCAACCGTATCGGGATTGACCACTTCGACATGGCTGCCGGACACCGCCTTCACCTCGCCGCTGCTCAGGGCCAGCGGGTCGAGATGGAACTTCTGCGCCGCCCGTGCGGCAGCCGGGCTGAGTACGGCGGCCGGCCTGGTGGTGGTTGCCGACGCCGGCAGCGGCGGCTGCCCCGCCACTACGTGCAGCATCGCATCACTCAACGCCACGTGTTGCTCCGCACTCGGGGCAGACACATGCGTGACGCTGCTCGCCGCCTTCGCCACCGGCACCAATGCCTCGTGCTTGTGCAACTGCTGCAGCGATTGCGCTGGCGGCTGCGCCAGTGCATCGACACTGCCGAGGCAGGCAAGGCCCGCGATCAACCCCATGGTGATGCATCTGCGCATGTCGTCCCCCGAAGGTTCGCCTAGGCCGTCAACCGCACCGGCGTCGTCAGCGGCCGCCGCGCCGGTCGATGCGCGCTGGCCGTGGTGATCGCGGCATACCAGTTGGTGAACGGCAGGTGCTCCGGCGCGTCGCGCATGTCGGCCCAGACCTGCTCGGCGAGATGGCGGAAGCGCGGATAGCGTTCGCGCTTCCAGCGCGCAGCCTGCATGCGGAACGGGCCGCGATCGAGTCGCGCGATCGCATGGGTGGTGGCGAAGCCGTGCTGGATCGGCACCACCCAGCCATCCTCCTGCACCACCAGCGGCGAGACCAGCGCGGCCAGCCGCGCATCGGCGGCCACGTCCGCGGCCACCGCCGGGCCGGCAAAGGCACGGCAGGGTTCGCGCGCGATCAGCTGGCGATCGGCCACGTCGTACTGCAAGGTCAGCTGCTCCCGGTACTGCCGCTGCAGCCGCGCCACTTCGAGAAACCCGTACGCCAGCTCCAGGTCGTCCGGCGGACGCAGCTCGTACTCGCGGGCGCGGCCGACCTGTTCCAGCGGATGGATCTGCAGCAACCGCGCGCCCTCGGTCGCGGCGAAGCCGGCGACCCAGTCCAGCTCGGGCAGGTTGTCCATGGTCAGCGTGAAGATGAAACCGAACGGCACGCCGGCGGCGCGCAGCAGGTCGAGCCTGGCGCGCATCTGCTCGAACGCGTGCGCGCGATTGCGCATGCGGTTGTGGCTCTCCGGCACGCCATCGAGGCTGATCGCCAGCAGCCCGAGATGCGGCGCCAATTGCGCCAGCCGCCGCGCATCGAGCAGCAAACCGTTGCTGGTGACCGAGGTGGCGAAACCCAGCGACCGCGCGCAGGCCAGCAGGCGCGGCAGCGGCTTCCAGGTCAGCGGTTCGCCGCCGGACATGCCGATCGCGTTGTAACCCTCCCCCGCTGCGTCGGCGAGGAATCGCTCGAGCAGCTCCACGTCCAGCTCGCCGCGCTGCTCCGGACCGGAGGTCGAGTAGCAATGCCGGCAACGCAGGTTGCAGCGCAGCGTGGGGTGGATCTGGATGACGTTGACGACGTCGCCGGTCGGGCCCATGACGTTCTCGCGGCAAGGCAACGGCGGCCGGGCGATGGCTCCCGGCCACTTGGATGCATCAGTCGGCCTCTAGCGACCGGCGTTGCGGATATTCACTTCGAGCCGGAACCACTCCGGCACCGGGATGCCGTAGGGGAAGCACGATGCGCTGACCTGCAGCGTCGGACCGTTCAGCCGCATCAGCTGGCTCACCACCGGGCCGAGTTGCTTGGCGTTGACCTCCAGTTGTGCCTGGATCAGGTCGATCGCCGGCTGTCCGTATTTCCACCACCACTTCACTTCGTAATCGCTGCGTGCCATGCCGAGCGCCTTGGCAATGCCGGCGTGATCGTGCGGTTTGAGGGCGAACAGTTTGGCCGAGCCCCTGTTGACGTTGCTTGTGATCTTGCGAGTCGTGGCCATGAAGAAGCCTCCTGCGCTGGATTGCCGGTTGCCCGGGCGAAGGCGGCTGTGACAACCGGAACCCGGCGGCCTGCCCGCCGCCGGAGTCCGATCGCCCGCCCCCGACGCCATGTCCAGCAAGCGACATGCCAGCACGCAACGGCACCGCGACCGCGCCGCAGCGCGGCCGCCGCACGTCCACGCGCCGCGAACCGGGGCGCGAATGACCCGCTACCGCGTTCCCCCGGGTCAGGTGATACCCACCACGCTTCATTCCTATTTGCACACTGCCGTGCGGAATGAACCCACGCCGCGCGCCTCGCTTTTTTTTCCTGCGGCGCTCCCGACATCCCTCGTGACTTTTCGCACGTGCCCGTGTCGGTGCATGCCCGCACCATGGCGTGACGGCGGCGCGCGGTCGCGCCGATGCAATGGCCGGCGAGGTCGGGCCCGGCGCCAATACTTCCCCACACCTGCCGCCACGGAGCGACGCATGACGAATCGATGGACGAGCTGTGGCCTGCTGGCGGCGCTGCTGTGGTCGGGCACGGCGCTGGCGCAGGTCGACCTGTCCGGGCTGGACCAGGGCATGGCCGGTCCGTCGTCGCAGGTGCTGGTGCTGGGCAGCGTGCACCTGTCGCAGATGCCCGACGGGTTCAAGGCCGATACCTTGCAGCCGGTGCTGGCGAAGCTGGCCAAGTTCAGGCCCGATATCATCACCGTCGAGGCGATCCCCGGCGAAAGCTGCGCGATGATGAAGCGCAACCCGGCGCTCTACGCGGCGCAGGACGTCGCGACTTATTGCAGCGACACCACGGCGGCGAAGAAAGCCACCGGCCTGGATGTTCCCGCTGCGGTGGCCGCGGTGAAGGAGTCGCTCGCACACTGGCCGGCACGGCCGCACGCGGCGCAGCGCCGGCACCTGGCCGCGCTGTTTCTCGCCAGCGGCGACGATGCCTCGGCGCTGACCCAGTGGCTGCAGTTGCCACAGGCCGAACGACACGCCGGTGATGGCCTGGACGATGCGCTGGCCACCCGTCTGCGCGAACTGCAGACGCGAAACGGCGAGGACCTGCAGATCGCCGCGCGCCTCGCCGCACGGCTGGGCCTGCAACGCGTGTATCCGGTCGACGACCACTCCGGCGACAACGTGGACGTGCCCGACGTGCCCGCCTACGCCAACGCGATCCGCCATGCCTGGGCCGCCAGCGCGGGCGAAGTGGCGGCCGATCGCAGACAACAGGAAACGCTCACCGGTCGCGGCGACATGCTGGCGCTGTACCGCTTCATCAACCGGCCCGAGGTCCTGTGCAGGCAGATCGACGCCGACATGGGCGCGGCGATGCGCGATGAGTCGCCCGGCCACCTGGCGCGCATCTACGTCGCCGGCTGGGAGACGCGCAACCTGCGCATGGTGGCCAACGTGCGCGCGGCATTTCGCGAACGTCCCGGTGCCCGCGTGCTGTGCATCGTCGGCGCCACCCACAAGCCGTGGTTCGACAGCCTGCTGGGCCAGATGCAGGGCGTGGCCATCGTCGACGCGGAAAAAGTGCTGCAGTAACCGCCCCGGGAATCCCGCATGTTTCAGGCAAATCGACCGCGCCTGGCTGGCGCCCTCCTCATCCTCGTGGCCATGCTTGGCACGGGCTGCTCGGGCGTGGCCACGCGCGAGATCGAATCGGCGCGTGCCGAGGTGCATCGCGAGCCGCTGGGCATGAACGCCAAGGGCCATCCCGACGCCAGCATCGACGCCTCCGGCGCGGTGAAGATCGGCAACGATCCGCTGGCGCTCTCCGCTGCGCAGAAGGCCGAGGCGCTGCGCTACCGCGAGGCGGTGATCGCGCTGGTGGATCTCTCGCTGGACAAGGCCGCGCACATGACCCGGCACGTCATGGCCAGGACCGTGTTCGCGATGATGACCGGCCGCCTGGACAAGATGGAGAACAAACTGGAGCAGCAAGGCCTCGCTCTGTCCCACTCGCCCGAATTCTGCGCTGCGTTGGCTGACGTGGTGCAGCGCCAGGACCGGATGGTGCAAGCGGTGGTGAACCTGCGGCCCTACGCGCACATCAGCCAGCGGGAAGTAGACAACTGCGTGGCCGGCCGACCGTACCACGCAGGCATCTAGGACGCCGCACGATCCGCCGTCAGGGCTTCGTCGCGGCCACCCGCGACGGATCGTCGGCCGGATGCACGTAGTGGATCTGGAACGGCCCGTAGAAACTCAGGTCGATGACCACGCCCTCGTCCGCGGTATACGCGTAGTGGTGGTGCATCGCCGGCAGCGACGCGTAGCTCATCGCCGGCAGCGCCTTGGCCGCGGCCTTGTCCACCTGGTCGCCCATGCCGATGTGGAAGGTTCCCTGCAGCACGGTGAAACCCTCCGCGGTCGGGTGCCAGTGCGGCGCGAGTACGGTGTGCGGCGGGATCTTCAGGCGCAAGGTGGTGAACCCTTCCGCGAACGGATTGCCGCTCAGCACCGCCAGTTGCACACCCTTGGGCAGCACCGGCGGCGCCGGCATCCATTTCAGGTCGCCGGGCGCGAGCTGCACGGCAGCAACAGCAGGCGGCGCGGCCGCGGCGGGGGTCGGGGCCAGTTCCAGTGAAAGCGCCAGCAAGGCGATCGCGCATGTCGTGTTCATGGGTGCATCCTCCGTTCGACAGAAGCTGTCCTCACGGAAGAACACCGTCGCGCCGCAAATTGCGACAGCGTTTCGTGGCGTGGCACCGTCGCCGCACTCTCGGCATGCAGGTACGCCTTGAAACAAAGCTGCGGGGAGACGTCGAGCAGATGGCCCTTGCCGGCGATGCGGCGGCGGATGACCGCGGCCAGGCGGCGCACCGCCGGGTTCGGCACCGGCTGGCTGGCCTCGGCGCCAGGCCGGAACAGCCGCCGACTCACGCGCACGGCATGCGCGCCATGTTCAAGAGATTCCCGGCGACGCCGCTACAAGGCAGAGATGCCCCGCGGCGAACCGGGCCGGCCTGCGCCGGACCGCGCCGATTGGGGTATGGTTGAACTTCGCAACGGGGACCGCGACCGCAAGAGGCATCTGCATGAAGCGATGGCGCACGGCATGCATCGGAGGAGCGTTCTGTGGCCTGGCAGCGGCATTTGCGGCATTTGCGGCAGTGGCCGCGTCGCCGCCGCCGAGCGCCTCGACGTCCGCCGCCATGTCGCCCACCCCCGCGCGCATCCGCGTGGTCACCGACAACAACTACCCACCCTTCCTGTTCCTCGACGGCAATGGCAAGCCGCAGGGCTACGAAGTCGACATGTGGCGGCTGTTCCAGCAGCGCACCGGCATCCAGGTGGAGCTGGAGCCGATGGCCTGGAGCGAGGCGCAGAAGGAGTTGCTGGCCGGCAAGGCCGACGTGATCGACATGATCTACCTCACGCCGGAGCGCGTGCCCCTGTACGAGTTCTCCGCACCGTACGCGAAGCAGGCCGTGGGCATCTACGTGGCGCGCAGCATCCGCGGCATCGCCGACAGCACCGGCCTGCGCGGCTTTCCCGTGGCGGTAGAGCGCGGCGACGCCTGCGCCGAACACATGCGAAGGCAAGGCATCACCGACCTGCACGAATACACCAATTACAAGGAGATCATCCAGGCTGCGGTCGGCGGCAACATCGGCGTGTTCTGCATGGACACCAACCCGGCCAACTACTACCTCTACCGCTACGCCGCGCTGGACAAGTTCTACCTCGCCTACATCCTCTATACCGGCCAGCCCCGCCGCGCCGTGCGCGCGGGCAACAGCGCGATGCTGCAGACGGTGGAGCGCGGCATGGCGATGATCACGCCGGCCGAACGCGCCGCCCTGCGTGAGCGCTGGCTGGATCGTCCCGCCATGTCGCAACCTTTCGCGCGGACGGCGCGCATCGCGCTGATCGTGGGACTGGCGCTGGCCGTGTTGCTGGCCTTGTGGGTATGGTCGCTGCGCCGCACGGTGGCCGTGCGCACCCGCGAGCTGCGCGCGCAGAAGCGCAACCTGCGCGCCCTGTTCGACGCCAGCCCGGACGCGATGTGGGTCAGCGACGGCAAGGGCGTGCTCACCGATTGCAACGACCGCGCCTGCGGCCTGTTCGGGCGCACGAGCGAATCGCTGCTCGGCCGCACGACGTTCGACGCCTTCGACGAGCGCAACACGCGCTTCGCCGCCGCATCGCGCTCGATGAGCCAGGGCGTGCTGTCGAACGGACAGCCGAGCAATGCGATCGTGCCGTACGAGGCACCGGACGGCGACAGCCGGCAACTGGAACTGAGCAAGGTGCCCCTGCACGATCCCACCGGCGCGATCCACGGCGTGCTCACCGTGGCGCGCGACGTCACCCGGCGCCTGCACAGCGAGGCGCAACTGCGATTGTGGGCGCACGCGTTCCAGAACGCCGCCTTCGGCGTGGCCATCTGCGACTCGCGCACGCGCTTGCTGACCGCGGTCAACCCGGTGTTCGCCAGCGAGCGCGGCTACGCGCCCGAGGAAATGGTCGGCACGCCTGTCGACGCACTGTTCCCGCCCGACGTCCTTGCCCGCCAGCACGAACAATGGGCGCAGGCCGACCGCCTCGCGCACCTGGTCTGGGAAACCGAACAGATCACCCGCGACGGGCGTCGCTTTCCCGCGAAACTTGACTGCTCGGTGATCCACGACGAGGACGGCGCGGCGCTCTACGCGATCCTCTACGCGCAGGACATCACCGAGCGCAAACGCGCCGACAGCGAACTGCGCCTGGCCGCGGTGGCCTTCCAGACCCAGGAGGCGCTGATGGTGACCGACGCCCACGGCACCATCCAGCGCGTCAACCAGGCGTTCACCCGGCTCACCGGCTATCGCCTGGACGAGGTGCGGGGGCAGCCCTCGTCGCAGGTCTGGGCGCGCCGTGACGACAACGCGCCGGCGCACGAGCACCACGAGCAGCTCGGCCCCGACGGCTTCTGGCAGGAGGAGCGCTGGATCCAGGTCAAGCACGGCCAGCCGCGGGTGGTGCGCGCGGCCACTTCGGCAGTCGCCGACGCGCAAGGCCAGGTCACCCACCGCGTCTGCACCATGGTCGACCTGACCAGCGAGCGCGAGGCCCACGCCAGCGTCGACCACATGACCTTCTTCGACCCGCTCACCGATCTGCCGAACCGGCATTTCCTGCGCAACCACCTCAAGCACCTGCTGGGTCAGGCCGAAGGTTTTCGCGCGCTGCTGCTGCTGGTCGACCTGGACCACTTCAAGCGCGTCAACGATCTGCGCGGCCACGCCGCCGGCGATCACCTGCTGACCCTGATCGCGCAGCGCCTGCGCCGGCTGCTGGAAGACGGCTGCGTACTGGCGCGATTGGGTGGCGGCACGTTCGCGCTCGCCCTGCCGTGCGAGCGGAGCAACCGCAGCGAACGCGCGCAGCGCGCCCGCGAGTGCGCCGAGTGCGTGCGCGAGGCGCTGCACGAGCCGTTCCGGCTGGCCAGCGACGCGCCGGTGACGATCACCGCCAGCATCGGCTGGTCCGAGTTGGCGGCCGGCCACGACACGCCCGAATCGGCGCTGCGCGAGGCGGAGCTGGCGATGTACAGCGCCAAGGCGGCCGGCCGCGACCAGGTATGCCGCTTCGAGCCGGAGATGCTGGCCGAACTGGCGCAGCGCGACGGCCTCGTGCACGACCTGCGCGACGCGATCGCCCAAGGCGCGATGGCACTGAACCTCCAGGCGCAGGTCGACCGCTACGGCCGCGTGCTCGGCGCCGAAGCGCTGCTGCGCTGGACGCGCCGCGGCGTGGCGATATCGCCCACCGTGTTCATCCCGGTGGCCGAGGAGAGCGGGCTGATCCTGCCGCTGGGCGACTGGGTGCTGCAGCGCGCCTGCGAGTTGCTGGTGGCCTGGTCGAGCCGGCCGGCCACGCAGTCGCTGACCCTGGCGATCAACGTCAGCGCGCGGCAGTTCGCCCAGCCGCACTTCGTGGACGGCGTGTGCCAGGCGCTGGCGGCCACCGGTGCCGATCCGTCGCGGCTGAAACTGGAAATCACCGAAACCACGATCATGGACGACCTCGCCGAGGCGGCGGTCAAGCTCACCGCGCTGCGTGCGCAAGGCATCCGCATCTCGCTGGACGACTTCGGCACCGGCTATTCCTCGCTGACCTATCTCTCGCGCCTGCCGCTGGACCAGCTGAAGATCGACCAGTCCTTCGTTGCCTGCCTGCCGGAGGACGCCAACGGCGCGATGGTGGCGCAGACCATCATCGGCATGGGCCGCGGCCTGGGCCTGGAAGTGATCGCCGAGGGCGTGGAAACCATCGCGCAACGGCAGTTCCTGCTGACCCAGGGCTGCGACGTGTTCCAGGGTTACCTGATCGGCCACCCGCTGCCGCCGGCGGAGTTCGAGGCCACGCTGGAAGCGCACCCCGCGCCGGTCTGAATCGCCGCACCGCCCGTGCTTATGCATCGCCCGCCCGCTTGAGTAACGGCGCGACGGCCCAGATGTTCCGGAGCTCCCCCTCCAGCATGTGGCCATGTTCGACATCTTCCGCAACTGGCGCGCACGGCGCACCGTCACCCGGCGCCCGATCGCCGAAGCGCTCTGGCGCGAGGCGCTGCAACGCTGCACCGCCGCGCGCCGGCTGGGCGCGTCGGACCAGGCTGCGCTGCGCGTGCTGGCCACGCTGTTCCTCGAACGCAAATCGCTGGAGCCGGTGGAAGGCTTGCCGCTGGGCGACGTCGACCGCGTGTTGCTGGCGGCGCATGCCTGCATGCCCATCCTGAAACTGGGCATGGACTGGTACGACGGCTGGCACAGCATCATCGTCTACCCGGATGCATTCATGCCGCAGCGCCAGCACGTGGACGCCGCCGGCGTGGTCCACCAGGGCCACAGCCTGCTGGCCGGCGAGGCGTGGGGCCGCGGTCCGGTCATCCTGTCGTGGGCGGAAGTGCTGGACAGCGGAAAGAAGCCCGGCCACAACGTGGTCATCCACGAGATGGCGCACAAGCTCGACATGCTCAACGGCGAGGCGAACGGCTTCCCGCCACTGCACCGGCGCATGGATGCCAGGCGGTGGTCGCAGGTGTTCTCCGACGCATGGCATCGCCTCAAGCAGGCACGCAACAACGGCGACGAGCTGCCGATCGACGCGTACGCGCTGGAAAACCCGGCCGAGTTCTTCGCCGTGTGCAGCGAGCAGTTTTTCGAGGCTCCGGCCAACCTGCGCGAGCACTTGCCGGAGGTCTACCGGCAACTCGAGCTGTTCTATCGCCAGCATCCGCTGTAGGCCGGCGCCCGCCGCTTCATGCCGGCGACAGCAACTGCTCCGGGGAAATCACCGCGCAGCCGGGGGTCATCGCCAGCGCCGACTGCAGCAATGCCTGCGCGATTCGCGGCGCCGGGACGATGCGCCAGTGTCGCGGCACGATCGGCGCCAGCGCCTGCAGCACACGCATGCCGAGCTGCTCGCGCAGCCGCCGCCGCTCGCGCTCGCCGCCGATCAGCGAGGGCCGCAGCACGGTCAGCGAGGGATAACCCAGTGCCTGCACCGCCTGCTCCACCTCGCCCTTGATGCGCAGGTAGAAGTAGCGCGATGCCACGTCGGCACCCCATGACGAGGTCAGTGCGAAGGCCTGCGCGCCACCGGCCCGCGCCAGTCGCGCAAACGTCAGCACGTAATCGAAATCCACCCGCCGGAACGCCGCGGGCGAGCCGGCATCGCGCAGCGTGGTACCCAACGTGCAGATCGCCGCATCGGCCTGCCACCACGCGGCATCGGCCGGCAGCTGCTCGAAGTCGACCACGGGGTTCACCAGTTTGGGATGCGCCGGCAGCGGCCGCCGCGTCGGCGCCACCACCCGGGTGACGGCGGCATCATCCAGCGCCATCCGCAGCACCTCGCGCCCGACCAGGCCGGTGGCACCGCACAGCAACACTCGCGACATGCATGCCTCCGGAGGACAGGAAAACGCAATGGACGACTCGGCGGGCCACGCGTCGAGCGTCCCGCGCTTCAGATGTTACCCGCGCGATGCGTCGCGACCGCGCCGGCCTCCGTCAGGGCGCCAGCACCTTCGGCACCAGCGCGTGCCAGCCCGGCATGTCCCACAGCAGGTTGACGGCAACAGCCACCGGCAGGAACAGGCCCAGCCAGATCAGATAGACCCGCTGCACCGGGCGCTGCCTGACCACGTCCCACAGGAACAGCGGCGACACCGCAAGCAGCGTGTAGAGGTCGGTCGAGAACGGACCGGGATGGATCGACGGCAACCAGCCGATGCGATCGATCGCCGCCTGCAGCGGCAAGGCTATGGCCAGGAACATCATCCGCTTGTGGAAGTCCGGATCGGTGCGTCGCGCACGCAAGGCGAGCCAGATGAAAACGGCAAACAGGATGCCGGCCTGCAGCTGCAGCAAGGCGATGTTGTCGAGGAAAAGGAGCGTCTGCTGGAGCTGTTCACGCACCGGCGACGGCGCGACGTGCGCCCCGTTCCAGACCTGTCGGTAAATCGTCGGGACCAGGAGGAAACCGGTGACGATGATGGCCGGGACCAGCACGAAAGCCAGGCGCCCCAGCAGCATGTGCCGCTGGCGCCGGCCGGTCGCCATCAGCCAGGACTGGACGAGCAGCAGGACCAGAAACGAGCCCATCAACACGGCATGCACATGCAGTACCGGCGGGAACGGCGGCCTTGCCCCGGCCCGGACCATGGCGACTTTCTGCAGCGAGTCCGGCACGAATCCGGTCAGCGTGATGGCGATGAAGAATGCCGCCATGAAGACCCAGATCCAGCGGTCGACGGCCGCCATGAGGTTCGGACTGGTGGGTAGGTCAAGCGCCTGCGCGTGATTCGTGGTCATGGCATCCCCGATTGGTTCTTTCCACAACGGATGGCTCAACCGGGCTCGGCCACCGAGTGGGTCGCGGCGCCGAGAGCACAGGTGAGTCCAACGGCACAGGCGCCGGTGTCCCAGCCGGACATCCAGGCAAACGGCGGCGTTCGTGCCTGCCCCAAAACTGGTACTTCCCCTCACTACCCCATCGCACACTCATGCGGTCGAGTACGACAAGGCACTCGCGCACGTCGCGCATGGTGAGCTTTCCCGGATGGGACCGCAACAGCCGGCCGGAGAGCCAAAAAGCTGCCAGGGACAATGCGAACGTGGAAGGTATGGATGGACGTCCAATCGGCCGCAGGGGCGGTGAACCGGCCTGTGCGTGGCCTGAGAAAATCGGGCATCCATTTCCGCAAACCTCGGCTACTCTGTCCGCTGCTTCCCCCCTGTTTCCGAACCGACCATGGGAGAATCACGATGATCCGTCGATGCTTGTTCCTGCCGCTGCTGGCAGTCCTGCTGGCGGGCTGCAATCCCGCGCCGAGGGCGGCCGGCGACGCCGCATCCGCGCCCGAAACCGTTGCGCCGCCGCTGTTCGATACCTTCGGCGACCTGCACCACGACGTGGCCACCCCGGTGCCCCTGGCGCAACGCCATTTCGACCAGGGCCTGCGCATGGCGTACGGCTTCAACCACGAGGCGGCCGGGCGCAACTTCGCCGAGGCGGCGCGACTGGACCCGCAATGCGCGATGTGCTTCTGGGGCCAGGCGCTGGTGCTGGGGCCGAACATCAACCTGCCGATGGACCCGGCCCACGCGAAGGACGCCACCGCCCTCGCCGCGCGCGCGGCCAGCCTGGCCGCCACCGCACGTCCGGTCGATCGCGCGCTGATCCAGGCACTGCAACTGCGTTATGCCGACCCGGCGCCGGAAGATCGCGCACCGCTGGACCGCGCCTATGCCGAAGCGATGGCGCGCGTGGTCGCGCAATTCCCCGAGGACGACGATGCCGCCACCCTGTACGCGGAGGCGTTGATGGATCTCTCGCCCTGGGCGTACTGGGAAAAGGACGGCACCCCGGCCCGGTTCACCCCGCGCCTGCTCGGCGAACTGGAACGCGTGCTGGCGCGCAACCCGCGCCACATCGGTGCGATGCACTACTACATCCACGCCACCGAATCCTCGCCCGAGCCACAGCGCGCCGAACCCCACGCCGACGCGCTGGCCGCGCTGGCGCCCGGTTCGGGCCACCTGGTGCACATGCCCGCGCACACCTACATCCGCGTCGGCCGCTACCACGACGCGACCCTGACCAACCTCGCCGCCACCACCGCCGACAAGGATTTCCTGGCGATGTGCCGCGGCAGCAACGGCGTCTATCCGCTGGGCTACGTGCCGCACAACTGGCACTTCGCCACGATGACGACAGGCCTGACCGGCTCGCGCACGCTGGCGCTGCAGGCGGCCGAGCAGACTGCCCGGCGCGCCGACCGTGCCGCAATGGGCGCGGCGCCAATGGAGTTCATGCAGCAATTCGTGGTCACGCCTCTGCTCACGCAAGTCCGCTTCGGCGACTGGGACGCGATTCTTGCCGACACCGCCGCGTCACCGGAACTGCCATACCCCGCGGCGATCCGTCACTTCGCCCGCGGCATGGCACACACGCGCAAGGGCACCCTGATCGAAGCCGCTCGCGAAGCCGACGCCCTGCATGCGATCGCCGTCGATCCGGCAATGGCGAAAGTAAGCTTCTTCGACATCAACCACGCCGATGGCGTGCTGCGCGTGGCCGACGCCCTGCTGCGCGGGGAACTGCTGCGCGCACAAGGCAAGCACGCGCAGGCCATCGCCGCGCTGCACGAAGCGGCAGCCGCCGAGGATGCGCTGGCCTACAACGAACCGGCCGACTGGCCGCTCCCGGTCCGCCCCTACCTCGGCGCCGCGCTGCTCGAAACCGGCAATGCCGCGGGCGCGGCGGAAGCATTCAACCAGGACCTGAAAACCTACCCGCTCAACGGCTGGTCGCTGTTCGGCCTGGCGCAGGCCCAGCAAAAGCTCGGTCAGGTCGACGCCGCGCGCGAAACCTCGAAGCTGCAGGCGACCGCATGGCAATGGGCCGATGCGCCGCTGACGACGGCACGATACTGATAGCGAAGAGACCCCTCGCCGTCTCGTCGTGCCGTCATTCCGGCCAAGGTGCGCGGCCGTCGTCGTCGACGCCACGGCCCCCGGAATTCCACGCCCTCGCAGGAGCCCGCTCCTGGGGTTGGGAATTTGACGGGACCGGGGCGGCGCAACGCGTTCAACGCCGTCGTGTCGGTTGTTCCGGGCCACGCTTCGCCGTGCGTACGCCATGGCCCGCACACTGCCGGGCGGCGACAAACGCTTTCCCGTCCGGTTACCCTGCCGAAGCCGCACCGGCTTCGCCGGTCGCGCGGCGCGTGCCATCCCCGGGTCTTTCGCATGTTGAGCAGCATCCGCACCACCGCACCGCTGTTGTCGAGCACCGTGTTCCTGTTGATGGGCGTCGGCCTGCTGCACACGCATATCGCGTTGCAGGGCGAGGTGCTGGGCTTCTCCGTGGCGATGATCGGCGTGCTGACCTCGGCCTATTACACCGGTTTCCTGGTCGGCACCTACACCGTGCCCCGGCTGACGCATCGCTTCGGCCATATCCGCACCTTCGCCTTCTGCACCTCGCTGCTGGCGGTGGTGGTGCTGGTGCAGGCACTGACCTCGGCCTACGCGGCATGGCTGGTGCTGCGCGTGTTGCAGGGGCTGCTGCTGGTGGGCCTGTACGCGATCATCGAGAGCTGGCTGAACACCGCCGCCGATCCGAAGCATCGCAGTTCGGTGTTCGCCGTCTACATGATGCTGAACCTGGGTGCCAGCGCGATCGCGCAGCAGTTCCTGCACATCGGCGGCGAGGGCTTCGTGTTGTTCTGCGTGGTGGCGATCCTGGTCTGCGCGGCGAACCTGCCGGTGGTGATGACCCCGCAGCCGCAGCCGTCCATCCATGCCGCGCCGCGCGTCCAGGTCGGGCGCATGTTCCGGCTGGTGCCGACCGCGCTGGTCAGCGCACTGATCTCGGGCATGGTGCTGGGCGCGTTCTGGGGCCTGCTGCCGTTGTATGCGGCCGCGCGCGGTCTCGGCGCGGCCGAAGTCGGCACCTACATGAGCGTGGCGATCGCCGGTGGCGTGGTGCTGCAACTGCCGCTGGGACGGTTGTCCGACCGCATCGACCGGCGCCTGGCGCTGGCGTTGATCAGCGCCACCGCGGCATTGGCGGCGCTGGCCAACCTGGTGTTGCCGAATGCCGGCCACACCATCGCCATGCTGCTGGTATTCGCCTTCGGCGGCATGAGCTTCGCGGTGTACCCGATCGCGGTGGCGCACCTGGTGGACTATCTGCGCCGCGACGAGCTGCTGTCCGGATCGAGCACGGTGCTGCTGGTCAACGGCATCGGCTCGGCGGTGGGGCCGCTGCTGGCGGGCACGCTGATGAGCCTGACGCGGCCGACGCTCCTGTTCGGCTGGTTCGCGGTGCTCGACAGCCTGCTGGCCGGCTACGCGCTGTACCGCTTCATGCGCCGCAAGCGCGAAGTGACGCCGGACGACAACTTCGTGCCGCTGGTGCACACCACGCCGGGCGCGATGGACATGCATCCCGATGTGCCGGAGCGATCAGCCTAGGCCGCGCTTCCTCATCATTCTTCAGCCGTGCGAGGCGTCGCTACGACGGCGGCGGCCGCGCCCCCGCGGCGATCCCGCAGCGATCTTCGCTGCAAGGTTCCGCCGAAGGCGCCGCGTCCGCCACCTGCGGGCGCGACTGCTCCAGCTCCGCCAGCAACGTGCCGATTTCCGCGCCGAGCAGCAGGTCATCGTGCTGGCCGAACACCTGGCGACGCAGCCGCCCCTGCGCGTCGATCAGGATCGTGGTCGGCGTGCCCTGCATGGCATACGCGCGCATGGTGCACGGAATCGGATCGCCGGCCGGGCCGGGCGCGTCGATGCCGACCGGAAACGCGATGCGGTATTCGTACAGGAACGCGCGCAACGACTCCGGCCCCATCGCCGCGTGGTGCTCGAACACCGTGTGCAAGCCGACCACCGCCAGCGGCGCGCCCTCGAACAGCTTCGCCACGCGCTGCGCCTGCGGAATGCCGTGCGCCACGCAGCCCGGACAAAGCATCTGGAACGCGTGCAGCAGCACCACCCGCCCGCGAAAATGGCCGAGGGTCAATGGCTCGGGCGTGTTCAACCAGGCGCTGGTGCGCCACTCGGGGGCTGCTGCGGACGTCATCGCAATCTCCATCCCTGCTGCACGACCCGCGGCGCCAGCTGCCGCGGGCATCACTTCAACCACGCAGCGTACATCTTCCCTGCTTCACTGGCGGCGCACCGGACTCGACAGTCGTCCGGGGTACGGCCATCGGCGAATCGGCGCGCTGTCGTGTTTCCGGCGGGATGGCTACGGGACGCAGGCTGGCCCGTGACTTGCCGCAAACTTTCGCCCTAGCCTCCCGGGCCTGTCCAGCGACCGGCCGCCGCGTTTCCATCGCATGCGCCCTTTATTTCGGGATGCGACGCGCCATCGCCTGTGCAAAAGCCAGCAGTTCCAGCGCGGCGTCGTCATGGTCGGGATTCAGGCTGGCAATGAAGTCCTCTTGCCCTCCCGCCTCTTCGAGCGAATGCGCGAAGCGGGCGTTCCACGTCACCGCCACATCCAGCGCCATCGCGTACGGCAGCAGGCTCGCCTGGAGTTCGGGATGGAGCGACGGCTTGTAGCGCGCATCCATGTCCTGCTGTTCGGCGGTGCCGAGGTACCAGCGGAAGCCGTGCAGCTTGCGCCGCAACGGCGTCTCCCGCGGCGGTTGGCGCAGCAACCACCAGCCCGCGGCGACCTGGCCGGCGAGCAGCGCGGCGCCCGTCAGCCAGTCCAGCCGATCGCCGCCGCCCAGCAATCCGATCGCGGCGATCGCGGCCACGACGTACACCTGCGCGCGAGTGGCGCGCAGGAGCGCAAGCGGGACCACGTCCATCAGCATCGCCACGACGAGCGCACCAACGAGGCTGGGAGCCGCAATCTCGCCCAGGATCACGAAACGACTGTCGATGCCGAAGAACAACAGCGTGGCGCCGGTCAGCGCGGTCAGCCAGCCGGGGATCAACAGCCAGGCGGGATCGCCTGGACGTTCGCCCGCGCAGCGATTCTCCAGCGCACGCCGGAAAGCAAGCTCGGCAAGGCCGGTGCTGTCGGCATGGGCCTCGGAGAACTCCGCCGTGGGGCCAAACGCGAACAACGCCGAACGCAACCGGTGTTCGTCCATCGTCAAGGCCGGGGCAAGGTCACCGCCGGTTCGCGTTGCCACCCATGTGCCATCGTCCTGCCGGGCCAGCGTGAGCCCACCCTTGGCGGCGATGCCGAGCACGCCGGTGGCAAAGCATTTTTCATCCCAGGCACCGTGCCACAGCAACCGCACGGCGCCGGCGGACCAGCCGGTCGGCGGCTCGTACTCCACGATCACGGGTTTGCCGTCGCCGCCGCCGGTGAAGAAAATTTTCGCCAGGAGGTAGTACAACGCCAGCACGGCCAGCCACACGGTGCCGTTGAACATCCAGGCCGGCCCCGCCGACAAAAGGGGGGTCGATGCCTCGGCCACCTCGGGAAACGTGAGCACCGCGCCCAACACCTGCCCCGGCGCGACGGCATCGTGCCAACCCAGGTCGACCTTGGTTCCGGTGACTCGGCGATCCCCTGCCGCGACAGGCGCACCGTCGAGCTGGAACTGCGCATGGATCTGACTGGAAGGCGTTTCCTGCGGCAGCTTCACCACCAATTTCGCACGCTGCAGCGACAGTCGATCGGTGGCCGAGGTGAGCGGCCAAACGAGCTTGCCATCGTCGACCGCCTTGTACAGGACGCGGTAATCGAGTTCGAACAACTGCATCCCCACGCGACGTGTCGGATGCACGGTGATACGCACGCCATCGCCCAGCGGCGCAACCTCGGTCGTCACCCCGTCGCCGTTCTCGGCAGCCCCCATCAGGAACACGTCGCGAAGTGCGAGCTTGCGGCCCGGAAGAACCAGGTCGCGATGGAACTCCCACGGGGTCGCCGCGTTGACCTCCGTAGTCTCGCTGACCTCGATCGAGTAGTCGTGGTTGACCCAGATCGACGTATCGCGCGTCATCGTGGCGGGTTCGACACCGGACTGACCGGCGTCCTGCGCCATCGCACTGCCGGCGGCAAGCGTCACGGCAACGAGGCACAACATGCGCGAGATCCGATGCCGCACGAGACCGCCGGCAAGCCTCATGCAGGCTCCCCGAGCCTGACCTGGACATTGGCCCTGGCATCGGCGTCGGCGGCGAAGAACTCCGCGGGCCTGAAGGCGAGCGGCGCGGCGATCAGCAAGGTGGGAAACGTTTCGCGCGCCGTGTTGTACTCGCGCACCGAGCCGTTGTAGAAGCGCCGGGCGTGCTGCAAGGTGTTCTCCACCTCCACCAGCTCGTCCGAAAGCTGGCTGAAGTTGCCGCTGGCCTTGAGCTCCGGGTAAACCTCGCCCAGCGCGACCAGGCGCACCAGCTGCTGGCCCAGCGCAATCTCGGGCGCGATCCGCTGCGCCGGGGTTCCGCCGCGCATCGCCGCGCTGCGCTCGGCGGCGACACGTTCCAGCAACTGCCGCTCATGGCTGGCGTAACCCTTGACCGCTTCGACCAGCATGGGCACCAGATCGTGGCGACGCTGCAACTGCACGTCGACATCGCTCCACGCGTTGCGAACCTGATTGCGCAGCCGCACCAGTCGATTGAACAGCCAGACCGCGCCGACGACGAGCAGCAGGCCCGTTGCGTAGAAAATCAAATGAGCGTCCCCTCGCGCCCGATTCGCGGGCGCTGCAATCCGACGGCACAGCCGACCGGTACATTCCCCATACCCTGTGCGACCGCCACCTGCGCCGCCGGGCCATTCTGGCGACAGCACGCGCCGGGTTCAACTGCCGCCGAAAGCGGGATGGAGGAAGTCAATCGAGGCCACGGGGGAAAAGACCATCGGCCACCTGGTGAGCTTGCGCCGTCCGGGGCCGCCGAAGCACGCGGACATCGAGCAGAGGGCACTGACTTTCTCCGCCCCGGTTTCGCTTGCCTGGTTTGACGCCCCTGAAATGCGGTGCAATTCTGCGTCACGACGATCCATGGAGGATCGAGGGGGAGACAAAGATGTTGAAGCGGGCATTGGTGGGGCTGGTGGTGTTTGGCGGCATTCTTCTCTGGCATTTCGGGAGGAACGGCCTGATGCCGACCCTCGCGCAGGAAGCGCTGCTTGCGCCGCCCGCCCAGGCCACTTCGGTCAGCTTCAAGTCTGGCGCCTGGGCTTGTACCTCCGAAGAATTCAAGCTGCAGGTGCTGGACCACAGATATTATGCAAACCCGGTGGTGATCAAGATCATCGGCGGCGCACCCGAGTTCTGCCGCGAGATCAATGCCAGGCATGACTATGCGCTGCTCGCTCCCGCCCCGGGCAACATGGCGTACGCCAGTCCCTGCCCGGATCACAGCTGCGTCGCGTTCAATGCTCACGTGGCGGTGAACGGCGAGGAAGCCGACTGGGTGCTTTACGCACCGAACAGCTTCATCGCTTCCTCTCGCTGACGCACCAAGCAATAGGCCAGGCGCGGGCCGCCCCCGCAAGCTGGCAGCGGCACGCGGCGCCAGCGAAAGTCCTTCTCCACTGCGGCACCTGCCGGTATCGGCAACCACAGCCACCAGCGTGGAAGACGCGGTTGAACCTGCCCATGACCGTCAGGCGTTCGCGCCGACTGTCTACGCGGACGCTGCCGGTTGCCGCCGTCGTACCACGAAATCACGAGCACCCCAGGAACGCCCATGACAACGGAAGCACAGAGCAGGCAGTTCGAGTTCAAGCAGGCGATCATCGAATTGCTGTGGAACGACGACACGCCCCAGGCCGCCGCCGGAGTCGTGGCGCGGTGCACCTCGCACGAGGAGCGCGAGCACGCCCTGTGGATGGCGGTGGCCCTTCAACGAGCCGCCGCGGTTACCGCGCTGCTGCAGGCAGGGATCAGCGCGCAGGCGCGGGAGGCAGCCCTGTCGCTGCTGTGCGGAGGGCTCGCGAGGGCCGGAGCGCCCAAAGCCGACACGCACGTCGCGGAGTGGGGTGCCTGGAGCGTGAATACCATCGACATACCCGTCAAGGTCGGAACATCCCCGTTCTGGTTCGAGGCGGAGAAATTGATGGACATCTACCTGGAGCAAGGTCGCATCAAGGGCGACTGGCTCGTCATGCTGCCTGCGTTGCGTGAAGGTGTCGCACCAGGCAGCCTGGAACGATTCATCCAGACGCTGAACCAGGCCGGCAGCAGGGAGATCCATATCGCGACGGCGTTGCTGCGGGCGGAGATCGATCGACAGGCGCTGCAGGGCGGGATGGGCGAGCCGCAGCCAGTGCAGGGCTAAGGTCCGAGACCGCTCGCGAGTCTCGCGACCCGGCCAATCAACGGCAGCAAAGGGGCGGAGGGCGCCGGGTTCAAGCGGCGGCCGCGCGCCGCCGTGATCTGCACCTGGATGCCAAAGCCGCCCGACAAGGCATCCTGGTCGGGGCCGTCATTCCCGGCTCAATCGAACAAGCGGCGCTCGCGTCCTTCGTGATCGAGCAGCCAGCGCTTGCGGGCCAGCCCGCCCGCGTAGCCGGTCAGCGAGCCGTTGCTGCCCAGCGCGCGGTGGCAAGGCACGAACAGCGAAATCGGGTTGCGCCCCACCGCCGCGCCCACCGGGTGGAACGCCTCGGGCCGGCCAATCGCCCGCGCCAACGCCGCGTACGTCGTCGTCTCCCCGTACGGCACCGCGCACAGCGCGCGCCACACCTGCTGCTGGAACGCGGTGCCTTCCGGCGCCAGCGGCATCTCCAGGTGCGTCAGCTCGCCGGCGAAATAGGCGTCCAGCTGCCGCCCGGCCTCGTGCAACAAGGGCGTCGCGGCCTTCCGCCACCCGGCTTCCGGCGAGATGGCCGGAAAGTACTTCTGCCCCTCGAACCAGCCGCCTTTCAGGGCTCCGTCGCGCTCGGCGACGAGGAAAACGCCCAGCGGCGTATCGACGGAAAGGTAGGCCAGGTCGTCGGGCATGAAGCAGGGGAAAGCAGATGGCTGGCGACGCAGCCGATGCGATGCACGGTACTCCCCGCGGCCGTCGAGGCGAAGCGCGTCCGTCTCACCCCCTCACCGCCACACCACGCAGTCGCGCGAATCACCTGCTTGGCGGAATACGTCGGCGGAGGGTCAGGGCGGCTGGCCGATGCGCGAGACGAGGCGCACCGCGTACGACAGAACAGCCAGCCGCCGCCCCTCCCCGATCAGCGATTGACCCTGCCCGGTCGTGACAAGTCGCCCGAGGCCACCTTGAACACGTCGACAACGCACAGCAGCGGATCGTGCACGCTGGCGTTGACGCGCAAGGCGGCGGTGACACCGTCGAAACCGGCGGCGTCGACGGCGCCGATGTCGTCGAACGGCACCCGCACCTCCAGCGAGTGGTCGTCGAAGACGGGGCTCCAGCCGGGGCTGTCGATCAGGATCGGCAGGCCTGGCCAGGTCCTGGGCAGTCGCGGCTTGCTGCCCTCGGCGATGTCGACCACCTTCAGCGCGCCCTTGCCGCAGGCGTCGTCGGGCTGCAGCACCACCCAGTGCGAGTGCCACAGGTTGCCATCATTGCCGGGGTCGCCATCGCCGTTCTCGTCGAACAGCGGGGTGTCGTCGAAGTCGGGATGCGCAGTGACCGCGAACGCGAGAATGCCGCTGCCATGCTCGAAGCCGACCAGGTAGGGATCGAGCGTGGTCGGCCACACGTAGGAGAACACGCTGCTGCCGGCGAGCTTGCCGGTCTTCACCGGCTTGCTGTCGCCGGCCTTGCCGGATACGGCGATGTGAAACGTGGCGATGTTTCCCTCGGTGCTGACCCTGGTATGCACGATGTCGAACGGTGCCTGCACGGCTTTGGCCGGTGCGCTGGCGATGCCACCAGCGTGCGTGGTGCCGTCATGGGCGAAGCTGGCCGAACCGCCCAGCAGCAGTGCCACGGCGATGGCAAGACGCGCGCGGGTGCCGAGCGGCTGGCGTGGATGCAACGGCGGGTGTGTGGACATGGCGACTCCTCATCGGGGATGTGCCGCCTTGGCGGATGCTTGGCGACGTGGGGCCAGCGTCGCCCCGGAGCGCCCTCCACAGGTGTTATTTTGTCCATGAAATACCACTGATCGTCCAGGATGCGGAAGCAAACCATGGCTACCCTCGACCGCTTGTCGTCACTGATGGAGCGCTTCCACGTGCGGGCGCACCTGTTTCATGCCGGGGCGCTGTGCGGGTTGGCGCAATTCGACGCCCGGCCGGGGCGGGGTTTCCTGCACGTGTTGCGACGGGGCGAACTGGTGGTGACGCATCGCCCGCGCAGCGGTGTGCCGCGCCGCATCGAGGTTGCCGAACCGAGCCTGTTGTTCTACCCGCGCCCGCTGGCGCACAGCTTCCACAACCCGCCGGCCGAGGGTTCGGATTTCGTCTGCGCCACGCTTGATTTCGATGGCGGCGCGCGGCATCCGCTGGCGCGCGCCCTGCCGCCGCTGCTGGTGCTGCCACTGCGGGCGGTGGACGGCCTGGAGCAGACGCTGGCGCTGCTGTTCGCGGAAGCCGAGCGGGTACGCTGCGGCCAGCGCCTGCTGGCCGACCGCCTGTTCGACGTGCTGGTGCTGCAACTGCTGCGCTGGCTGCTCGACCATCCCGCAGAGGCGAAACTGCCGCCGGGCATGCTGACCGGCCTGTCGGACCCGAAGCTGGCGCGCACACTGACCGCGATCCACGAGCAGCCCGGCGCAGACTGGTCGCTGGCCGCCATGGCCGAGACCGCCGGCATGTCGCGCAGTGCATTTGCCGCCGCCTTCAAGCAGCACGTCGGCCACACGCCGGTCGAGTACCTCACGCAATGGCGCGTTGCCGTCGCGCAGGCCCTGCTTCGCCAAGGCGCTTCGCTGAAAACGGCGAGCCTGCAGCTCGGCTATCGCAACGCGTCGTCACTGTCGCGGGTTTTCACCCAGTCTGTGGGCATGTCGCCGCGCGCGTGGTTGCGGAATGGGGGAGCTGAAAAAGGCAATGAGCCACGTCTCCCTCAACCCGGTGCCGGGGGTGGACGGTGAGGCTTGAACAGCAGGGGCGACTCGTCAAAGGCGACCCAACCGAACTGATCGCACAGCCGCCGTACCAGCGGGGTGCAGTCCGAGCGACGCGAGCAGTGCGGCGCCAGTGACCGGGTCGCATGCCCACCGGGTCGGGAAAATTCCACCCGGCCCTCGCCCACTTCCCCGGATGCATCCGTAGCGGATGACCAGGTCAAGGCAGGCAGTGCCTGTTCCAGGCAGATGGAAACCTCCTCGGCATCAATGGGCAGCACCGACTCGGCACCGGGATCGGCCGCGGAAAGCGGGGGCTCCGCGGGCTTCAGGAAAATGCATGACTTCGACGTGCAATTCTCGCTCGGCACCCTGCGCGCGGTCCGAGAGGGTCAGTCAAACCCGGGCCAGCTCACCAGGTCTCCTTTATTGGCCTCAACCTGCCATTCCACCCCTCATCATCCGTCGCGCATTGCCCCCGACACTTTTCTCCCACTTCTTCAAACGAGCGAACGCCGAGGTTTCCCGAGCAACTCGATCAGCCGCAACTCGCACGGCGAGAAATCGTGACCCCGGCGCTGCGAGATCACGAACGTCAGCGGGCCCATGTGCCAGGCGCGACGCTCAAGCTCGACGAGCGCTCCGCTTGCCAGATCCTCGCTGACCAGGTGCCGTGGCAAGTGTCCCCAGCCGAGGCCGGCCTTGAGCAGGTCGCGTTTGGCGCCCAGGTCGTTGACCAGCCACTGGCGCTTGCCGGCTACACCCTGCTGGCTCTCTTCGGCGCCGGGCTGGTTGTCCGTGACGATGACCTGTATGTATCGGCCAAACTCGTCCACCGGGATGGGTTTGGGTGTCGAAGCGAGCGGATAGGACGGCGCGCATACCGTCACCATCTCCTCCTCGCGCAGCCAGTGGCGTTCGATGGCTTGCGGGTTCACTTCCGGCACGTCGTTGATGGTGACGGCCAGCGCGCACACTTTTTCGAGCACCAGCTTTTCGCCGCCCTGCATGGTGGTGATGCGCAGGTTGATCGCGGCGGTCGGAAACTCTTCCTGCAGCGTGCGCAAGCCGTCGACCAGGTGGGCGCGCGGGAAGTAGGCGTCGACCGCCACCGATACCTGCGGCACGCCGGCCTTGGCGATCGCGCCGGCGCGGTTCTTCATTTCCTCCGTACGCGAGATCACCGCCCGGGCGTCCGGCAGAAGGCTGCGCCCCGCCGCGGTGAGCTGGGCCTTGCGCGTGTTGCGCTCGAACAGCTCGACGTCGAACGCACTCTCCAGCGCCTTGATCGCGTGGCTGATGGCCGACTGCGCCCGCGCGAGCTTGCGCGCGGCACCCGAGAAGCTGCCCTGGTCGCACACCGCAACGAACGCACGCAGCTGGTTGATGGTGACGTTGTCGAGCATCGGTTATCCAGAAAATAGATCGTATCAAGCGATATTTCGTCAATTGTATTGATGCGTCAAGCGACCCAGATGGGTGGGGCAACCGGCTCGAACAGGCCGGATCACTCCACTCAAGAAGGATCATCCCCATGAGCTACGCCATCATCGGTTTCGGTTCCATAGGCCAGGCCCTCGCCCGCGCGTTCGCCCGCAACGACATCGAGGTCACGGTCGCCAGTCGGCGGCCGCCCGAAGCCCTGTTGCCCCAAGCGCAGGCGATCGGCCCCAAGGTTATCCCCCGGACATTGCAGGAAGCGGTCAAGGCGGACGTGATCATCCTGGCGGTGCTGTTCGAGGCGCACCAGGACGTCGGCAAGGCGCTTCCGGACTGGAAGGGCAAGACGATCATCGACGCGATGAACACGAATGCCCCCGTCGAAACGCTCGACGGCCTCCCCTCCTCCGCCTTCGCCGCCAGGTCGTTCCCCGGCGCCAGGTTCGTCAAGGGCTTCAATCACCTGCTGGCGCGCACGCTGACCACCGACCCGAACGTCCAGGGCGGCCACCGGGTGGTGTTCCTGTCGGGCGACGACGAAGCGGCCACCGCGCAAGTGGCGGACCTTGCCAAGCGACTCGGCTTCGCCCCCGTCAACCTCGGCAGGTTCGACGAAGGCGGCACCCTGGTGCAGGCACGCGGCCGCGTCTGGGGCCCGCTGATTTTCCAGGACCTGTTCAAGCAGCAGCCCTGAGCGCGTACGGCCATCGCGACAAGGATCGCGATCGGCGCGCCATCCCCATCACTGCTTCGGCAGTTGCAACCCCATCCAGGATTCATGACATGAGCAAGTTGCATGGAAAGACCGCGGTGATCACCGGCGGCGCCACCGGCATCGGCCGCGCGGCGGCAAAGCGCTTCATCGAGGACGGCGCCTTCGTCTTCATCTACGGCCGTCGGCAGGAAGCGCTCGACGCCGCGGTGGCCGAACTCGGCCCCAACGCCCGCGCAGTGCAGGGTTCGGTCTCGGACCCGACCGATCTCGACCGGCTTTACGCAACGGTGAAGGCCGAGCGCGGAACGCTCGACATCGTGTTCGCCAACGCCGGGACGGGCAGCCTGCTTCCGCTGGGCGAGATCACCGCCGAACACATCGACGAAACCTTCGACACCAATGTGAAGGGCACGATTTTCACGGTGCAGAAGGCACTGCCGCTGATGGGCCCGGGCGGCTCGATCATCCTGACCGGATCGAGCGCCGGCACCACCGGCGCCCCGGCGTTCGGCGTCTACAGCGCGAGCAAGGCCGCCGTGCGCAACCTTGCCAAGACCTTCGCGCAGGACCTGAAGGGCACCGGCATCCGGGTCAACGTGCTGTCGCCCGGGCCGACGGCGACCGAACTGGCCAAGGCCGCGGTGGGCGAGGAAGGCATGAAGGTGTTCGCCTCGATGAACCCGCTGCAGCGCATGGCCGAACCGGCGGAGATCGGGGCGGCGGCGGCCTTTCTCGCGTCGTCGGACAGCGGCTTCATGACCGCCAGCGAGCTCGCCGTCGATGGCGGGCTGGCGCAGATCTGACGCGGCACGCCCGGCCGGCATTCACCGCGAGCTTTTCAGAAGCGCTGACGCGAGTCATCCGCCCCACTGATTTTCCACGACCTATTCGAAATTCAAGAAGGAGCCGTGAGCGATGCCGGGCGATCACGACACGATCGTGACCACCCCGCAGGCCGGATCACGGCGCGATGAACATCGACCTCTACCAAGGAACATCCCATGTCCAACCCATCCGATTTCCCGAAAGAACTTGCCGGCCGCCGTGCCCTGGTCACCGGAGGCACACGCGGCATCGGCGCGGCGATCGCGCAGCGCCTTCTCGATGCCGGCGCCAAGGTCGTGGTCGCCGCACGCAAGCCCGACGACGACATGCCCGCCGGGGCAACGTTCGTATCCGGCGACGTCGCCACTAGCGAAGGCGTGGAGGCGATCGCGACACAGGCGATCGCGGCGCTCGGCGGCCTCGACATCCTCGTGAACAACGCGGGCGGTGCGCGCGCTTTTCTGGAAGGGTCCTCGACGATTCCCGACGAGGCATGGCACGACAGCCTCGAGCTCAACCTCTTCGCCGCGATCCGCCTCACCAACGCCGTCCTCCCCGCGCTTCGGGACTCGAAGGTTGCAGCCGTCGTGAACATATCCTCGGCGGCGGCGGCAATGCCGTTCGGCGCCTTTGCTCACTACGGCGCTGCAAAGGCGGCGCTCGAGTACTACTCGCGCACGCTCGCCCTGGAAGTGGCGCCGGCAATCCGCGTGAACGTCATGTCGCCCGGCGTCATCGCCACGCCGGGCTCCGACGAGTTCGCCAGGACGACGCCGGGATTTTCCACGGACGCGTGGCTGCAGCTTCTGCCGCTTGGCCGCATCGGCGCCACCGAGGACATCGCCGAAGTCGTGGCGCTGCTCGTGTCGGATCGCGGCAAGTTCCTGACCGGCGCGAATTACCGCGTGGATGGCGGCATGACCGCGCGCTGACGCATCTGGCTTCCCGCCGGATTCGGTGCGCCCGCGGCGACCCGATCGAATGGCTGCCGGCCGGCAAGACGATGAGGCCCGGCATCCACGCGGCCTGTCTGTCGCGCAAGCCTTTGCCGATCGAGGCATGAGGTTGGAGGATTTTCACGAAGCCGCATACGCCACCCATCCCTTGAACGTGAAAGCCGCATAGAACAGCTCATGCCGCTCGAAGCCGGCCTGCTCCAGCAAGTCGACCTCGGCTTCGGGGGGAAGCAGCGGGAGACGGCTGGCCATCGCTTCGATCGTGGCGGCCGGGGTTGCCACCGGCATGCCGTTTGAAGTCATGAAAGCCACGTGCCTGCCAAGCCAGCGCAGCTTTTCGTCCCGTGCATCGGGAACGCTGTGGTGTGCCATGACGAGCGGGGCGCCGGGTTTCAATCGGCGCCTCAGCTCGCGCAGCGCATGCAAGCGTTCGTCGACGGACAGGAAGTGCATGGTCAGCAGGCAAACCGCGCCGTCGAATTCGATGGCCGGAGCCGCATCGATGGTGCCCTCCAGCAACTCCACCCGCGGCGCCAGCGGCCCCAGCGTCTGGACGGCCAATTCCAGCATCGGCGCTGACGGGTCGACGCCGAGCAGACGCCAGTGCGGGTAGGTCTCGGCGAAGGCCTTGAGCTCAAGACCTCCACCGGCGCCGAGCACCAGCACGCGCCCATCGGAGGGCACGTGCTCGTGCAGGAGCAGGCCGGTCATCTGGTGGAGCGCATGCAATCCCGGCACCTGCCGCAGCGGCCCGTCCGTGTATCGCGCCACCGCCTGGGGATCGTTGAAAGAAGACATGCTGCCCTCGCCCGCTTGACATGGAGGCACTAACGTAACATCGTTTGTTACATGAAACGAGACAGCCGACTTTCCGCCGTACTCCACGCCTTGCTGCACATGGCCGAGCGCGATACGCCGATGACATCCGATGCGCTGGCGCAGTGCCTGGGCACGCATCCGGTGGTGGTCCGCCGCACCATGGGCCTGCTGCGCGAGGCCGGCCTGGTCACGGCGGATCGCGGACACGCCGGCGGCTGGCGCATTTCGGCGGATCTCTCCAAGGTCACGCTGCGCCAGTTGCACGAAGCGCTGGGCGAGCCTGCACTGTTCGCCGTGGGCAACCGGAATGAACATCCCGAATGCCTCGTCGAGCAGGCGATCAATGCGGCGCTGGATACCGCCTTCGCCGACGCCGAGGCACTGCTGCTGCAGCGGTTCGAGTCGGTCACCCTGGCCGCGCTGGCCGCGGATTTCGCGCGCCGCCATGGCGCCCGTCGGTCGAGGCACCGGCATGA
>MKTU01000031.1 GCA_001898415.1 Rhodanobacter sp. 67-28 | reverse complement strand
CCTATGGCTATCGCGACTTCCCCTACTTCTTCCTCAAAATCAAGGCCGCCTTTCCCGGTAAGGCGCGATGAACCAAAAGAAAGCCCGCCGAAGCGGGCTTTCCTTCAGGAGCTGAGTCTGTGCGACTCAGGCAGCCTGGACTTCCTCGGCCTGCAGGCCCTTCTGGCCCTTGGTGACGATGAACGTGACGCGCTGACCTTCCTGCAGGGACTTGAAGCCCGTGCCCTGGATCGCGCGGAAATGCACGAACAGGTCATCACCGCTTTCCGGCGTGATGAAGCCAAAACCCTTGGCGTCGTTGAACCACTTGACTGTACCGCTCTGACGATCCGACATGTAACGTTACCTTTGAAGCATGGATGATTTGCGGCTCGGAGCGATTGCACTTGACCGCAAGATGGGCAAGTGAACCGGGTGCTCCGGACGGCTTGCCCGCGCAGCATACACTGGAAATCGCGATTTCGGTGGCTTTCCCGCACCGAAGTATTGCGATCGGCGCGAACCGTTCAGCCGGCCCGCCGGGCCGATCGGGGCAATCCTTTACAATATCCCGATGAAAATCGCCTCCTGGAACGTCAACTCGCTGAAGGTGCGCCTGCCGCATCTGGGCCAGTGGCTGGCCGACGCACAGCCGGACATCGTGGCGCTGCAGGAAACCAAGCTGGAGGACGCGAAGTTCCCGGTCGACGAGCTGGCCGCTGCCGGCTACCGGGCCGTGTATTCGGGCCAGAAGACCTACAACGGCGTGGCGATCCTGGCCCGTGAGGCGCCGGTCGACGTGATTACCGACATCCCCGGCCTGGACGACCCGCAGCGGCGCATCCTCGCCGCGACCATCGGCCCGCTGCGCGTGGTCGACCTGTACGTGGTCAACGGCAAGGCGGTCGGCGACGAGAAATACGCCTACAAGCTGGACTGGATGGCCAGGGTGCGCGAGTTCCTGGCGCGCGAGCACGAGCGCCACCCGAACCTGGTGGTGCTGGGCGATTTCAACATCTGCCCCGACGATCGCGACGTCTACGACCCGGTGGCCTGGGGCGAGGACATCCTGTGCTCGCCGCCCGAGCGCGAGGCACTCAAGGCGATCACCGACCTGGGCCTGCACGACAGCTTCCGGCTGTTCGAGTCCGCGCCCGGGCACTACAGCTGGTGGGATTACCGGCAGGCGGCGTTTCGCCGCAACATGGGCCTGCGCATCGACCTGATCCTGATCGGCGACGCCCTGAAACCGGCCGCCAGGGCGGCGGGGATCGACCGGGAACCGCGGCGCTGGGAGCGCCCGTCCGACCATACCCCGGTAACGCTGGAACTGGACATCTGACCGAAATGACTGCAAAGAACGAATGGCCGAGCTCGCTGGACGACCACGAACTGGACGAACTGGACCGCTACCTGCGCGCGCATACCGGCGAGGGCGACCTGCTGCTCGATGGCGTGCACGGCCTGCTTTCGGCGCTGGCCGTCGGCCCGCTGCTGGTGCTGCCCGAGGAATGGCTGCGCGAGGTGCTGCACGAGCCGTTCGAGGACGAGGACGAAGGCAATCGCGTGCTGGCCCTGCTGGCCAAGCTCAACGATTCGATCAGCGCCGAGCTCGACGTGGATGCCTACGAGCCGATCCTGGGCGAAGTCGAATCCGAGGCCGGTCCGATGCTGTCGGCCGCCGGCTGGTGCGAGGGCTTCAGCCGCGGCATCGACCTGCGCGCCGCCCTGTGGGAAGGCCGCCTGGCTGAAGATCCCCAGCTGATGGAGCTGCTCGGCCCGGTGATGGCGCTGGCGGTGGACGAAGGCATCCTGCGTGCCGAGGCCGAGTTCGAAAAGCTCAGCGACGACGAATACGACGACTGCCTGGGCCAGGTGCCGGCGGTGCTGCAAGCCGTGAACCAGTACTGGCAGGCCAACCCCGCCACCGAGGCGGAAGTGGAAGCGATGGTGCGCCAGCACCAGCCAGCCAGCGATAGCGAGGCCGCACCGCCGCGCCAGCGCAGCGGTCACTGGGTGCATTGAGGGCCGGGATTCGGGAATCGGGATTCAGGATTCGGAGTAAACCCATCGCCCGCGAGCGGGCTCCTGCTGCATTTGGCGAGGTCATTCGTGACGGAACTCGGCTTGTACACCCCGCTCGACACGTTGAAACCGGTTGCCGCCGACATCTGGATCGTCGACGGCCCGGTGGTGGCGATGGCGGCGCTCGGCATGCGCATGCCGTTTCCCACCCGCATGACGGTGGTGCGGTTGCCCGACGGCGGGCTGTGGTGCCACTCGCCGATCGCGCCCGACGCGGCGCTGTTCGAGGCGATCGATGCGCTCGGGCCGGTGCGCCATCTGGTGTCGCCCAACCTGCTTCATTACGCCCATATCGCCGCGTGGAAGCAGCGCTACCCCCACGCCACGGCGTGGGCTTCGCCCGGGGTGCGCCAGCGTGCGGCCAGCCAGCGCATCGACGTGCATTTCGACGCCGATCTGGACGACGCGCCGCCCCCGGACTGGGCCGGCAGCATCAAGCAGATGTGCTTCCGCGGCAGCCGCGTGATGCAGGAATTCGTGTTCCTGCATGACGCCAGCGGTACGCTGATCCTCACCGACCTGATCGAGAATTTCGAACTCGACAGGCTGCACGGCCCGATGCGCTGGCTGGCACGGCTGGGTGGCGTCCTGGACCCCGACGGCAAGGCGCCATGGGACATGCGCCTGACCTATCTGGGTCGCAAACGCCAGGCACGCGCTTGTCTGGCGCGGATGCTGGCGTGGCAGCCGCGGCGCGTGGTGCTGGCGCACGGGCGCTGGTTTCCGGACAACGCCATGGCCGAGTTGCGCCGGGCCTTTCGTTGGCTCGACTGAGCCGGTGTCGCGCCAGCGAAACGATCCGTTCCGGTGACACCGCTTGGATCGGCGCACGAATCGGACCATCTTGGCGGGCATGTCTTACCAGCCGGAGAACCCCATGAGCGATCGCACCATCACCCGCCGCATCCGCGGCACCGACACCTCCGACGGCGCCGGCGTGAAGCTCAAGCGCATCATCGGCCAGCCCGGGCTGGACATGCTCGACCCGTTCCTGTTGCTGGACGAATTCCGCTCCGACAGCGCCGATGACTACATCGCCGGCTTCCCCGAACACCCGCATCGCGGCTTCGAGACGGTCACCTACATGCTCGCCGGCCACATGCGGCACGGCGACAACCATGGCAACCGCGGCGACCTCACGCCGGGCAGCGTGCAGTGGATGACCGCCGGCCGCGGCATCCTGCACTCGGAAATGCCGCAGCAGGAAAACGGCCTGATGTGGGGCTTCCAGCTGTGGGTGAATTTGCCGGCGAAGGACAAGATGACGGCGCCGCGCTACCAGGACATCGCCCCGGAGCGGATTCCGGTGGTGCATCCGGCCGACGGCGTCGAGGTCAAGGTGATCGCGGGCGAGCTGGCCGGCGCCACTGGACCGGTCGAAGGCATCGCCACCGCGCCGGTGTATCTCGACGTCAGCCTGCAGCCCGGTGCGCGGTTCGCGCTGGCGTTGCCCGTCGGCCACCACGGTTTCACCTACGTGTTCGAGGGCGAATCGGCGCTGGTCGGTGGCGAACGGCTGCAACGCAGCGAGCTGGGCGTGCTGTCCGATGGCGAACAATTGCAGCTGGCCGGCGGCGACAAACCCTCGCGCCTGCTGGTCGTCGCCGGCAAGTCGCTGAACGAACCGGTGGCCCGCTACGGTCCGTTCGTGATGAACACCCAGGCGCAGATCCACGAGGCGATCACGGATTTCCGGGCGGGCCGGTTCTAATCAGATAAAGCGCTCCTTGCATTCGCCCCCTCTCCCAGAGGGAGCGAACGCAAGGAGCGCGTCACTCCATTAAAGCGGGCGCTCTCACCCCTTCACGCTCCCCAGCAACAACCCCTGCAGGTAATGCCGCTGCAGCGCCAGGAACAGCACCAGCACCGGCAGCACGGTGACGACCGAGCCGGCCATCATCAGTTCGGTGTCCTCGCTGTGTTCGCGCACCAGCGAGGCCAGCGCCAGTGGCAGGGTGTAGTGCTCCTGGCCGGTCAGCACGATCAGCGGCCACATGAAATCGTTCCAGGCGGCGAGGAAGGTGAACACGGTCAGCGTCACCATCACCGGCTTGAGCAGCGGCAGCATGATCTGCACGAAGATGCGCCACTCGCCGGCGCCGTCGATGCGCGCCGCTTCCAGCAACTCGTCCGGCACGCTGCGGGCGAACTCGCGCACCAGGTAGATGCCGAACAGCGTGGCCATGCCCGGCACGATCGCGCCGGCGTAGCTGTTGACCAGGCCGGCATATTTCAGCAGCAGGAACAGCGGCAGCATCGCCACCTGGGCGGGGATCAGCAGCGCGCCGATCAGCGCGCGGAACAGGCGCTCGCGCCCGGCGAAGCGCAGCTTGGCGAAGGCGTAGCCGGCCATCAGGTTGCATACCAGCGCCAGCGCGGCGATCGCGCCGGAGATCGCCAGGCTGTTGAGCAGGTAGCGGCCCATGCCGGCACGGGCGAACAGCGCACGGTAGTTGTCCAGCGTGGGTTGCGCGGGCAGCAGCGGCGGCGGCAGCGAGCTGGCGCTGCCGGCCGGCATCAGCGAGGCCGACAGCATCCACAGCAGCGGCAGCACGGCCACCGCGGCGCAGCCGAACAAGGCGCCGTTGACCAGCCACCGGGCGAGGCGCGGGTTCATGCCGCCGCCCCGCGTCGCGCCAGTCGCAACAGCAGCATGGTCACCGCCAGGATGATGCCGAACAAGGCGAAGGCGACGGCCGAGGCCACGCCGAAGTTCCACCACTTGAAGCCGTCGTCGTACATCAGGTAGAGCACGCTCGTGGTGCTTTGCAGCGGCCCGCCTTCGGTCATCACATAGGGCTCGGCGAACAGCTGGAAATAGCCGGCCACGGTGAGCACCATCACCAGCACCATGGTCGGCCGCAGCATCGGCAGGGTGATGTGGCGGAACTGCCGCCAGCGCGAGGCGCCGTCGATGCGCGCCGCCTCGTACAGCTCCGGCGGGACCGCCTGCAGGCCGGCCAGCAGGATGATCATGTTGTAGCCGAAGTTCTTCCACACCGCGAAGGCGATGATCGTCGGCATCGCCCAGTGCGGATCGCCCAGCCAGTCCACCGGGTTCAGCCCCAGCACGGCCAGTGCATGGTTCACCAGCCCGTACCTGGTGTTGAACAGGTAGCGCCAGATCACCGCCACCGCCACCACGGTGGTCACCACCGGGGCGAACAGCACGGTGCGATGGAACGCCTTCATCCGCGCCAGCGGCGAGTTGAGCAGCAGCGCGGTGCCCAGCGAGGCGCCGATCGACAGCGGCACGCCGACAACCACGAAGTAGAACGTGTTGCCCAGCGCGGTCCAGAACAGCGGCCGCTGCAGCAACTCCCCATAGTTGTGCAGGCCGACGAAGCGCAGGTTGCGGATGTCGGCCAGCGCGTACAGGTCGTAATCGGTGAGGCTCAGGCCCAGCGCGCCCAGCACCGGCACGAAGAAGAACACGCCCAGCACCAGCAGCGCCGGGGTGAGGAACAGCCAGGCGGTGCGCCCGCGGCTCATCGCGCGCGCCCGGCGCGGTCGAGCATCCAGCGCCGCTTGGCCAGGATCGCGTCGGTGCGGCGGTCGATCTCGGCGGCGGCCTGGTCCACGGTGAGCTCGCCGTGGGCCGCGCGCGCGGCGACCAGCTGCATCTCGGTGACGATGCGCTCCCATTCCGGCACCGGCGGGGTCGGCTTGACCCGTTCCAGCTGCTCGTGGAATGCCTGTACCGCGGGATCGCCACGCAGCGCGTCGCCCCGCCACGCCGAACGGCGCGGCGGCATGTCGCCCAGCAACGCGTAGAACTGCTGCTGCACCTCGGGGCGCGACAGGTATTCGATCAGCAACCAGGCCTGCGCCTTGCGCGGCGAGTGGCGAAAGATCACCAGGCTGGAGCCACTGGCGATGCCGGCACCGGGGCCGTGCGGACCAGGCAGCGGCGCGGTCGCCCATTCGTCCTGCCGGGACGCCGGGAGGCGTTGGCGGAACTCGCCGATGTTCCACGGCCCGGAGAAGTAGAACGCGTACACGCCGCGGCCGACCTCGGCCCATGGGTTGGGCACTTCGGTGTTGGCCAGCAGCGGCGCTTCGTGTCGCTTGAACCGCTCCACGTAGAACGCCAGCGCGCGCTTGAAGCCGGCGCTTTCGAAATTGCCGTAGCGGCCGCCGTCGCGCAGCAGCGGTTCGTCCTGCTGCAGGGCCAGCGACAGCAGCTGCTCGAACTCGTTGGTCGGCAGCAGGATCGCGTAGTGATCGGGCGCGGCCTGCGCCTGCAGCGCGGCCAGCTGCCGCGACCAGGCAGCCCAGTCGCGCGGCGGCGCGTCGAAGCCGGCGGCGGCGAGCAGGTCCTTGCGGTAGAACAGCAGCCGCGTGTCGACATACCAGGGGATGCCGACCAGGGTGCCGTCGATGCGGTTGGTGGCCCAGATGCCGGGAAAGTAATCCGCCGGCTGCACCACGCGCGAGCGTTCGACGTACGGCTGCAGCGGTTCGAGCGCATCCAGCGCGCACATCTCGGCGAGCCAGGTGTTGCCCAGCTGGGCCACGTCCGGCGTGGTGTCGCCGGCGATCGCGGTGAGCAGCTTCTGGTGCGCCGCCTTCCACGGCAGTTGCTGCACGTCGACGCGGATGTCCGGGTGTTCGCGCTCGAACGCCGGCATCAGCTGCGCCACCGCCTCGCTCTCGCGGCCCATCGCCCAGAAGGTCAGCGTGTGGCGATCATCGTGATCGCCCCGGCAGGCAGCGATGCCGACCAGCAACAGCGCCGGCGCCAGCAGTCGCCAGCGCCGCCGGCTCACGGTGTGGCCGCCGCCCGTGACAGCCAGCCGCCGCGGAAGCCGGCCTGCTGCAGGCCCTTGCGCACATACGGGTTGCGCTTCATCACTTTCCACACCAGGCCGCTGCGCCAGTTCTCCAGCATCAGCAGGATCGGGCCCTGGTCGATGCCCAGGTACTCGGTGTCGACCCAGCCGAAGCCGGGAATCACCAGGCCGGTGCGCAGCGGCGCGTCGGGATCGCGCAGGGTCAGGTTGAACGCGTCGCGGAAGCCGTACTTCGCGTAGATGTATTTGCCGTAGCGCTGTTTCATGTGCAGGAACTCCGGCACCACCAGGTCCGGCGCGAAGGCGATCGAGCCCAGCGCTGCCGTGGGCGCGATGGTACCGTCATCGACCACGTGGCGCAGGCCCACGCCGCGCGCGGAGTAGCCGAAGTAGCGCCGCTCGCGCCCGTCCGTGACGATGCCGAAGTGGCCCGGGCCGTTGCTGGCCGTCAGCCCCCACAGGTTCTCGCCGTAGCCGGTCCAGCCCGCCGGATTGGCGATCGCGTAGTTGCGTTGCGACAGCACCGCATGGCGGCCGTTCTCGAAATAATCCGAATCGTGCTGGCGCATGAAGTCGTCACGGATGCCGCGGAAGTCGATCCACGCGGCGCTGTACTGGTGGCCGAACAGTGGCCCGAAGGTCAGGAAGGTTTCGCCGTAGAGCGTGCCCCAGTAGCGCGGGTTGGTGCGCGTCCACGCGTGCCACGCCGCGGGCTGCAGCGGATGGGTGGGCGAGCCCAGCGCCAGGATGTAGAGCAGGTTCGCCTCGCTGTAGCCCTCCCAGTCGTGCGGGATGAACTTGCCGCCGGGGGTCCAGCCCATGCTGACCAGCGGCGGGCGTGCCTGCATCCACGGCCAGTCGACGCGCTTGTAGAGCATGTCGGCGAGCGCGCGAATCTCTTTTTCCTGCGGCGTGTCGCGGTCGTAGTACGACTGCGCGAACAGCACGCCACCAAGCAGCAAGGTGGTGTCGATGCTGGACAGCTCGACGCCGCGACCGTGGCGCAAGCCGGTCTGCATGTCGAGGAAGTGGTAGTAGAAGCCGCGGTAGCCGGTGGCGTCATCCTCGCTGGCGTTCTGCGGCGAGTCGGCGAAGAAGCGCAAGGTCACCAGGGTTCGCTTGACCGCCTGGTCGCGGTTGATCCAGCCCCGTTCGGCGCCGATGCCGTAGGCCGTCAGGCCGAAACCCACCGCCGCGATGCTGGAGAACGACTGCCCCGGCCAGTGGTCCGGTGCCAGCCCGTTGACCGGATTGGTGGTGTCCCAGAAGAACTGGAAGGTGCGGTGTTCCAGCTCGTCCAGTTGCGCCTGCTGGTCGGCAGGGAGGGCGGTGAAGGCCAGCGGCGCGTGGCGCGTGGCCTCGGTGGTGATGTCCTGCGCTGCGGCTGGTGCCCATGCACCCAGGCCGGTGAGCGCGAATGCCAGCAGCAATGGGGCGAGGAAGGAGCGGAAGCGCAGAAGACTCATCGAGCGGAATATCCGTGGCGACGAATGAAGGATGTGGTTCTTGTGTTGATGGTGCAAACCCGGGTCACGCAGCTCCAGCGGTGCAGTAGCGATCGATGAAGGCCTGCTGCATCGGCATCGAATCGACGCAGCTGGCGACAACCTGGCCGACACCGGCAATGAACTTGCGCAGGTCCCGCTCGGGCATCTGGTCAACCAGGGGGTGATAGCCCCGCGGGATGATGCCTTGGCCGATCATCACCTGTACCCAGCTGACCAGAGCAAACATTTCCTCGGCATTGCGGAAGAAGCGGCCGCTGTCGCGAAACAGGGCGATGTTCTCGCGCAGTTGATCCGGAATCGACATCGTGCGGCACTGGCGCCAGAACGGCGTGTCGTCCCGCCGGGTGGCGTGGTAGTGCAGAATGAGAAAGTCACGGATGCGCTCGTACTCGAAAACGGCTTGCGCGTTGTAGCGATTGATCACCACCTCGCTGAAATCGCGCTGCGGAAAAAGATTGAGCAGGCGCGCGATACCGGACTGGATCATGTAGATGCTGGTCGATTCCAGCGGTTCCAGGAACCCGCTGGACAGTCCCAGCGCCACCACGTTCCTGTTCCAGAACTTCTTGCGCACGCCGGTGGTAAAGCGCAACGGGCGCGGCTCGCCGACCGCAGGTGCGTCGAGATGGGCGAGCAAGGTTGCCGCTGCTTCGTCGTCGCTGACATGGCTGCTTGAATACGCGTAACCGTTGCCGGTGCGATGCTGCAACGGAATCCGCCACTGCCAGCCGGCATCGCGCGCGGTGGAGCGCGTGTAGGACGTGGGCGGTCCCACCTTCTCGCAAGCCACCGCAACTGCACGGTCGCACGGCAGCCAGTGCGTGAAGTCCAGATAACCCGTATGCAGCGCCTGCTCGATCAGCAGGCCACGAAAGCCGGAGCAGTCGATGAACAATTCGCCATCGATCCGCTCGCCGCTTTCCAGGACGACGGCCTCGACAAAGCCGTCATGCGCACGCAGCAGGGTCTGGGAGATCTTGCCCTCGGTACGACGCACGCCGCGCCGCTCGGCGTAGCCCCGCAGGTACCTGGCGTAGCGGCCAGCATCAAAGTGGTAGGCATAGGCGATGTCCGCCAGCGGCGAGCCGGCCGGTACATCGGTGGCCGAAGGCATGAACTTGCCAAGCGGCGCGGCCACCGTGTTCAGCGAGTAGGCGCCGATGTCCTCGGCGATACCCAGCTGATTCGCCTTGATCCAGAACTGATGAAACGGCAGCAGGCTGACATCGTGGCCGATCGTGCCGAAGCCGTGGATATACGTGTCGCCGATGCGGCCCCAGTCGTTGAACTGGATGCCGAGCTTGAACGTGCCCTGCACCTGCCTGATGAACTCGATCTCGTCGATTTCCAGGAGATTGTTGAAGAGCTTCAGGTGCGGCACCGTCGCCTCGCCGACGCCGACCGTACCGATTTCTTCCGATTCGATCAGCCGGATTGCATAGTCCGGCCCGAGTACCTTCGCAAACGCCGCTGCAGCCATCCAGCCCGCGGTGCCACCGCCGACAATCACGATATTGCGGATGCGTGGATCAGTCATGGAAAACCCGCTCGTGCAAGGGAGTGCTTCGGCGTGAAGAACAAAGCCCGCGAAACGCGGGCTTTGCATGAGACCGCTCCGGTGCCGTCCACCGGCTCGAAGCTCCGCCCTAGAAGCTGATGCCGGCCGTGGCCCTCAGGGTGCGCGTGTAACCGGTGATGTCGCCGGTGGGGTTGTAGAACACCTGCGGGTTGTAGACGCCGCCGCTGCCGTAGTTCGTCATGTAGCCCACGGTATTCCTGAAGTTGAACACGTTGATCAGGTCGATGCGCACATAGCCACTGACGTTGTCGTAGATCTTGAAGTTCTTCGTGGCCTGCAGGTCGAGGTCGCGATAGCCGAAGACCTTGCCGCCGATCAGGAAGCGGCCGTTGCCCGGTGGCGCGATGGCGACGACGCGACCGCCGGCGCCGTTGGTCACGCCGTTGTCCTGGTTCGTCGCCGGCGCACCATAAAAGGCCATGCCGACGTTGGGAACGGGTGTGGACAGGGTCAGCTTGCCGCCAAACACGAAGCCCCAGGGGCCATCGATGTTGCCGGTCACCACGAGCCGGTTCTTGGCCACGGCACCGCCGACAAACGGGTAATGGCCGACGGTCTCGAAGTCGAACGCGTACTGGTCGGTCGGGTCGTTGTTGTTGTGGTTCTGACTCGAATGGGTGTGGGTGTAGGCAATCGTCAGGCCCCAGTGCGATTCCTTGGTATAGGGCTTTTCCGCGGACAGCAGGACCTGGGTGGTGCGGGTTTCCAGGCCGTTGTTGCCGATGATGAAACTGCCGAAGCCGGGGATGCCGTTGCCCCACGGCTGACTGCCGTTCTGCCAGAAACTGCCGTCGGGATAGCGGTTGCCCAGCGTGTAGACCAGGCCGTCGTGGCTGCGGATGTTGGCGATCGCGGCGCTGGTATTCCATTCGCCGATCGTGTTGCGCATGCCCAGGCTGATCTGGTCGGAGTAGGGCGTCTTGAGGTGGTTGTTGACCGCGTCCACCTCCTTGCCGGTGTTGGTTCCGGCCACCAGCGCCTGCAGGGTCGCGATGTCCATGTATGACGGATCAAAGGCGTAGCAGGTACCGACCCCTACCGTGCACGGATGGAGCGGGGTGTTGAACTGGATCGTCGGCTGCGACAGCACCGACTTGGTCTGCTCGACCTGGATCGCCTCGTACAGGTTGCGATCGTAGGAACGGCCGATGCCGCCGAAAATGACATGCGCTTCGTCCCCGTTGAGGTCGTAGGAGAAACCGAGACGGGGCTGGAAGTTGTTCTTCGGCGCCTTTCGATTGTTCCCGGTGCTGATGTAGTCGTTGATGTCCACGCCGCCCAGGGCCAGTGTCTGCGCGTAGGTCTGACCGGCGGGCGCACCCGTGTGGGGATCGGGGCTGTTGAGGGCGGCGACCACGTTGGCTGGCGTGACGTAGTTGAGATAGGAAGGCGTTTCCTCGTAATCCCAGCGCACGCCCAGGTTCAGGGTCAGCTTGTCGTTGACGGCCCAGTCATCCTGGATATAGGCGCCGAACTGCTTGTCGCGACTGGTCGCCACCGGACTTTGCCCCGGCGTGGGTGAGCCGAACTGCACTTCGTAGGGGGTCGCCTCGGTGCCGGCATCGGGCGTGACGGCGTAGCTGAACAAGGCATTCGTATCGCCAGCGTCCTGCGCCGTGAGTTTCACTTCCTTGTACTTCACCCCCATCTTGATGACGTGGTCGCCGTGCCACTCGAAATCATTGAAGGTCAGGTCGTCCTGCAGCGCCGGCCCTTTCTGGCCCTTGTTCTGCTGGGCCAGCGGGGAGTTGCCGGTCTGCAGGATCGTCTGGTTCTGGTTGATGTCCTGCGTGTACCGCGCACCGGCGCCGTGCATGGCGGGCGTGGGTGAGAAGAACGCGTCCTCGTACGTTACCTGCAAGCGGTTGAACCAGCTGTAGGCGCTGTGATCCCAGCGCAGGTCATAGCGTTTGTCGGTGTTGTTCGTGTTGATGGCCGCCGACGGCGTGGTGACGCCGCCGATGCCGGACACCTGGGTTTCGTCGCGATACTTGCCGCTGAGCTCGAAGCGATCGCGGTCGGTGGGCTCCCAGTCGATCTTGCCGAACCAGTCGTTTTCCTTGAACGGCAGGCTGGCCGGGCCGATCTGCGCGCTGGCGCTGGCGGGCAGCTGGCTTTCGTAGCCGCCGCCGATCAGGCCCGGAACCACCGTGGTCGGCGTGTCGAATTCCTTGCCCTCGTAGGCAATGAAGAAGTGCGCCTTGTCCTGGATGATCGGGCCGCCCAGGTCGAAGCCGTAGTCCTTTTCGTGCGAATCGGTCTTCTTGTGGTTGGCTATTTCGGAAGGCGTCTTCGCGCGCATGGCGGTGTTGGTGAAGTCGCCGAAGACGTCGCCGTGGAAGGTGTTGGTGCCGGACTTGCTTTGCGCCACCACGGCGGCGCTCGAGACCTGGTCGAACTCGGCCTTGTAGTTCGAAGTGATGACCTTGTATTCGCCGATGGCCAGCTGCGGGAACGGGTTGCCCTGGCTGCCGGTCTGGCCGGTGACGCCGCCCTGCAACACGTAGTTCTTCTGGCCCACGCCGTCGATGTACACGTTGATCGCGCTGGTGGCCTGGGCGCCGGAACGCAGGCTGGTGTTGCCGTTCGCATCGCGCGTGAAGACCATGCCCGGCACGGCGTCGGCGAATTGCAGGAAGTTGCGCGAGGATTGGGGCGTGGCGTCGATCTGGCGCAGCGACACGGTGTTGCCGACCTCGGACGTCTTCACTTCCTGCAAGGCCGTTGCAGTTACCGTGACGGCGCCGAGATTGGTCGCGTTGGCTGCGGCGGGTGCGCTGGTGCTGGTCGCGGCCGCGGCCGTCAGATTCAGGGTCGCGGTGGACGCCACGCTGAGCGTGACGGTCTGTGTCGTGCCCGGGCCGGCATCGACCGTATACGTGCCGGGTGGCAGGCCGACCAGCGCATAACTGCCTTCGCCGTTGGCCTTGGTCACGCGGGTCGAGCCCGTGGCGATATTCCTGGCGGTCACCAGGGCGTTCGGAGGCGCATGGCCGCGCAGGTTCGCGTCGGAACTCGCGGCCATCACGAACGATGGTGCGACGGCCAGAGACATGATCGACGCGCCGATCAATCCGGCCAGCAGGTTCTTCTTGAATTGCGTTGAGGTTTTCATCGCTCCCCTCCCCGGGCAGCTTGCTGAGACGTTCAGGAGTTCTTTTCTGGTTTGTTTCCGCCGCAGGTGTCGCGAACCACGATTTCAAAACCGAGCGTGTCGGCGGAAGGTGTTTCCTGCCCGGGGCGTTCGACGACGTCGGCCAGGCGCTCCAGCGCGAGACGGCCGAAGTCGGCAATGCGCACGCGCACCGTGGTCAGGGCCGGTGTCACGTAGCGGGTGATCGGGATATCGTCGAAGCCGGCCAGCGCGATGTCCTCCGGCACCTGCACGCCGGCGTCCTTGAACGCCGCCAGGCAGCCCACCGCCATCATGTCGTTGGCGGCGAACACGGCCGCCGGCCGCTTCGTCCGCGCCAGCAGCTGCTGGCCGGCGCGATAGCCCGATTCCTCGGTGAAGTCGCCGGCCACCACGGTCAATGCCGCGCGCGGGGCGTATTTGGCCATCGCCTCGCGATAGCCGCGCTCGCGTTCGCTGGCGTCGAAGTTGCCGGGCGGCCCGGCGATCAGCGCCACGCTGCGATGGCCGGCCTGCAGCAGGTGCCGCACCATCGCCACCGCGCCGCCGTGGTTGTCGATGTTGATCACGTGGAACGCCGGCCCGCTCACCGCGCTGTTGAGCAGCACCACCGGCAGCGCCTTGGGCAGGTTGGCGCGCAGGAACGCCGTGTCGACCCGTTCGGATAGGATCAGCAGGCCGTCGACGCGACCCTGCATCGAGCGCACCGCCGCCGCCGCTTCGGTCGCGCCACCGTGCGAGCTGGATACCAGCAGGTGCAGGCCGCGCGCACGCGCCGCCAGGTCGATGCCGCGGATCAACTCGGAAAAGAACTCGCCGTACAGGTCGGGCAGCAGGGCGCCGACAGTGTGCGTGCGACGGGTGATCAGCATGCGCGCCGCTGCATGCGGGATGTACTGCAGGCGCTCGGCGGCGGCGTGGATGCGCGCGCTGGTGGCCGCGGTGACGCCGCCGCCGCCATTGAGCGCGCGCGACACCGAAGCCACCGACACCCGGGCCTCGCGCGCCACGTCTTTGATGGTTGCTGCCGCCATGGGAATGTTTCCGCCGGGTTCGCCAACCCTTGGGTGGCGCCAACGTAAACGTTTTCATGCGGACTTGTAAAGGGCTTGTTGCGGCGACCTGTGCTGCGTCGCAGCAGCGCACAGGCGGCAGCCCGGCGGGAAATCCCGGCGAAACGCCAGAGCGGCCCGCTTGCCGATCCAGCCACTCCCTTGCTGCGCCACGGCAACGGTATGCGGCGCCGACGGGCCGGCGTGGCCGATGGGCCGCCCCCTCGAACGTGACGGACGCCACGCCCCCGCGCCTTGACTGCGGATACCCCGTGTTTTGGCAAGTTCGATGCTTGATTCCCGGGGAAGGAGGAAAAGCGGGCCGCGCGCGACCGAACCGGAGTGAAAACTGACGCAGCGCGGCCGTTCGTGTCCTCCCGTGTCGTCGACAGCTTCACCGATCCGGCGACGTGCTCTTGACTTGTTTTCGGCGTCTTGTTAAAGATTCATCCGCGCGTTAAACCGCGGTTAAGTCACACAGAGTCAATCGATTGTATCCTTCAGTTCCAGTATCAGACGAATAAACCAATCTCAAGTTACTGATTTCACGACCATGACCATGCTGTCCACCCTCATCGTTGCCTTGCTCGCCGTGCTGCTCGCCAGCGCCGTGCGGCGCGTGCCGGAGGGTCTGGTCTACAGCATCTACCGTCATGGCAAGCCGCGCCGGCTGCTGCCGGCCGGCACGCATCTGGTGCTGCCGCTGCTCGACCGGGTCGCGCACAAGATCAATCTGTCCGGCCAGACCCTGCAGCTGCAGGCGCCGCTGGGGCCGCGCGACGTGCGCGGCACGGTGTACTGGCAGGTGCTGGAGCCGGAACGCGCCGACGCCGTGTTCGAGCAGGTCGACCAGCTGATCCGCCATGGCGCGCAAGCCGCGCTGCGTGACGAACCCGCCACCGAGGCGGTCGATCGGCGCGATCTGGGCGCGCGGGTCAAGCAATCGTTGAATCACGTGCTGCGCGAGCGCGGCATGATGGTCACCCGGGTCGATCTCGACGCCGCCTGAGCATCGCATCGCGCCAGGCGCCCGCAGAGCGCCGCGCCGCAGGGGATTTGCTCCACTTCGAGCCCGCTTCGGCGGGCTTTCTTTTGCCCCGGCTGCTGGCGTTGCGGCGGGCTTGCCGGGATACTTGCCGACCGCTTTCCCACAGGACTGATGGCCGATGGCCGCGCGCGACGCCTTGCAGGCACAACTCGAACAAGGCATTGCCGCGCTGGGCCTGCAACTGCCTGCCGATGCGGTGCCGCGCCTGCTCGACTATCTCGCCCTGCTCGAACGCTGGAACGGCGCCTACAACCTCACCGCGGTGCGCGAACCGACCGAGATGGTGACCCGCCACCTGCTCGATTCGCTGGCGATCCTGCCGTTCGTGCAGGGCCACAGCCTGGCCGACCTCGGCACCGGCCCCGGCCTGCCCGGCATCGTGCTGGCGATCGCCGCGCCGGGCCGGCAGATCCTGCTGGTGGACTCCAACGGCAAGAAGGTGCGCTTCCTGCGCGAGGCGATCCGCAGCCTGAAACTGGAGGGCGTGCGCGCCGAACAGGCACGGGTGGAAGACGTCGCCGGCCAGTTCGACTGCATCACCGCGCGCGCCTTCGCCAGCCTCGCCGACATGCTGGCCTGGGGCGGCCACCTGCTGGCACCGCAAGGGACCTGGCTGGCGATGAAGGGGAAGCTGCCGGACGACGAGTTGGCGGGGATCCCGGACGGCTTCATCGTGCGTGCCACGCACGAACTCCATGTGCCCGGCCTGCCCGCCGAACGCCATCTGCTGGTGCTCGGTCGCGCGTAGGACGGCACTGCCCGTCGTTCCTCCCCGGCACGAAGAGCCGGCGGGCATTGCCCGCCCTGCACGCCGGTCGTCGGGCGTGCCGGTGGACGGCTACTCGTCCAGCACCGCGCCGTTGCTCGCGATCACCTGCGCGTAAAGCTTCGCGCTGGCCTTGGCGGTGCGCTGCTGGGTGGCGAAGTCGACGTGGTAGAGGCCGAAGCGCTTGGCGTAGCCCAGCGACCACTCCAGGTTGTCCAGCAGCGACCAGGCGTAATAGCCCTGCACGTTCACCCCTGCGGCGATCGCGGCATGCAGCGCGCGTAGGTGCTTGCGCAGGTAGTCGCAGCGCAGCGGGTCGTCCACGGTGGCGCCTTCGGCGACCGGCGGGTCGTAGAAGGCGGAGCCGTTCTCGGTGATGTACAGCGGGATGTCGCCGTAGCGCTGCTTGAACCAGACCAGCGTGTCGGTCAGCCCCTGCGCGTAGACCTCCCAGCCCGTTTCGGTGTGGGTGCGGTTGGGTTGGCGCACCGACACCGCGCGCAGCGGATAGGCGTCCGGGTCGTGCCGGACCACCGCGCGCGTGTAGTAGTTGATCCCGACGAAATCGACGCGCTGCCGGGTCAGCGCGAAATCCTCTGCCGGGAAATCCGGCCATGCGGCACCGAAGATCTCCTTGAGCTGCTCCGGATAGCTGCCCAGCAGCGCGGGGTCGGCGAACTGCCGGTTCATGTAGGCGTGCGCGCGGGCGGTGGCGGCCATGTCCTCGGCGCCCTCCGAGTACGGGTATTTCGGCTCGATGTTGAACACCACGCCGATCTCGTGCCTGCCGTGCGCGCGGTAGGCCTGGATGCCGGCGCCACTGGCGCGCATCAGGTTGTGCGCGGCGATCGGCGCCTCGTACTTGTTGCGGTGTCCGGGCGCCAGCGCGCCGTGCAGGTAGCCGCCGTCGGTGACCACCCAGGGTTCGTTGAGCGTGGACCAGCGCGGCACGCGGTCGTCCAGCGCCTTGAACATGACCTCGGCGTACTCGGCGAACCAGTGTGCGCTGTCGCGGTTGAGCCAGCCGCCGCGGTCGTCCAGCGCCGCCGGCAGGTCCCAGTGGAACAGCGTGGCGTTCGGCGCGATGCCGTGTTCCAGCAGCTCGTCGACCAGCCGCGAGTAGAAGTCCAGCCCCTTCGGGTTGACCCGCCCGGTGCCCTCGGGCAGCACGCGCGCCCAGTTGATGCTGAAGCGGTAGCCATCGAGGCCCAGCGCCTTCATCAGCTGCACGTCTTGACGGTAACGGCGGTAGTGGTCGCAGGCGACGTCGCCGGTGTCGCCGTTGGCCATCATCCCGGGCGTATGCGCGAAGCGCTGCCAGATGCTGGGGCCGGCGCCGTCGGCCAGCGGCGAGCCTTCGATCTGGTAAGCGGAAGTGGCGGCGCCCCAATGGAAACCGTCGGGAAAAACGAATCGGGGTGCGGTCATGGGGTTCCCTGAGAGGTTGTGCTCTTTCAACCTCGAAGCCCGGCCATGGATGGCCGGACGCGGATCGGGCACGCAAGTGCTTGATTCGCGTGAGCGAGTCCGGGCGTGTACCGGACTCGCGATAGAAGAAAACCACAGGAAGTGGTTTTCTTCACAAGCTCTGAGGCCCGCGCTTTGATGTAAACGCTTACATGGGCAGAATAGCCCAATGCCCGCCGGCCTGCGAAGCGCCGGCGCCGCGGCCGAGCCGGCCACCGCTGTGGAGATGCCGATGGCCGAGGTTCAACTCGATCGCCTGCGCAAGGTCTACCCCGACGGCCACGTCGCGGTGGCCGGCGCCAGCTTCACCGTGGCCGACGGCGAATTGCTGGTGCTGGTCGGGCCGTCCGGCTGCGGCAAGACGACCTTGCTGCGCATGATCGCCGGGCTGGAACCGATCAGCGACGGCACGCTGCGCATCGGCGGCCGCGTGGTCAACGAGGTGGCGCCGAAGGACCGCGACATCGCGATGGTGTTCCAGAACTACGCGCTGTACCCGCACATGACGGTGGCCGAGAACCTGGGCTTCGGGCTGAAGCTGCGCGGCCGGCCGCGGGCCGAGATCGCGCAGAAGGTGGCGGTAGTGGCCGAGTCGCTGGGGCTGCAGTCGCGGCTGGCGGCGCGCCCGGCCGCCTTGTCCGGCGGCCAGCGCCAGCGGGTGGCGCTGGGCCGCGCGCTGGTGCGCGAGCCGCAGGTGTTCCTGCTCGACGAGCCGCTGTCCAACCTCGACGCGAGGCTGCGCCTGTCGATGCGGGTGGAGATCGCCCGGCTGCACCGCCAGCTCGGTGCCACCATGATCTACGTGACCCACGACCAGATCGAGGCGATGACCCTGGGCCAGCGCATCGTGGTGCTGGATGGCGGCGTGATCCAGCAGATCGACACGCCGATGGCGCTGTACGACCGGCCCGCCAACATGTTCGTGGCCGGCTTCCTCGGCAGCCCGGCGATGAACCTGCTCCGCGGCACGCTGCGCCGGCACGAGGGCTGGCGGCTGGCCTGCGCCGCGGGCGAGCTGGTGCTGGGCGACCTTCTGCCCGATCCCGCCTGGGCGGCCTGGTGCGATCGCGAGGTGGTGCTGGGCGTGCGCCCGGAACACCTGCAGCCGGACCCCGCCGGTGCGGCCTTGCAGGCGCGACTGGAGGTGGTCGAGCCGGTGGGCAACGAGGTCTTCCTGAACCTGCGCTTCGGCGACCAGGTGCTGGTGGCGCGGGTACCGCCACGCCCCCTGCCCGAGCCCGGCAGCCTGGTCGCGCTGGGCCTGTCGCACCCGTACCTGCACCTGTTCGATGGCGCCAGCGGCGCGCGGATCGGCGACTGAGCCCGGATCGCCCAGCAGCGTGATCCCCGCCGCCACCGGCGGCAGAGCGGTCCGGCCGGGGCAGGCAAGCCCGGGCGGCAATGCTAATCTAGCCGTCCTTCGCGAACGGAATGCCTTCGATCCATGGCCCGCATCATCGCTGTCGCCAACCAGAAGGGCGGCGTCGGCAAGACCACCACGGCCGTCAACCTGGCCGCTGCGCTTGCGGCGGCCAAGCGCAAGGTATTGCTGGTGGATCTCGACCCGCAGGGCAACGCCACCATGGCCTCGGGCATCGACAAGCGCCAGATCGGCCCGAGCGGCTGCGAGGTACTGCTTGAAGAGGTGGAGATCAGCGCGGCGATCGTGCCCACCGAGGCGCACTACGACGTGCTGCCGGGCAACGGCGACCTCACCGCCGCCGAGCTGAAACTGATGGACGCGCTGGCCCGCGAGCACCGCTTGAAGGACGTGCTGGCCAAGGTCGCGGACAAGTACCACACCATCCTGATCGACTGCCCGCCCTCGCTCAACCTGCTCACCCTCAACGCGCTGACCGCCGCCGACGGCGTGCTGATCCCGGTGCAGTGCGAGTACTTCGCGCTGGAGGGCCTGTCCAGCCTGCTCGACACGGTCAAGGCGGTGCGCCACCGGCTCAATCCGAAACTGGAGATCGAGGGCCTGCTGCGCACCATGTACGACGTGCGCAACAACCTCGGCAACGAGGTCTCCGCCCAGCTCACCCAGCACTTCGGCGACAAGGTGCTGCGCTCGATCATCCCGCGCAACGTGCGCCTGGCCGAGGCGCCGAGCCACGGCCAGCCGATCCACCTGTACGACCGCAGCTCGCGTGGCGCGATCGCCTACATCGGCCTGGCCGGCGAGGTGATCCGGCGCGAACGCGGGCTGCCGCCGCGCGCCGAGCCGGCCGACGAGGCCGACTCCGCCGCGCATGGCGACCACAACGGCGTGCTGCTCAAGGCACCCGCCGCCAATCATCAGGACTGAGGCATGGCAGCAGCGAAAAAACGTGGATTGGGACGCGGGCTGGACGCCCTGCTCGGCGGCGACGGCGAAGGCACGCCGTCGGTACTGGCGCAGGAGGGTGAGCTGCGCACGCTGCCGATCCAGCAAATCCAGCCCGGCAAATACCAGCCGCGGCGCCACTGGAACGACGAGGCGCTGGACGAGCTGGCTGCCTCGATCAAGGCGCAGGGCCTGATCCAGCCGGTGGTGGTGCGCGAGATCGGCAAGCACCGCTACGAACTGATCGCCGGCGAACGCCGCTGGCGCGCCGCGCAGCGCGCGCAGCTGGGCGAGATCCCGGCGCTGATCAAGCAGGTGGCCGAGCAGGCCGTGCCGGCGATGGCGCTGATCGAGAACATCCAGCGCCAGGACCTCACCCCGCTGGAAGAAGCCGATGCGCTCAAGCGCCTGATCGAGGATTTCGAACTCACCCACCAGCAGGCCGCCGACGCGGTGGGGCGTTCGCGCGCCGCGGTGTCCAACCTGCTGCGGCTCACCGAGCTGCCCGAGGCGATCAAGAAACTGCTCGACGACGGCAAGCTGGAGATGGGCCACGCCCGCTGCCTGCTGACCCTGGACGAGTCCATCGCCGTGCCGCTGGCGCGCCAGGCCGTCACCCTCGGCTGGAGCGTGCGCGAGCTGGAGGAGGCCGCCCGCCGCGCGCAGACCGCGCCGAAGGGCAAGGCCCGCCACGCGCCCGCGCGCGATCCCAACATCAGCGCGCTGGAGCGCGAACTGGGCGAGCGCTTCGCCACCCGCGTCGAGCTGGCCCAGGGCAAGGGCGGCCGCGGCAAGCTGGTGATCCACTACCACAGCAACGACGAACTCGACGGCATCCTCGGCAAGATCCGCTGACCTTGGTGAAAGATGAAACGCTCCGGGCCGGTCTATCTGGCAGTGAGTTCCCGACAACGTCAATTCGAGGCGCTGACCCGCGCGCATGCCGGCGACCTGTACCGCTTCGCCTACTGGTTGTGCGGGCAGGACGCGCTGGCCCAGGATCTGGTGCAGGAGACCTTGCTGCGCGCGTGGAAAAGCCTCGACGCGCTGCGCGAGGCCGAGTCCGCCAAGCCGTGGCTGCTGACCATCCTGCGTCGCGAGCACGCGCGGCTGCATGAGCGCAAGACGCCGGATACCGTCGAGCTGGAAGACAACCTCGCCGAGGACGCCGCCTGGGCCAGTCCCGAGCGCCACGGCGATGCCGCCGAACTGCGTGAAGCCATGTCCCGATTGCCGCACAAGTACCGCGAACCGCTGCTGCTGCAGGTGCTGGGCGGCATGAGTTGCGACGAGATCGCCGCCGAGCTGGACCAACAGCCCGGCGCGGTGATGACCCAGTTGTTCCGCGCCCGGCAGAAGCTGAAATCCATCCTGCAGGGCGGCCGCCCGGAGGCGCAGCATGGATTGCCTTGAGTTCCGCCGCCGCCTCGGCGCCGAACCGCACTCGCGCGCTGCCGAACTGCTCGCCCATCGCGACAGCTGCGCCGCCTGCGCCGCCGCGTGGGAGCGCGCCCAGGCATTCGAGCGCGAACTGCATGCCGCCTTCGAGGTGCCCGTGCCCGAAGGCCTCGCCGAGCGCGTGCTGCTGGCCCAGGCCACCGGCGAGCGCCACCGGCAGACCCGTCGCCGCCAGCTGGCGTTCGCGCTGGCCGCCTCGCTGCTGCTCGCGCTCGGCCTCGGCGGCTACGGCTGGAAGCGGATGGATGCGCGCTCGCTGCCTGCGCTCGCCGTCGCGCACATGCCCGACGAAATCCACTCGCTCGACCTCGTCCAGCCCATCGGTACGCCCGCCATCGCCGCCGGCTTCGCCGTGCGCGGCGTCAGCCTGCGCGGCCCCGCCCCCGTCGACGTCACCTACGTGCACGACTGCCCGGTCGGCCCCTACAAGACCGTGCACCTGGTCAGCCGCGTCGGCGGCACCCCGGTCGCCGTGCTCTACCTGCCGCACAAGCAAGTGGCCAAGGCCAGCGACTTCCAGCGTGACGGCTGGCATGGCCGCATCGTGCCGCTGCAACACGGCACCCTGGTGATGCTCACCGACCGTGGCGGCGCACGCCCGTTCGACGCGGTGGCACGCCACTGGCGGGTGGCGATCGATGGAGAGGGCAGCGCGCAGACTGCGCAGCGCCGCGCGGTCAACGAGGCGCCGGGCCGGTTGGCACCCTGAGTCTTCCAGGCACCTGATCACAAGGACTCGCGGCGACCGGCTGGCGTCCATGCCCTTTCGTCCGCGCTGACACGACGGGCAGGGGACTCCCCGTCACCGAAACAACCGGCTCATCACGGCGTCCACCGAGATCCGCCCTGCCCCAAGCGCCACCAGGGCCAGCAGCATCAATCCCCAGGCCTTGTGGTCATTGAAGTCGCCGCCGATCAGTCCGTGCCAGAGGCCGTTCGGCCACAGTGCCGGGTAGGAGACCACCGCGACGATGTTGTAGACGAACAGCACGGCGGCGACCACGCGGGTGCCGAGACCCAGCGCGAGGAACCACGGCAGCACCAGTTCGGTCCAGGTGGCGAGCGTGGCGGCCAGCGCAGGGGCGAGCAGGGGCACCTGGTATTCGTTGTCGAACAGGTAGGCCGTGCCGCTGGGGTCATCCCATTTCACCGTGCCGGCGCGCCAGAACGCGAGCGCCACGAACACGCGGAACAGCAGCAGGGCGAGCGGGGTGAGCACCGCGAGTTGCGCGGTGAGACGCGACCAGCGGGCGATGGCGACGGTGGTGTTCATGTGGACGATTCCCGGATGAGTGGATGACGGATCACGCGGCGAGCAGCGCGTGTTCGAGCAGGGGGCGCAGCAGGGTTTCGGGCGGCGCCTGCGCCTCGATCAGCTGTGCGGCGGCGAGCGCCAGGTCGAGCGATGACTCATGCCGCAGCGCGTCCACGAACGCGGCCTGCGCAGGTGCGATGGCGCGCATCGCGACCTGGCTGCCTTCGCGCCACAGCAGCACGGATTGCGGCACGGCGGGGTCGATGGCGTCGTGTTCCGGCGCCTGCGCGCAACGCCACAGGTCGAGCACCGCCCAGGCGCAGGACAGCGCGCGCACGCACGGCCGCAGCCGCGGCGGGTGGTCCGCGTCGGCCAGCGCAGCGACCAGGGCTGCGGCATCGGCGGGCGTGGCATCGGCGGCCAGCGCGACTTCCTGGCGCAGCCATTCCAGCCGCGCCACGTCACCCAGCCAGGGCCACGGCGCGGTTTCCGGCTGCGCGGCCACGAACGCGGCGAAGTCGGCGCCGTAATCCTGCAGGTTGCCGCTGCGGTTGCCGCGGAAAGCGGCGTGGCGGGTGGCGAGGCCGTCGAAGCAGTCCTCGCCGAGCAGGTGTTGCAGCGCGGGGAAACTGGTGGCCAGCGCGTCGACGTGGATCGCGAGGTTGGCGTTCCGATAGATGCGCAGGCGGGCGGCGGGCGCGATGCCGCGCGTGGCGATCCACGGTTCCAGCGAGGGCGCCACGCCGTCCACGATGGCGCCGGCGAACGCGTGCTGCAGCTCACGCAGCGAGGGCGGCGACGACATCGAGATGCTCCGTGGCGAGCCGCGCCTCGTCTTCCAGCACGGCGAAATCGGGCAAGTGCTGGTCCCATTCGATCAGGGTGGGTTTCGCGCCGAGGCGGGCCAGCGTGTAGCCGTACAGCGCCCACACGGCGGCATCGACGCGCTGGTCGTGCGAGTCGATCAGCAGTTCGCCGCCCAGCCCCTGCTTGCGGGTGAAGCCGGCCAGGTGCAGTTCGCCCACCGCGGCGGCGGGAACGCCGTCGATGAAGCGTTGCGCGTCGAAGCCGTGGTTGACGCTGTTGACGTAGACGTTGTTGACGTCCAGCAGCAGGCCGCAGCCGCTGCGCGCGGCGAGCGCGGCAAGGAACTCCCACTCGCTCAGCGTCGAGTGGCTGAAATGGATGTAGCTGGAGACGTTCTCCACCAGCACGCGGCGGCCCAGCGTTTCCTGCAACTGGCCCACGCGCGCCACCATCAGCTCCAGCGCTTCCTCGGTGTACGGCAGCGGCAGCAGGTCGTTGTAGTGGCGCCCGCCGATGGCGCCCCAGCACACGTGCTCGGATACCAGCGCGGGTTCGGCGCGTTGCACCAGCGCGCGCAGCGCGGCGAGGTGGGCGGGATCGAGCGGCTCGGCCGAACCCAGCGACAGGCCCACGCCGTGCAGGCTCACCGGGTAGTCGCGGCGCAGCGCGTCGAACGCGTCCCACAGCACGCCGCCGGCGCAGAACAGGTTCTCGCTGTGCAGCTCGAAGAACGGCACGGCGGGCCGGTGGTGCAGCACGTGCGCGACGTGCGCCGGCCGCAGCCCGATCCCGACACTCGTCGGGATCGGCTGCGCACGCACGGGGCGTGACGGGGGCACGGCTGTCAGCTCTTCTTCATCATGGCGTCGTGCGACATGGCGTCGTGGGCCTGCAGCGAACCGCCATCGAGCTTGGCGCACAGGCCGGCGGGTACCGCCACGAAGGCCTGCGGATCGCGCGCCTTGCTGTCCTGGCCCGCGCAGGAATGGCCCGGGGACTGGCAGTCGTTCTTCATCGCGGCGTTGACGCCGTAGCACTTCTGCGTGGCGCTGGCGGCCATCTTGTCGGCGGCGTGGGCGGTCGTGGCGGCGCCGAGCGCGCCGGCGGCGAGCAGGCTGAGCAAGGCGGAGCTGAGGATGGTCTGGGCTTGCATGGGTCTCTCCCGTGGATGCCGGACAATTCCGGCTGCGGTAGATGACCCGGTGGACGCGGATTTCATTACACCCGGTTTTCGCATCCGGTGCCGACGGTCCGTGCCGGCAGGCATTAAACTGCGCATTCGCCGCCGTCCGCGGTGCCCGTTTCCGCTGAAAGGCCAGCCCCATGCCGCAACTTTCCGTCGTCGTCCCCGTGTTCAACGAGCGCGACAACATCCCGCCGCTGCTGGCCGAAATCGCGGCTGCGTTGCGTGGCACGGCCGACTACGAAGTGATCTACGTCGACGACGATTCGTCCGACGACAGTCGCGCCGTGCTCGAAGCGCAGAAGGCGCAGCATCCCGAGTTGCGCGTGCTGCACCACGTCACCCGCAGCGGCCAGAGCACGGCGGTGTGGAACGGCGTGCGCGCGGCGCGCGGCAGCTGGATCGCCACGCTGGACGGCGACGGCCAGAACGATCCGGCCGACATCCCGAAGCTGCTCGCCGCGCGCGACGCCGCGGCGGCCGAGGTGAAGCTGTTCGCCGGCTGGCGCACCACCCGCCGTGACAGTTTCAACAAGCGCATCTCCTCGAAGGTCGCCAACGCGGTGCGCTCGCGCATGCTGCGCGACGCCACGCCGGACACCGGCTGCGGCCTGAAGCTGTTCGAGCGCGAGGTGTTCCTGCGCCTGCCCTACTTCGACCACATGCACCGCTACCTGCCGGCGCTGGTCAAGCGCGCCGGCTTCCGGAGCACCAGCGTGCCGGTGGGCCATCGCCCGCGCACCGCCGGCGTGTCCAAGTACGGCATGCTGGACCGGCTGTGGGTCGGCCTGGCCGACCTGCGTGGCGTGGCGTGGCTGATGCGCCGGGGCAAGGTGACCGAAGTCGAGGAACTCTGACCTCGATCACGCGGTGTCGCCGCGGCGGTCGTATGCTTGTCCTGTTTCATTGCAGGAGAACGCCATGGCCCTCGCGATCAAGCGTGCGTACGAAGCGCCCGCCAGGGAGGATGGTTATCGCGTGCTGGTGGAGCGGCTGTGGCCGCGCGGCATGAAGAAGGAAGATGTGCCGCTGGACCAGTGGGCCAAGGAACTGGCGCCGACCACGGCGCTGCGCAAATGGTTCGGCCACGATCCGGCGCGCTGGGACGGCTTCCGCCACCGCTACGCCAGCGAACTCGACGAGCTGGCCGAATACTGGCAACCGCTGGCCGAGCGCTCCGCGCGGCACCCGGTCACCCTGATCTACAGCGCCCGCGACGAGGAGCACAACGGTGCCCTCGTGCTGCGCGACTACCTGCAGCACTGGCTGCACACGCACGGGCCGCGCTGACCGCCTTGAGCATGGCCCCGCCCTTGCGCAGCGGGGAAGTCGAAGTGCCGTGCGGCCCGCTCAAGTCGCGCGCAGCGGCGTGCCCGTGCGCGGCCACTCGGCCAGCGCCTTGCGCGTCCGCAGGCGACCGCGCTCGATCAGTTCGCGGGCGCGGTAGAACTCGTAGACGCTGGCGATGTTGCGCGGCAGGGTGATCAGCAGGTCCGGCTCGTACGCGGCCAGGCGCAGCCGCGCCAGGTTGGCCTGCATCAGGTCCATCGCCTGGTTCAGCGTGTCGAAGGTACCGGGCTCGCGCGGCGGTTCCTCGCTGCGCGGCATCAGCCGGCTGATGAACTCGCCGATGCGGTGGCGATAGCCCGGGTCCTGTCCGGTGGCGCTCTCCTCCACCGGCGCGACGGCCGCCTCGACCGGGCCGTCCACGCTGACGGCGAACAGATAATCCGCCTCCACCCCGATCAGCGGCGTGACCGGCACCGGGTTGAGCAGGGCGCCGTCGACCATGCGGTGGCCGTTGAGGTGGTGCGGGCGGAACACGGTCGGCACGGCGATCGAGGCGCGGATGGCCTCGAACAGGTTGCCGCGGCCCAGCCATACCTCGCGGCCGCGGTCGAGGTCGGTGGCCACCGCGGTGAACGCCAGCGGCAGCTCCTCGATCAGGGTGTCGCCGATCAGCCCGCGCAGCGTGCCGATGATCTTCTCGCCCTTGATCAGGCCGCCGCCGGAAAAGGACCAGTCGACCAGTCGCAGCACGTCGAAACGGGCCAGCGCGCTGACCCAGTCGCGGTAGACGTCGAGCTTGCCCATCGCGTGGATGCCGCCGATCAGCGCGCCCATCGAGCTGCCGGCGATCGCCACGATGCGAAAACCCTGCGCCTCGATTTCCTCGATCACGCCGATGTGCGCCAGCCCCTTGGCGCCGCCGGCGCCGAGCGCCAGCGCCACGGTGGGCTGGCGCTCGCCGGCTGGTTCTTGTGGCTCGCCTGGCGCGTCGGGTTCGTGGGTATTCATGCCGACATTCAATCACGAATCGTCGATGCCGCCGCGGCCAGCCGGCAGCGACGGCGGGCGAACAGCTGCGCGGGTTAGTATGACCGGGGCCGTGGCGGCAAGCCGACGGCGACACTCCACGGAAACCTGCATGGCCCCATCCCGACCCACCGCGACGCCCCGCCCCGCCCGCCTGCCCGCGCCGAGGCGCGCTGCATGAACTGGCAGGCATGGGCCACGGTCGCGGTGATCGTGCTGGCGATGGCGCTGTTCGCCAGCGAGAAGCTGCGCATCGACCTGATCGCGCTGCTGGTGCTGGCGACGCTGGTGATCCTGGGCATCGTCACGCCGGTGGAGGCGCTCAGCGGCTTCAGCAACGAGGCGACGGTGACGGTGGCGGCGATGTTCGCGCTCAGCCTGGGCATCGAGCGCTCCGGCGCGCTCGATCCGCTGAGCCGCTGGCTGATGCGGATCAAGCGGCCGTGGGTGCTGACCCTGGCGCTGATGCTGGCGATCGCGCCGCTGGGCGCGTTCGTCAAGAACATTGCGCTGGTGGCCACCTTCCTGCCGCTGGCGCTGCGCGTGTGCCAGCGCACACACACCTCGCCCGGCCGCGTGCTGATGCCGATGGCCTACGCCGCGCAGATGGGCGGCGTGTGCACGCTGATCGGCACCTCCTCCAACCTGCTCGCCGACACGCTGGCGCAGAAGCACGGGATGGAGGCGTTCGGCGTGTTCGAGTTCACCCGCATGGGCGTGATCCTGGCGGTGGTCGGCATTGTCTACCTGATGCTGGTCGGCCGCTGGCTGCTGCCGCGCGAGATCGACACCCAGCTGCCGGTGCAGGAGGAGATCGGCAAGTACGTCACCGAGCTGGAGGTGACCGAGCAGTCCGCGCTGGTCGGCGGCAGCATCGCCGATGCGAAGCTGGGCGAGCGTTACGGCGTCTACCCGCTGGAGCTGTTGCGCGGCGAGCGGCGCATGTGGTCGCCGCGCAGCCAGGAGATCGCCGTCGGCGACGTGCTGCTGGTGCGCGGCGACTGGGGGAAGATCGAGGATTTCCAGCGCCGCGCCGGCCTGCGCAACGCGCCGGACCGCCGCTACGCCACCGGCGATGCCCGCTCGCGGGTGATGGTGGAGCTGATGATCGCGCCGGCCAGCCCGATGGAAGGCCGCCAGCTGGAGGAAACCGGCCTGCACTGGCGCTACGACGCGGTGGCGCTGGCGATCCACCGGCGCGGCCAGCTGCTGCGCGACAAGCTCAGCGACGTCAGCCTGGCGGTGGGCGACGTGCTGCTGGTGCTGGTCGACGACGAGGCGTTGTCCAACCTGCGCAATGATGAGGCCTTCATCGTGCTGAGCGAGCGCGAGGAAGCCCACCGCACCCCGCGCAAGGCGTTGTATGCCGCCGCGATCATGGTCGGCGTGGTGGTGGCCTCCGGCCTGCACTGGCTGCCGATCCCGATCGCGGCGATCTGCGGCGCGGTGGCGATGGCGCTCACCGGCTGCTTCGGCCGCAAGGACGTCTACGAGGGCGTGGACTGGAAGATCATCATCCTGCTCGGCGCGATCCTGCCGCTGGGCATCGCGATCGAGCGCAGCGGCCTGTCGGAAACGCTGGTGCAGATGGGGCTGGGCGTGGTCGGCGACCACGGCCCGCTGGCCGGCCTGCTGATGGTCTACCTGCTGACCGCCCTGCTCACCGAACTGATGGGCCACAACCCCTCGGTGGTGCTGATGGTGGGCATCGCCGTGTCGGTGGCCCACGCCATGCACGTGGACCCGCGCCCGTTCGTCGTCGCGGTCGCCTTCGCCGCCGCCACCTCGTTCGCCACCCCGGTCGGCTACCCCACCAACACCATGGTCTACTACGCCGGCGGCTACCGATTCACCGACTTCATGAAGGTCGGCATCCCGCTGATCGCCATCTTCTGCGCGCTGTCGATGTGGCTGATACCGAAGTTTTGGCCGTTCTAGAGCTGGGAATAGGGAATAGGGAATGGGGAATAGGAAGAGCAACGGCGTTCCGCGACCCCCTGCTTTCCCTATTCCCCATTCCCTATTCCCGGCAGTCAGGCATAGCCTGACAGCGCCAGCTGCAGCAGGATCTTCATCTCCTCGCGCAGCGGCAGCGGGGCGACCACTTCCGCGTCGGGGCCGTACTTGAGCACGTCCATCAACAACTCTTTCGAGTTGGAGTAGGGCAGCTTCAGCTCGTAGCGGCCGTCGCTCAGCCATTCGCCCTGCTGCTGCGAATGCCAGTGCTCGTCGGAAACCCAGCGCGCGGCGTGGGCGGAGAAGCGGATCGTGGCCCAGGCCTTGGGCTTGCCGGCGAAAATGCCGTAGCTGGAGGCGAGCAGTTCGTTGAGCTCGCTGTCGGTGACGTCGCGGGCGGGCGCGTCCTGCGCCTGCGCCTCGGCGATGCGGTCCACCGCGAAACTGCGCAGCGCCTCGCGGTCGTGGTCCCACACGTCGAGGTACCAGTTGTCGCGGTAGTGGGTCAGCCGCTGCGGCGAGACCAGCCGGCGGCTGTCGGCATTGGTGGTGCGTGCGCGGTAGCGGAAGCGCAGCTGGCGCCGTTCGAGCACCGCGCCGGCGACCACGCGGAACACTTGCTGGTCGAGCTTGCGCTCGCCCCACGGAATCACCCGGATGCGCTCGATCGGCAGCGCCTTGCCGCTGCCCTGGTGCGACAGCAGGCCCTCGATGCGCGCCTTGAACGGCGCCAGCGTGCCGGCGAGCACGCCGGGGCCGGAGCGGCTGATCAGTTCGTTGAGCGCCAGCAGCGAGGCCAGCTCGTCGGAGGTCAGCCACAGGCCGGGCAGCTCGAACTTCTCGCCTTCGCCGGCTTCGTAGCGGAATGCCGCCTGGTCGGTGCCGGCGCTCTCGATCGGCGCGCCCAGCGCATCGCGCAGGAACGCCACGTCGCGATACAGCGTGGCGCGCGAGCATTCCAGTTCGCCCATCAGGCGCGACAACGGCACCGGATAGTGCGCCGATTTCAGCAGGCGATGCAGCGTCAATATCCGTTCGTAGCGATCCATTCGGCACGTCTCGGGCGGGGCACGTCCTAGCATGGTGGCGGCCGTGGATGGCTGCAAGTCGCACGGCGGGCCGGCGCATTCACTGCGAGTTCAAGACGGCTGGCTAAGGTACGCTGTTACCAAACTTTAACAAACGGATATTCGGCAATGAACAAGACCCTGATCGGCGGCCTGCTGCTGGCCGGTTTCGCCAGCTTCGCCGCCCACGCCCAGGACACGGAAAATCGCGGCGGCTGGAGCGGTTCGGGCGAATTCGGTTTCGCCTCGTCCACCGGCAACTCGCGCTCGGAGAACATCAACGCCAAACTGGGCCTGAGCCAGGAAAACGACCAGTGGAAGAACAACTTCTTCGTTGACGCGCTGCGCTCCAAGAGCGAGCAGAAGATCGTCGACACCAATGGCAACACGATCGAGCAGTTCAACACCACCGCCAACCGTTACGATGCCGGCGCCTCGGTCGGCCTCAAGCTCGACACGCGCAGCTACATCGTCGGCGCGGCCCGCTACGAGCACGACGACTTCGGCGCCAACCTGTGGCAGGGCACGGTCTCGCTGGGCTACGGCTATATCGCGCTGAAGGACGAGCGCAACGAGCTGTCGTTCGAAATCGGCCCCGGCTACAAGCGCTACCGTCCCGCCGACACCCAGGTGCTGGTCGGCAACGTGCTGGTCGCCCAGCGCCAGCCCACCGAAGGCGAAGTGGTGGCCCGCGGCCTGGTCAACTACAAGTTCAAGCTGAGCGCCAACACCGCCTTCGAGGACACGTTCCTCACCGAAGCGGGCTCCAAGAACACCTACATCCAGAACGACGCCGGCCTGGCCGTCAGCATGACCAAGAAGCTGGCCCTGAAAGTGGGCTTCCAGGTCCGCTACAACAGCGACGTGCAGCCGGGCGTGAAGCAGACCGACACGCTGACCACGACGAATCTCGTGTACAGCTTCTGAGCGCCGGATGGGGAGTGGCACGGCGGGCACCGCCCGCCGCTCCCCCGCACGGGCGGTGGCGGGCACTGCCCGCCGTGGGTCGCTGCCGCATGGACTGCAGGAGCGTGACAGCGTCGGCTCACGTCCCCAGCAGTTTGCCCGCCCCTTGCGCGAGCAACGCCTGCGCCACCTGTCGACCGAGTGCCTCGGCCTGATCCGCCGGCGCGCTGCCTTCGGCGTGCAGCAGCTGGCCGCTGGCCGCGTCGCCGACGAGGCCGCGCAGGTGCAAGCCGTGGTCGCTGCGCATGCACCAGGCGCCGACCGGCACCGTGCAGCTGCCGCCCAGGGCGCGGTTCATCGCGCGCTCGGCGCTCACCGTGAGCCGCGTGTCGGCGTCGTCGAGCGCGGCGAGCAGGGCCAGCACCGCCGGATGCTCGTCGCGCGCCTCGATCGCGATGGCGGCCTGGCCCGGGGCGGGCAGCCAGTCCGGCGCGGCCAGTCGCGAGACGATGCGCGAGGCCAGGCCGAGGCGTTCCAGCCCGGCGCAGGCCAGCACGATCGCGTCGTACTGGCCGGCGTCGAGCTTGCCCAGCCGGGTGCCGACGTTGCCGCGCAGGTCGCTCAGCTGCAGATCCGGCCGCAGCGCGCGCAGTTGCGCCTGCCGGCGCAGCGACGAGGTGCCCACGCGCGCGCCCCGCGGCAGCGCGGCGAGGTCGGCGTAGTGGTTGCTGACGAAAGCGTCGGCGGCGTCGGCGCGGGGCAGGATGGCCGGCAGGGTGAAGCCGCTCTCGAGATCGGCCGGCACGTCCTTCAGCGAGTGCACCGCCAGCTCGGCGCGGCCTTCCAGCATGGCCACTTCCAGCTCCTTGAGGAACAGTCCCTTGCCGCCGATGGTGGCCAGCGGCTGGTCGAGGATCTCGTCGCCGCGGGTGGACAGCGGCACCAGCTCCACGCCCAGGCCGGGGTGCGCCGCGCGCAGCAGCGCGGCGACGTGTTCGGCCTGCCACAGCGCCAGCGCGCTCTTGCGGGTGGCGATGCGCAAGGTGGAAGGGTTCATTGGAACTCCGCGACGTTCGGCAAGGTCCCATTGTAGTTGACCGGCCCGGTGCGGCGTGGCCAGCCCGCGACGTTTGGGCGCGGTGGCTGACACGGTTGTCGCGGGCCGGCTACGATGTCGACAAACCCCTCGGAGTTCATCATGCAAAGCGGTAATCCGGCACTCAACAAGAACACCTTCCTCGACGCCGCCAGCGGTGCGGTGGTGTCGCATGGCGACGAGGTGATGACTCTCAACGGCACCGTCAACAAGACCGGCCTGCTGCTGATCCTCGCCATCGTCGGCGCGGCCTTCAGCTGGGGCCAGTTCAACGGTGCGGAGAGCCTGCCGACGATGGGCCCGCTGATGATCGGCGGCGCCATCGGCGGCCTGATCCTGGCCCTGGTCACCGTGTTCAAGAAAACCTGGGCGCCGGTCACCGCGCCGTTGTACGCGCTGGTGGAGGGCGTCTTCATCGGCGCGTTGTCGGCGATCTTCGAGATGCGCTACCCGGGCATCGTGATGCAGGCGGTGGGGCTGACCTTCGGCGTGATGGCGGCGATGCTGCTGGCCTATCGCAGCGGGCTGATCCGCGCCACCGAGAAGTTCAAGCTCGGCATCGTCGCGGCCACCGGCGGCATCATGCTGCTGTACCTGGCCAACATGGTGATGGGTTTCTTCGGCCATTCGATGGGCTTCATCAACGGCTCCAGCGGCCTGGGCATCGCTTTCAGCGGCGTGGTGGTGGTGATCGCCGCGCTCAACCTGATCCTCGACTTCGACATGATCGAGCAGGGCGTGCACGCCCGCGCACCGAAATACATGGAGTGGTACGGCGCCTTCGCCCTGGTGGTGACCCTGGTATGGCTGTACCTGGAACTGCTGCGCTTGCTGTCGAAGCTGCAGTCGCGCAACTGAGATCGCGGCGGGTGCGAAGAAAGCCGGCGGACCATGTCCGCCGGCTTTTTCTGTGGACCCGGGAAGGAAGCGGCGGGCAGTGCCCGCCCTACACGTGCCGACGTATCGTCGCGTAGGGCGGGCACTGCCCGCCGGCTCTTGCTCTACCAGCGTGGGCTTCCTCGTCTAGGCCACCACCGGATTCGCGTCGTCCCTCGGCTGGCCGCGATGGTGGTCCGCCGCCAGCAGCAGGTAGAACGCGGGCACCACGAACAGGGTGAACACGGTGCCGATGGCCAGGCCGGTGGAGATCACCAGGCCCATGTTGAAGCGGCCCGCGGCGCCGGCGCCGGCGGCGATCACCAGCGGCATCACGCCGAGCACCATCGCCGCGGTGGTCATCAGGATCGGCCGCAGGCGCACCGCCGCGGCGTGCTCGATCGCCTCGCGCTTGGACATGCCGGCGCGTTGCGAGTCGTTGGCGAACTGCACGATCAGGATGCCGTGCTTGCTGATCAGGCCCATCAGGGTGACCAGGCCCACCTCGGTGTAGATGTTGAGGCTGGTGAACAGGTTGACGAAGATCAGCGCCCCGAACAGCGCCAGCGGCACCGAGACCAGGATCACCACCGGGTCGCGCAAGCTGTTGAACTGCGCCGCCAGCGCCAGGAACACGATGATGACGGCGAACAGCAAGGTGCCGCCGAAGCCGCCGGATTCCTGCATGAACTGGCGCGACTGGCCGGCGTAGTCGACGGTGTAGCCGGTCTGCGCCACCTCGTGCACCAGGTCGCGCAGGTAAGCCAGCGCATCGCCCTGCGACATGCCCGACACGCCGGAGATGGTGGCCGAGTTCAGCTGCTGGAAGCGGTTCAGCGACTGCGGCACCACCTCGTGGGTGACCTTGGCCACGGTGCCGGCCTGGATCACCGAGCCGTCCGGCACGCGCAGGTAGTAGTCCAGCACCTGTTCCGGGTTGAGGCGGTCGGCCTGCAGCACCTGCGGGATCACGCGGTACGAGCGCCCGGCGATCGAGAAGTAGTTGACGTAGCCGCCGCCCAGCGCCGAACCCAGCGCGGCGCCGACGTCCGCCTGGGTCAGGCCCAGCGTGGCGATCAGGTCGCGGTCCAGGTTCACCGTGGCCTGCGGCTTGTCGATCTTCAGGTCGGAGTCGATGAAGTAGAACTTGCCGCTGGCCTGGGCCTTGGCCAGCACCGCGCTGGCCACTTCGTTGAGATTGTCGAACGGCTCGGTGGTGGTGATCACCACCTGGATCGGCAGGCCCTGCGCGCCGGGCAGCGGCGGAAACTGGAACGCCGCCACACGGCCGCCGGCGATGCCGTTCCATTTTTCCTGCAACACCTGCTGCAGTTCGTGCGCGCTGCGCTCGCGCTGGTCCCACGGCTTGAACACCACGCCGCCGATGCCCTGGTTCACCGTCGGCACGCCGGTCAGCTGGAACATCTGCTCGTACTCGGGCAATTCCTTGGCCAGCTCGAACATCTGGGTGGCGTAAACGTTCATCTGCTCGGCGGTGGCGTTCGGTGCGCCGACGATCTGGCCCACCACCACGCCCTGGTCCTCCTCCGGCGCCAGTTCCGATTGCGCAGTGACGCCCAGCGCCACCGTGGCCAGCAGCAGCAGGCCGGCCATCACGATCACCACCACCCAGGTCGACAGCACGTTGTGCAGCACGCGCTGGTAACCGTGGTGCACGCGGTCGAACTGGCGGTCGATGAACTGCACGAAGCGACCGCCTTCCTGCCCGCTGGTGAAGAAGCGCGAGGTCAGCATCGGCGACAGCGTCAGCGCCACGATCGCCGACACGGTCACCGCGCCGGCGAGGGTGAACGCGAACTCGCTGAACAGCGCGCCGGTGAGGCCCTTCTGAAAGCCGATCGGCACGTACACCGCGATCAGCACCACGGTCATCGCCAGGATCGGCCCGCCCAGCTCGCGTGCGGCCAGCAGCGCGGCCTGCAGCGGGGTCTTGCCTTCCTCCTTCATGTGGCGGTCGACGTTCTCCACCACGATGATCGCGTCGTCCACCACCAGGCCGATCGCCAGCACCAGCGCCAGCAGGGTCAGCAGGTTGATCGAGTAGCCCAGCACCAGCATCACGAAGAACGCGCCGATCAGCGCCAGCGGCATCGCGATCACCGGGATGATCACCGCGCGCAGGCTGCCCAGGAACAGGAAGATCACCAGGGTGACGATCACCAGCGCCTCGACCAGGGTCTTGATGACCTCGTTGATCGAGCTGTTCACGAAGTCGGTGCCGTCGTAGACGATCTTGCCGGTCAGCCCGCTCGGCAACTGGTGCTGGATCTCGGGGAACGCATCGCGCACGCGCTGGGCCACGTCCAGCACGTTGGCGTCCGGCGCGACCTTGATGCCGATGAACACCGAACGCTTGCCGTTGAAGGCCACGTTGAAGTCGTAGTTCTCCGAGCCCAGCGACACCGTGGCCACATCCTGCAGCCGCACGATCGCGCCGCCGGACTGGCGGACCACCAGCTGCTTGAATTCATCCACCGTGTGCAGGCTGCTGTCGGTGGTCAGGTCCACCGTCACCGCCTGGCCCTTGCTGGAGCCGACCGCGGCGAGATAGTTGTTGGCCGCCAGCGCGGCGTTGACGTCGCTGGCGGTGACGCCGTGCGCGGCCATCCTGGCCGGGTCCAGCCACGCGCGCAGCGCGAACTGGCGCGCGCCGAGCAGCTCGGCGGTCTGCACGCCGTCGAGCGCGTCCAGCTTCGGCTTGACCACGCGCGCGAGGTAGTCGGTGATGTTGTTGGTCGGCAGCACGTCGCTGTAGAAGCCGATGTACATCGCGTCGACCGTCTCGCCGGTCTGCACGTTCAGCACCGGCTGCTGCGCCTGCGGCGGCAGCTGGTTCTTCACCGAATTGACCTGGGTGGTGATCTCGGTCAGCGCGCGGTTGGCGTCGTAGTTGAGGCGCAACGTGGCGGTGATGGTGGACACGCCCGATACGCTGCTGGAGGACAGGTAGTCGATGCCCTGCGCCTGCGAGATCGCCTGCTCCAGCGGCTGCGTGATGAAGCCGGCCATGGTCGCCGCGTCGGCGCCGTAGTAGGCGGTGGTGACGGTGACCGTGGCGTTCTGCGTCTCCGGATACTGGCGCACGCTGAGGCTGCTGACCGCGCGGATGCCCAGCACCAGGATCAGCAGGCTGACGACGATCGCCAGCACCGGCTTGTTGATGAACGAGTCGGTGAATTTCATCGTGGCGGCTCAGTGTTCCTGCGGCGTGGGGTGCGCGCTGTCGGCCGGTTGCACCCGGTTGTCGACCTTGATCGGCGCATCGTTCTTCAGCTTCACCTGGCCGCTGGTCACCACCTCGGTACCGGCGGCGAGGCCCTTGACGATCGCCACCTGGTCGCCGCGGGTCTCGCCCACGGTGACGAAGGTCTGTTGCACCGTCGGCGGCAGCGGGTGGCCCTGCGCGTCCTTGCCCTTGGATGGATGCACCACGTAGACGGTGTCGCCGTACGGGTTGTAGACGATCGCCGCCTGCGGCAGGGTCAGCCGCGGCTGGCGCTGGCCGACGTCGACGGCGAGCTTGGCGAACATGCCCGGGCTCAGCGCCTTGTCGTGGTTCGGCACGCTGGCCTCCACCCGCACGTTGCGGGTGCCGGGGTCGACCTTGGGGCTGATCGCGGTGAGCTTGCCGTCGAACTGGCGCCCTTCATAGGCATCCAGGTTCAGGTGCAGCGACTGGCCGACCTGCAACCGGCCCAGCTCGCTCTGCGGCACGTGGAAGTCGACGAACAGCGGGTCGAGCTGCTGCAGCGTCACCAGCGTGGTGCCGGCGCTGACGTAGTCGCCCGGGCTGATCGTGATGATGCCGGCGCGGCCGGCGAACGGCGCGCGCAACTGCTTCTTCGCCACGATCACCTGCTGCTGCGCCACCGCGGCCTGGTTGGCCTTGAGCTCGGCCGCGGCGCGGTCGTATTCGGCCTGGCTGATCGCCTGCGCCGCCAGCTGCTGGCGCGCGCGCTCGAAGGTCAGCTGCGACAGCTTCGCCGTCGCCTGCAGCTGCTCCAGCTTGGCCGCCTCGTCGCCGTCGCGCAGCTGCAGCAACAGCTGGCCCTGCTTGACGTCCTGGCCGGATTTCAGCGGCACCGCGGTGACCAGGCCGGAGGCATCCATCGCCAGCTCCGCGCCCTGCGCCGCGCGCAGCGTGCCGACCGCGTCCAGCGCGGGCTGCCACGGCTGCTCGCGGACGGTGGTGGTGCTGACCGTGGCCGGCGCCGGTTGCGGCATCGAGTGGATCATGCGCATCACCAGCAGCACCTTGATGCCGACGATCACGGCGATCAGCAGCAGCACGCCGCCGACCATCCAGAGCATGCGCTTGGTGGTGCCGGGTTTGTTGTCAACGCGCGTGGGCATGCGCGGGCTCCTTTGGGTTGATGCGGTGATGGGTTCGATCGTCGCTTGCCGCGAAACCCGAAGGGACTCGCATGGCCGCTTTACCGTCCGTCATTCCCGCGTTCGCGGGAATGACGGCGCCGGGATTACTGGTCCTGTCTGGTCAATGGTTCGTCGATGTCGTGTTGCCAGCTGCCGCCGAGCGCGGCATACAGCGCAGCGGTATCGGCCAGCCGCGCGGTGCGTGCCTGGATCAGCGCGATGCGCGCGCGCTGGTGGTCACGCTGCGCCTGCAGCAGGTCGAGATAGCCGCTGGCGCCGACCCGGTACTGCCGCTGGGCCAGCGCCAGCCGCTGCGCGGCGGCGTCCTCGGCGGCGAGCTGGGCGGCCAGGCCGTCGGCGTCGTATTGCAGCGCCTGCAGCGCATCGGCCACGTTC
>MKTU01000030.1 GCA_001898415.1 Rhodanobacter sp. 67-28 | reverse complement strand
TGCCGCACGATGTTCTCGATCACCACGATCGCGTCGTCGACGACGAAGCCGATGCACAGCACCAGCGCCACCAGCGACAGGGTGTTCAGGGTGTAGCCGAGCATCCACATCACCACGAACGCGCCGGCCAGCGACAGCGGCACGCTGAGCATGGCGATCAGGGTCGGCCGCAGCCGGCGCAGGAACACCAGCATCACCAGCGCCACCATCGCGATCGAGATCAGCAGCGCGACCTTCACCTCGTGCAGCGCCGACTGCGTGGTCTGGGTGAGGTCGAACACCGGCTGCATGTTGACGTCAGAGGGCAACGAGGCGGCCAGTTGCGGCAGACGCGCGCGGATCGCCGCCACCGTGGCCACCGCGTTCGCCTCCGGCCGCTTGGTGATCTGCAGGCCGACCGTGCGCGCGCCGTTGAACCACGCCGCCTGGTATTGATCCTGCTGGCCGGAGTAGACATGCGCCACGTCGGACAGCCGCACCGGCGCGCCGTTGCGCTCGGCGATCAGCAGGTCGGCGAACTGGGCCGGCTCGCGCAGGCCGTCGTTGGCGCTCACCGTCATCTGCGTGCGACCGTCGCTGATGATGCCCTGCGGCGAGTTGACGTTGGCTGCGCGCAACGCGTTGGCGACGTCGTTGGCGGTGAGGTCCTTGGCGGCCAGCGCTCGGTTGTCCAGGTCGATGCGCACCGCGTGCGGGGTGCCGCCGAACACCTGCACCTGGGCCACGCCGTCGATCTGCGCGACGGCGGGTTTCAGCAAGGTGTCGGCCAGGTCGAACAGCTTGTCCTGCGGCATGCCCTCGGAGGTCAGGGTGATGAAGAGGATCGGGATCTGCGAGGTATCGAACTTGAAGTACTGCGGGGGCGAAGGCATGCCCGCGGGCAGGTCGGCCGCCGCGGCATTCAGCGCCGCCTGCACGTCCCGCGCTGCGCTGTCGGCGGTGCGGCTGAAGTTGAAGCGCACGCCGATCCCCACCGCGCCTTCGTTGGCGTTGCCGTACATGTCGTCGATGCCGGGGATCTGGCCAAGATGGCGTTCCAGCGGCGCCATCACCGTGTTGGCCATGGTCTGCGCGCTGGCGCCGGGCATGTTCGCCACCACGTAGACACCGGGGAAGTCCAGCGAGGGCAGCGCCGCCACGCCCAGCAGCAGGTAAGCCCACAGCCCGGCCAGCACCAGGCCGACGGCAAGCAGCGAGGTGCCGGCCGGGCGGCGGATCAACGGGGCGAACACGTTCACGCGAATACCCGCGGCGAGGAAGCGGAGCGGCGCACGGCGCACGCGTGCGCCAAGTACGCAAGACCAGCGGTGGGCAGCGGAGTTCCTTTCATGGCGGCTTTATGCCACCGGGCATCCGGGGGCGTATGTGCCTGAAGTACGCACCGTGCCGGAAGGCAGGGGGTTGGACTGACGGGGCCGGGGAGAGGGGAAGGCGGGGGCCGTACCCGCCTTGCGTGGATCTCCCCACACCGGTCGGGCTGAGCGTAGCGCCGCAGGCGCGGAGTCGAAGCCGCCCGCAGGCCCGGCCCTTCGACTCCGCCGCTGCGCGGCAACGCTCAGGGTGAGCGAGATACTCGGGCCGACCTCGACGGTGATCGGGGTCGACATTGCCCCATCCCCAGTTCCGGCTCCCGCCTACTTGGGCAGCGCCGGCATGCCCTTGGGCACGGCGGGCATCGGTGGCGGCTGGCGGCCACGGCGGAATTCCTCGCGGATGCGCTTCTGCACCGCCTTGCGCTCGCGGTGGTCGTGCTGCCACAGGTAGATCGCCGGCGTGCTCAACAGGGTCAGCAGCTGCGACACCAGCAGGCCGCCGAGGATCGCGATGCCCAGCGGCTGGCGCAGCTCCGAGCCGTAGCCGAAGCCCACCGCCAGCGGCAGCGCCGCGCCCATCGCCACCAGGGTGGTCATGGTGATCGGGCGGAAGCGCACCAGCGCGGCCTCGCGGATGGCCTCGGGCGGCGACAGGCCGCGCTCGCGTTCGGCGACCAGGGCGAAATCGACCATCAGGATCGCGTTCTTCTTGACGATGCCGATCAGCATCAGCACCGCGATCACCGACATCAGGGTCAGCTGGGTGTGGGTCACCAGCATGGCGAGGAACGCCCCCATGCCGGCGGCGGGCAGGGTGGAGAGGATGGTCAGCGGGTGGATCAGGCTCTCGTACAGCACGCCCAGCACCACGTACATCACCAGGATCACCGCCAGCAGCAGCAACAGCACGTCGCTCAGCGCGTCGACCAGGTTCTGGTTCTCGCCGGTGTACTTGCGCTGGATGCCGTTCGGCAGCGCGGCGGCGAAGATCGCCTGGTCGACCAGCTTCAGGCCTTCCGCCGGGGTGATGCCCTCGGCCAGGTTGTAGTTGATCGAGGCCGATTCGAGCTGGTTGAAGTGGCTGACCGTGGCCGGTGCCAGGTGCGGCTGGATCGTGGCCAGCGCGGAGAGCGGGATCATCTCGCCGCGGCTGCTGCGCACATAGGTGCCGAGCAATCCCTGCGGGCTCAGCTCGTCGCCGCGGTCGGCGGTCAGCACCACGCGGTACTGGTTGATGTCCGAATAGATGGTGGAGATCTGGTTCTGCCCGAACGCGTTGTACAGCGCCGAGTCGATCTGGCCCATGCTCACCTGCAGCCGCGCGGCGGCGGCGCGGTCGACCTGCACCACCTGCTGGGTGCCGATGCCGTCGAAGCTGCTGGTGACATCCTTGAACTGCTTCATGCCGCGCATGACGTGTTCGAGATGCAGGGTGGGTTCCTGCAGCGGCGTGCCGTCCAGGCTGTCGAGCTGGAACGAGTAGCGCCCGACATTGCCGCCGCCCAGGCCGCCGCCACCGCCACCACCGAAGAACTGCACCGCGGACACCGCCACGTCGAGGTCGGTGACGCCCTTGAAGTGGGCGGCGAGGCGGTCGACCACCTGCTGCACCGTGACGTGGCGATCGTCCGGCCGATCGCCCAGCGGCTTGAGGTCGACGAACAGGTGCGCGCCGTTGCCGCCGTTGACGATGGTGGATACGTCCAGCACCGCCGGGTCGGCCTGGAACACCGCGGCCACCTCGCGTGAGCGCGTGGTCAGCCGGGTCGGCGAGATGTTCGGGCCGGCAGTGATCTGCACCTGCACCAGGCCGGTGTCCTCCTTCGGCATCAGGCCGCCGCCGGCGGTCATCACCACCAGCACCGCCAGCACGCCGGTGAGCACGAGCAGCACGGCGGGCTGCCAGCGCATCAGGCGGCGATGGTGCATCGACCAGTCCAGCGCGCGCCGGTACTGCGCGAGCAGCCAGCCATCGAAGCGCTCGGCCAGCCGCTCCAGCCGCCCGGGCGTGCGGCTGCCCTCCGGCTCGTGCACCAGGCTGCGCCCGCACAGGGCCGGGGTGAGGGTGAGCGAGACCACCGCGGAGATCACGATGGTGGCGACCAGGGTCACCGCGAACTCGCGCATCAGCATGGTGAACATGTTGTCGCCGAACACCATCGGCCCGAACACGGCGATCAGCGACAGCGTGATCGACACCACCGTGAAACCGATCTCGCGCACGCCGGTCAGCGCCGCCTGCAGCGGCGCCATGCCCTGCTCGATGTGGCGCACGATGTTCTCGATCACCACGATCGCGTCGTCCACCACGAAACCCACGCACAGCACCAGCGCCACCAGCGAGAAGATGTTCAGGGTGAAGCCGAGCATCCACATCACGATCAGCGCGCCGGCCAGCGACAGCGGCACGCTGAGCATGGCGATCAGGGTCGGCCGCAGCCGGCGCAGGAACAGCAGCATCACCAGCGCCACCATCACGATGCTCATGCCCAGCGCCACCTCGACCTCGTGCAGCGCCGATTCTGTCGTCGGGGTGAGGTCGAAGATCGGGGTGATCTTCACGTCGGCGGGCAACACGTGGCTGAGCCCGGGCAGCGCCGCGCGGATCGCCTTGACCACGGCGATCGCGTTGGCGTCCGGACGCTTGCTGATCTGCAGGGTCACCGCGCGGGTGCCGTTGAACCAGGCCGCGGCGTACTGGTCCTGCTGCCCGCCGCTCACCGTGGCCACGTCGGCCAGCCGGACCGGCACGCCGTTGTTGCTGGCGATCACCAGGCTGGCGAAATCCGCCGGCGTGTGCAGCGCGTCGTTGGCGGTCACCGTCATCTGGCTGACGCCGTCGCTGAGGATGCCCTGCGGCGAGGTGACGTTGGCCGCGCGCAGCGCGTTGGCGACCTGGTTGGTGGTGATGCCCTTGATCGCCAGCGCGTTGGCGTTCAGCGCGATGCGCACCGCGTGCGGGGTGCCGCCGCCGACCTGCACCTGGGCCACGCCGGGGATCTGCGCCACCGCGGGCTTGAGCAGGGTGTCGGTGAGATCGTAGAGGCGGTCCGGCGGCAGGCTGCTGGAAGTCAGCGTGACCAGCAGCACCGGGATGGTCGAGGTATCGAACTTGAAGTACTGCGGCGGTGCCGGCATCCCCGGCGGCAGGTCGGCAGCGGCGGCATTGAGCGCCGCCTGCACGTCGCGCGCAGCCGCATCGGTGGAGCGCCCGTACTTGAACAACACCTGGATCTGCGCGCGCCCTTCGCTGGCGCTGGAGAACATGAACTGCACGCCCGGGATGCGCCCGATGTGCCGTTCCAGCGGCGCCATCACCGTGGTGGCCATGGTCTGCGCGCTGGCGCCGGGCATGCCCGCCACCACCGCCACGCCGGGAAACTCGATCGACGGGAACGCCGCCACGCCGATCAGCAGATAGGCCCACACGCCCGCGATCATCAGGCCGATGGCGAGTAGCGAGGTGCCGACCGGGCGGCGGATCATCGGTGCGAATGCGTTCACGTGGCTCTCCCTGGCGTCCAAGCATAACGGCACCCGCGCGGCCGACGGCAGTGACGGGCGGCATGCATGCGGACGCGGCCGGCGGGCAGTGCCCGCCCTACCCGACGTAGGGCGGGCACCGCCCGCCAGCTTTTCCCGCCGGCTATTCCCGATCAGCGCGCGCCGGGGCGGTAGCGCAAGGTCAGCAGCAGCTCGCGCCCGGGCTGGTTGAAGTACCAGACCGTTTCGTAGTGGCGGTCGAACGCATTGGCCAGGCGCGCCTCCAGTTGCCAGGCGCGGTCGAACTGCCAGCTCGCACGCAAGTCGGTGGTGGCGTAACCGCCCAGTCGGTGTGCGTTGGCCGCATCGTCATAGCGGTGGCCGGCGGCGTTGAACGTGGCGCCGACGCCGAAGGCGCCGTAGCGGCGGTCCAGGTCGATGCGCGCCGTCTGCTCGGCGCGGCGCGGCAGCACGTTGCCGTCGTTCGGGCCGCCATCCTCGTTGCGCGGCTGCAGCCAGGTCAGGTAGCTCTGCAGCTGCCAGCCGCCGAGCCGGGCGCCGAACTGGCCTTCCACGCCGCGGATGCGCGCCTTGCTGATGTTGCGCGGGAAGTACTGGCTGTCCAGCGCGATCAGCTGGTCGATGCGCGTCTGGTAGGCGTTCAGCGCCCAGTTCCAGCCATCGTGCTGCCGGCTAAGGCCCAGCTCGGCGCTGCGCGAGGTCTCCGGTTTCAGGTCCGGATTGCCGCTGCCGTAGGGGTAGTAGAGATCGTTGAAGGTGGGCGCGTGGAAGGCGCTGCCGTAGCTGGCGGTGAGCTTCACGCCGCTGTCGAAGTGATAACCCCAGGCCAGTGCGCCGGTGTCGTGGTGGCCGTACTGGCTGTTCCTGTCGCGCCGCGCGGAGAGCGCCAGCTCGTTCGGCCCGAACGTGGCCTGGTACTGCGCGTACGCGCCGGTGTCGTGGCGGCGGGTGGCGAGAAAGCCGGTGTCGCTGTCGATGTGCTCGCCCTGCCAGTCGACGCCGAGCGTCAGCAGCTGGTCCGCGGCCAGGTTGATGTCGTTCTGCCACGAGGCCTGGTTGCGGCGCGAATAGATGTAGCCGACGAAGCTCGCGTTCTCGTAGTTGTCGTAGCGGTCCAGGTTCTGGCCCACGCTGAGCGTGCTCTTCCACGCCTGCAGCGGACGGAAGCCGAAGGTCGAACCGGCGACCTGCTGCACGGTGCGCCAGCGGTTCTGGTAGCTGCCGTCGAAATGCGCCTCGCCCAGGCTGCGCAGCCAGGTGCCGGTCAGTTCGGCACCGTTGTCCCAGCGGTAGCCGCCGCTGGCGCTGAGGTTCTTGTTGCGCGACGGATCGCGATCCGGCTCGTCGGTGAAGCAGCCGGCGAAGGCCGCGGCGGCGCCGACGCGGCAGGTGTTGATGCCGCCGGTGTACTGGCTGCCCGCGCCCAGGTTGTACCAGCCCTGTTCGCTGCCGCCGGACAGCCCGAGCTGGCCGCGCAACAGCTTGTCGGTGCCGGCGGTGAGCGCCAGCGACGGTTCGAGGCCGCCGTCGCGCGAGCCGCGGCGGGTGAAGATCTGGATCACGCCGCCGATCGCATCGGCGCCGTAGAGGCTGGAGCGCGGGCCGCGCACGATCTCGATGCGTTCGATCTGCTCCACCGGAATCTGCTCGAACGCGGCCAGCCCCGCGCTGACCGAAGCCACCCGCACGCCATCGACCAGCAGCAGGGTGTGGGTGGAATTGGCGCCGCGCAGGAACAGCGAAGTCTGCTGGCCGTAGCCGCCGGCGTTGGCGAAGCTCACGCCGGGCAGGCCGGTCAGCAGGTCGGCGATCGACACCGGCTGCAGCCGCTCGATGTCGGCGCGGCTGATCACGCTCACCGACGACAGCGAGTCGCCGATGTCGATCGGCGTGCGCGTGGCGGTGACGATCACCGGCTCCAGCGAAATGGCGCGGTCCTGCCCGGATGGGTCCAGCCCGGTCGCGCCGGCACCGGTGGCGCAGGCCAGCATCAAGCTGGCCAGCAAGGTCTTCTTCATCTTCGTTTTCCTTCGCCGCGCACCCGCGCACGGCCGCATGTCCAGAGGGAATGGCAGCCGGGCGAAAAAGCGGGGACGGAACGACGGACAGACAGGCCGTGGTCCGGCCTCGCCCACCGCGAGCCACCAAGGAGCGTCCAGGCCGGTCTCCGGGCTCGCGAGTGGCGGGCGGTGATTCCGCTCGCCGCGAACGGCGCCTTCCCGTGCATCGCACAGTGGCCTTCGCCGTTCGTGTCTTTCGCTTACCGTTGCGGGGGCAGCGCCGGCCTTGCAGTGTTCGCACACCACGCACCGGCTTCCCGTTTCATCCCTTGGGCGTTGAACCGTCGGGACACCTGAACCGCGTCACTGTAGCGGCGGACGCCCATTCGGGCAATGGTGCGGGAGTGAGTGGAGAGGGGTGAGAAACGAGAAAAGGCGGGTCGAGGCGTGGTGCTGGCTCTCTCTCACCTCTCACTCCTCTCCACTCACTTCTCGCCCCGCTCCTCGCCGTCGATCCAGCTTTGCCGCACGCGCAACGCATCGTCCATCGCCACCAGATCGGCGCGGCAGCCGGGCGCGATGCGGCCGCGGCTTGCGCCAAGACCGAGGAACTCGGCCGGCCAGGTGCTGGCCATGCGCACTGCCTCGTCCAGCGGCAGGCCGAGCATCTGCACGGTGTTGCGCACGGCGGCGGCCATGTCGAGCGCCGAGCCGGCGAGCACGCCGCTGGCGGTCTGGCAGATGCCGTCTTTCACGGTGATGGTTTCGCCGTTGAGCACGTAGTCGGGGCGGTCGGCGCCGACCGGCGGCATCGCGTCGGTGACCAGCAGCATCTTGCCGCGGGCCTTGGCGGCGATCGCCACACGCAGGCTGGCCGGGTGCACGTGGTGGCCGTCGACGATGATGCCGCACCAGCTCGCCGCATCTTCCAGCGCGGCGCCGACCACGCCCGGCTCGCGGCTGCCGAACGGGGTCATCGCGTTGAACAAATGCGTGAAGCCGCGCACGCCGGCATCGAGTGCGGCGCGGGTGGTTTCGTAGTCGGCGGCGGTATGGCCGGCGCAGACGATCACCCTGGCGGCGGCGAGCGCGCGGATGCTCGCCGGCGGCACCCGGTCCGGCGCCAGCGTGACCAGCCGGATGCCGCGATGGGGTGCGCACAGCAAGGCCAGCTCGTCGGCGCCGGGCACGTGGAAGTACTTCGCGTCGTGCACGCCCTTGCGGGCGGGCGCCAGGTACGGCCCTTCGAGGTGGATGCCGAGCAGGCCCGGCACGCCTTCGGCCAATGCCTGTTCCACCGCCGCCAGCGCTTCGCGCATCACCTCGACCCGATCGCTGATCAGGGTCGGCAGGAAACCGGTGGTGCCGTAGCGCCGGTGGGCCGCGCCGATGCGGCGGATCGTCTCCACCGTCGGTGCCTCGTTGAACAGCACGCCGCCACCGCCGTTGACCTGCACGTCGATGAAGCCCGGCAGCAGCATGGCGCCGGCGAGGTCGTGCACCTGCGCGGCGCCCACGCGCGGATCGGATGGCGGCAGCAGGTCGGCGATACGCTCGCCGTCGAGCAGCACGGCTAAGTCGTCGCGCCAGCCGTCGGGGGTGAGTACGCGGGCGTGGGTGAGGACGTGAAGCATGGCGAATTCCGTTGATGATGCGCGACTGAAGGAGCAATACCCTCGTAGGGCGGGCACTGCCCGCCGCTCCCCGTCACGCGAAAATAAAGGCCGGCGGGCAGTGCCCGCCCTACGGCATGCTCAAACCGTCTCCGTGACCTTGTTCAGATGCGGCGGCACGTCGGGGTTGAAACCGCGGCGCAGCGCAAGCTCGCTGGCGGCGCGGTAGAAGCTCTGGATGATCAGCAGCGGCGTGCACAGCGCGGGCAGGCCACCGGCCACCGGCAGCGTGCCGGGGCCGTGCTGGCCCGGCGCGGCAACGAAGACCTGCGCGCCGCGGCCGCGGAACTCGCGCGCCACCGCCAGCGTGCTGGCCAGGGTGTCGTCGTCCTGGGCGAAGCACAGCACCGGGAAGTCCGGTCCGACCAGCGCCATCGGGCCGTGCTTCACCTCGGCGGCGCTGAACGCCTCGGCGTGCAGGCCGCAGGTTTCCTTGAACTTGAGCGCCGCTTCCAGCGCGATGCCGAGGCCGAAGCCGCGGCCGACCACGAACAGGTTGTGCGCGCCGACGAGGCCTTCATGGAGGCTGGACCAGTCCGCATCCCAGCTCTTGCGCAAGGCGTCGGGCAGGGTCGGCAGCGCGGCGTCGAGTTCGGCGTCGCCGCTCCAGCGCGCGCACAGGTGCAGCACCGCGGCCAGCGCGGCGAGGTAGCTCTTGGTCGCCGCCACGCTGCGCTCGGGCCCGGCGTGCAGCGGAATCACGGTGTCGGCCAGCGCGGCCAGCGGCGAATCGGCCACGTTGACCAGCGCCACCACGCGCGCACCGGCACGTTTCGCCGCCTCCGCGGTGCGCAGCAGGTCGGGGCTCTTGCCCGATTGCGAAATCGCGATGAACAGCGCGTCCCGCCACTGCTGCTCGGCGGCATACACCGAGCTCACCGAGGGCGACGCCGAGGCGGTGGCGATGCCCAGCTGCGTCTCGAACACGTACTTGGCGTAGGCCGCGGCGTGATCCGAACTGCCGCGCGCGCAGGTGACGATGAAGCGTGGCGGCGCCTCGCGCAGCGACTGCGCCAGCGCGCTCACCACCGCTTCGTTGGCGGCAAGCTGGCGCGCCACTACCGCGGCCGATTCCTGCGCTTCGCGGAACATCAGGGTGTCGCTGGCGTTCATGCTTGTCCTTCAGTCGGTGTGCAATTCGGCGACGAAGTCGTAGATGTCGCCGCGATACCAGGAGGTGGTGAACTCGACCACGCGGCCGTCGTCGAGGAAGCTGCGCCGTTCGATGTTCAGGCCGGCGCTGCCCACCGCCACGTGCAGCAGCCGCGCCTGCTGCGCGTTCAGCGACACCGCGCGCAGGCGCTGCAGCGCGCGGCGCGGGCGGCAGCCGAGTTGTTCGAGCGCCTCGTACAGCGAGTCGCGCACCAGCATCGGATCGGGCAGCACGCTGGCCGGCACCACGCTGCGCTCGATCGCCAGCGGCTCGTCCTGCCCGTAGCGCAGGCGATGCAGGCGCACCACCAGCGAGCCGGGCGAGAGGTTCATCGCCATCGACTCCTCCGGCGTCACCTCGCCGATCACCCGCTCGAAGAACTCCGAACGCGGGCGCAGTCCGCGCTCGCGCAGGTCCTCGGTGAAACTGGTCAGCCGCGACATCGGCTTGACGATGCGCTCGGCGATGAAGGTGCCGGCGCCGTGGCGCTGGGTCAGCAGGCCTTCCTCGACCAGGCCGGCGATCGCCTTGCGCACGGTGACCCGCGAGAGCTTCAGCACCAGCGCCAGGTCGCGTTCGCTGGGCAGCGCGTGGCCCGGCTCGACGTCGTGCTGCTGCACCACGTTGCGGATCGCCTGGCGCAGTCGCAGGTAGGCCAGCGGCTGGTGATTGGCCGGGTCGCGGCAGATCCGGCGGTATTCCTTGGACAAGGTGGTTTCCATGGCGCGCACCATACCAATAGCGATCCACCGGCCGCAAGCCATGACGGTGCGATATGCCCGCCAGCAAACGCTCGGCCATCCCCAGCCGTTCGCACCGAGCGTGGCTCGCGCCGGCGAGCGGGGTCGAAGTGCATCGCCGGGTGACCGGACCCTTCGACTTCCTTGCTCCCCAAGGCACAGCCATCCCTGGCTGCTCCCCGCGTACGGCCTGCGGGAACGGCCTGCGCTCAGGGACAACGGGGGTGACGGGACTGCCTGCGGATCGTTCTGCTGGGGCCGCCGATGAATTCGTATGCAACCGGGTAGTCGCTCTGGTATTTCACTGGTACCATCGGCAAAAACCCGGGCAGCGGCATCCGGCCGCGGCCCGCCAGCCGGCATCGAGTCGAGGTGATCGCGTGACTGCTTCCCCCCAAACCGTCGAGCCATTCGACCTGGTGATTTTCGGCGGCACCGGCGATCTCGCCGCGCGCAAATTGCTGCCGGCGCTGTTCCACCGTTTTCTCGACCACCAGTTGCCGCCCAGCAGCCGCATCATCGGCGTGGCGCGCGAGGCGCTGGACGACGCCGGCTATCGCGCGCAACTGCGCGAGGCGCTGATCGCGATCTGCGATGCCCGCCAGCTGGACGAGTTCCTGCAGCAGGTGTTCTACCGCCCGCTGGATGCGCGCAAGGACGAGGGCTGGGACGATTTCGCCGCCTTCATCGGCGCCGAGCCCGACCACGTGCGGGTGTTCTACCTGTCGACCTCGCCCGAACTGTTCGTCGACATCTGCAAGCGGCTGGGCCATTACGGCTTGAACCAGGGCAAGTCGCGCGTGGTGCTGGAGAAGCCCATCGGCCGCGACCTGGACAGCGCCAACCGGATCAACGACGCGGTCGGCCAGGTGTTCGACGAAACCCAGACCTTCCGCATCGACCACTACCTCGGCAAGGAGACGGTGCAGAACCTGCTGGTGCTGCGCTTCGGCAACGCGCTGTTCGAGCCGCTGTGGAACTCCGCGCACATCGACCACGTGCAGATCACCGTGGCCGAGACGCTGGGCGTGGGCCACCGCGGCGCCTATTACGACCGCGCCGGCGCGCTGCGCGACATGGTGCAGAACCACATGCTGCAACTGCTGTGCATGGTGGCCATGGAACCGCCCTCGTCGCTGGCGCCGGACGCGGTGCGCGACGAGAAGCTCAAGGTGCTGCACTCGCTCAAGCCCATCGACGCGAGCAACGCCGGCCAGCTCACCGTGCGCGGCCAGTACCGCGCCGGCGTGGCCGAGGGCGCCAGCGTGCCCGGCTACGGCGAGGAACTGGGCAACGCGAAATCCGATACCGAGACCTTCGTCGCGCTGAAAGCCGAGATCGGCAACTGGCGCTGGGCCGGCGTGCCGTTCTACCTGCGCACCGGCAAGCGCCTCGCGCATCGGGTGTCGGAGATCGCGGTGACCTTCAAGCCGGTGCCGCATTCCATCTTCGACGCCGCCTCCGGCTCGCTGGCGCAGAACCGGCTGGTGCTGCGGCTGCAGCCGGACGAGGGCGTGAAGCTGTGGCTGACCATCAAGCACCCCGGCCCCGGCGGCCTGCGCCTGCGCCACGTGCCGTTGGACATGAGCTTCGCCGAGGCGTTCGGCGTGTCGCAGCCCGACGCCTACGAACGCCTGCTGCTGGACGTGGTGCGCGGCAATCCCACCTTGTTCATGCGCCGCGACGAAGTGGAAGCGGCCTGGCGCTGGGCCGGCCCCATCCTGGCCGCGTGGAGCGACAGCGGCGAAGCGCCGCGGCCGTACGCGGCCGGCAGCTGGGGGCCGAGCGCGTCGGTGGCGCTGGTCGAGCGCGACGGCCGCACCTGGCACGACGACAACGAATAGGCGCGCACTTCACCTGCTGCCTGCGCCGCCCCAACCACACTGGAACGCATCACCTCGCCGCCGATCGAACCCGCCATGTCCGCACCCACCAACGTCACCACCCACAGCTTTACCGGATGCCAGGCGCAAGCCGTGGCGCTGGCCGAGCGCGTGGCCGAACGCCTGCGCGACGGCCTGGCGCAACGCGGCCAGGCCGTGCTGGCGGTCTCCGGCGGCAGCACGCCGAAGGATTTCTTCGAGCAGCTGTCGCGCCAGGCACTGGACTGGACCAGGGTGCAGGTGACCCTGGTCGACGAACGCTGGGTGCCGGAAAGCGATGTGCGCTCCAACGCGCGACTGGTGCATACGCACCTGCTGCAGCACGCCGCTGCCGCGGCGCCATTCATTCCGCTGTACACCGGCGACGCCAGCCCGGAGGCCGGCCTGGCCCGCGCCGAAGCACGCATCGCCGCGTTGCCGCTGCCGTTCGACGCGGTGGTGTTGGGCATGGGTGACGACGGCCACACCGCTTCGTTCTTTCCCGGCGGCGACCACCTCGCCGAAGCGCTGGACCCGCACGGCAGCATGCGCGTACTGCCGATGCACGCGCCCGGTGCCGACGAGCCGCGCATCACGCTGACCTTGCCCACGCTGCTGCAAACGCGCGCGTTGTACCTGCTGGTGGCTGGCGAGAAGAAGCGCGACGTACTCGCCGACGCGCGGCTTGGCCTGGGTGCCGCGCGCGACTATCCGGTGCGCGCCGTGCTGACCCAGCAACGCGTGCCGGTGGCGGTGTACTGGTGCCCTTGAGAGCGAGAAACGAGTGGGGAGGGGTGAGAAATGAGTGAACCGCACCCGCCACTCCCGCCGTCTCTCGTTTCTCACTCGTCTTCACTCATTTCTGGATTTGAATCATGACCACGCTGCATCCCGTCGTCGCCGAAGTCACCGAACGCCTGCGCGAACGCAGCCGCGAGACGCGCGCGGCGTATCTCGCGCGGATCGACGCGGTGGATCGCAGCGGGCCGCGGCGCGGGCACCTGTCCTGCGGCAACCTTGCACACGGGTTCGCCGCGTGCGGCAGCGAAGACAAGGACGCGCTGCGCAACGGCCACCGCGCCAACCTGGCCATCGTCACCGCCTACAACGACATGCTCTCGGCGCACCAGCCGTACGAGCGCTATCCGGCGCTGATCCGCCAGATAGCGCGCGACGCCGGCTTCACCGCGCAGGTCGCCGGCGGCGTGCCGGCGATGTGCGACGGCATCACCCAGGGCCGTGCCGGCATGCAGCTGTCGCTGTTCTCGCGTGACGTGATCGCGCTGGCCACCGCGGTGGCGCTGTCGCACGACATGTTCGACGGCGCGCTGTTCCTCGGCATCTGCGACAAGATCGTGCCGGGCCTGCTGATCGCCGCGCTCAGCTTCGGTCATCTTCCCGCGGCCTTCGTGCCCAGCGGCCCGATGCCCAGCGGCATCCCCAACGAACAGAAGTCGAAAGTGCGCCAGGCGTTCGCCGACGGCAAGGCGAGCAAGGCCGAATTGCTCGAAGCGGAGGCCGCGTCATACCACACCGCCGGCACCTGCACCTTCTACGGCACCGCCAACTCCAACCAGATGCTGATGGAGATCATGGGCCTGCACCTGCCCGGCGCCAGCTTCACCGCGCCGGACACGCCGCTGCGCGACGCGCTCACCGCCGAGGTGGTGCGCCGCGTCGCCGCCAACAGCGCGCTGGGCGGGCATTACCTGCCGCTCGGTCACCACCTCGACGAGCGCGCCATCATCAACGGCGTGATCGGGCTGCACGCCACCGGCGGCTCGACCAACCACCTGCTGCACCTGGTGGCAATGGCGCAGGCCGCGGGCATCCAGTTGCGCTGGGACGACTTCGACGCGCTGTCCGGGGTGATCCCGCTGCTGGCGCGCGTCTATCCGAACGGCTACGCCGACGTGAACCAGTTCCACGACGCCGGCGGCATGGCCTTCCTGATCGACCAGCTGCTCGGCGCCGGCCTGCTGCACGGCGACGTCAAGACCATCTTCGGCACCGGCCTGGAGGGCTACGCGCAGGTACCGTATCTGGACGACAGCGGCACGCTGCGCTGGAAACCCGTGCCGAAGCAGAGCGGCAACCGTGGCGTGCTGCGCGGCGTGGACGAGCCGTTCCGCCCCGACGGCGGCTTGCGCCTGCTCGACGGCAACCTCGGCCGCGCCGTGATCAAGGTCTCCTCGGTGCCGGAGGATCGCCTGCTGATCGAGGCGCCGGCGATCGTGTTCAACGACCAGGACGAGGTCGCCGGCGCCTACCAGCGCGGCGAGCTCAACCGCGATTTCGTGGCGGTGGTGCGCTTCCAGGGTCCGCGCGCCAACGGCATGCCCGAGCTGCACAAGCTCACCCCCACGCTGGCGGTGCTGCAGGACCGCGGCCACCGCATCGCCCTGCTCACCGA
>MKTU01000029.1:65258-94603 GCA_001898415.1 Rhodanobacter sp. 67-28 | reverse complement strand
CGAAGCGTCCCACAACGCATGATGCAGCAGCGAGGGGTGGAAGCGGGTGACGCCCATCACCAGGGCCAGGCCCAGGAAGATGACCAGGCGGCGAGTCGTTGAGGTTGCCATGGGGACTCCGTGCAGCGCTGCGGGATACAGACCTGCAAGTTTAGCCCAATGCGACCGGCCCGATGCGACGGCATGGCGCCGACGCGTATCATCCGTGGCATGGAACCTTCCGCTCTCCCTGTTTGTGGCAGCGTATTGATCATCGGCGGCGGCCTGGTCGGCGCCAGCCTGGCGATCGCGCTGGATGCGGCCGGTATCGGCGCCACCCTGGTCGAGACGGCCGCGCCGCGTGCCGATGCACAGCCCAGCTATGACGAGCGCAACCTCGCGTTGGCCAGGGCCACCGTCAACGGACTGCAAGCCATCGGTGTATGGCGCCACGTCGGCGTGCGCGCCACGCCGATCCGGCATATCCGGGTCAGCCGCGCCGGCGAATTCGGCAGCGCGCGGATCGACGCGGACAGGCAAGGCGTCGACGCGCTGGGCTGGACCTTGCCGGCCCGCGAGCTCGGCGCGGCCCTGCTGCGCCGCCTCGACGCCTGTACCCGGCTGACCCGGCTCGCCCCCGCCACGCTGTCCGCGCTCGAACCGCTGGCTGGCGGTTGGCGCGCGCAGGTCAACACCGCCGACGGCACACGCCACATCGACACGCCGCTGCTGGTCGGCGCCGACGGCACCGGCTCGTTCGTGCGCACGCAACTGGGCATCGACGCCGAGCACCACGATTATCGGCAGACCCTGTTCGTCTGCACCGTCACCCCCGAGCGCGATCACGCCAGCCGTGCCTTCGAGCGTTTTTCCGATGCCGGTCCGATCGCCTTGCTGCCGCTGGCCGAACGCCGCTGCGGGCTGGTGTTGACGGTGGCCGCGGACGAAGCGGCTGCGGTGGCCGCACTGGATGACGCCGCCTTCATCGAGCTGGCGCAGCAACGCTTCGGCTGGCGCCTGGGGCGACTGAGCCGACCGGGCAGGCGCCATCCCTACGCGATCCACCGCGTCGCGGCGGCGCAATTGATCGCATCGCGCGCGGTGCTGATCGGCAATGCCGCGCAAACCGTGCATCCGATCGGCGCGCAAGGCTTCAACCTGGGCTTGCGCGATGCGCTGACCCTGGCCGAGCTGGTGGCCGCGCAGGCCGATCCCGGCGACGCGGACATGCTCGCCCGCTATGCAGCACGCCGCGCGCCGGATCGCGAAGGCACCATGGCGATGAGCCACGGCCTCGTGCAACTGGCCTGCCTGCGGCAACCGTTGCTGGCACCGCTGCGCTCGCTGGCCTTGCTGGCCTGCGACCGGTTGCCGCCGCTGCAGCGGGCGCTGGCGCGGCGCGGCATGGGCTTTCGCGGTACGCCGCCGCGCGCCGTGCTGGAGCGGGTGCCATGAACGCCGCCATCGGCGAGGCCGCCCCGCGCCGCCGCGCCGCGGCACTCGACGTGGCCGTGGTCGGCGGCGGCATGGTCGGCGCGGCGGCTGCACTCGCGCTGGCCCGCGCGGGTTTCAGCGTCGCCCTGCTGGAAGCACGGGCGCCGCGGCCGTGGTGCGCAGATGCCGAGGTGGACCTGCGCGTGGTCGGGTTGGCGCCCTCGTCGATCGCGCTGCTGGATGACATGGACGTCTGGACGTCCATCCGCCAGGCGCGTGCCTCGGCCTACCGGCGCATGCATGTGTGGGACGACGCCAGCGGCGCGTCGATCGACTTCGATGCCGCTGCGGAAGGTCGCGACCTGCTCGGCTGCATCGTCGAGAACAGCCTCGTCCAATGGACGCTGTGGCAGGCGCTGGAAACAGCTGGTGTCCGCCGGCTGTGTCCGGCCGAAGTGACGGCTTTCGAGGCGCGCGACGATCGCATCCAGTTGCAACTGGCCGATGGCGCGACGCTGCCTGCTGCCGTGCTGGTGGCCGCCGACGGCGCCGGCTCGCCGCTGCGCCAGCTGGCCGGCATCGGCACGCGCGGGCGCGATTACGCGCAGCGTGCGGTGGTGGCGCATGTAGACACCGAGCGCGCGCATGAAGATACGGCGTGGCAGCGCTTCCTGCCGGGCGGCCCGCTGGCCCTGTTGCCGCTGGCCGACGGGCGCAGCTCGATCGTGTGGTCGCTGCCCGAGGCCGAGGCGCAGCGCGTGCTGGCGCTGGACGACCGGCGCTTCTGCGACGAGCTCGGCGCCGCCAGCGATTTCCGCCTGGGCCGGATTACCGGCAGCACGGCGCGCGCCGCGTTTCCGTTGAAGCTGCAACTGGCCGAGCGTTACCAGGCCGAGCGCTTCGTGCTGCTGGGCGACGCCGCGCATGCGGTGCATCCGCTGGCCGGGCAGGGCGTCAACCTGGGCCTGCGCGACGTGGCCGAGCTGCGCGACACCCTGGTCCAGGCGCGTGCGGCAGGCCGCGACATCGGCGCTGAACACGTGCTGCGTCGCTATGCGCGGCGCCGGCGCAGCGCCGACACGCTGGATGCGCTCGGCTTCGACGCGCTCGCGCGCATCTACGCCTGGCAGTCGCCGCCGCTGGTCGCCGCGCGCGCCGTCGGCGTGCGCTTGCTCGATCGGCTGGCGCCGTTGAAGCGACGCCTGTCGGATCACGCCGCAGGACTTTAGATCTTTGCCCTCGCCTGCGACCGAAGGAGGTTCCTCGGGAACGCGCAGGGGGGCAGCGTAACGCCACCGGAGGATCGACCATGCGCATCGCCCGACTCTGCTGTCTGCTGTTGCTTGCCGGATCAAGCCTCGCCGTCCAGGCGAAGATGGTGCATCGCCCGGTCGAATGGACGCAGGACGGCACCCGTTTCCACAGCGTGCTGGTCTACGACGACGCCACGCTGGTCAAACGCCCCGGCCTGGTGATGGTGCCGAACTGGTACGGCGTGAACGACGCGGCCGTGAAGAAGGCCGAGATGATCGCCGGCAAGGATTACGTGATCCTGCTCACCGACATGTACGGTGCGGACGTGCGCCCGACCACGAATGCGCAGGCGCAGGCCGCGGTGAAGCCGCTGTATGGCGATCGCGCGCTGATGCGCAAGCGGATCGGCGTGGCGCTGGAGCAATTGAAGGCACAGGTCGCCGGCGCGCCGCTCGATCCCGCGAAGCTGGCGGCGATCGGTTTCTGTTTCGGCGGCTCGGCGGTGCTCGACCTGGCGCGCAGCGGCGCTGACGTGGCGGCGGTGGTGTCGTTCCACGGCGGGCTGGCCACCGACGATCCGATGCTGGCCAAACACATCAAGGCGCGCGTGCTGGCGATGAACGGCGCCGACGACAAGGGCACCATGCCGGACGCAGGCAAGTTCATGGACGAGATGCGCATGAGCCCCGCCGATTGGCAGTTCGTGGTGCTCGGCCACGCGGTGCACTGCTTCACCGAGGTCGGCGAGAACTCGCCCGGCTGCCGCTACGACGCCGCGGCCGCGGCGCGCAGCTACCGGCTGATGCACGACTGGCTGGATCACGCGTTCGCCGGCACGCCCTGAGGCGTCGCGCTCAGCCTTCCAGGTAAAGCTTGCCGTCCTCGTAGCGGCAGGTGCGGTTGCGACCCTTCTTCTTGGCCGCGTAAAGCGCCTTGTCGGCGGCGTTGACCAGGGCGCCGGGGTCGGCCATGCCGTCCTCGCGCGCGGCCAGGCCGATACTGATCGTCACGCCCAGTTGCTGGTCCTCGACGGCCACCCGCAGGCCGGCCACCGCCTTGCGCAGGCGCTCGGCCGCGTGCAATGAGGAGGACAAGTCGGCATTGCGGCAGATCACCAGGAACTCCTCGCCGCCCATGCGGCACACGGCGTCCTCCTTGCGCGCGGAGCGGCGGATGGTGCGGGCCACTTCGAGCAGCACCTGGTCGCCTACCGCGTGGCCGTGGGTGTCGTTGACCTCCTTGAAGCGGTCGATGTCGATCATCATCATCGTCACCGGATCGCCGGAGCGTTCGGCCATGCTCCACGCCTGGGCCAGCGACTCCATCCCCGCGCGCCGGTTCTGCAGGCCGGTGAGCTGGTCGATCAGGGCGTAGTGCTGCAGCTTGCGGTTGCTCATCGCCAGTTCGGCGGAGAACCGCTTGAGCTGCGCGCGGTCGTGCTCCCACTGGTTGAGCAGCTTCACGTACTGGCGCGCCGCGCCCATCCGCAACGGCAACATGCGGGCGGCCTGGGCCGGGCTCACGCAATCGTTGATCTGCGCCTCGGTGGCCAGGCGGATCTCGGTTTCGGACGTCACGCTGGCCAGCACGATCAGGTAGATCGACTGGCCCCACGGCGTGGCGCGCAGCGCGCGGCACAGCGCCCAGCCGTCCAGCCCGGGCATGCGCGAGTCGGCGATCACCACCTGCGGCATCAGCTGCACGGCCAGCGCGAGGCCTTCCTCGCCGCTTCCGGCCGAGTGCACCACCTGATCGGGCATGCCGCCGAGGATCTCCGCCAGCATCGCGCGCACCGGCGCCGCGCTGGCCACCCACAGCACGCGCGAGACCTCCACGGCGGGCGCGTTGTCAGCGGCGGCGGCCGGGGTGGCGACCAGGTCGGTGAAGGCCGACACGTTGTCGTCGGGAACTTGCAGCACCGCGCTCCAGTCGTGCCATTGCGCATGCACCTGGTCGAGCAGGATGCCGAGTTCGCCGGCGTCCAGGCCGATCTTGCCGCCCAGCAGCATCAGCTCGCCGATGTGCTGGGTACGCTGCTCGTCCGGCGCCAGGCTCAGGTCGGCCAGCCGCCTGGCCAGGTGGAACAGCCGGGTGAGCTGGTACGGACGCGAGCCCTCGGCGAAGCTGGCCGACTCGACGTTTTCGTGGAAGAACACCGGCTCGGCCAGTGCCCGCGGGATGCCGCAGTCTTCGAGGATCACCGCGGTGAGTTCGTTGTGGTCGACGTGCAGCAGTTGCCGCTCCGCCTCCACCGTGGTCTCTCCGCCGCGTTGCAGCAGCTGCGCGTATTCCTCGGGGTACAGCGTGGCCAGCGCCAGCTGCCCGATGCGGGCGAGCAGGCCACAGGCGAACAGCTCATCCGGCGACGCGAGCCGCACCCGCTTGCCGAGCTCCTGCATGGCCACCGCCATCAGCAGCGAGTGCGACCAGAAGCGCGGGTAGTCGAAGCTCTTGCAGGCGCCGCTGCGGTACTGGTCGACCAGCGAGAAACCCATCGCCAGCTGGCGCACGGCGGCCAGGCCGAGGCGAATGATCGCCTCGGGGATGCTGGCCAGCGGGCGGCCGCCGATGCTGGCGGCGTTGGCCATGTGCAGCAGGCGCCCGCTGGTGACCGGGTCGCTTTGCACCAGGCGGCTGATTTCCTCCAGCGTCGCGTCGTCGCGGCGACTGATCTGCATGATCGCCAGCGCCACACCCTTCGGGCTGGGCAGGCCGCCGTTGATTCGCAGTTGTTCGATGGCCTTCATGCAGCTGCTCGTTGGGTCGATGACGCACACGGTACGCGGGATGCGGGCGGATGTGCGACTGCCGCGCATCTCATGCCGGGCCGCGAGGCATTCGGCCTGCCGCAGGCCGCGGCCTGGCTGCTCGCATCGGGGTCCATGCCACTGGGGTATCGGCGTCGCGTCGCCGATCTTGAGTGCCGCGCGCGCGCCGGTCCTCGATCAGGCGCGCAGCGTGCGCCCGTAGGCGTGCACCTCGTCCACCAGCACCTTGACGTGCTCGGGATCGACCTCCGGGGTGATGCCGTGGCCGAGGTTGAACACGTGGCCGGGGTGGTTGCCGTAGCTGTCCATCACCGCGCGGGCCTCGCGGCGGATCACCGCCGGGCTGGCGCGCAGGATCGCCGGATCGAGGTTGCCTTGCAGCGCCACGCGGCCCGCCACGGCGGCACGCGCGTCGGCCAGGTCGACCGTCCAGTCCACGCCAAGCGCCGCGCAGCCGCTGTCGGCCAGCGCCGCCAACTGGCCATGGGCGCCCTTGGAGAACAGGATCACCGGCAGTTCGCGCGAAGCGGCGTGCTCTTTCAGCGCGGCCACGATCCGCGCCATGTAGCGCAGCGAGAACTCGCGGAACGGCGCCGGGCCGAGCAGGCCGCCCCAGGTGTCGAAGATCATCAGCGCCTGCGCGCCGGCCGTGGCCTGGGCGAGCAGGTAGGCGGTCACCGCCTGGGCCAGCGTGTCGAGCAGCTGGTGGGCGAGTTTCGGCTCGTTCCAGCACAGCGTCTTGAGCGTGGCGAAATCGCGCGAGCCGTGGCCCTCGACCATGTAGCAGGCCAGCGTCCACGGGCTGCCGGAAAAACCGATCAACGGCACGCGGCCGTGCAGTTCGCGGCGGATCAGCCGCACCGCGTCCATCACGTAGCGCAGTTCGCCATCCATGTCCGGCACGGCGAGCCGGGTGATGTCCGCCGCGGTGCGGACGGGGCGCGCGAACTGCGGGCCTTCGCCGTGCGCAAACGAGAGGCCGAGGCCCATCGCGTCGGGAATGGTGAGGATGTCGGAAAACAGGATCGCCGCGTCGAGGTCGAAACGCCGCAGCGGTTGCAGGGTCACTTCGCAGGCGTATTCCGGGTTCTGCGCCAGGCCCATGAAGCTGCCGGCGCGCTCGCGGGTGGCGCGGTACTCGGGCAGGTAGCGGCCCGCCTGGCGCATCACCCAGGTCGGCGTGGTGTCGGTGGGCTCGCGGCGCAGCGCGCGCAGGAAGCGGTCGTTGTTCAGGGCATCGGGCATGGCAATCAACGGTGAGGGATTTCAGCGCCCGTACGGGCCTTCCTGGCCCTGGGCGAACATCAGGCGGAAGCCGCGCTTGAGCTGCGCGTCGCGGGTCTTCTCGAACGCGGCAATGGCCGCGTCGCGTTCCAGGAACTGCTCGCGCTTCATGGTGGCGCGCCCGCCCTGGGTGCCCGACTCGCGGTACAGCGTCCAGCCGCCGAGCAGGTCCTGCTCCAGCGTGATCTGGACATAGCGCGGCGTGTCGGTACTGCCGGGCACGGATTGCAGGTAGAGGCGCATGGTTTTCCGAAACGGTGCGGACGTGATTGCCGCAGCACCCGCCATTCTAGCGGGCCGGGCCAGGGCCGTCTGCCGCCGCGGCAATCCGTCGGCGGCCGCGGCGGCCCTATCTTTCGAGCCGGTAGTTGAGGCTGGCGCGGCTGAACTCGGTGGCCTGCTGCGCCTCCAGGTTCCAGCGCTTGCTCAGCCGATAGCGCAGGGTGATCACCTCGCCCGGCTCGAACAGGCCCACGCCGTAGCTGAGATAAAGCCGCGGCGAAAGATACTTGCCGACGGTGAACGCCGAACTGCCGCCGAGCGCCTCGTTGCTGGACACGCCGATGTCGTCCAGCCCCAGCTGCGAGCCGATCCGCTTGGCGAGCAGGTCGCCCGCGGCCGAACCCAGCGCCTGCGCCGCGGCGCTGACCATGCTGCCTTCGCCACCCTTGACCTCGGACAGCGGCTTGCCGGTGATCAGGTACGACAGCGCGTCGGACTGCTCCATCACCGGGTTGGAGAACACGGTGAGGATCGGCCGCTGCGCGGTGCCGGAGACGTACAGGCCCACTTCCTGGCCCTCGTCGATGGTGGCGTTGGGGTTGAGCTTGCGCACCGCACGGATGTTCAGGCCGGGGTTGTCGATCGGCGTGCTGGCGAACAGCAGCTGGCCGCGCTGGATCTGCAGGTCCTGTCCGTACGCGCGGTAGGTGCCGTTCACCGCGATCTGGCCCTGGCCGATGGTGGCGCGGCCAGGCTTTTCGATCACCGTCAGCACGCCGCTGAGGCGGCCGTCCAGGCCCATGCCGGTGACGTGGGTCTGCTCGCCCAGGTTGACCTTGACCATCGCGTTCAACGGCGTGCCGCTGGCGGCGCCCTGCGCCTGCCGGGCGTCCACCACCACCACGTCGGGCGAGGCGACGCTGGCGCCGGCGCCGGGCAGCTTGTCCACGTTCACCCGTGCACGGTCGAGGCTCACCGCGCCGGTGATGTCGATGCCGTTGGCGCCTTGCTGCACGAGCAGGTCGGGCGAGAGCACCACGCTGGCCGCAGGGATGTCCACCGCGGTGAACTGGCTGCCCTTGATGGTGAGTCGCGTGGGCTGGGCGCCGTCGAGGCTGGCGCTGCCGTCCACCGCGACACTGCCCTTGCCCGACTGCACGCTGCCGCGGATCTGCAACTGCTGTCCGTCGAACGTGGTCACGTGGAGTTGTCCCTGCGCGAGGGTCAGCCCGGCGGCGGGAATCTCCGCGGTGAAATCGCCCAGCTCGGCCTGGCCCGTCAACAGCGGTTGCGCCAGGCTGCCGGCGAACTGGAAGCGGCCGTCGGCGCGGCCCTTCACGTTGGCCAGTTCGTGGCTGAGCAACTCGACGAAGGCGAGGTTGCCCAGGTGCAATTCCAGCTGGCCGCTCAGCGCCTGTTGCGCGCCGGCGATGCCGAGCTGACCGTCGATGCGGCCGCCATCGTTCAGCGCGGCATGCAGGTCGATCTGCTGGCGCTGCGGCGTGAGGTCGGCGTCGAGCTGCAGGCGGTCGTAGCGCAGCAGCGGCGCGCGCGTGTCGTCGGTGTAGCTGATCGCGCCGTGCGCCGAGCCGATCGACGCCCGGCCGCTCAGCGCGCCGGCTGCGCTGCGGTGGATCTTGCCGCTGCCCTCGATGTCGCCGTCGGCGCGCAGCGGCAGGTCGGCTTCGCCGGTGGCGTTCAACAGCAGCGCCAGCGGCAGGGCCTGCAGCCGATAGCTGGCGTCGAGGTTGCCGGCCTTGTCGCGGCGCGCGCTGGCGCACAGCAGTGGGTCGCCCGCGGTGAGGCACAGGTCGGCAAGCTGCATCGCGCCATCGTCGTAGCCGAGCTGGGTGGCATGCTGCAGACGCCACGGCGGCAGGCCCTGGGGTTCCAGATTCAGCGTCGACAGCGTGCCGCTCCAGCGCGAACCGGCGAGCGCGCCGTGCAGGTCGAGCGTGCCGGACAGCTGGCTGCCGCGCGCCTGCACTTCGAGCCGATGGTTGGAATCGCTGCCTTCGGCCAGCGCGTGGATATCCTGGAATGTCAGCCCCTGCACGGTAGTGTCATCCAGTTGCAGGTCCAGCTTGCCGGCCACGCGGCTGATGTCCGGCAGCCCCACGATCAGGCGCAGGCGCCGTGCGCGCTGCTGCTGCCAGGCCAACGCCTCTCCGTGCAGCTGGCCGTTGATGCCGAGCTTCGGCAGCTTGCCCTGGATTCGCAAATGGCCGTCCAGACGGCCGCTGGCATCGGGCAGCCAGTCGCCGAGCGAGGCGATCGCCAGTTGCAGTTCGGCGTCGTTGCTGGCGCCGGGCCGCGCGGTCAGTTGCAGCGAGCTGGGACCGGAGGCCAGTGCCAGCCGACCGTCCAGCACCCGCTGCGGCGACAGGTGCAGCTTGCCGTGGCCGCTGACCGCGCGCTTGCGCAGGTTGCCGGTGAGCTTGCGGATGTCCAGCGTGGCGTCGAGTCCGTCGGCCGTGCGCCGGCCCTGGCTGGCGATGTCGGCATCGAGCGCGCCGTCCCAGTGCGCCAGCAACTGGCCAGGGTCGAAGGCCTCGGCGCGGACCTCGGCCTGCCACGCCAGCCCCGGTTGCAAGGTCAGCTCGCCGTGCGCCTGGAGCCGGCCCTTGGCTTGTTTCAGGTCGAGCGTGCGCACCTGCAAGCGCTGCGGCGTGCCGTCCAGTTCCAACGCCAGCTGCGCCAGCTTGCCGGGCGGACCCAGCGCGAGATTGCCTTGCACGCGGTACGCGTCGACGCTGCCCGTGGCCTTGAGCTGGCCGTGGCTGGCCAACTCCCGACCAGCCAGCTCGGCCGGCAGTTGCAGGTCGGTCCAGCCGATCTGCAGGTTGGCGGCGAGCGGCTTGGCGTCCAGCTGCACGGTGCCGCTCGCTTCCACGTTGCCCTTGAAGCGCGGCGAGCCGAGCCGGAGTCGTTCGAGCGTGAGCGTGTGGTAGTCGGGGTCGAACCGCGCGCGCAGCGGCTGCAGCAGCACGCGGTACTGGTTCAGGTCGAGCTGGCCTTCGAGCGTGCCGCCGTGGCGGTCGCCGTGCCCCGCGAGCGAGAACGCCAGCGATTGCAGCGAGCCTTCGCCGAGCAGCGGCGCGGGGTCGAAACGCGGCGCCTCGAGCGTGCCGCTCCAGCCGAATTCGCCAGCCTGGGCGAGTTCGGCGTGCAGCTTCATCGGCGCCGGTGCGGTGAGCGCGCCATCCAGCGTGGCCCGCCTGCCGTCGCTGTGGATCGAGAGCGTGCCGGCGACATCGGTGTCGCCGGCTTTCCACGCAAAGCCCAGCGTGCCGTTGCCTTGATAACTCTTGCCGAAGACCAGCTCGCCGGCGAGATCGGCATGGCCGTCCGGTGCGCGCAGCGCGAGCTGGCGCAGCGCGATGCCGCGGTCGGTCCAGCGCCCGGCCAGGTCGAGCCGATCGGCGGCAAACACGCCCTTGCCCGCCTGCGTCACCTTGATCGGGCCGACGTGCACGCGATCCAGGATCAGCTCCACCGGCAGATGCAGCGACAGGCTGCCGGAGCTCGCGCTTTCATCGGTGCTGGCGGCGGGCAACGCCACCGCGACGCGCTCCACGTCGAGCGCGGTCAGGTGCACGCGCTTGCCCAGCAGCGACCAGAAGCGCAAGTCCAGCCGCACCGTGGCCAGATCCACCACGGTGCCGTGGCCGTCGTCGTAGCGCACGCCGGAAAGTTGCAGCGGCCCGGCCAGCCGCCCCTGCGCCTGCTGCACCTGCAACGTGCCGCCACTCAGGGATTGCGCACGCGCCAGGGCGAACCGCAGGCCCGGAGCGGTGCCGAGCAGCCACCACGACGCCAGCGTCGCCACCAGCAGCAGCGCGACAGCGGCGACGGCAATGCGCTTGATCCACTTCATGCCGTCAGCCTGCTCCGCTTGCCGTTTACGCGGATGGAATTTCCACTGCCGTTCGCCCTGAGCGTAGCGAAGCGCACGCGGAGAGGGGCCATGGATGGCCGCTGCTTTGGGGAGCGAGGAAGTCGAAGGGCAGTCTTCCGCGGGGCGCCCTTCGACTTCGGCCTTTCAGGCCTGCGCCCAGGGAGAGCGGTGGTGGGTGAGGTGTTTGTGGTGAGCGTCATGTTCAATAGTCAATAGTTCAGCCTTTCCCGAATCCCGGCTGCTCACAGATCCGGCCCGATCACCACGTGCAACTCGATGCCGTGATGGTCCGAATCGTGGATCGGCGTGCCGAGGTCGAGCCGGACCATGCCCACCGGCGAGCGCCAGCGCAGGCCCAGGCCGGCGCCGATCTTCGGGCGGAAATCGGTGCCGGTGTAGGCGTTGCCGGCGTCGACGAAGGCGGCCATGCCCCAGTTGCGGGTGAAGTAGTGCTCCACCTCGGTGCTGGCCACCAGCAGGTTGCGCCCGCCGATGACGCGGTCGTAGCTGTTGCGCGGGCCGATCGACTGGTAGCCGTAGCCGCGCACGGAGCGGTCGCCGCCGGCGAAGAAACGCAGTTGCGGCGGCAGCGCGGCGAAGTCGTCGGTGCGGGTGATGCCCGCGCTGCCGCGCAGGATCAGCCGGTTGCGCTGCTTCGCTCCGAACGCGCGGATCCACTTGGCGTCGGCGCTGACCTGATTGAAGCTCGCGTCGGAGAGCAGGCTGCCGGCGGTGCTGCGCGCGGCCAGGGTCAGCGACCAGCCGCGGTGCACGAAGGCGGGGTTGTCGGCCTGCTTGCGGGTCAGCGAGGCTTCGGCGAACACCTCGGTGCTGCGGCCGTGCTCGATGCCCGGCGTGTTGTCCGGTTCGCGTCCGCGCTTGCCCACGGTGAAGGTGCCGGCCAGCGCATGCACGCCCAGCGTGCGCGTCCAGCCGTGCCACTGGCGCGTTTCGTTGCCGACCAGCTCCAGCGTGCGCGACTGCGAGGTAGTGGTGTCAGCGTCGCGGAAATTGGCGCCGAGGTTGTAGCTGCGCTGGTGCGGCCCGGGCAGCGGGATGGTGTACATGGTGGACAGCGTTTTCAGCCGTTGCGCCACCACCAGCTCGTTCTTCCACTTGTGCCCGCGCCGGTTGACCCAGCGCCGCTCGATGCCGCCGCGCACGCCGAAGCCGGTATCGGTGCCGATGAACGGGCCGCCGGTGTAGATCGTGCGCTTGGCCGGGGCCAACTGCACGGTGACGTCGACGACGCCGTGCTTCGCCTCGTCGACGTCGGGCAGCACGTTGACCACGGCAAAATAGTCCGCGCCGTTCAAGGCCTGCTGCAGGGTCAGTAACTGGTCCTGTGAAAAATAGTCGCCGGACTGGAACGGAACGTAGCGGTCGAGGAAGCCCTCGTTGAATTGCGAGCCCTCGAAGTGCACCTGGCCGTAGCGATAGCGCGGGCCGACTTCCCACCCCAGCTTGACCACCGCGCGCCGCTCGCCGCGGTTCACTTCCACCCGGTGGGTGAGCAGGCGGGCGTCGAGGTAGCCGTTGGCGGTCAGCTGCGCGCTCATGGCGTCGCGCGCCTCCTCGTAGGCTTCGTGGTTCAGCGTCTTGCCGGCGAGCCGCTCGATCGCGCGCCGCGCGCGGCGGATCGGCGCGATCTTGCCGGCGGCATCATCGAGCTTCAGTTCGACCTTGGTCACCTTGACCGGCTCGCCGGGCGTCACATGCAGGTTCACCTGCCAGTCCGCGCCGACCTGCCTGAGCTCGCCGGTGACGCTGGCGTCGTAGTAGCCGTAGGGCTGCAGCGCCGCGCGCACCTGCTCCGGCACGCGCTGGTACAGGCGCGCGGCCTGCGCGGCGGTGACCTCGCGTTTGGCGTACTGCGACAGCTCCAGGCGGTCGATCACCGCCGCCTTCAGCGGATCTTCCACGCCGTCCACGTGCAGCGCGACGCCCGCGTGCGCCAGCGAAGCCAGCGCAAGCAACGGCAACAACAGCAGGCTCAGGCGTCGGCGGCATCGGCGCATGCGCGAAGGGCGTCCTTGGACGGGATGACAGGTCGCCGCAGCTTACCCAAATGGGCGTAGGGCTCGCATGAATGCCGGCAGGTGGCTTCGGTGCCCGGGCCTGCGGGCCACGCTGGATTTCAACCGGCCTTGTCGCCCGATCGATGCGCGATCCACGCACCGGTCACCGCCGACACGTAGGGGATCGACTGCGCGGCGAGGATGATCATCCACAACGTGCCCTCGATGTAACGCGTGCCGAACGCCTCGGCCATGCCGGCGATGCACAGCATCAGCGCCAGCGCCATCAGCAACTCCTCGCGCACCGGCGCGAACGCGGCGAAGTTGCTGCCGCCCAGGCGGCGGCTCTTGGCGGTGACCACGAACGAGGTCTTCTCGCGGGTCAGTCCGTGCAGGATGCCGCGGGCGATCGCGTGGGAGAGGCCCATGCTGGCCAGCGAGGCCATCAGCGTGTCGCGCCAGCTGCAGGGCACGCGGGCGCGATACAGCACGATGCCGAAGATCGCCTTGGCGAAGAAGAAGCCGATCACCGGGATCAGGAACAGCTGCATCGGCAGGCTGAAGTACTGCGGGAAGGCGACCATGCCCGCGGTCCAGAACAGCGCCATCAGGGTGAAGATCAGATGCAGCGCGTCGGCGAACCAGCTGAACCAGCCGGTGAGGAAGTGGAAGCGCTGGCCGGCCGAGAGCGGGCCCTTCTGCGTCATCCAGTGCCAGCGGCCCTTGAGGATCTGCATCGCGCCGAAGGCCCAGCGGTAGCGCTGGCTCTTGTACGCCTTGAAGTCGGCCGGGGTCAGGCCCTTGCCCATCAGTTCGTCGACGTAGACCAGGTCGTAACCGGCATGCATCAGGCGCAGGCCCAATTCCGCATCCTCGCAGATGGTCCACTCCGACCAGCCGCCGGTGCCTTCCAGCGCGCTGCGCCGAACCATCGTCATGGTGCCGTGCTGGATGATCGCGTTGCGCTCGTTGCGGTGGTGCATGCCGATGCGGAAGAAACCGTCGTACTCCCACGCGGTCATGCGGCGGAACGTATTCTGCTCGAACTCGCGGTGCGCCTGCGGGCACTGCACCACGGCGACCTTGGGGTCGTGGAAGTAGCCGGTGAGCGTGGACAGCCAGTCGGCGCGCACCTCGTAGTCGGCGTCGATCACCGCCACCACGTCGGCCTCGGGCGCGGTTTCCTTCAGGCCGAAGTTCAGTGCGCCGGCCTTGTAGCCTGGCCACGGCGCCAGGTGGAAGAAGCGGAAGCGCTTGCCGAGCTTTTCGCAGTACGCCTGCACCGGCTGCCACACCGCCGGGTCCTTGGTGTTGTTGTCGATCACCAGCACTTCGTAGTTCTGGTAATCCAGCGCGGCCAGCGAATCGAGCGTGACGATCACCATCTCCGGCGGCTCGTTGTAGCAGGCCAGGTGGATCGACACGAACGGCTGCTGGTCCGGATGATCCGGCTTCAGCATGCCGGCGTGGCGCATCCACTTCGGCCGCCACAGCACCTCGGTGAACTCGAAGCCGTTGATCAGCAGGATCGCCAGGATCGCGATCTGCGCCGGGAACAGCAGCGTGAGCATGGTCCAGTCGACCCAGCTCAGGTAGAAATTGAAAGGCAGCGTCGCCGCCCACACGATCAGTCCGCAGGCGAGCTGGATCAGCGCGCAGAAGAAGAACTTTCCGACCAGCTTGAAGCGGCTGAAGCGGCGCGCAAACAGGATCATCGGCAGCAATGCCAGCAGGCTCGCCGCCAGCGCCTTCCACGGCCAGGCGGTGTCCTCCACCACCGGCCCGGTCAACGGGAACTTCAGTTGGCGGTCGGCGTTGAAGATGCCCCAGTACGCGCCGGTGCGGCCTTCGCCGAGGTTCTCCTTCCACGGCTGGTCGAACGCTTCGAGCAGGTAGTACTCGATGTGCGCGGCCTTGGCCCGGTTCATCCAGTCGCGGACGAAGATCGCCTCGTTGGAGGTCGACGGGTCGGCGTATTCGTGGCGATCGCCGTTCGACGGCCAGCCGATCTCGCCCACCACCACCGGCTTGCCGGGGAATCGCTGCACGATCGACTCGTACGCGCCATAGGCCGCGTCCACCGCGTTGTGGCGCACCACGCCGTTCCAGAACGGAAACAGGTGGATGGTGATGTAGTCCACGTGCTGCGCCAGCTCGGGGTACTTCAGCCAGATGTAGTCCGGCTCGGCGATCGACACGGGCTGGCGCACCGCCGCGCGCACGCGGTCGAGGTAGGCCATCATCTGTTCCGGCGTGAGGTCGTTGCGGAACAGCACCTCGTTGCCCACGATCACGCGGGTGATCGTGTCCGGGTAGGCGCGCGCCTTGGCGATCAGCAACTCGATCTCGCGCTCGTTGTTCTCCAGGCGCTTGTCGATCTCGGCGCCGGCCATCACCTTCAGCCCCTGCTGCCGCGCCAGCCGGTACACCTGCGGGTTCTGCTGCATGGTGTAGGTGCGGATGTGGTCGGTGTAGCGGTGCAGCAGCTTGAGGTCGGCGCCGAGCTCCTCGTCGCTCGGGTAGCTCTGCTTGAACGGGCTCTGGTAGCGCTGGAAGAACGACACCGCGAAGCCGCTGATCTTGCCGTGCCAGTCGTCCGGCCCGTGCGGGTAGTTGCCCCCCCACCACAGCGCGATGTTCAGCGCCGCCGCCAGCAGCGCGAGCACGATGGCGCTGAACAGGGGGAACCGGCTGTGTGGGATGGCTGCGGTGGCGCTCAAGAAGGTTCCCGGCAAGGCCTGCGCGACAGGCGGTTTAACCGCAGGAGCTTACCGAATGTGACGCCATCGGCCAATCATGCTGCGCCGCCGCAGTCAGCGGGAGGTCATGGCGGGTGGCGGAAATCGTCGCGAGGGAACAACCCCTGGCGAGGCGATTTCCCATCTGACGATGACCAGATCGCCCCCGCAACAACCATAGACGAGTCCGAATCAATCCGCATCGAACGTAGAGTTCCTGCTGATTCGGCGAGTGCTGACCGCGCGAGAGCGGCAGGCGATCCATCACACCTGAAGTCGGCACACCAGATTGCTCGCGGCTTTGGATTTTTGCGCACGCGCGCACGACTTTGCGATGCGCCCGACTGCGAAAGTTCCTATGGACGCGCGAAAACGAGCCATGAACTCTGAAAGGCGATGCACGCAAAGCGTTGAACGCAAGACGCCATATCGAGCCAATGGGAGAGCCGGGTTTGTCGCAGGGGTTGTTTCGACAAGAAGTCATCGCGGCGAAGCGTGGCGAATAGCTGGGCTCGATCATCGTCGCCACGCCGCTGTCGCGTCGGTGGCTCACCATGCTGGCGCTGATCCTGGTCGCGTCGATGCTGCTTCTCCCGTGCGGTCACTAACCCGCCGCGGAACCGCGACCGGCCAATTGGTGCCCAACGCCGGGGTTCTCACGATCGCGGTACCCGGCGGGTACGGTAACGCGCCTACAGGTGCGACGAACTGCATCCGGCGCTGCCTGCACGCGTCTTTACGGTGGTGCAGAAATAGACCGCCAGCGCCGTGGCCGGGCAGCTGCAATCGCCCGCGTTTTTCACCGCGCTGGGCTGGGACAAGGTACCGCTGCCCGCTTGCGATCCGGACTGCGTCACGCCACACCGATGGACGTGATGGGCTGAACTTGGATCAGGTAAAGCAGTACTACGCACAAACTCTCTGCCCCGACATGATGGTCGGTAAGGTCGGTCCCGCGCAGGTCACGCAGGTAGTGGCGCAAGCTTTCGGCAACTGGCAGGCGCAGGGCGTCTGGCCGGAGGTGGAATATGCGGCCGTGCCGGAGGACAGGCCGGACCAGTTCAACTTGCCCAACACCAGTGCGAGCCTGGCCAGCGTGCACCTGCCGCAGACCATCGACGTCACCCGCAACGATCAAGCGCGCTACGCGCTAAATCAGGGCCAAGAGGTACTCGGCGGCGGCTTCCACGCCTCGCGGCGGTACTACGACCTGCGCGGTAAGCGTGGCCTCATCTACAGCTTGACCATTCGTTTCGATCTCCATACTCATCGCGGCACCTACACCGTCTCCTCCGGCGCCAACCCGGGCAAGATCGCGGCGGCGAGCAAACAAGATTGTGGCGCAGGATCTGAAAAAGACGCGGCGTACGGAGGTTATCGACAAAGAGCCGAAGCGCGCCAAAGGCATCCTGTTGCTGCAAATCCCGATGCAAGCTCACCGGACTGAAGTGCAGCACGCATACGCGAACACATCAGGGCGGACGCGTTTGTCACGGCGGTGAATGGGCCGGCGCGAAGAGATAGGAGTCCTTCTGCATGACCTCGGAATTAGGCAACGTTGCATTCGAAGTAGTTCAGTTCTATTTGAAGGGCCGTCTCAAACTCCACGTGCAACACCTTATCTGACATAGGCTGTTGCGATGAGAACGCACAACGAACTGATCCTGGAAGAGCGAGTGGAGATTCAGCGGCGCCTGGAAGCGGGCGACAGCCTGCGTGCCAACGGCCGGTCGCTGGGCCGCGCGACAAGCACGATCAGTCGCGAGTGCCACCGGGCAAGCGCCGATCCGGCGAGCTACAAGGCGCAGGTGGCGCATCACCGCAGCCTACAGTGCCGGAGCAAGCCGCGCGTGACGCGAAAACTGGCTGACCCCGCGCTGTGGGAAACCGTGCAGGCCCTGTTGCGGCCGCGCTGGTCGTTCGAACGGATCGCCGGAATACTGACGAAAGCCTTTCCTGACGCAGCGAGTTACCGGGTGTCCCAAGAAACGATCTACACCGCGGTGTACCTGGTGCCTCGCGGCGAACTGCGCAAGGAACTGATCGGTTGCCTGCGCCAGGGCCGCAGCACCCGCAAGCCGCGCACGCGCGGGACGCATCCGCGCGGCCAGATCCCCGATATGCAAAGCATCCACGTGCGGCCGCCGGAGGTCGAGGATCGCCTGATTCCTAGCCACTGGGAGGGCGACCTCATCAAGGGGGTAGGCAACCGCTCTTCCGTCGGCACGCTGGTCGAACGCACCAGCGGCTTCGTGGTGTTGGTCAAGATGAGCAGCGCCAGCGCCGCCGACGCATTGGAGAGTTTCGGCAAAGCCCTCAAGAGCATTCCTGAGACCCTGCGCAAGACACTCACCTACGACCAAGGCAAGGAGATGAGCTATCACGACGGGCTGACCTTGCGCACGGGCGCGCAGGTGTACTTCGCCGACCCGCACAGTCCATGGCAGCGCGCCAGCAACGAGAACACCAACGGCCTGCTTAGACAGTACCTGCCCAAGGGCACCGACCTGTCCGTCTACGGTCAGGACGAGCTCAACCAGAGCGCCCTCAGCCTCAATACGTGACCGCGAAAGCAACACCATTCCGCACCCCGCTGAAGGTCTACAACGACGACTTGAGGCTCGCCGAAGCAAGCGCCGGAACGATTCATTGATCATGTTGCACGTGGATCTTGAAACCGCCAAGTACTCACATCAAGTCAGCATCATTTGACAGCCATATCTTGGTCGAGGATTATCGTGCAACTAGGGAGGAGCCGATGCCCAAGGTATCATTGTTCAGACAGGAAGTCGTGGACGCTCGACACGGAAGCTGGCTGGGTTCCGTCATTGTCGTCGCGCCCCCATCGCGATGGCTGTTAACCCTGCTGGCTATGGCATTCGCCGTGGCCATGCTCCTGCTATTGTTTTTCGGCCATTACACCCGTCGTGAGACTGTCAGCGGGCAGTTGGTCCCCAGTACAGGGGTGCTCAACATTGCCGCCCCAAGCGCGGGGACTATTACTCGTTTGAACGTGTATGACGGCCAAACTGTCAAGGCAGGAGATGCATTACTCGAACTCTCCAGTGAGCAGAACAGCGTCGCACTCGGCGATACAAATGCGTTGGTTGGCCAGCAGCTGGACAACCAACGAGCACGATTGAAGGGCGATCTAGTCAATCAGCAACTATTGTTGCAGAAGCAAGATGAGGCTTTGAGGACCAAGGCTGCATTGTTGCGTGCGCAACTGGGCCAAATTGCGCGGCAACTCGCGGTCCAGCGACAGCAAGTAGTCGGCAAACAGCAGTTGACAGAACGCATCAAGCCACTTCTTGCTTCGGGTTACGTCTCTGCGATACAGGTTCAGCAGCAACAAGCGGCTGTATTTGACGCTCAAACCCAATACATGGGGCTGGTGCGGCAGCAACTTGACGTTCGTCAACAACTTGATGCAACGCAACAACAATTGGCGCAGTTGCCGTTAGATGCCAAAAGCAAACGTAATGATACCGAGCGTCAGCTCGCTTCTGTCGCCCAATCGATAGCCCAGAATGAGATGCAGCGTGCCTTGGTACTACGTGCCCCAACTGATGGTGTCGTTTCTGCGGTGCTTTTGAAGGAAGGTCAGATGGTCACCCCTGGCAGGCCGTTACTTTCCATCTTACCGACCGGCTCAACTATGCAGGCGCAGCTCTTGGTGCCCAGTCGCGCAATCGGCTTCGTCGAGCAGGGTAGCAAGGTGGTATTGCGATACCAGGCCTTTCCTTATCAAAAATTCGGTCAGCAGTATGGGCGGGTGACAGAAATTTCACTCAGTGCTCTAACACCATCTGAGGTCGGTACGCTTGGCGGACGACAGGTATCTGAACCAATGTATCGCGTGAACGTGGAACTGGAAAAGCAGTATGTAATGGCCTATGGCAAGGCTCAGCCAATAAAGCCAGGCATGGCGCTGGACGCTGATATCATGTTGGACCGTCGTCGCCTAATCGAGTGGGTGCTTGGGCCGGTATATGGAGTCACTCATGACATAGCGGGGGCTGCTGCACATGGCTGACGGTATGCGACATAAATCACCATCGTCAGTTTGGAGTTCATACACACATTTGCAGTTCAGCTGGTCGCGCCAGTTACCGATGATATTGCAAACCGAGGTGGGAGAATGTGGTTTGGCTTCGCTGGCCATGGTAGCTAACTATCACGGGTACGATGTTGACCTTGCGAGCCTGCGCCGTCGTCTGTCCACTACGATCAAAGGAGTGACGCTGGCGCGCTTGATGGAGATGGCCGGAAAGTTGGGTTTCAACTGTCGGCCTTTAAAATTAGATCTAAAGCATCTGACCCGACTCAAGACCCCGTGCATTCTCCACTGGGATCTGGATCACTTCGTGGTATTGAAGCATGTCCACTTGCGTGGCATCGTCATTCATGATCCCTCTAGTGGCCCTCGCAAATTGAGCCTGAACGAGGCTTCCGAACACTTTACTGGCGTGGCATTGGAGTTGAGTCCCTCAGCCAGTTTTGAGCCGGCACGAGAACGCAATGCGGTATCCTTGCGTGCGCTCACAGGGCGTGTTCATGGAGTGGTGCCTGCGTTGTTGCAAATCCTTCTTCTGGCTTTTGCGCTGGAGGTATTTGGGTTGGCGGGCCCGTTCTATATGCAATGGGTTCTCGATCAAGTGATGGTGTCGGCAGACCATGATTTGCTTACTATTCTTGGCTTGGGTTTCCTTGGAATTGCTATTTTTTCGGCACTGATTACAGCCGCTCGCTCCTGGGCGGTTACTTGGCTAGGGGCAACCCTCAACGTGCAATGGGCGAGCAATCTGTTTGCACATCTTATGAGGCTCCCGTTGGACTGGTTTGAGAAGCGACACGTGGGTGACGTTATGTCGCGTTTTGGATCCATCCAAGTCATTCAGCGGACTCTTACTACGCAATTTGTCGGATCCTTGCTAGATGGTGCAATGTCTCTAATTACCCTAATAGTAATGACGTTCTATAGTATTTCACTTACTTTGTTGGTGGTGGGACTATTTTTAGCCTATGGCCTTACACGTTGGGTGTTCTTCAGTCCTCTTCGCCGGGCCAACGAGGAGCAGATTGTTTATGGGGCACGTCAGCAGAGCGAACTTCTGGAATCCATTCGTGGCGTCATGCCCATAAAGATCGCCAATAAGCAAAACGAGCGACTAACCCGCTATGCTAACGCGACCGTGGCAAGCACCAATCGGGATGTCAGTATCCAGCGGCTCAATATCGCGTTTACGTTGAGTAACCAGCTCATGTCCGGCATCGGTCGAGTGGTATTGATCTGGATAGCTGCCACTCTGGTGCTGAGAAGCGAATTGTCCGCTGGAATGTTAGTGGCCTTTATTGCTTACTCCGACCAGTTCACTAGTCGCACCGCGGGGTTGATTGATAAATTAGTTGACTTTCGCATGTTGCGATTGCATGCCGAGCGCGTAGCTGACGTAGCTCTGAATTCACCCGAAGAGGAAGTCGCGCCGGCATGGAATGGGCCCTTCCCAGAAGCCAGCGTTGAGCTGAGACAGGTGAGTTTCCGCTATTCCGAGGGGGATCCGTGGATACTTAAAGACTGTGACCTGCGTATCGAGGCAGGTGAATCGATCGCCATTACAGGCGCATCAGGCTGCGGTAAGAGCACGCTGGCCAAGGTACTCCTCGGCCTATTGCGGCCTACCCACGGCGAAGTGCTGCTCGGTGGGGTGGATATTAATAAATTCGGTCTTGGTAACTACCGTCAGCAGCTTGGTGCGGTGATGCAAGACGACCAGCTGTTTGCCGGAACTATCGCTGACAATATCAGTTTTTTTGACACGGAATCTACACCCGCAAAGATCGAAGCTGCGGCTGAGTTGGCAGCAATTCATGATGACATCGTGGCTATGCCGATGGGCTATCAGAGTCTGGTCGGAGATATGGGTTCAAGTTTGTCGGGGGGGCAAAAGCAGAGGGTGATTTTGGCGCGAGCGCTGTATCGACATCCGAAACTACTGGTGTTGGATGAGGCGACGAGCCATCTGGATGTGGAGCGTGAACGATTGGTCAATGCGGCCGTGCAGCAACTCAACATGACACGTATTGTTATTGCCCATCGGCCGGAAACGATTTCTGCAATGGGAAGATCAATAACCATCGCTGACGGCAAGGCGACAGTAACTTAATAGGCCGATTCTTTGGTGCGCGGCCGGATAGGCCGAAATTAGGAGGTTGAGCCAACACGGTAGGGAAACGGCAGTATGACAGGCGCGGGCACCGCGTCTGGAAATTTAGGTTTGAGCCGCGAGCCGTCGAGAGAATAGCAGAGCACTAGGGCGCGCTTGGGCTGCTAGCGATCACTTGACTCGCGTAACTTCCGCTGTTGATGAAGAGATTAAAAATGCTTGGACACGTCACCCCACCGATCAACATCAAGCGTTTGCTAAAGCAAGGGGCCGTCATAAGCTTACGGCGAACTATGTCTCTGCGGGAATGGCGTGACTTTGCTAGAAGGCACCCGGAAGTTAGGATTGGGGCTCGGGCCCGGGCGCGCGCTCGCCGGATAATTGCGCAATGGAAGAGCCGGAAACCATTTAATACGGGTAGCTATTTTTATAATCGCCTTCTTGAAGTCGATTGCACTGAGCAGGAGTTAGAATTTGCGCTCGCTGCACCCAGTCATTCCCGCTTAAGTAGGATGATGCGCGATAAACACCCGGACCCAGTTGTTAGGCCATTGAACGACTGGGCCGAAGATGCTCTGGTTCGATTTACCTCTGGAAAATTTGGATTTTTGGCTCTAGTTAAGCCTTGGTTTGGTGCGGCATTGAACGATTTTCATGATGATTTCATGGAGATGTCCAAGTGTGCGGGGGGCGAAATCCTGAAGGATCACAAAAAATTGCTCGACCGCGCTGCGGCGACACTGGCGTCGCGGCTGTTTGAGATTATACAGGGAGTGTGCGTACTCGAACAAAATGTGGCGCTTCTGAAAAGGAAGCTTCATGGATTAACTGGCGATCTGCGCGCGAAATCGTTTTACCTGCTATTATCCAAGCGGAAAGTTAGAAGTGAAGTGCTGACTGAGTATCCAGTCATTCTACCTCTCGTGATCAATGCGATTCATGAATGGCGCACGACCACGTGTGAATTTCTGAGCCGCTTGATGCACGACTATCGGCAACTTTGCGACACGTTCAATTGGACCCAATTTGAGGGCCACTTGGAGGGTTGGGAGGAAAGTCAAGGCGATAGGCATTGCGGCGGTCGCGCAGTCATCATTGTTATTCTTTCGAATAATAGGAAGTTGGTCTATAAGCCCAGGTCGCTTGGCGTCGAAGTGGGCTTCAGCCAGTTGCTTGGGTGGCTTAACGGAATTCTGCCGGAGGACCCGCTTCGCGCTGCTAAGGTCGTCTCCCAGGAGGCCTATGGCTGGGCTGAATTCATTGAATCAAGCCCACACGAAACGGATGAACAGAGTCGCGCATTCTATCGGCGCCAAGGCAAGTTCTTGGCCATCTTCTATGCACTGCACGCAACCGACATGCACATGGAAAACGTCATCGCGTCGGGTGCCGATCCCATTTATGTTGATGTAGAAACACTTTTTCATCCTCAGGGTAACGTATTGGTCGGTGATGCCATCAATCCAACATGGCCAATGTCCGTGAATATGATGCTGCAATTGCCCTTCGGCGTTCCTATGTATGGGCAGCGAATAGAGGAAGTTGGTGGCATCTCGGCAACGAGCGCACGTCAACCTAAATCACGAATCATGCAGCTTGTTGATACCCCGGACGCGCCGCGTCTCCAAGAAATGCTCGTCGAGGCTAACTATGTTAAGCATTTGCCGCGCCGTGGCAAGGTGGTCTTAAATCCGACAGATTACTTGCGTGAGCTAGTCGTTGGATTCGAGCAGGCAGCTCGAACGATCGTAACTCATAAGGCATTCCTACTTGGGGCATCAGGGCTTGACGCTTTCTTTCGTGACGCGATAGTCAGAGTGCTGCTAAGGCCGACGGTGCTCTACTACAATCTTGCTATGAATTCTCTTCACCCTAACCTGATGCGGCATGAATTGTTTCGCTGCGCATCATTTGAACGACTTTATAGGACCCTCCCGGATACCGAGAGGCTCAATGTACTGTTGGACTGTGAAAGGGATGAGTTGAGCTGTTTAAATATACCGCTATTTTGGCGCCGCTTTGAGCAGGATGTGATCCACGATTCCAAAGGTAGGCAGTTACCGTGCCGCCTGCCAAGTGCGCGTTCTGTCGTGCGTTGCCAGTTGTTGGGAATCGATGAGTGCGAAGTAATTCGTCAGTCATCACTCATCAAACGGCTTTTTGGTGAAAGGTATCCGATCGCCGAATCCGGACACAATTTTAATACACCTACACCAAGGGAGATGGCACTCGAAATAACCAAAAAGATTCATGCCGCTGTGGCGCGCAGGCGTGATGACGTCTATTGGCTATGTTCTATGTCGATGAGAGAAAGAGAGCTCACTTGGTCCGCGGGTGTGCTTGATGTATATTCGGGGCAACTCGGGGTTGCCCTTTATCTGGCGCTAGCGGCGAAAATTTTTTCGAGGCCCCAATTTGCGAAAACGTCGGTCGACGTTTTGAATACGGTTAGCAGGTGGAGTGCGCACGGGCTCCAGAATATGGAGTCGCTGGGGGTGTTTACTGGCGCTCTTGGTTACACATATACGTTTGCTAATGTTGGAATTCTGCTCGATCGTAGGGACATCTTTGATGCTGCTTGGAGGCACTTAGAGAAGTTGGATTTCAATCGCTATAGGGATGATTTAGATATCATCGGCGGGGCAGCTGGTGCTATCTTGTTTCTCGCCAACCTGAGCTCTCACTCCTCATTACCTTCCTACGGCGTTGATCTTATTAGCGAACGAGTTGACTTTTGTGCGACACGTCTTGTGCAGTCGACCAACCTGGTGTCAGGCCGTCCTACCTGGCAAATGGCATTAAAATCCATTGATGATATTGGATTTGCGCATGGGTCGGCCGGAATTGCGGCCGCTCTTTGCGCTGCAGGTCGATTACTGGACAGACCGGATTTATTCGAACTTGCCAGTAGTGCAATAGAAAGGGAGAGCCTCGAATGGACGATAAAGTATGGGCGAGCCGAGAAGCCTGACGGTAACAGTGACAAGATCCCGCCGCTCTCCTGGTGCCGCGGTTTGAGCGGGCTCATTCAGGGACGTATGCAATGCATAGCGAATATCCCCCCGAATCACGTCCGGCGAAATTCAATCATGGCCGACTGTAAAAATCTCATCGAAGTTACCAGCAATCTATCATATGTCGATAATGGCAGTTTGTGTCACGGTCGGTTGGGAAATCAGATGATTCTTGATAAGATCATAAGTAAGCGTGAGCTGGGCCTGGCGGAGGAAATACGGCAGTTTGCCAAATTTCAGATTTCACAGAAGTCGGCTGGGGACTTGTTGTGTGGCGACGGTATATATTCTAATGCGCTTACTGAGCTATTCTCGCCAGGGGTCCTTACGGGCGGCGCGGGGATCGCCTGGGGTATGTTGCATACTTGTGATGACGTTCCCAATATACTTTCGTTGGAATTGGCTAAATGATAGGGCGGTGAATTAATGTAATTAGATCTTGGTCCGAAGGCCTGCGGATTGAGGATTTACCACATCAGGCCATGTCAATCACAGAAAAAGGAAGGTCAAACATGAAAGCTTCCAAGCTTATCCGCTCATGGAAAGTTGCTGGTCGTGATGTATCGCTTTCTGACGAGAGTGGGGCCGGGGCAGCGAATCCGGCTGACATGATGACTCTGGACGAAAGTCTGCTTGATGAAGTGGGCGGTGCTGGTGGTGGTACTGTGGGAAGCCGCTGCCCTACCGGCTGTGTCGCCTGCCAGAAGTAATGTCGTAATCAACAGTTGATCGTTGAGTGGGCGGGGTGATTTTATTACGTAAATCACCCCGCTTTTTGTGGCTCTCTCGCGTTTGGTGGGGTTGACACGGGGCGGATTCAACTCCGAAGCGCAGCGCGTTTGAACGACCGCTCGAACACTTCTTGCGGAGTGCGATAGCCTAGCCGCTTGCGTGGCCTGCTGTTGAGTTTGTCTTCGACGTACTGGATGAAGGCGTCGTCGAAGGCGGCCAAATCGCAGCCTTTGGGAAAGTACTGCCGAAGGAGGCCGTTGCCGTTCTCGTTGGTACCGCGTTGCCACGACGAGTACGGATCGGTAAAGTAGCTCTTGGCTGTCAGCGCGACGTCGATGAGCGCGTGTTCGGCGAACTCGCTGCTGTTGTCCCACGTTACCGTGTGGACACGAGCAGCCAGCGGATGCAGCGCGTGAATGACGGCTCGCGCCGCCGTCCTGGCCTCGCCGTTGGGTACGCGCCGGATTCGGGTGAGGCCGGACTTTCTGTCAGCCAAAGTGGCTAGGCGGGTGGTTCCCTGACCAACGATGGTGTCACTCTCCCAGTCGCCGACGCGCCAACGTGTCTCAATACCCGCTGGCCGCTCAGCAATGCGGCGACCGTGAAAGCGCTGGCGCTGTCTGGGGGCTCCGCAGCGGTGGCGTCGTCGTCGCTTGCGCCGGCGCAGGTGCTCCTACAACGTGCCGCCCCGCCGGCGATCATTGGCAATGTGCTGGTAGATGCGTTCGCGACTGACCGCCACCTCTCCGTGGCCGGCAATCTGGTCGGGACTCCAGTCTTCGCGAAGGCGATTCTCCACCTGCAACATGTCGCTTCGCCAATGCGTGGCAGGCTGCTGGCGGCGTGCCGGCGATGGACGCTCGACCGGTGCGCCGAGCGCGACTCGTAGTCGCCTTGCGGGCGCGCATTGCGCCGCAGCTCCCGACTGATGGTGATTTCGGCTCGGCCCATCTCACGGGCGATCTGCCGAAGCGGGAAACCTGCCTTCTTCAGCCACTGAATCTGGTAGCGTTCGCTCTGGCTCAGGTGTAGCTCATGTGCAGTTCCACTTGGCGGTAAAGCTGCGCAGGCTATGGCACCTGCGCCACCTCAACGTTGATGGTGCTGCACTTCAAGGTTGAATCCGCCGTGCATCACCTTGAGATCCGCTGTCGCCGAACGTACGACAATTTCCTGTGGGCGCATATTGTCGTGCCGCGAATCCTGAAAAGGGTAAGCGTCCGCCCACGGCACCTGTGAAGTCGCCCCAAGTTATGCCAGCGGGAGCAGGCTGTCGATGTCGCGATCTTTGGTCGTGGGCAGCCGCGTGAGGGTATCCGTGAGCCAGGCATGGGGTTCGAGGCCGTTGGCCTTGACGGTGGCGAGGAGACTCATGATGGCCGCCGCACGTCGGCCGGCGCTTTCGGAGCCGGCGAAGAGCCAGTTCTTGCGGCCGACGGCGACGGGCCGGATGGCATTTTCGACAGGATTGTTGTCGATCGGCCAAGCCCCCTCGTCGAGCACGCGCACGAGGGCGCCCCAGCGTCGAAGGGTGTAGTGGATGGCACGGCTCAGGCCGCTGTTGCCCAGAACCTTGGGCTGGAGCTCATCCAGCCAGCGTTTGAAGGTGTCCAGTCGCGGCGCGAGATGTTTTCGTCGCTCACGCAGGCGAGTGGCATCGTCGAGATCGCGCAGCTTGGCTTCGATGACGTAGAGCTCGCCGATGCGGTCGATCGCTTCCTTCGCCAGCGGACTGCCGCTGGCCTTGTGAGCGTCGACAAAGCTGCGCCGCGCATGCGCCCAACAGGCCAGCTCGGTGACGCCGGCGGCAAACAGGGCCTTGTAGCCGCTGTAATCATCGACCATCAGCGCCCCGCGCCAGGTGTCGAGGAACGCGGCGGCGTGCCTGCCCGCGCGACTGGCGCAGTAGTCGAACAGGACGATGGGTTGCGCCCCGGGGCAGCGGGCCGCTCCTGCGCCTCCTGCGCTTGCGGCACTCGGCCATCCATGGCCAGCGTAGGCGAACAGGTAAGCTCGCCTGGTCTTGCCGGCGCCGGGGTCGAGCTGGGCGACCGGGGTTTCGTCGGCATGCAGTACGGGCGACTGCAGCAGGCGCGTGCGCAGCACATCCACCAGCGGTTGCAGGGCCACGCCGACGGCGCCGATCCATTCGGCCAGAGTGGTGCGCGACAGCGTGATGCCGGCGCGGGCAAAGATCGCTTCCTGCCGATGGAGCGGAAGATGATCGGTGTACTTCTGGATCGCGACCTGGGCCAGCAGGCCCGGCGCGACGATGCCCCGGTCGAGAATGGCGGGTGCCACCGGCTCGGCGACGATCGTCTCGCAGCGGCGGCAGGCGTACTGGGGGTGGACATCACGGCGCACGAAGAAGGTCATCGGCTCGATGTCCAGCTTCTCGCTGACGTGCTCGCCGATCTTCACCAGCGCCGCGCCGCAGGTGGCGCAATCGCACGAGGCCGGCTCGTGGATCGTCTCGATGCGCGGCAACTCGGGCGGCAAGGGGCGGCGGGCGGGTCTGGGCGCGCTACGGGCTGCCGGCTTGGCCGGTTCACGCAGGGCTTCCAGCTCGCTCTCCAGCGCCGCGATATCCGCCGCCATCGCCTCGTCGAACAGTTCACGCTGGGCCGGATCCATGCGCTCGGACTTGGCCGCAAACTGCACGCGGCGCAATCGCGCGATCTCGTGCGTGAGCTGGCTGATCTTCGCGTCCTTGTACGCAATGGCGTGGTCACGCTGGGCGATGGTGCGTTCGTGGACGGCAATCAGCGCCTGCTGCTCAAGCACCATCGCTTGCAGCGTTTGGACGTCCGAAATGGCGTTGAGCGCTGCGCGATCCATGATCGTGCAGCGTAACGGTTCACACCTGCATTTCAAGAGGCAACGATGCACTCAGTCGTTGCCAGTCCACACCGGCGCACAGCCAGCGGAATTGCCGGCGCGTCAACGAGGCCATCGGTTCAAGCGCCGACACCCAGCAGAACCGCCCCTCATGCAAACGACGCGTCGCCAGCCACACCCCCTGCGCATCCACCCTCAACACCTTGATCCGGTTCGACCGCCGATTGCGAAACACGAACGCGCTGCCATCCAGCGGGTTACGGCCCAGTACCTCGCGCACCTGCATCAGCAGCCGCTCCGCGCCACAGCGGAAGTCCACCGAGGCACCGACCACCCAATACATGCCGCTCTTCGACTCTGCTGCGCCGCACACCGCCTCGATACCCATCGCCTCGCCTCCGGAACAAAGAGGGGTATGGCAACGGCTTGAGCAGAGCTTGGGAAGGTGGCTTCAGCGGACGCTTACTGAAAAGGAGCAGCCCGTTGGGATCACTTCGTCTGGCGTTGCAAGACGCAACATCAGGCCAGCGGGGAGTCGGGTTTGTCACAGGGATTGTTTCGACAGGGAGTCATCGAGGCGAAGCGTGGTGACGGATTGGGCTCGCCAGCCACGTCGAAAAGCAACGAGCTCGTGAACCCTGCAGAGCATTCCGGGAGGAGCGACCCCCATATGTCCGGCCGTCAGTACGCTTGACTCGGGGCTATGCGTATTGGTGTAATGATACACATGGATGCTTCGCTGCTGACCGTGCAACCCGCCGCGCCCGAGCCGATCTATCGGCAGATCGTGGAGCAGTTGCGCCGCTTGATCGCCGGGGGGCAGCTGGTGGCGGGTGAGTTGCTGCCGTCGGTGCGCGAGGTGGCGGGTTTCCATGCGATCAATCCGATGACGGTATCACGGGCCTACAGCCTGGCCGAGAGCGAAGGCTTGCTGGAGCGGCTGCGCGGCAAGGGCATGGTGGTGGCGGCAACGCGTCGTTCGGGCCAGACCGAAAGTCA
>MKTU01000029.1:0-65224 GCA_001898415.1 Rhodanobacter sp. 67-28 | reverse complement strand
GAGGAATCGAGGATGAATGCCATGCTTCACGAAGCGAATGCCGTGGACGTCGAGCCGCTAGTGGCGCGCGGGTTGACCCACTGCTACGAGGGCAGCAACGTGCTGTGCGGGGTCGATCTGGCGCTGGAGCCGGGCTCGGTCCTGGGCCTGATCGGGCGTAACGGTGCGGGCAAGTCGACCCTGATCCGCGCCATGCTGGGCCTGCTCGAACCGTTGTCCGGCGTGGCGTTCGTGTTCGGCGAGCCGGCGCTGAAATTGAGCGATGCGGTCAAGGCCCGGCTGGCCTATGTGCCGCAGCAGCCGGAGGCGCTGGCGTGGCTCACCGCGCAACAGATGCTGGACTACGTGGGGCGCTTCTACCCGCGCTGGGACGCCGGCTTTGCACGCAACACGCTGGAGCGCTGGAAGATCCAGCCGAACAAGCTGCTCGCCAAGTTGTCGCCCGGCGAGCGCCAGCGCGTGGACCTGATTCGCGCGCTGGCCTCGCAACCGGAACTGCTGGTGCTGGACGAGCCCGCCGCCGCGCTCGACCCCGTCGCGCGCCGCGAGTTGCTGCGCGAGGTGGCGCTGCGCGCAGGGGAGAGTGGCACCACGGTGCTGTTCTCCAGCCACATCGTGTCGGACCTGGAACGGGTGGCTTCGCAGATCGCCTTTCTGCACCAGGGCCGTCTGCTGTTGCACTGTGGCGTGGATGAGGCCAAGGAGCGCTACGCCCGCCTGTGGTTGCCCGCGACGCTCGGCACTGCGGCACCCGCACAGGCGCTGAGCCGCCGCCGCCACGATGACGGCAGCCTCAGCCTGGTGGTGCAACGCGACGCGCACGATCAATGGCCCGAGGCAGCGAATCTGCCGGGCGCGCGTGTCGATGCGCTGGGTCTGGAGGATCTGTTCGTGGAGATCGCGGAGTGAACTTCGCGCGGCTGCTGGTGTTGCCATGGCTCGCGTGGTCGCAGGGCAAGCGCCGGGCACTGCTTGCCGTCGTGCTGGCCATTGTCGCCGTGAGCGTGATCGGCGGCACGGTCAGCTACCGTCCCGGCGCAGCCTGGCGACTGGGCGCCGCGCATGGCGCCGCGGTCTTCAATTGCCTGTTCTGGGCTGCCGTGTTGTCGCAACTGATGTTGCTGGCGCGTGAGGCGCATCGCCTGCGCCTGCCCGTGCTGGGACGCGAGGCGGTCGCCAGTCTGGCGCTGTACGCCTTGCTCAGCATCGTTATGCCCGTGCTGCTGCTGATATGGCTGGGTGGCGATGGCGCAGTGGCGCTGACCGAGATCGTGCTGGGCGCGGGTGTGGGCATGGCCTATGCCTGCCTGCCCTCCTGGCTTGGCGTGTGGGCGGGCTTTGTGCCCATATTCAGCGACCACGCCGCGCGCTGGTTGCCGATGCCTGCCGCGTCGCCGAGCGGATTCCTGGCGTGGGCGGTGCCTTGCGCTGCCGCGGTGTGGCTGTTGATCGGCGCTTTCTGGCGTGGTGCCGTGCGACGCGATGACGGGCTCAATCGTGCGCGCAAACCGATCCTGCTGAACCTGCGCAGCTATGCATGGCATGGCCTGGATCGGGGCAATTATCCGGAGATCGAGTCGATCCGCCGACGCTGGCGCTGGTTGCAGCCCGTGGTCGATCTGCACCGCTGCGGGCCCGGTCGCACTCTGTTCAACCTGCGCGTAGCCATGGGCGGCCTGGGCGTGCCGCTGACACCGGCGAGCCGCGCCAGGCAGGTCGCCGTCGGCTTGGTGAGCATGCTGCCGGCCGCGGTGGGTCTGCTGCTGATGCTGGGTAGTGATGACGACCCGCGGCAGGTGCTGTCCGGTCTCAATGGCACCGGGTTGACGATGTTCCTGCTTGTCGTCATCGGTGCGATCCTGGTCCTGCAGCCCGTCGAGCGCTTGCGCCTGCGCTGGGCCCGTCAGAACGCCGAACTGCCTTTGTTGGCGCTGCTGCCGGGCTTGGGTGACGCCACCAGCCTGCGTCGAGCCTTGTTGGGTGCCGCCTTGCTCTACCCGGTCGGCATCCAGTTGGTATTGACGCTGTTGCTGCTGGTGCTCGGCGAGCGGCTGCAGATGGACGCAGCGGGTTACGCCTTGCTGCTGCTCGGCCAATTCGCCGGTGCCGGCATGTCGGTGGCGCTGAGCCTCGCGATGCTCGGCGGGCTCTCCATCCACCGCGGTTGGCTGGGGGTGCTTTGCATCTGCGGCATCCTGCTCATCGGCGTCAACTGCGTACTGGCGCTGCTGGCGTTCGATGGCCAGTCGCTGGTGTGCCATCCCGGCGTGGCGCTGACCCTCGCGATGCTGTGGGCGGGATTTTTCGCTCCCTTGGTGCGGATCGGCGTGCGCGGCTGGCGCGCGTTTCATCGACGGCCCCATCCCTTCCTGCCGAACGCCTGAGTGGCAGCCATGACGCATGCACGACATCCCGGCCAGTCGTTGGCAAGCCTGTTCGCCACGCCCTGGGTCACCACCCATCGCGCGTTATGCTGGTTGGGCGGCGGCGTTGCGTTGTTGCTCTGCCTCGCCGCGCCAGCTTGCAGCCTGTTTGTGCCTGGTCGGCAGGGTGTGCAGCTCGGCCTGACGATCTACGCCTTCGGTGCAGCCTACTTCTGGATGTGCGTGATGGCCGGCCTGGTGCTGGTGTGCATGGCTGCGCGGCAGTTGCGCCTGCCCGGCATCGTGCGTGTGGTGGCCGCCAGCGTGCTGCTGTATGCCATCGCCACGGTCGCTTTGCCGGTGGCGATGTTTGCGCCGATGGGCGGTGACGCACCCACCTTTGCGTTGGTGGCTGCGCTTGCCGCCGCCGCCGGCTTGGCGGTGGCGCTGCTGCCGCGTTACGCCACCATGCTGATTGCCTTTCTGCCCGCGTTGGCCATCGGCCTGCGGCGTGCGCTCTCCATCCCTTTTCCGGGCGAGCCCGGCTTTCTCGCCTGGGGCGCGGTGGCGCTGGTCGTGTTGCTGGTCGCGAATCTGGTCCGTTGGCGGCAATTGCTGCTGGCCGATGCAACGGACGAGACCGGGTTGGGTGGGGCCATGGTGATGCAGTACCACCGTCGTGGCGCCATCGTTGGCTGGGGCAGCATGGTGCGGCCAGACGATGCCGTGGCCGGGCGGGGAGGGAAGGACGCAGCACGCCCGCTGGTGCGTCTGGACGGGGTCGGTCCGCAGTCGCCGGTACGCGCGCTGCGGGTGGCTTTGGGTGACGGCTATGCGCCACTGGGCCTGCGTGGTCATTGGCGCCGGTTCGTTCGCCGTGGCCTGCCGCTCCTGTTGTTCATTCCGTTGATGGCGGTCATGCAGGCCGGCGAGGCGCATGGCCAGGTGCTGCACAAGGTGATGCTGGGAGTGGGCGTCAGCGTGATGGGTTGGCTGGGCGCATTTGGCGGGGTGGTGTTGATGGCAAGCGGCAGCTTGTTGCCGTGGACGCGCTGGCGGCGCACAAAGGCCGAGTTGCCGTTGTTGGCTTTGTTGCCTGGCCTGGGCGATGCAGGCGCGTTGCGCATCGACCTGCTGCGCGCCGCGTTGGCCCGGCCGCTGGCGGTGCAGGCGCTGCTGCTGGCGTTGGTGCTGGCTGCAGCGTTTGCCATGCATGCGGGCCCACAGATGCTGTTGTTCGCCACGCTGGCCCAGCTTGGCTGCGCCGCCACCATCGTTGCGCTGACCTTGAGCGTCTTTGGCGGCTTGCCGCTGCCGGGTTGGGGAGTGGGCGTGATGCTGGGCGGCATGATCTTGCTGGTCATCGCAAGTACCTTCGTGCCGATGTTCGCCACACTGGCGCGTCATCCCTACCCGCTGGGCAAAGGCGTTGGTGTCGGGTTGCTCGTGGGGTGGAGCGTCGCCGCCGCCGTGTTGTTCTGGCTGGGGCGGCATGGCTGGCGCGGTCTGCAGCGCCGCCAGCATCCCTTTCTGATGGATTGAACGGATAAATGACGAGTCATGTCCTGGGCACCATGGGTGGCACGGCGTTGTGCGTGCTGGCCGCGCTGTTGGCGGCCATGCCAGTCGCCGGCTTGCGCTGGCTGGCGCGCCGATACGGCGGCACCGCGGTCGAAAGACTGGTGCATATCGTGTGGTTCGCCTTGCTCGGCGTACTCGTCAGCCAGGGCCTGCCCCTGCTGTGGCCCGCTCTGGTGCCATGGCACAGCGTAGTAACCGGTATCAGTTTCGGCCTCGTCTGGGCAGCGATGCGGCCCGGCATGCCGGTGCATCGACGTCGGGTCACGCGCATCGACTGACCTGCGCACACTTTATTGCCAACCTCGGGGCGCGGGGTTTCGCGTCCGCTTTCTCAAACCACACAAGGATCGAACGATGAAGAAGCGAGCACTGCAATTGGCTGCGGCGATCAGCCTGGCCCTGGCCGCCACCGCCTCCATGGCCACCACCAGCGACGCCAACGTCACCCGTGCCACGCTCGACAACGGCATGCGTGTGGTGATCGTGCGTGACACGCTGGCGCCGGTGGTGGCCACCGAGATGAATTATCTGGCCGGGTCGAACGAAGTGCCGAGGGGCTTTCCGGGCACGGCGCATGCGGTGGAGCACATGATGTTCCGCGGCAGCCCGGGACTGAGCAAGGACCAGCTGGCGGCGATCGCGGCGAACATGGGCGGCGCGTTCAACGCCGACACTACCCAGGGCGTGACCCAGTATTACTTCGTGGCGCCGGCGCAGGACCTGGATGTGGCGCTGCACGTGCAATCGCTGCGCATGCGCGGCGTGGACATGGATCAGGCGGCGTGGGCGAAGGAGCGGGGCGCGATCGAGCAGGAGGTGTCGCGCGACATGTCCAGCCCCACCTACAAGTTCCAGACCCAGCTGATGGCGCAGCTGTTTGCCGGCACGCCGTATGCGCACACCGCGCTGGGCACGCGCGAATCGTTCGACCAGACCACCGCGGCGATGCTCAAGCAATTCCACGACAGCTGGTATGTGCCCAACAACGCGATCCTGGTGATCGCCGGTGATGTCGACCCGGTCGCCACGCTGGCCAAGGTGAAGCGCGAGTTTGGCGACATCGCACACAAGACGCTGCCGGCGCGGCCTGCGTTCGATTTCCAGCCGGTGGCGGCGAAGACCATTGCGCTGCCCACCGACAGCCCCTACGGCCTGGTGGCGATCGCCTATCGAGCGGCCGGCTCGCGTTCGGCTGATTACGCCACTTCGCTGGTGCTGAGCGAGGCGCTGGGTTCGCAGCGCGCGGCGCTGGCCGGCATGCGCTTCGACGGTACGGCGCTGTACGGCGGGTTCGCTGGCAATGCATTCCCGCACGCCGGCATCGACTATGCGGTCGCGGCCTTCCCGAAGGGCGGCGATCCGCAGCCGATCCTCAAGCGCATGCAGGGCATCCTGGCCGATGCCGCCGCCAAGGGCGTCGACCCGGCGCTGGTGGAGGCGGCCAAGCGCAACGCGATCGCGGCGCTGGAGTTCAAGAAGAACTCGGTCGACGGGGTGGCCAATGCCTGGTCCAGTGCGCTGTCGATGCAGGGGCTGGAATCCCCTGATGCGATGAAGCAGGCGATAGAGGCGGTGACGCCGGCCGCGGTGAACGCGCTGGCAAAGCAGACGTTTGACCCGGCCCGCGCGGTCACCGCGATCCTGACCCCGCAAAGTTCGGGCAAGCCGGTGGCCGGCAAGGGCTTCAGCGGCGCCGAGAGCTTCGCCTCCAGCCCGGACAAGCCGGTGACCCTGCCGGACTGGGCGGCGCAGGCATTCGCCAAACTCGAGGTGCCGCACTCCAGCCTAGCGCCGGTGTCGACCATCTTGCCCAACGGCCTGCGCGTGATCGTGCAGCCCGAAACCATCAGCGACACGGTGGCCGTATTCGGCAAGATCAAGACCAACCAGGATCTGCAGGCGGGCAAGGGTGAGGAGGGTGTCGCGTCGGTACTCGAAGGCTTGTTCCCGTTCGGTACCGTCGACATGAACCGGCTGCAGTTTCAGCAGGCGCTGGACCAGATCAGCGCGCGCGTCAGCGCCGGCTCCAGCTTCTCGCTGGCGGTGCCCTCGGCGCACTTCGCCGAAGGCATCAAGCTGCTGGCTGACAACGAGCTGCATCCGGCGCTGCCGGCACGCGCGTTCGCGGTGGTGCAGAAGCAGACCGCCGGCGTGGTGGCCGGGCAGCTGCAGTCGCCGGCCTTCCTCACCGCACTGGGCCTGGACAAGGCGCTGCTGCCCGCCAACGATCCGCAACTGCGTCACGCCACCCCGCAGAACGTGATGGGCCTGAGCCTGGAGCAGGTGAAGCAGTATTACGCGCAGACCTTCCGTCCGGACATGACCACGCTCGTGATCGTCGGCAAGGTCGATCCGGCGCAGGTCACGCAGGTGGTGGCGCAGGCGTTCGGCGGCTGGAAGGCGACGGGTGCCAAGCCGACTGTCGACTACGCCGCGGTGCCGGCGAACCAGCCGGGTCAGCTCCACGTGCCTGATGCCAGCGCCAGCCAGGACAGCGTGCAACTGGCGCAGACCATCGACGTCACCCGCAACGATCCGGCGCGCTACGCGTTGAACCTCGGCAACGAGGTGCTCGGCGGCGGTTTCTACGCTTCGCGGCTGTATCACGATCTGCGTGATACGCGCGGGCTGGTCTACAACGTGTCCACCCGCTTCGATCTCGACGCGCATCGCGGCACCTACACCGTGTCCTTCGGCGCCGACCCGGACAAGGTCGCCGCGGCCAGCGCGATCGTGCGGCAGGATCTCAAGCAGATGCAGCGCACGCCGGTGAGTGACACCGAGCTCAAGCGCGCCAAGGGCATCCTGCTGCGGCAGATCCCGCTGGGCGAATCGAGCTTCGGCGCGATCGGCAACCAGTTGCTCACGCTGTCGCTGGAAGGCAAACCGCTGGACGCCATGACGATCGCCGGCGAACACTACCTCAAGCTCTCCGCCCAGGACGTGCAGCAGGCGTATGCCAAACATATCCGGCCGGATGACTTCGTCACCGCGGTGAAGGGTCCGGCGCCGAAGGGCTGAGGCAGGCAACACGTCGCCGAAGAAAAGGCCCGTCGTCGACGGGCTTTTCCTTCCAGGCTACGGAGACTACCGCAGCAGCGAGCGCAGCATCCAGGCGGTCTTCTCGTGTTCCTTCAGGCGCCCGGTGACCATGTCGGCGGTGCCGTCGTCGCCGGCGGCGTTGGCGGCCTTGAGGGCGTCGCGGGCGGTGGCGGCGACGATCTCGTGGCCTTCGACCAGCTGGCCGACCATTTCCTGCCAGTCCGGCACGCCGGGCTCGTCCTTGATCGAGCTGAGCTTGGCGAACTGGCTATAGGAACCGGGCGCGAACACGTCCAGTGTGCGGATGCGCTCGGCGACCTCGTCGGCGGCCAGCCACAGCGCGTTGTACTGAGTCTCGAACATCAGGTGCAGGCTGTTGAACTGCGGGCCGGTGACGTTCCAGTGGAAGCTGTGCGTCTTCAGGTACAGCGAGTAGGTGTCGGCCAGCAGCTTGGACAGGTGCTTGGCGACCGCTTCGCGATCCTTCTTGGCGATACCGATGGAAATGGCCATGGCGTGCTCCTTTGGGGGGTGGATGCAATGAATCAACAGTAGTGGCTCGGCGCTCGCGCGGGAAATGAATCCTTCGGATGTTGGCGATAGTCGCCGACTATCGGGTCGAGGCGTGCCACCGGCTATCATGCGCAGTTCGATGAACGACCACTGCGCGCCCGCATCCGATCCCGCTGCCGATCCAGGCTTGCGCACCTTGCGCCGGCAGCTGGATGCGGTGTGCAGTCGCGACTTCGGTCGCCTGCTGGGACGTTGGCGCACGCTGTCGCGCCGACCCGACGAAAAGAAGATGGGGGCGCTGGCCGCCGATATCGAGCGCTCCGCGGCCAGACGCCGCGACCGTGCCGCGGCCAAGCCCGAAATCCGGCTGGACGAGTCGCTGCCGATCAGCGCGCGCGGCGAGGACATCGTCAAGCTGATCCGCGAACACCAGGTGGTGGTGATCGCCGGCGAGACCGGTTCGGGCAAGACCACCCAGCTGCCGAAGCTGTGCCTGGCCGCCGGCCGCGGCGAAGCGGGCATGATCGGCTGCACCCAGCCGCGTCGGCTGGCCGCGCGCTCGGTGGCGCGCCGCGTGGCGGAGGAGCTGGGCACGCCGCTGGGCGAGGTCGTGGGTTTCCAGGTGCGCTTCAACGACCAGGTGTCCGAGCGCAGCCTGATCAAGTTCATGACCGACGGCATCCTGCTCGCCGAGACCCAGGGCGATCCGTGGCTGAGTGCCTACGACACCATCATCATCGACGAGGCGCACGAGCGCAGCCTCAACATCGACTTCCTGCTCGGCTACCTCAAGCGTCTGGCGCTGAAGCGGCCGGAGCTGAAGATCATCGTCACCTCGGCGACCATCGACACCGCAAGGTTCGCCGAACACTTCGGCGGCGCGCCGGTGGTCGAGGTGGAAGGACGGGCGTACCCGGTGGAGTTGCGCTGGCGGCCGGTGGAAGCCGCAGGCAAGGGCATGCAGCAGGGCAGCGCCGAACACATCGCCGCCGTGCTCGACGAAATCACCCGCGACGATCCGCGCGGCGACGTGCTGGTGTTCCTGCCCGGCGAGCGCGAGATCCGCGACGCGCACCAGCTGCTGTCGCGCCGGCAATACCGCGAGACCGAGATCATGCCGCTGTACGCGCGGCTTTCCGCCGGCGACCAGGACCGCGTGTTCAAGCCCGGCGTGAAGCGCCGCGTGGTGCTGGCCACCAACGTCGCCGAGACCTCGCTCACGGTGCCGCGCATCCGCTACGTGATCGACACCGGCACCGCGCGGGTCAAGCGCTACAGCCAGCGCAGCCAGCTCGAGCGGCTGCATGTCGAACCGATCTCGCAGGCCGCCGCCGACCAGCGCAAGGGCCGCTGCGGCCGCGTCGGACCTGGCGTCTGCTATCGCCTCTACGACGAAGCCGATTTCGCCGGCCGCGCCGCGTTCACCGATCCGGAGCTGCTGCGCTCGTCGCTGGCCAACGTGATCCTGCGCATGCTGGCGCTGAAGCTGGGCGAGGTCGATGAGTTCCCGTTCCTGGAAGCGCCCGACCCGCGCGTGATCGCCGACGGCTTCCGCCGGCTCACCGAGATTTCCGCGATCGACGAGGCGCGCAGGCTCACCGCGATCGGCCGCACGCTGGCGCGGCTGCCGATCGACGTGCAGCTGGCGCGCATGCTGGTCGAAGGCGAGAAACTGCATGCGTTGCGCGAGCTGCTGGTCATCGTCGCCTTCCTCAGCATCCAGGACCCGCGCGAGCGGCCCGGCGATGCACGCCAGCAGGCCGATGCCGCGCACGCCGTGTTCGCCGACCCGAAGTCCGACTTCATCGGCGTGCTGAACCTGTGGCGGGCCTATCACGACGCCCACGAGGAACTGACCCAGTCGAAGCTGCGCGACTGGTGCTCGCGGCACTTCCTCAGCTTCATGCGCATGCGCGAATGGCGCGAGCTGCATCGGCAGTTGCTGCTGGTCGTTGAAGAGCTGGGCTGGCGCCTTGCTCCCTCTCCCCTGCGGGGAGAGGGTTGGGGTGAGGGAGCGGGGTCGCGGAAGACTTCACAGGCTGGTGCATCAAAGCTCGGAAAGAAAAGCAAAGGCAGGGAGGCTTCGCGCGAGCACCCGCCCCTCACCTTCCCGAAAAGGGGACTTCCTGCGGTCGCAATCCTCTCCCCGGAGGGGAGAGGAGGCGAACGCGAAGAACGAGTTATTGATCAGCAAGCTGCGATGGATCGCCTCTTCGAAGCGGTCCATCGCAGCCTGTTGGCCGGCCTGCCCACCCAGGTCGGCCGCAAGGACGAGAAGGGCATCTACCAGAGCACGCGCGAGCGCAAGTTCCAGGTGTTTCCCGGCTCGGTCCTGTCGAAGGCACCACCCAACTGGATCTTCTCCGCGCAGATCCTCGACGTGGGCGGCCGCGTGTGGGGCATGGCGAATGCGCGGGTGGAGCCGTTGTGGATCGAGCAGCAGGCGGCGCATCTGTTGCGCATCCATTGCCGCGATGCGCACTGGTCGAAGAAGCGCGGCTGCGTGGTGGCGTACGAACAGGTCAGCCTGTTCGGCCTGGTGCTGGTGGAGAAGCGGCCGGTCACCTTCCAGCAGCAGGACCCGGCGCTGGCGCACGCGATCTTCCTGCGCGAGGCGCTGGTGCGCGGCGACATCGACGGCGCCGATCATGGACGGTCAAGTGCCGCGGGCGCAGGACGCGCAGGAGCGGCCGCGGATTTCGTGCGCGCGAACCAGCGCGTGCTGGAAGAGGCGCTGGGCATCGAGGCAAGGCAGCGCCGCGAAGGATTGATCCGTCACGAGGACGAACTGGTCGCGTTCTTCGAGGGCAAGCTGCCCGAAGAGATCGCCAGCTCGCGTGCGCTCGACGCGTGGTATCGCAAGGCCCGTCCGGCCGAACAGGCCGCGCTGCGCTGGTCGCTGGATGACGTGATGGGCGCTGGTGCCGCGCTGGATGCGAAGGCGTTTCCCGCCGCCATCGAGGTGCCGCAGAGATACAAACTGGAATACCGCTTCGTACCGGGTGACGAGGCCGATGGCGTGACCCTGCAACTGCCGCTGGCAATGTTGAATGCGCTGCCCGCGGCGCGCTGCGAGTGGCTGGTGCCGGGCCTGCTGGCGGACAAGGTGGCCGAACTGATCCGCGGCCTGCCCAGGGCGTTGCGCCGCAACTTCGTGCCGGCGCCGGATTTCGCGCGCGCCTTCACCGAGGCGGAATCGCCCCGCGACGAGTCGCTGGTCAAGGCGCTGGCCGCCTTCCTGAAACGCGCCACCGGCGTCGACATCGGCGCCGGCGAGTTCGCCAGCATCGAATTGCCGCCGCATTTCCTGATGCGCTACCGCCTGCATGACGAGCGCGGCAAGACGCTGGCCAGTGGCCGCGACCTGGCTGCGCTGCGTGGGCAGTGGGAAGGCCAGGCGCGTGAGGCGTTCTCGCGCAAGACCGATATCGAGCTGACTCGCGAAGACGTGGCCAGCTGGGATTTCGAGGCGATCCCTGCGCAGGTGCGTTCGGACGCCGGCCTCACCGCGTTTCCGGCCCTGGTCGACCTGGGCGAGACGGTGGCGCTGCGCGTATTCGAGCGCAGCGACGAATCGCGCGCGGCGCATGCCGCCGGCGTGGTGCGGCTGCTGCGCAACGCACTGGCCAGCGAGGCGAAGCAGGCGCGCCGGAGATTGCCGATCGGCAACGCGCTGGCGTTGAAATACGCGCCGCTCGGCGGCGTCGACGGCCTGCGCGAAGACCTGCTCGAAGGCGGCTTCACCGATCTGCTGGAACGCCACGCACTGGACGTGCGTACCGCCGGCGCGTTCGAGGCGCTGCGCACGCAGTGTTCGCGCGAACTGTTCGGTGCCGGCGTCGAGCGGCTCAAGCTGGCCGAGCCGATCATCGAGGCGCAGGCCGAGGCAAAGCCCTGGCTCGAGCCGCCGCTGCTCGGCTTCGCCCGCGCCAGCTACGACGATCTGCGCGAACAATTCGACGCGCTGCTCGTGCCCGGTTTCCTGCGCGAGCTGCCGCCTTCACGGCTGGCGCATTATCCACGCTACCTCAAGGCGATGCGCCTGCGTGGCGAACGCTTGCGCCAGGACCCGGCGAAGGACCAGCAACGCATGCTGCAGGTGCTGCCGTACTGGCGCGCGTACCTGCAACACCGCGCCGCCGGCGGGGACCCGGCCGAACTGGCCGAGTTGCGCTGGCTGATCGAGGAATGGCGCGTGTCGCTGTTCGCGCAGGAGCTGAAGACCGCCGAGCCGGTGTCGGCCAAGCGGCTGGCGAAGGCGCTGGCCGCGCTCGCGTGAGCGGCCGGATCAGCGCACGCGTTCCACGTGCACGCTGCCGTTGCAGCCGGACACGTACATCAGCCAGTTGCCCATCATCGAGGGTTTGACCTTGGTCGAGGGATTGTCGGCAGTCATGCACGACACATTGTCCGAGCCGATCTGCCGCCAGACCTGTCCGTTGTCCAGGGTGTACTCGTTGTTGCCGCTCCAGCCGTCGAAGTGGCCCTTGATGCGGGTCTCGATCTTCTCGCGCTTGGCATCGCTCGCGTAGAACACCGGCTTGCCGCTGGCACTGACCATCTTGGTGGTGGTCTTGGCGTGCGTGCGCAGCCAGGCGTCGAGATTCTGCAGTTCCTGCGGCGAGAGTTTGTCCAGGCCAGCGGCCTTGAACTCGGAAGGACTCATGCGTTGCTGCAGGTCGCCGGACGTCTGCTGCGCGTACACGGCGCAGCACGGGAGGGCCAGCAACAGCGGGAGACAGCGTGCGCGGAAGGACATGGGGATTTCCTCGAAGCCGGAATGGCGAATCCCGATTCTGCCCGCCAAGCGGCCCGAGGCCAAGCGCCGCAGGCCGCCCGCCGCGACCATGCCACTACAATGGCCGCCATCATGGCCCCGCGCACTCATTCAGGCAGCCTCGCCGCATGGCGCAAGCGCGCCGACACGCTGTCACCCGATCTGGCCGATGCGCTGGAGGCCTGCGGCGAGCATCCGGTCGACCAGGCCGAGTGCGGCGACACCCTCGACCTGCTCGGCATGCTCGGTTGTGACGCGTCGACCCAGGCGGCGGCGTTGTGGTTCGAGCTGGCGCGCGTCGATCCGGCGTTGTGGGCTGCGCGCGGCCCGGGCCTGCCGGCGGACGTGCAGCGCCTGGTCGCCGGCCAGCAGGCGGCCGAACAGGTGTGGACCTTGCACGCGCAGCGCGCACCCGGCGGGGCGACCGAAGGCCTGCGCCGGCTGTTGCTGGCGATCGTGCGCGACCTGCGCGTGGTGTTCGTGCTGCTGGCGCGCCAGCTCGCGCGGATGCGCGCCGCGGCGTCGCTGCCGCCGGAGCAGGCCGCCGCGCTGGCGCGGTTGAGCCGCGACATCCATGCCCCGCTGGCCAACCGGCTCGGCATCTGGCAACTGAAATGGGAGCTGGAGGACCTGGCGTTCCGCCACCTGCAGCCGGACACCTATCGCCGCATCGCCAAGCTGCTCGACGAGCGCCGCGTCGATCGCGAGGCATTCATCCGCCAGTCGCTGGACGAGCTGAAACAGGCGCTGGACGCCTCCGGCCTGCAGGCCGACCTGGCGGGGCGGCCCAAGCACATCTACTCGATCTGGAAAAAGATGCAGCGCAAGTCGCTGGATTTTTCCGACCTCTACGACATCCGCGCGGTGCGCGTGCTGGTCGACAGCGTCACCGACTGCTACGCCGCGCTGGGCGTGGTGCACGCGCTGTGGCCGCACCTGCCGAACGAGTTCGACGACTACATCGCGCGGCCCAAGCCCAACGGTTACCAGTCGCTGCACACCGCGGTGGTCGGGCCGCAGGGCAAGACGCTGGAGGTGCAGATCCGCACCCACGAGATGCATCGCGCCAACGAACTGGGCGTGGCCGCGCACTGGCGCTACAAGGAGGGCGGTGGCAGCGACGCCGAGTTCGAGGCCAAGATCGCCTGGATGCGCAAGCTGCTGGAGCCGCGCAGCGGCGACGACAGCAACCTCGCCGCCGAGCTGCAGACCGAGCTGCTGGAAGACCGCGTCTACCTGCTCACCCCCAAGGGCGAGGTGTTCGACCTGGCACGTGGCGCCACCGTGCTGGATTTCGCCTACCTGGTGCACACCGAGGTCGGCCACCGCTGCCGCGGCGCCAAGGTCAACGGCCGCATCGTGCCGCTGACCTTCCAGCCGCAGAGCGGCGACCGCGTGGAGATCCTCACCACCAAGGTCGCCGAACCCAGCCGCGACTGGCTCTCGCCGCACCATGGCTACCTCAACACCGCGCGGGCGAAGGACAAGGTGCGCGCGTGGTTCCGCCGCATCGCGCACGACGCCAACCTCGGCGTCGGGCGCGCCATGCTCGAGCGCGAACTGAAGCGCCTGGCGCTGCCCGCCGCCGACATCGGCAAGCTGCCCGCCCAATTCCACCTGCAGACGCAGGACGAGCTGCTGATCGCGCTGGCACTGGGTGAGGTCACGCCCGGCCAGATCGCCCGCGTGCTGCAGGAGGCGGCGCAGCCGCCGCCGCCCGCGCCGGCACCGCCGCCGGCGCGGCCGGCCACGCTGGACCAGGGCGCGCTGAGCATCGAAGGCGTCGGCAACCTGCTTACCACGCTGGCGCGCTGCTGCCAGCCGCTGCCGGGCGACGCGGTACGCGGCTACATCACCAAGGGCCGCGGCGTTTCGGTGCATCGTGCCGATTGCGGCAGCCTGGCGCGGCTCGCGCGGCGCGACCCGGACCGGGTGATCGAGGTGAGCTGGGGCCACGTCGCCAGCCAGGCTTACGAGGTGGACATCGAACTGCGCGGCTACGACCGCAAGGAGCTGCAGAAAGACGTCACCAACCTCATCAGCAACGCCGGCACCCACATCATCGCCTCGTCCAGCCGCTCGCGTCCGCAGACCGGCGAAGTGGAGATGCGCTACACCCTGCGCGTGCGCGATTTCGAACAGCTGTCCACCCTGCTGGGCAAGCTGCTGGCGCTGCCCAACGTCACTGAAGTGCGCCGCATCAGCGCCTAGCGTGGCGCCGGGGTGCCGGGCGCCGCGCCGCCCTCGCCAGCAGCGCTGGACGCTGAACGCCGGTATCGCGCAGGCCGGGCCGTCCGGTCGCGCGATGTTAAGCTGCGACCGCTTATCGCCAGTGCCATGAATCATGAGCAGCCGCCGCAACCCGCATGATGCCCGGCCACCGAACCGCAGCGAGCCCACCCTGGGCGACCTCGATCAGGTGGAGGGCAAGCCGCGCGCGTCCGCTGCCGATGGCCTGCCGCGGGTCACCGTGGAAAGGCGTCGTGCCCGCGGGATTCGCACCGCGGCATCGCGCGGGCGTCGCGGCTGGCTGCTGCCGATCTTGATCCTGCTGGTCGTCGCGCTCGGCGCGGCGCTCTGGCTCAGCCAGAACCGGCTGCGCGGCATGTTGCCGCGCACCGACCTCAACAGCGTGCTGGCGCAGGCGCAGCAGGCGCTGGACGCGGGCCACCTGGATGGCGAGGACGGCACCAGCGCGCGCGAACTGTTCCAGCAGGTGGCGGCCAGCGAGCCGGACAACGATCGCGCCCGCGACGGCCTGCGCCAGGTTGGCCAGGCCGAGTTGTCGCAAGCCGATGCGGCGCTGCAGGCAGGCCGGCTGGATGAGGCCACCCAGCGCGCCACGGTCGCCCGCGAACTGCTCGGTGGCGGGCGCGACGTGGATCGCCTCGACATGCTCATCCGCCAGGCGCAGGCGGGCCAGATGCACACCGGCGACCTGGTCGACCAGGCCAAGCAGGCATTGGCGCAGGGCAAGCTGGATGGTGCCGACGGCGCCGGCGCGCTCTACCAGCGCGTGTTGCGCACCGACCCGGACAACGCAGTGGCCGCGCACGGGCTGGACCAAGTCGCCAACGCGCTGGCGGTGCAGGCACACGACGCGCTGGAGGCGGGCGACCTGGCCAAGGCCGATCCGCTGGTGCTGCAGATCGCCGCGCTGCGGCCGAACAACGGCTCGCTGCCGGCGCTGCGCGCGCTGCAGGCGCAGCGGCGCCAGCAACAGGATGGCGCGGTAAAGGATGCCATTGCCCAGGGCCGTGAGGCCTTGCGCGACGGCCGCATCGCCGGCTCCGGCGACGACACCGCGCTGGCGCACTTCAGGGCTGCGTTGGCGCTTGATCCGGACAGCGAGGAGGCCAAGGCCGGGCTGGGCGACGTGGCGCAGGCGCTGACCGTGCAGGCGAATGCGGCGATGGATGACGGCGATCGCGCGCAGGCGGCCAAACTGCTCGGCCAGGCGAATGCGCTGGCGCCGAAGTCGGCCGATCTGGCCGCCGCCCGCGCGCGGCTGCAGAGCAAGCCGCCGGCGAGCAAGCCACCCGCGGACGAACCCGCCGAGACGGTGCACGCGGCCGACGAGGCCCCGGTGGTCGCCGCCGCGTTGTCGCCGCAGCAAAGCGCAGCCGTGGCCCAACTGGTGCAGCGCGCGCAGCAGGCCACCGCCAGCGGCAACATCATGATGCCGCCCGGCGACAGCGCGTACGACCTGTACCGCAGCGCGCTGGCGATCGACGGCAACGACGTGCTTGCGCGGCAGGGCCTGCAGGCCTTGCCGGGCCGGGTCGAACAGTTGTTCAAGCAGGCCCTCGCGGCCGGCCAGCTGAAGCAGGCCGGCGACATGCTGGCCAACCTGGGCGAATTGGCGCCGGGCGATCCGGCACAGCTGGGGCTGAGCAACCAGCTGGCCAGCGCCTGGGTCGATCGGGCCCAGCAGCAGCTCGATGGCGGCGACCGCATCGGCGCCGGCCAGTCGCTTGCGCGCGCGCGCAAGCTGGCGCCCAACCATCCGCGCGTGACCGAGCTCGCCGCGCGACTGCAGGGCAATCCGTGAGGCCGGCATGACGGTGCTGGTCGTCGGCGGCAGCAGCCAGATCGGCCACTTCCTCCTGCCGCACCTGCGCGCCACCGGTGAGCCGGTGCTGGCGCTGAGCCGGCATCCGCGGCCCGCGCGCGACGGGGTGCAGTGGCTGCGCGGAACCCTGCCGCACGACATGCCGACGTTGCCCGAACTGTCGGCAATCATCAGTTTCGGTCCCTTGCTGGCGCTGGCCGAATGGCTGGCCCATGCCAGCCTGGTCGGCGCGCCGAGGGTGGTGGTCACCAGTTCGATGAGCGCCGAAAGCAAGCGGGATTCGGTGGTGCCGGCCGAGCGCGCGATCGCGCGCCAGCTGCGCGAGGGCGAGGCTGCGCTGGCCACCGCCTGCGCCCGCCACGGCTGCGCGTGGACCGTGCTGCGGCCGACCCTGGTGTATGGCGCCGGGCTCGATCGCAGCCTCACCCCGATCGCGCGCCGTGCGCTGCGCACGCGGTTGTTTCCGATCCCGGCCGCGCGTGGCCTGCGCCAGCCGGTGCATGCCGACGACGTCGCGCAGGCAGTGCTGGCCGCGCTGGATTGTCCCGCCTCGGCGGGACGCATCGTGCCGATCGGCGGCGGCGAACGGCTGCCGTATCCGCAGATGTTCGCGCGCGTGCGCGACAGCCTGCCGCGCGCCACCGTGACAGTGCCGCTGCCCGCCTGGTTGTTGCGGCTGCTTGCTCGCACGTGCCCGCCGCTGCGTGGCCCGCTGAGCCGGCTGGACCGCGATCTGGTCGCCGACAACGGCGAGTTGCAGCGCTTGCTGGGCATTCACCCGCGGCCGTTTCGGCCGGATGCGGGGACGTGGCAGCCACCGGCGTAGGGCGGGCATGGCCCGCCGCCCGGAACGCCAAGGCATGCCCAAAACCGGCGGGCAGTGCCCGCCCTACCATCCACATGCCCGGGAATTGCCCGCAAAACCGCCGCGGCGTTCATGGGCGCGCCGGGATGCACGCCCTATCATCGGGAAACCTGATCGCCGGATTCCGCCGCCCTTGAGCTTCCTCGACCGTACCCGTTCCCTCGCCCACCGCAGCTGGCCGTGGCTGCGCATTCCGTGCTGGATCGGCCTGGGCCTGCTGGTCGGTTTCGTGTTGCCGTACGTGCTGGTGCTCAATAAGCGCGTGCAGGATCGTTTCAACGACCTGGTGTTCGCGGTGCCCACGCGGGTGTATGCGCGGCCGCTGCCGCTGCAGGCCGGCGAGCCGATGACCAGCGCCGCGCTGGAACTGGAACTGACCTTCGCCGGCTACAGCCACGACGGCAAGGGCCAGGTGCCCGGCAGCTGGATGAAGCAGGGCAGCCGCTACACGATCTCCTCGCGTGGCTACGCCGGCCCCGACGGCGGCGAGTTGCCCAAGCGCATCGTGGTGACCCTGGGCGGCGGCGAGGTGGCCTCGGTGCACACCGCGGCGGACAAGCAGCCGATCAAGCAGACCCATCTCGACCCGGCGCGCATCGCCACGCTGTACGGCGCCAGCCAGGAGGAGCGACGCTTCGTGCAGTTGCGCGACGTGCCGCCGCTGCTGGTCAAGGGCCTGCAGTCGGTCGAGGACCGCAATTTCAAGAACAACATCGGCATCGACTTCGGCGCGATCGCGCGCGCGGCGCTGGCCAACCTGCGTGCCGGCCACACCGTGCAGGGCGGTTCCACGCTGACCCAGCAGCTGGTGCGCAACCTGTTCCTGAGCCGCGACCAGACCTTGACGCGCAAGATCAACGAGGCGCTGATGTCGCTGCTGCTGGAGGCGCACTACAGCAAGGGGCGCATCCTGGAGGCCTACGTCAACGACGTGTTCCTGGGCCAGCAGGGGGCGCAGGCGGTGCACGGTTTCGGCGCCGCGTCGGAGTTCTATTTCGGGCGCCGGCTGCAGGAGCTGCGGCCGCAGGAGATCGCCTTGCTGGTCGGCCTGGTGAAGGGGCCGAGCTACTACGACCCGCGCCGCGCACCCAAGCGCGCCCTGGCGCGGCGCAACCTGGTGCTGCAGGAGTTCTTCGACACCGGCCTGATCAGCGCCGCGCAGCTCAATGCGGGCCAGGCTGCGCCGCTGGACGTGATCAAGAACGGCCAGCTGCCGCACAACCGCTTCCCCGCGTTCATGGATCTGGTGCGCAAGCAGATCACCACCGACTTCGACGAGAAGGCGTTGCGCGAAGGCAACCTGTCGATCTTCACCACGCTGGACCCGGCCGCGCAGCTGTACACCGAGCAGGCGATCACCAGTTCGCTCAAGGGCCTGGGCAAGCGCGGCGACGGCGTGCAGGCGGCGGCGGTGGTGACCGATGCGCACACCGGCAGCGTGCTTGCCGTGGTCGGCAACCGCAATCCGGGCGAGCCGGGTTTCAACCGCGCGCTGGACATCCGCCGGCAGATCGGCTCCACGATCAAGCCGTTCGTCTACCTGGTCGCGCTGACCCAGCCCGAGCGCTGGAACCTGGCCAGCATGATGGACGACAGCCCGATCAGCATGCGCCAGCCCAACGGCAGCATGTGGACGCCGCAGAACGACGACCACCGCAGCCATGACCCGCTGATCATGGTCGATGCGCTGGCGCATTCGTGGAACCTCGCCACGATCCATCTCGGCATGGCGGTGGGCTTGCCGCGTATCCGTGCGTTCCTCGAATCGTTCGGGCTCACCGACGTCAATCCCAGCCCCTCGCTGCTGATCGGCGCGCTGGACCTGTCTCCGCTGCAGGTGGCGCAGCTCTATCAGTATCTGGCGGCGGATGGTCACGCCTTGCCGCTGCTGGCGGTGCGCGGCGTGCTCGACGGCAGCGGCCGCACGATCAAGCGCTACCAGGTGCAGCCCGGTCCCGGCGAATACCAGGAGGCGGTGCGGCTGACCACCTGGGCAATGCAGCAGGTGGCTGAGTACGGCACCGCCAGCGCGATCGGCAACTCCGCGCTGGCCTCGCTGCACGCCGCCGGCAAGACCGGCACCAGCAACGACATGCGCGACAGCTGGTTCGCCGGCTTCACCGGCGACCACCTGGCAGTGTTCTGGATGGGCCGCGACGACAACAAGCCGACCACGCTGTTCGGCGCCAGCGGCGGCTTGCGCGCCTGGCGCGACCTGTTCGCCAAGCTGCCCACCACGCCGTTGTCCGCCGCACCGGGACCGGGCCTGGAAATGGCCTGGATCAACCCCGCCGATGGCCGCCGCACCGAGCCGCAATGCCAGGGCGCGCAGCAGGTGCCGGTGGTCGCCGGCAGCCTGCCGGCCGATGCCGAGGGCTGCTTCTGGCAAAGCCTGTTCGGCGGCGACACCGCCACCCCCGCTCCCTCGACCACCACGCCGTGACCATGCCCATGACTTCCCGACGCCTCGCACCGCTGCTGCTGTCGGCGCTGCTTGCCACCCTGGCGGGCTGCAGCTTGTTTCGTTCCGCGCCGGCAACAGCGCCGGCGGCCGCGCCGGAGCATGACGCGGTGGCGGCGATCCGTGCCGCCGGCGCGCACGACGATTCGGTCATCGACGTGAAGCCGCTGCGCGACCCGGCCGTGGATGCGCTGATGGTCCAGGCGGAACAGGACGAACGCAGCGGCAACTACACTGCCGCCGCCGCCACGCTGGACAAGGCGCTGCAGATCAGCCCCGATGCGCCCGACCTCCTGCAGGAGCGCGCCGAGATCGCGATCCGGCTGAAGAATTTCGTGCGCGCCGAAAAGCTGGCGCACAAGTCGTGGACGCTGGGCCCGCGCCTTGGTCCGCTGTGCGCGCGCAACTGGCAGACCATCGTCGAGACCCGCTTGCAGGCGAACGACACGGTCGGCGCGTCGACCGCGCGCAAGTGGGTGCAGCAGTGCCGCAAGGCGGGTGTGCCCCGGTATTGAGCGGCGGGGCCCCGGCCGCTCAGAGCAGCGCCACCAGCAACAACACGATGCCGGCGAGGCTCACCGCCCAGACCAGCGTGCGCAGGTAGGGGATGCCGGCGGCATACACCGGCACGTAGAGCACGCGTGCCCAGAAATAAAGTTGCGCACCGAGCACGGTGAGCGGGTCGTGCTGCTGCATCACCTGCGCGGCCAGCACCGCGGCGGCGAACAGCGGAAAGGTTTCCAGGAAGTTCGCGCGGGCACGATCGAGTCGTCCGCCGACGCCGGTCAGCGGCGGCTTCACCTCGTCGCGCGCGCTGGCGATCCAGCCGAGCCCGCGCTGGCCGATCGAACAGCTCGCCGCCAGGGCGATCTGCACCAGCCCCAGCACCACACTCCACAGCAGCATGCAAAGTTCGGTCGTCACGACGCACTCCTCCGGCGATGGTGGGCGCATGGTGAATCCAGCCGCGGCTTCTCGCCAGTGGCCCCGGGCTACGCCGCGCGGCGGCTGCGATCCTGCCGCAGCAGGCTTTCGACCCGCTGCAGCGGAATCCGGTCGCCGGCGTCGCGGCCGTAGTAGGCCTCCACGATGCGGCCGCGGCCGTCGATCAGGAAATCCGCCGGCATCAGGTTGCCGGTGTTGAGGCCGGCGAAACCGACCAGGCGCAGGCCGCGGATCAGGGTCGGCACCCGCGTCACGATCGCCTTGAACTTGCGCCACAGCGAACGCTCGATGCCGTAGACCTCGTGCGCACGCGAGGTGGGATCGGCCGCCAGCGGAAACGGCCGCGGGCGGTGGCCGGCGAAGCGCAGCACCTCGGCTTGCGAGGCGCTGAACACTGCCACCACGTCCAGCCCGCGCTCGGACAATTCCTGGTGCCGCTGGGTCAGCTCGTAGATGCGGAAATTGCAGAACGGGCAGGCCGCATCACGGAAAAACGAGAGCAGGGTAAGCCGACCGGGTTGGCTGGTCGCGATGGCCTGGCCGTGGATGTCGACCAGGTCGAGTACGGGTGCGGTTTCGGGTGCGAACAGTCTCACGGCTGCCTCCTTGGAGTGGCGGGCGGGTGGCATGCCAGTGGATGCGCCGGCCACCGTCGCGGTTCCCGCGCCGCTTTGTCGACGGCGGTCGCTCGGCCATAATCGGCGGATGATCGCTCCCGACGACACCGTGTCCGACGACGACGTCGGCGCCTTGCTCGGTGCCGACGGCCCGTTCGCCCGCGAGCTGCCGAACTTCGCGCCGCGGCTGGCCCAGCAGGCGATGGCGCGGGCAGTGCAGCAGGCCATCGCCGGGCGCGACACGCTGGTTGCCGAGGCCGGCACCGGCACCGGCAAGACCTACGCCTACCTGGTGCCGGCACTGCTGTCGGGCGAGCGCGTGATCATCTCCACCGGCACCAAGTCGCTGCAGGACCAGCTGTACTTCCGTGACCTGCCGAAGGTGCGCTCGGTGCTGGGCGCACGCCTGAAGACGGCGCTGCTGAAGGGTCGCGCGAATTATCTCTGCCTGTACCGGCTCGACCAGACCGTGCGCGATGGCGGCAGCCTGGCGCCGGCGCAGGCCGCGCAGCTGGCCGCGATCCGCGCCTGGTCGGCGCGCACCCGCCGTGGCGACCGCATGGAACTGGCCGAGGTGCCGGAGGAGTCGCCGCTGTGGCCACGCGTCACCTCCACCGCGGAAAACTGCCTCGGCGTCGAGTGCCCGTTCTACGACGACTGCCACGTGTTCAAGGCACGCCGCGAGGCGATGGAGGCGGACGTGGTGGTGGTCAACCATCACCTGCTGTTCGCCGACCTCGCGCTGAAGCAGGAAGGTTTCGGCGAGATCCTGCCGGGCGCGACGGCCTTTATCCTCGACGAGGCGCACCAGATTCCCGAACTGGCCGGCCAGTTCTTCTCGCAGAGCATCAGCGCGCGGCAGCTCACCGACATGGCGCAGGACGCGCTGACCGAATGCAGCGGCATCACCGGCGCGATCGGCCTGCTGCTGGAACCGGTCGAGGCATTGCAGAACGCGCTGCGCAAGCTGCGCCTGGCGCTGGAGCCGCTGCCCGCGCGCGGCGCCTTCGCGCTGCTGGAGGATCGCGCCGAGGTGCGCGCCGAGCTGCACGAACTGGGCGAACTGCTGGCCACGCTGGCCGAGCTGCTCGCCTCGCAGGCCGAGCGCTCGCGTGGCTTCGCCAACCTGCACGAACGCGCCGCGCTGTTCGGCGGGCGACTGGAGCGCATCATCGAAACGCATGGCGACCAGGACGTGCGCTGGTACGAAACCTTCCCGCGCGGCTTCGCGCTGTACGCCACGCCGCTGGATCTCGCCGCGCCGATGCGCGGCCTGCGCGAACGCACCCAGGCGGCGTGGATCCACACCTCGGCCACGCTGTCGGTGGCCGGCAACTTCGACCACTTCGCGCGCCAGCTCGGCCTGGACGAGCCGCAGACACTGTGCCTGGACAGCCCGTTCGATTACGCGCACCAGGCGCTGTGCTACCTGCCCGCTGGCCTTCCCGACCCGAACGCACGCGGCTACACCGAGCAGGTGATCGAGGCGGTGCTGCCGGTGCTGCAGGCCTCCAACGGCCGTGCCTTCCTGCTGTTCACCTCGCACCGCGCACTGCGCCGCGCCGCCGAGCTGCTGCAGGACAAGGTGCCGTGGCCGCTGTTCGTGCAGGGCAGCGCGCCGCGGCCGCGACTGCTGGAGGAGTTCCGCGCCAGCGGGCACGGCGTGCTGCTCGGTGCGGCCAGTTTCTGGGAAGGCGTCGACGTGGTCGGCGAGGCGCTCAGCGTGGTGGTGATCGACAAGCTGCCGTTCGCCGCGCCCGACGATCCGGTGCTGATGGCGCGCCTCGCCGCGCTGGAACAATCCGGCATCAATCCGTTCATGGGCTGGCAGGTGCCCAGCGCCGTGATCGCGCTGAAGCAGGGCGCCGGCCGCCTGATCCGCAGCGTGCACGACCGCGGCGTGCTGGTGCTGTGCGACCCGCGCCTCACCGGCAAGGGCTACGGCAAGCTGTTCCTCGCCAGTGTCCCGCCGATGCCGCGCACCCGCGAGCTGGCTGACGTGCAAGCCTTCTTCGACCTGCCGTCGTAGGGCTGCGCCGCCCGCCAGCCTTTGCTTCACAGACCCGGCCGAAGACCCGCGCTGGCTGCCGGCACGCCCTGACAGCCGTCGTGTTGCCCCGGGCAGCTACGGATTCGGATATGGCAGGGTTCGAGGCACGACCTTGAGGGAAAAGTCGATGTAGCGATGCTCGGCCGGTACCGTGTTGTGGCCGACCCACTCGCCGCTGCGGGTCCACACGGACTCGTCCGGACTGATCGTCATGCCGCCGGCGGGCAGACCCTGCGTCATCTGGTCGGGCCGGTTGCGCGGGCCATCGCAGAGCGTCAGCGAATGATTGATGAACTCGGATTCGCCGGTGTCGTAGGTTCTGATGGCAAAGGCCGAATAGACGCTGCCTTCCAGCGACTCCGGCGACCTCTCCTCATGCTTGCGAGTGCCATCGGTGCTTGCGACATCGAGAGTCCAGTTGCCGGACATCGGCGCATCAAAACCCACTTCAATGCAGGTGCCGTCGCCGTCCGGCATGGTTTCATCGCGGGTCGGGACGGACAGCGTGACCCCCCGCAGCTTGCCGCTGGCCTGCACGGTTTCCTTCGTGGTGATGGTTTCGCCGTGTACCACGGCACGCCCGGTGCGCAGGCCCTTCAGGCTCACCGTGCCGGACGCAGGGGCGGGAAAGGGAGGCAGTTCGTCTTCGCGCGCTGGATGGAACATGTACTGGTTGTAGCCGAACTCCTTCCATGTACAGGCGAGCAGGTCTGCGGAGCCTTGGACGAGCGCGTGCATTTCGGTTCGATTGCTTGCGGTGCCGTCGTTGTCGTTGAATTCGCTGAGGTAGTCGACGCGGTAGCGCAACTCCACGTGCACCTGGATCAGGCGCGCAAAGGGAACAAGCGCACCGGTTTCGGCATCGACCGAACTGCAGGCTTCCGACAGGTCAGGGCTGTTGGCGGGGTTTGCCGGTGGTGCTTCCCCGGCATCCTGCGGTTGCATGCACGCGGCGAGGGGAACGGCGAGCAGGATTGCCAGCGTGACGAGCTTGTTGCGTTTCATCCGATTCCATTCGTACCGAGGTCGAGGCGGGCGGCGCAGATGATACGGGAACAGGGCGCGGCTCGTTGACCCGCATTTCGCGAACCGGCAATCAGGATGCAGGCCTGAGCCGGCGGCGGCTTGAGGTTCTCCGGAACAGGAACAAGGGAACAAGGGGACGAAGGCAATGAGAGCTCCTTGTCCTGTCCTTGTTGATACTCCCCCCTTATCTGCATGGCCGGGGAGCGGCGGGCAGCGCCCGCCCTGCACGTGACGCGCCGGGATACGATGGGCCGGAACATCCGACGCGACAGGACAACGACATGGCCAAGGTCACCGGACTGGGCGGCATCTTCTTCAAGTCGCGCGATCCCGCCGCGCTCGCGGCGTGGTACGCGAAACATCTCGGCCTGGATGCCGAGGCATGGGGCGGCGTGCGCTTCGACGAGGACGAACAGCGGCCCGGCTACACGCTGTGGTCGCCGTTCGCGGCCGACACCAGCTACTTCAGCGCGGGCCCGCAGTCGTACATGATCAACTTCCGCGTCGACGACCTCGACGCGCTGCTGGCGCAATTGCGCGCCGATGGCGTCCAGGTGGACGAGCGCGTCGACGAAAGCGAGTTCGGCCGCTTCGGCTGGATCACCGATCCCGAAGGCACCCGCATCGAACTGTGGCAACCGCCGGCCCAGGCCCCGACGGCGGCTTGAAGTTCGCCGCTGCCGCCGGCATCTGGACAGGACGTGCTGCTGCACGCCATTCCGCCGCGTCTGCCACGCGGCATCCGCTTCACCCAAGGAGACATCCATGAAGCTTTACAGTTTTTCCGGCTCGTGCGCGCTGGGCGCCAACATCGTGCTCGAATGGATCGGCCAGCCCTACGAATTGCAACTGCTGCAGAAGAATGATCTGGCGAGCCCGGCGATCCGCGCATTGAACCCGAACGGCCAGGTGCCGATCCTCGTCGACGACGGCTGGGCGCTCAACGAGAACGCCGCCATCCTCAACTACCTTGCCGACAAGTTCCCCGCCGCGAAGCTGGGCGGCGAACCCACCCCGCGCGGCCGCGCCGAGGTGAACCGCTGGCTGGCAATGATCAACTCCGACGTGCACCCGGCGTTCAAACCGCTGTTCGGCGCCACCAGCTACCTGGGCGACGAGGCGATGATCGAGAAGAGCAAGGACGCCGCGCGCCAGCAGCTGCGCACCTGGTTCGAGCGGCTGGACAAGCACCTGGAAGGACGCGACTGGCTGGCCGGCGAGCGTTCCATTGCCGACCCCTACCTGTTCGTCACCCTGCGCTGGACCCACGCGGTGAACGTCGACCTTGGCGGCCTCGCCAACTTGCAGGCATTCGAGCGACGCATGCGCGCCGACCCCGGCGTGCAGCGCGCGCTCAAGATGCAGAAGCTCGACCAGACGCACGCTTGACCGCACCACAGCGGCAAGGCCGCCACGCGCGACCTTGCCGTGGAACGGCGGACGCAGGCGGCGATACCATCAGCTGACCCTTCGCGCAGGAACAGTCCGCCGATGCATCCTTCGGCCGAACCCGAACCCGAACCCGAACCCGATCCCGTCACGCCGCCGGAACTGCTGGGTGTGCTGCAGGCCCTGCGCAAGCGCGAGCCGATCTTCCATCGCCCCGAGTTCGGTCGCACGCGCGCCGACTTCGAACGCATGACCGCTGCCGACTTTTTCGAGATCGGCGCCTCCGGCCAGTGCTACAGCCGCGCCAGCGTGCTCGACGTGCTGGAACACCGCACCCCCGATCCCGCCGAACACAGCTGGATCACCCGCGACTTCCACTGCCGCGAACTCGGCGCGCACACCTACCTGCTCAGCTACACGCTGGAACAGGGCGAGCGCGTCAGCCGGCGCAGCACGATCTGGCGACGCGACGGCGACGACTGGGTCATCGTGTTTCACCAGGGGACGCTGGTCGCGTAGCCGCGACCGGCGCCATCGATTCGGCGCGCCCGGGTAGCGGCTGCCCAGGCGGGCGCGTCATACCGACGTTGTGGCGAATGCGAGATCAGAGCGTCCCTAGGCCACCGCGACCTCGACAGTCACGTGCACCAGTTCCTCGTGCACGGCCAACTGCCGGCGGACTTCCTCGGCGCTGATCGCCGAGGTGGCCACCAGGCCGAGGATGCAGGCGTAGCTGTCGCGGCCGACGCGCCAGACGTGCAGGTCGCTGACCGCCGCCGTGGCGAACTGATCGCGCACCACCTCGCGGATTTCATCGACCACCGGCTGGTCCATCTCGGCGTCCAGCAGGATCCTGCCGGACTCGCGCAGCAGGCCGAACGCCCAGCGCGCGACCAGGATCGAGCCGACGATGCCCATCACCGGATCGAGCCAGGCAGCACCGTATAGCTTGCCGCCGACCAGCGCGACGATGGCCAGCACGGAAGTTGCCGCGTCCGCGATGACATGCAGGTAGGCCGCGCGCAGGTTCACGTCATGATGATGGTTGTCGTGCCCGTGGCCGTGATCGTGTCCATGCGCGTGCCCGTGCGCGTGGGGGTGCTCGCCCTTCAGCAGCCATGCGCACAGAAGGTTGACGCCCAGGCCGAGCACTGCGATCAGGATCGCGTCGTCGTAGTGGATCGTGGCGGGCACGAACAGCCTCTCCAGCGACTGCACCATCATCAGCGCGGCAACCACGGCGAGCAGCAGGGCGCTGCTGTAGCCGCCGAGTATCTCGATCTTCCAGGTGCCGAAGGCGAAGCGGCCGTCCTTCGCGTAGCGCCTGGCCAGCGCATAGGCCATCACCGAAAGTCCCATCGCCAGCGCATGCGAACTCATGTGCCAGCCGTCGGCCAGCAGGGCCATCGAGTTCAGCCAGTAGCCGCCCGCGATCTCCACCACCATCATCGCCGCCGTGATGTACACCACGCGCCGCGTGTTGCGCTCCGCCTTGGCGTCGACGTGGTTGAACTGGTGGCTGTGGGTGAATGCGGAGACGTCGGGGGCGGGCATGCTGCGTGCTCTGGTCATATACTCCCCCGCAGTATATGACGGGAGGCAGTCGCCGTGTCGCACATCCAGGAAAACCGCCGGAAGCTGGTCGCCCGCGTGCGCCGCATCAACGGCCAGCTGGCCTCGCTCGAACGCGCCATCGAAGGCGACACGGAATGTGGCGCCGTGCTGCAGCAGCTGGCAGCCGTGCGCGGCGCGGTCAACGGGTTGATCCTGCAGGTGATGGAGGGCCATCTGCGCTCGCACGTGGCCGGCCGCGGCAGCAGCAAGCGGCAGGACGAACTCATCCCGGTACTGGCGGTGTTGCGCAGCTACCTCAAGTAGCGGCGGTGCCCGCGAGGGCGTCTGCGGCGACCGGGCAACAGACCGCCGTCGACGGGGCTGATGGTCAGCTGCGGCGAGCCGGATTCGAACGCCCCGCAGCCTGTCGCGATTTCATGCGTTTTCGCAAACTTTTGCGAATCAACCACTTGTGTGCGTTTTTTTGATGGATGCACGGATTGTTTGCCGCCCTCGCGTGCTAGCGTCGGGGACTGGCGAGGCCATGGATTTGTTGGGTGGGACCGGGGCCGCGCCACGGGATTCCGATTCGTCAATGACCGGAATTTTTCTGTTCGCACCATCAACCTCGGGGATCAACCATGCAGATGAAGAAGACTTCGCTGTGTCTGGCAATGGGGGCAATCTGGGCGCTGGCGTCCACGGTCGCAGCGGCGGCCGGCGTCGACTCGACGTGGAAGACGACGGCCACGCATGCGCACGTGCCGGCCGCGTCGGTGAACATGAGCAGCCTGGTGGCATCCAGCATGCCGCTGCACGTGCAGGTGACGCTGAAGATCCGGAACAAGGGTGCGCTCGACGATTTCATCGCCGCCGCACACAACCCGGCCAGCCCGCTGTTCCGCGCCAGGTTGCAGTCGAGCGACGTGGCCGCGAACTTCCTGCCGAGCCAGGCGCAGGCGCAGGCCGTGGCCGATTACCTGAGCCAGGCCGGCTTCAGTCACGTCAGCATATCGGCCAACCGCCTGCTGGTTTCGGCGGACGGTACCGCCGGCAATGCGGGGGCCGCGTTCGGCACGCGCTTCGTCAAGGTCACTGACGAGCACGGTCGCGCCGCCTTCGCCAACATCGACGACGCCAAGGTGCCGGCGGCACTGGCCGACGTCGTGCTGTCGGTGAGCGGCCTGCAGACGGTGACGCATCCGCACACCATGCTGGCCAAGGCTTCGACGCAGGGGCGCGTGGAGAAGGGCCGGCCGGGCGGTGGTGGCGGCGCGACCCTGGTCGGCCACAACCCCACCGCGTTTCCGACCATCTACAACGTGGGCGGCACCCCGACCGCTTCCACGGTCACGGTGGGCATCATCAGCGATGGCGACATGACCCAGCCGCTGAAGGATCTCAACCAGTTCACCAGCACCAACGGCCTGCCGGCAGTGAACACGCAGGTGGTGACGGTGAGCACGCCGGGTACCGACACCAGCGGCACGCCCGAGTGGGATCTGGACAGCCAGGACATCGTCGCGATGTCCGGCGGGGTCGGCAAGCTGATCTTCTACGCGGCCAACTCGCTCTCCAACAGCGATCTCACCGCCGCGTTCAACAAGGCGGTGAGCGACAACCAGGCACAGGTCGTCAACGTCTCGCTCGGCGAATGCGAAACCAGCGCCTACCAGGACGGCTCGATGGCGGCGGATGACCAGATCCTCGCGCTGGGCGTGGCGCAGGGCCAGACGTTCTCCATCTCGACCGGCGACTCCGGCTCGAACGAATGCACCAAGAAGCCGACCGGCACCACGCCGAGCTACCCGGCCAGTTCGCCGTACGTGGTGGCGGTGAGCGGTACGTCGCTGAGCACCGGCGCGTCGAACAGCTGGGTGAGCGAGACACTGTGGAGCGGCGCGGGCGGCAGCCCGAGTACGGTCGAACCGAAACCGAGCTGGCAGACCCAGGGCGGCGGCACTACCCGCGACGTGGCGGATGTGGCCTTCGACGCCGATCCCAACTCTGGTGCGATCATCATCGTCAATGGCAGCAATGCGCAGTACGGCGGCACCAGCCTGGCGGCACCGCTGTTCGCGGCCACCTGGGCCCGCATGCTCGCGGCGCATCCGACGCTGGGCTTCGCCGGGCCGCACCTGTACAGCGTATCCACCGCCAGCTATCACGACGTCACCTCCGGCAGCAATGGCGGTGAGACGGCGACGGTCGGCTGGGACTACGCCAGCGGCTTCGGCAGCGGCATCGTGAGTGCGCTGAACACGGCCCTGTAAGTTCCGCGAGGCACCTGCGAGGGCGTTCGCCGGGAGGCGGGCGCCCTCGTCGCGTCGGGATGTTTTTGCATTCGAGGGCAGGAGCACTCGCTCGCCTGCGGCAACTCAGTCGATGTAATCCACCTGAACCCCGGTGCGCCGGCTGAACTGCGCGGCGTTGGTCTGGACGGCGTTGAGGTTGGCGCCGCATTCCCCGCGCGATATGTGCACGGCTCGCACTTGCGCCGGGACCATGCGTACCCGCCGGAAGATGTGTGCCTCGATCAGCAGGTGGTTCTCCGCGCTGTCGGGCCGCGGATTGCCGTTGTGTGCGGAGGCCAGCAAGTCGGCCACCAGGGCTTTGGCGTTGGCCAGGTGGGTCGCGCTGGGGTTGGCCTGGTACTGCGATCGGGTCGCCAGCAGGATGGCGCCGCCGAACGTGTTGAAGCTCACCTGGTAAAGCTTGCCGCGATCGCCCTTCGCCTTGAAGCCGCTGCCGTTGGAGACCGGTGTGAAGGTGTCCATCGCAAAGTAGATCGCGTCCTTCTTGAAGCCGTCGTCCAGCTCGAACACGCTTTTGCCGTACTCGGTATTGGAGCCATGCACTCGGCGGCCGTAGTTCAGCGCCGCAAATACCTGGGAGTCCGCCGCCGCCCCGGGCGCACGCACATGGTTGGGGGAGTAATGCATGGTGGCCGGCGCCGTGGTGCCGCCCTGTTTCTTCACGTGCGGCAGCACCAGGCCGGCAGCGCCCACCTGGGTCTTGCCGTCGGCGAACTGGCCGTACAGCGCGTGACGGTCCGCCTTGGCCCGCACATGGGCCGGGTTTTTCGGGTCCTGGTTGGCGGTCAGCGCCGCATCGGTGGTATGCCGATCCCACATGGTGATGTATTCGTCGAAGCCGGGCCCCGTGCCGAACCAGCCGGTTGCGCTGAAATTGATCGTCAGCGGCGCCTGGTTGGCCAGGTTCTGCAACGGGGTCACCACGTTGGCCTTGAGCTCCTGGAGCAGGTCCGTTCCCAACCCGGCCTCGCTCTTGCCGCCAAGCACGCCGCCGACCTTGCGCACCAGGCCACCGGCGGACTTCACGCCGTTGCGCAGCACCAGCATCGTGCGCCAGCGATCCTTGATCTTCTTTGCCTTGCCGCCGAACGCTTCGCCCCACAGATCCCAGTCGTCGATGAGCTGGAAGACGTCGGCGGCCAATGTATTCGCCGGCCAGTAGCTGTCCACCTGCGTGATTCGACCGCCCACAAAGGTTTGTGCCGCAGCACTGCGCCATTCTCCGCTCATGGAATTTCCCCGGGTCAAGTGACGAAACGGCCATCCCCGCGTGGCGCGGCCGGCCCCCCAATCAGCCCGGCGATGGTACGCCGATGCGAGTTCGGTGCGCACGCGACATGCGCTGCGCGGCCGTCCCGCGGAGCATCCGTCCGGCGGCGCTCGTTGAGCGTCCGGGTGCAGCTTCCATGAGCAGGGACCCCGCTGCTGGCGCGTCGCTCAGTGCGATGCCGGGCGATGCCTGTGCACCTGCCGCGCCACCGGCACCAGCGCCAGCAACGCCACCACGGCAAAACCGGCACCGGCGAGGAAGGTGGCGCGCGAGCCGAACGCGTCCCACAGCGCGCCGGCCACCACGCTGGCTGCCAGCAGGGCCAGCCCGCCGACCAGGTTGAACATGCCGTACGCCGTGCCGCGCAGATCGGCCGGCGCGGCGTCGGCAACCATCGCCGCCAGCAGGCCCTGGGTCATGCCCATGTGCAGTCCCCACAACGCCACGCCCAGCGCCAGCCCCGCCAACCCGCCGACGAAGGCCAGCGCGAGATCGGCCAACACCAGCACCAGCACGCCCAGCGCGAGCAGCGTGCCGTGGTCGAAACGGTCGGCCAGCACGCCGACCGGATAGGACGAGAGCGCATACACCACGTTCAACACCACCAGCACCAGCGGGATCAGCACCAGTCCCAGCCCCAGCTCCTGCGCGCGCAGCACCAGGAAGGCCTCGCTGAAACGGGCCAGGGTGAACACCGCGGCGATCGTCACCACGCCCCAGTACAGCGGCGGCAGACGTGCCAGCTCGGTGCGCGACAACGGCGAACGCGCCCGCCTGCTTTCCCGGCCGCCCGGCGCGTCGCGCACGCCGAATACCACCAGCGCGAACGCGGCAAAGCCCGGCACCACCGCGAACCAGAACACCAGCGGGATGTTGTCGGCGGTCAGCCACATCAACGCGATCGCCAGCCCCGGGCCGAGGAACGCGCCGGTGGTGTCGAGCGACTGGCGCAGACCGAACGAGGCGCCACGCAACTCGGCCGGTGCCAGGTCGGCGATCAGCGCATCGCGCGGCGCGCCACGAATACCCTTGCCGACACGATCCACGAAACGCGCCGCGACCACCCAGCCGAGCGTGCTCGCCAGCGGAAAGACCGGCTTGGTGCACGCGGCCAGCCCGTAGCCGATCGCCACCAGCAGCTTGCGCCGGCCGAGCCAGTCCGACAGCGCGCCGGAGAACACCTTGGTGATCGCCGCGGTGGATTCGGCGATGCCCTCGATCACGCCGACCGCGAGCGCCGAGGCACCAAGCGCGCCGACCAGGTACACCGGCAGCAGCGCGTGGATCATCTCCGAGGAGGTGTCCATCAGCATGGAGACCATGCCCAGCGCCCAGATGCCGGCCGGAATCCGGCGCAGCGCGGACGGCGTCTTCGCCGCGGCGTGGCGGGGTGCTTCCGGCTGCAGGCTCATCGCGGCGCCTCCTGGGAACTCGCGGGCAGCTCAAGCCGCCCGACGCCCGGGCAGGGTATAGCCGAAAGCGTGGCCGTGCTTGCCAAGCCGAGGCTCGCGGTCCGCAGGCAAGGGTTTTCGTCTGCAGGGGCGGCCGGGTCGCCTTCTATCCGGTATGGCCGGGAGAGGTTGCCGTCGCGTCGCGGCAGCGGCGCGAAATGGCAAAGCCGGCCTGAAGGGTGGCGGGCCGGACGTCTGGAGCGAAAAGAAGGCTGCGCGCCAGGCGCTTGCCGATATCGCGCAAGTACCTTGTGCGCAGCCACAACGGCGGCATCCATGCCGTTGCCTCCATTTGGCCTGCCGTCAGCTGGTGATCTCCAGTGCGAACGAGGCCGTCTCCGCATAGTCGTAACCCTGGATGCGGCCGCTGCCGGTGAAGTGCTTGGCGTACACGTGCAGGGTCACGCTGAAGGTGCACTTGCTCAGCACGACGCTGGGCACCTGCGTGGTGTCGGTCAGCATGGTCTGGAACGTCTCGCTGCCGGAGGACACCGCGCCGCCGGTCTCGCCGACGTCGGTATGGTTGTTGCCGCCCGACGGTGCCGGGCCGAGCGCACCGCTGTTGCCGTTCAGGCCTCGCTGCCAGCCGATGCCGTAGTGCCACATGAACGAATTGCCGTCGCCGTTGCCGGCGTGCTCGACGCCGTGCAGGTGGTAGGCGCGGAAGCCGATGGCGAAGGTGCTCGCCGCCGGGCCCGTCATGAACTGGCACTGGCTGGTGTTGGCGACGCCGTTCTTGCGCAGGTCGACGATATCGCCGCCCACCGGCGTGTTGTCCACCCAGAACACGTGCGCCGCGTCGGCGAACGGCACCGGGTCGGTATCCACCGCGGACATCCAGCGGCGGAATTCGAACGGTTGCGCCGTGCCCGGCCCGCTTGCGCCGTTCGGCTTCACCCGGTTGCCGGCGGCATCGAACACTTCGATGACCAGCATGTACTTGCCGTCGGGGAACTGGCTTTGCGCCGTGTTCCAGCCCTGGTGAAACTGCCCGCTCAGGTAGCGGTGGTCGGGAGAGCTCCAGTACGGCACCTTGAACAGGTCGCTTTCCGCGCCGACGGTGGCCGGGCCCAGCAGTTCCGGTGCGCGCACCACGTCGCCGGGAATGTCCACCAGCTTGTCCCAGGTGACCGAGTCGTTCAGCACGATCGGCGCACCGACCGGCGTGCCGGCATCGCTTAGCGCAAACACCTTCAGGCGGTAGTACTTCACGAGCGGCTCCAGCTCCGGCGAGAACCACAGGCGCAGGCCCAGCCCGCCGCCCCACGGGCAGTCCGGCGCGTACGAGGTGGTGAAGGTGCCGTCGTCGGCATCCAGCGCGCCGACTTGCGACACCCCGGTCTGCACCGGGAAGTTGAAGTGGAAGCTGCCATAGCTGCCGACGTGCTCCAGCATCACGAACGGCAGGTTGCCGTTCGGCGGCGGCTCGCCCGGGCCGTCGGCGCAGACGCGCGCCTGCGGATCGTAGCTGTGGATGTCCGCCGTGCTGCCGGCGGCGAAATACTGGTGTGCGGCCAGCCCGTCGTAGACGACGTGCCAGGCGCCGTTGATCATCTGCCGCACGCGGTAGGCGTAGGTCGTGACGCAATGCTCGTGCGCCAGGTGGAACGGCGGGCGCAGGTAGCAGAGGTCGAAACGGCCACCGGGCTGGATCATCGTCTCGCCGACCTTGCGCACCGAACAGTGGCAGAAGATCGGGTACAGGTACGGGCGCGCCAGCACGTACTCGCGCGCCGCATCTTCCGGCATCGCACGCAGCGCCAGGAAATCCTGGTGCAGGTTTTCCGGTGGCGTGGCGGCAAGATCGAACGCCGCCTTGCGCTGCTGGATGTCGCGCGCCGCGGCACGCAGCGAGCGCGGGTCGAAGGGCGCCGGGTCCGGCCCGGGGATCGGGTCGGGGATCGGGTCCGGCAGCGGTATCGGCAGCACCGCGAGAATCTCGCGCAACCGGTCCAGCAGGTCCGGGATGCGGAACCAGCGGCAACAGCATTCGCGTTCGTAGACCTCCACGACGCCGTCGCACAGTGTCTCGCAACGCAGCGGGAAGCGCAGATGCGGGCGCAGCTCCGCAGTGATCGGCTTGATGCGCGCGACCTGGGCCAGCGCATACATCGGCTGCAGCCGGATATCGTCGAGCAGGTCCCAGAACCACGGCCGGCATTTGCTCACGGTGCCGCTGACGCACTGGAAACGGAAGTGGAAGCGGTTCCAGATATCCGGCCCCAGCACCAGTCCCTGCTTGCGCCACAGGTCGACCTGCTGCGCCACGCGGTAGCGCGCCAGGCTGTCCGTCGGCAGCGTCCTGAAATCCTCGACGTCCGGTCCGAACGCGATCGCGCTGGCCTCGCCCGGGTCCAGCCGCAACAGCTTGCCGTCGTAACTGCCCAGCTTCCTGATCGGGCGGCCGCTGACGTCCACCTTGTACGCCGCAAAGCGCGGCGGCTGCTGTCCATCATCGAGTCCGACAAAGGTGACTGTCAGATCCAGCGGTTTTTCCTTTTCGTTGCGACTGGCCATCGTGATCTCCGTGAAGCCTTGGCTGAAGACAGGTGTGTGGTGGCGCCCGTCCCGCGGCATCGGTGCGATCGCGACGCGCGGAACGGCGATGGCCGGCATCGGATTCGCGATGCCGCCATGACGATGGATGAGCAAGCCGTGTGCCACGGCCTTGCATGCCGCGCGGGCGTGCCGCGCCTGCGCCACGACGCCGCACGGCGCGGGCGCATGGGGCAGGGGTGACCCGGTTTCGATATGCGCTGGGTGGCGCGTCACCCGCGCGGTACGCGCGATGACTGCACGGGGTTGTGCCCCGCGGGTTCGGCTTCAGGCACGTCATCCACGCGCTGGAAACACAAACCGTCTACCCTAGGTTGCGCGTGCGCGAAGACGTGGCGCACGCGCTGGAGCAGCATGGATTTGCGAGTCGCCTGCCGAGGCCCATGCACTAACCCGGAAGAAACGCATGTCCGTTGAACGAGGTGATCACGCCGCCAACTGGTTCCAGGCTGGTGGACAGAACTACGCCACATTCCGCCCGGAGTACCCTCCGGCACTGGCCGCCTTCCTGGCGCAAACCGCGCCCGACACCCGCTTCGCCGTCGATGTCGGCTGTGGCACCGGCCAGTTGACGGTGCAGCTCGGCGCGCACTTCGACGCCGTGCTCGGCCTCGACCCCAGCGCCGACCAGCTCGCGCATGCGCCCGCCACCGAACGCGTGCGGTATGCCCAGGCCCCCGCCGAACACCTGCCCGTGCCCGATCGCAGCGCAAGCCTGGTGACTGCCGCGCAAGCCGCCCATTGGTTCGACCTCGCCGCGTTCCATGCCGAGGTCCGGCGCATCGCCCGGCCCGGCGCCCTGCTGGCGTTGGTCAGTTACGGCGTGCCGAAACTGGACGAGGAGCTGGATGCGTGCTTCCTGCGCTTCTACCGCGAGGGCATCGGCCGCTTCTGGCCGCCGGAACGGCAGCTGGTCGACCGCGGCTACGCGGACCTCGACTTTCCATTCGCGGAGTTCCCGCCGCCCGCGATGGCGATACGGAAAACGTGGTCGCTCGGCGAGCTCATGGGCTACATCGCGACCTGGTCGGCCGTGAAACATGCCGTGAAGGAAGGCCATGGCCAGCTGATCGAGCGCTTCTCCACGGAGCTGGCCGCGCGCTGGGGCGATCCGGAAACGCGACGGCCGGTGACCTGGCCCATCAACATGCGCACGGGGATCGTGTGAACCCGCCTTGGGGATGGAAGAATCAGGCGGCTCCGGAACACGTCCGGAGCCGTGCGGGCATCACGTTGCGGTGAGTGCTGTCCAACCTGCACCGCTTGGCTTCCGGCGGAGCGCTTCACGCCCGCCGGAGCGGGTACGCGCAGATCACACACTCGTCGCGAGCAGCCCGCCGAACAACCATGCCACCTTCTTGCCGACGTTCTTGTCGGGAGCAACGGCAATCGACCCAGGCGGTATGGTCAGCAGGCGGGGCTCGCTGGCGCCCAGATGCCGATGCATTTCCTCGATAGTCGTGGGCATCGGAGACTCCGGCCCTTCATCAATGGAGCGCGCCATCATCAGCAATTCGTGATAGCCATGCAGCAATGGTGATCCGTTTCATCCTTGGTGATCCTCCCATCAACTACCATTCCGCCATCTTGGAGGCTTCACCATGACCATTTGCACCATCGGATACGAGGGGCTCGATATCCAGGCCTTTTTGTCGCTGCTCATCAAGCATGGCGTTCGTACCGTCGTCGACATACGCGAGCTGCCACTGTCCCGCAAGCCGGGTTTTTCCAAGCGAGGGTTGTCGGACATCCTTGCTGATTCTGGACTCGACTATGTCCACATGGTCCAGCTTGGTTGCCCGAAAGAAGTGAGAGATCGCTACAAGAAAAACGGAAGCTGGAAGCAGTACACTAAAGGCTTTCTCCAGTACCTGGACGAGCAAGGCGACGCGCTTGAAGAGCTTGCGGCGGCAGCCGCAGAGTCGCGATGCGCGCTTTTGTGCTTTGAGGCCGATTACACCCGCTGCCATCGATCGTTCGTGGCGGACGCACTGCATGAACGGTTCGACATCGACGTACAGCACATCGATGTGGCCGAGGCTAAAAAAGGAAAGCCTGGCCGCCCGCTTGCGGCGGCAGCTTAGGTGGATAGATGAGGCTGACGATGACCCACTGATCCTGAAACCGGTGCAGGTTGCCCATCAGAAACATCAGGTCCTTTCCGGTCAGGTTGCCTTCCAGCATTGCGCGGAAAGGCTGCTCCCAGTTGTCGCCATGGCTCATGCGGCAATTCCAGAAGAGGGCACCTGCCTCCCAGTCGATGATCTTCTGCTTGTATTCGCGTTCACCGTCGGGCGTGCTGTAGATGCACCGGTAGTAGAAGTCGAAGGGAACCTTGCGCAACTGGTGCATTTCCCGTTGAACTTCCGCTTCCGAAAACAGATCGCCCTGCATCAGTTCGCGCGTCAGCTTTTCTCTTTCTTCAGTGGTCCAGTCCGCGTGACGGGCGGAGATGATGTCCAGTCCAAGAACCTGGCGAGGCCGTAGCAGCGCCAGGGATATCCCTTCACTGAGGCGTGCTGCGTCCATCGCTTCGGGGCTGTCGAACGTTGGTATTTTTTCCAGCCACAGCCGTCTCTCCGCCCAGTCGCGTCTGGTGTCGATCTGTTCGCCGCAGACGATGTCGTCGACATAGACCTTGTGGCTTTCCGGGCGGTGATCCCTGGTCGCCTTTTCGACGCGCAGCTTGACCCACTGCCATTTTTTGAATTTCTGGCTTTCTTTGATGAGCCGGAACGGCACCGGATAGAGCCTGCGCATGCATCCGTGCTCGGTTATCCCGGCGACGCAGGATGTCTCGACGTGCTGGGCGCTCGGAGACGGGTAAGTCTTTGCCAAGATCAAGATGCGTTCAATCCTTGAAAGCGCCATCGCAGTTTTCCCCCGGGTTGTTCCTACCATTCAGTCCAAACGATTCTTGCCTACCTATCTTCTGCCGATTGTGTTCCGGGATGTCGTAACTTCACGCGTTGCTTGCCGGTTCGTTACTCACGGTGGTCGCGTGAATATTCACACATAGCGCAACCGCTCCACCGCAAACGCGCCGTCGGTGTCGAGCCTTTCGCCCAGCTTGCGCAGGTGGTTGAAGGTGGCTTGGCCGCGTTCGCGACCGACCATGAACACCGGGCCGTAGTCGGTGTGGCGGGCGGTGGCTTTTTCCACCTCTTCCGTCTTGCCCCAGAACTGGTTGCCTTTGACTTCCAACAGGGCGATGCCGCCGGGCGTTTCGCGCTCGGCCAGGCTCACCACGAAGTCGGGATAGAAGCCGTCGCCATCGTCCCAGCGGTACAGGCCCAGCGCATCGGGGTATCGGTAGTCCGAAGCGTTGCGGTGCCACCAGCGCACCAGCGGGCTGTCGTCCAGCAGCCGGGCCACGGCCTGCTCGTCTTCGTTCAGGCCCGCAGGCATCACACCGTACAGCGCGCGTCGCGCGCTGGGCAGGCGCAAATCACTTTGCAGTTCGGCCCGCAGCGGCGCGTCCACGTCGACGACCTGATCGTGTCGTGCGCGCTTGTAGGCGGCGGTCAGCAAGGTCGGGTGGCGCACCAGCACGAAGTCCAGCTGCTGCATCAAGGTCTCTTCGTCGGCCGGTGCTTCGGCGCCGGCCAGTTCGATCGCGCGGCGGAAGCGCTCCAGCAAGCGCAGATGCAACTCGCGGTCGTTGGATTCCTTCAGCCGCAGCCGGATCTGCTCGGCGCGCTCGGCCACGGCTTCGGGGGCGAGGTCGGCGAACAGATCCTTGCCGTCGTCGCCGACGTGGTTGCCCTGGAACAGGTCGCGCTCGTCGCGGCTGACCCGCTCGCGCGTGCGGGTGCGGCTGTTCAGCACCTCGCCGCTGAAGTTCACGAAGTCGACCAGCCGTGCCTCGAAGTCGGACGGCGCCGGTGGCAGCCGTTCGCTGCGCAACACCGTCGGGGCATCCAACCGGCGCGGGTAGCGGTGCACGCTGGCGCGGGCCAGGGTCAGCAGCGGCCGCTGCGCATCCGGTGTCACCGTCGGGGCGGTGCCGGCGACGCCGGCCAGTTGCAGCAGGTCGTGCGCTGCCGGCACCCACAGTTCGCGTTCGCCGCCGGCCACGTCGCCGCCGGTGGCATCGACGTTTTGTACCGATCCTTCCAGCGCCTGCGCGGCCTGCGTCTGCACGCCCTGCGGCGACACCAGCAGCGCCAGCGGCTCGCCGCTGCGCGCCACCTGTACCTGCGCCGTGTCGCCGATCACCGTGATGACGGTCTGCGTGCCCACCTCCGGCGCGTGCGTGGTCAGCGCGTTGATCTGCGCGCCGGCGTCGAGCAGGCCTTCCTGTGATTCGGCGTTGGCGAGAAACACGTAGCCCTGGCTCAGCATCTCCGGCAGGTCGTCGCGTTCCTGCAGCAGTGCATGCCGGCGCACGATGCGGCCGATCACCTGCACGCCGAACGCCTTGTCGCGCGCACCGCGCAGCGCGGCGAGGGTGAACGCGCGCGGCGCATCGAAGCCCAGCGCCACCGCCATCTTGAAGATCAGCACCTCGACGGTCGGGTCGCTGGCCAGCGCGATCAGGTCGGGGTCGGGTTCCGCGGCGGTGTGCACGCGCACGGCGCTGTCGGCGAAGCCGAGCACGTCGACTAGGTATCGATGGGCGTCCTTCTGCGCCTGCGCGCCGTCGGGCACCTGTACCAGCATCAGCGGCGTCAGCGCGATGCCGGCCGTGCGCAGCTCGTCGTGGATGTGCCGGTGCATCGCCGCGCATTCGCGCAGCGCCAGATGCTCGAAGTCGATCAGCTGCGCTGCATCGCCGTCGCGCGCCAGGAAGCGCACGATGCGCACGCCGCGCTTGAGCAGGCCCGCTTCCACCGCGTCATGCCGGCTCACCGAAGCCCAATCGGCCGGCTCGCCGATGCGATAACCGGTGTCGCGCTCGAACGCCAGCGCGTCCGCATCGCGCGGGGTGGCGGTCATCATCAGCGCGTAGTCCGGCTTCAGCACCTCGCTGAAGAAGGCGCGCGCCTGCGCGGCCTTGTGGAAGCCGTGGTGTGCCTCGTCCACCACGCAGCCGATGCGCACGCCATCCAAGCGCGCCTGCACGATCAGCGCATCCAGCGATTGGCCGTCGTCGCCCTTGCTGCGCGCGCGGCGGCTGTCCGCGTTGCGCGCGGCCACCGAGCCCCAGGTGGTGACGAACACGCCGCCACCGTCCACCGCGCCCAGGCGGCGGTCGCTGTCCAGATCCAGCAGGCGCAGCGATGGCGCATGCGCGGCGATCACCGCGCGCGACTGCTCCACCAGCCCGGCGAACGGTGCAAACCAGAACCACAGCACGCAGCGCTCGCGGCTGAAGCGCGCCAGCGCCTCCACCGCGATGATCGTCTTGCCGGCGCCGGTCGGTGCCTGCAGCACCACCGCGCCGTCGCGCTGGCGCACCGCATCCACCTCGGCGTCGTCGGTGAGGCGCGGGTCGTCATACAGCGCGCGCACGTTGTCGAAGCGGGCCACGATGCCTGCGCACACTTCTTCCTGGAAGGGTTTGAGGTTCAACGGCATGTCAGCGTCCGAAACGTGCCCGCAGGGCCTGCGGGATGGGTTGCCAGTCGGCGTCCGGCGCCAGTTCGCGCACGCGCTCGGGTGACCAGCAATAGATGGTGACGGCATGGCCGGCCGTGGCCAGCCAGTCGCGCAGGTGCGCCACATGCGCCTCGCGGAAGTCGGCCAGGTAGGCCAGCGCGCCGTCGGCGGCAAAGCCGGCATCGGGCCACGGCGACAGCGCTCGTTCGTGCAGCAGTTGCAGCGCGTGCCACACCTCGGCGTGCTGCAGCTTCACGCTCAGCCGGTGCGGCGCAATGCGCCGCACGCGCAGGTAGGCGAAGCCGCCACCCAGCCCTTCGACCGCTTCACCTTTGGCGTTGGTGTAGCCGCCCATCACCCGGCGTACGCGCTCGGCGCAGACGTCGCGGCACAGGTTCTTGTCCGGCTCGACGTCGGTGGCCTCAGTGCTGGAGACCAGGATGAAGCGGCGCTCGCCGCCGTCTTCGGCGTTGAGCTTGGCGACGGCGTGGGCGGTGGTGCCGGAGCCGGCGAAGAAGTCGAGGACGGTGGCGCTTGAATCTCCCATGATGCGCAACACTCGCTCGATCAGCTCCACGGGTTTCGGTGTGCTGAACAGGTCGGAGGTCTGAAACACATCGCGCAGCATGGCCTTGGCTTGCCGCATGGTTGGCAAGTCCGACCATATGGTCGGCCACGGTCGCGTTGGAGTTTCGGGTGCCCACTCGCGGGTATAGGGTTCCCACACGGTACGCCCGAGCTTTTCGCGTTGTTTCCAGACCAAGCTGTCGTCGGCCAAGTATCGAGCCACGCCTTCCTTGCCTTTGGCCCAGCACGCCTCCTCGCCGTTGTCGTGGATCGGGTAGACGCCGATGCCGTCGGGGCCGGGGATGGGAAAGAACATGGATGGCCGGTCTCGACGGAGACTATTTTTGCCGTTCTTCTTCAAGAGCCTGTCGCGGTAACGGTTGCCGTTTTCGTCCACTTGACCGTAGGCAGCGATGATTTCCGGCGCCTCTTTCTGGACGAGCCGCAGTGTGTTGGTATCATGTGCAAAGCGCAGCAGGTATTCATGGTCGGGCGTTACCGCGACCTTGTTATCGTTCGGGCTGTCGACCTTCTTCCAGATGAACTGCGCGACGAAGTTGCCTCCGCCAAACACCTCATCCATCAGCATCCCCAGCCGGAACAGCTCGTTGTCGTCGATGCTGACGAAGATCACGCCGTCGTCGGCGAGCAGGTCCTTGGCCAGGCGCAGGCGCTTGTACATGAACTCCAGCCATAGCGAGTGGCGGAAGCGGTGGCTCTTGTCGACGAAGCGGTCGTTGTAGACGAAGTCGCGGTTGCCGGTGTTGTATGGCGGGTCGATGTAGATGCAGCGGATGCGGCCGGCGTGGCTCATGCGCAGGGCGCGCAGGGCGTCGTAGTTGTCGCCCTCGATGATCAGGTTACGCCAGGGCGCATCGCCGTGGCTGAGCGCCGGGTCGAGATCCAGCGCCACGTAGTCGTCGTTGATCGCGGCGTCGGGGTCGATGTCGTCCCTTTCCCACACCAGGCCGAGTTGACGCTCGGTATCGCGACGGGTCAGCAGGCGTACCAGCGCGTCCTTGTCCAGGTGGTCTTACTTCGACACTCCACACTTCCCTTGGCCGCCGCGGCGCTGATTCGATTCTTGCATTGAACCAGATGTGACCACGAACGCGCATCCCGGACCGCATCAAGGCGTGCTGCGCACGGGCTGATCGCCGTTCAAAAGCGGGGCGGGTTCAGTCGCAAGTCTGCTTTGGTTGACCGGGCGCCACCGGCGGAGCGTTTGGGCCATCGGCGAGGTGTTCGGCCGGCTGTTCGGCCACGTGCGAGGTGGCAATTGTCGCGCTGAACAGGCCGCGTTGCGGGATGTTCGAGTTCGGCTCCCATTCGTCAGAGGTGGCGCGTTCTTGCAGGCCGGCGCGCAATTCGTCACTGCAGGCGGCGAGGAACGCATCCCAGTCGTGCGCCGATTTCAGGGTCGTCGGCGCGGCGGAACCATGGATCAACACGGCGGCCTTGCCGGCACGCACCAGGCGCAGGACATTCAGCACGGTGCCGGGGCTCTTGCCGTCCCAGATCATCAGGCCGAAGTCGGCTGCACGGGCCATTTCGCGATCCTTGGCGGCGTAGAACTGGAAGCCCTTGGCTGTCTTGGGCGGCGTGATGGCATGCAGGTTCCATTGCCCGAGGTTGTTGCGCGGGCGAGGGCCCGAGCAGTACACGGTGACCTTGCGGTAGTCCGCTTCATGCAGAAATTTCTGCACCGCCTTGTCGGCACCGTTGGCATCGCCGACGACAACGTCATGATCCTTGTTCATGACGTTGTTGATCCGCTCCCTGGCCTGGCTGGACAGGTACGAAACGTGGCGCGAACCCCCGATGAAGATCGTGCTCAATGACGGCTCCGCGTGCGGGTGATGGTGAGTGTGCAGACGCTGGCGGCCTGGCCTGTCTGCACCAGCACGTCGGTGATGGCATTCATGGTTGATCCCGAGCGGAACAGGTCGTCGAACAACAGCACTCTCCTGCGCGCCGTGTGGCGCGTGTCCACGGTGTAGAGCCCGTTCAACAACTGCTCGCGCCGGACGGGATCTTCGACGCCCTTGAGCTGCGCTGGTGTCCGCGTGGTGCCGACACAGTTGATCACCGGCAAGCCAACGGCGGCTCCGATGCCATTCGCCAACAGGATGACCGGCTGCAGGGCGCGTGGCGTGGAAGGAGGGACGGGGATGATCACGTCGAATTTCGGCCGATATGGTTTCAGGAAGTTGGCAGCTGTTGTGATGATAGCTTGCGCCGCGCTGCGGTCCTGCCTGTACTTGAGGCGATACAGGAGTTCGGCGATTTCAGGGCGCAGGGTCTCGAACTGCATGTGACCCTGCGCATTGGGTCCGATCGGTGTGCTGCGGGTCGTATGGAAGTCCAGGGCGATACCGGCCAGCCACCTGCCTTCGATCCTTTGCGGGTTGATAGCGGTCATGGGAGCCCTCCTGAGCTTGGTGAAGGCGATCCGATCGCGCCTGTCCGGGGCAATCGTCTTGTGCGCGCAGAGTCGCCGCAAGACGGATACATCCGCATCATCCATTCCCTACAACACGTCGCGCCCCAAGCCCGCAGGAACTGATTGCTACCCTCGCCGCGCCGCCAAACCGGCGGCTTGCGATCTACAAGGAGTGTTTGCATGTCCAACGACAATCGTATTTCGGCGGTGCTTTCGGATGAGGACGTGGCGGCCGTGCAGGCGGCACTGGCGACGATCCGCGGGGCGCTGCCGTTTCTGGCCACGCTGTCGGCGCAGGAGAGGAAGGAGTTGCCACGGCTGGGGCCGAAGTCGGTGGGTTTCGACGAAAAATGCGTGACTTACATGGCGAACCGCGCGCAGTTCGTGCCGGGCTTTCTCGACCAGGCCGAGGTGCAGAAGGATCGCAGCCTGCGCAGCCAGTTGATGCGCTTTGCGACGGAGCTGCAGACGCTGGCCAGCAGCGTGGGCGATACCTTGCAACTCGTTTCCAGCGAGGTGTGGATGGCCGACCTGGCCTACTACCAGAGCGTGCGCGAGGCGGCCCACCGCGGCCGCGACGGTGCGCAGGACGTGTACGACGACCTGCGCCAGCGTTTCCCCGGCCCGCGCGGCACCCGCACGGTGCCGGAGCCGGCCGCCGCCTGATCCGCGACCCCGGCGGGGCGGTCGACGACCGCGCCGCCGGGTCTTTGCGGGTTCATCGGGACCTGCACCCCGTTGACGCCGGGAGTCACCCCCTCGACGCCTGCGCCGCAAACGCCCCCGCCGGGGCTCCCGACCTCCTCACCGAGCTTCGCCACGTCCCCGACGAGGTTCTCGACTTTCTCGCCGAGGCTGATCACGTCCCCGCCGGGGTTCCGGCACCCCTCGGCAAGCCCGTCCACGTCCGTGCCGACCGGTTGAACCTCGCCTTCGGGGTTCGCCGCATCCTGCCCTTCCGGAACCTCGCCCGGTGCGAGAAGTGATTCGGTCGCCGAAGGCGATCGACCGCTCTTGCTTTTGAATGGAACAAGAGAATGCAAAAGCATCGCGCACAGGATGCGCCCCTGCAGGAAAGATGACTCGGTTGCCGCAGGCAGGCGCGATCACCGCAGGCCCCCCGGCACCGCAGACCCCTGCACCAGAAAATCCACCAGGCGCCGCGTCTTGATCGGCAGATGCTTGCGCGAGGGATACGCCGCGTGGATGCCGTGCGTCATCGCGCGCCAGCCCGGCGGCAGTTCGACCCGATTGCCGCGGCGCAGAAGGCGGGATGACCTGTCGATGGATTCGTTCGCCTTCGGCCTGCCGGAAGCCAGCCCGGCCCGAGCAAGGCCGGCAGGCACGCCTTGGCTCGCAAGCAGGCATTGCGCCACACTGCGGCAGTTCCCGAGGCCGGCATGCCGATGCGCATCTTCTCCCACACCTGCTCCAACACCGAGATCGTCTGCGCGCTGGGCTGCGCCGACCAGCTGGTTGGCGTGGATGCCAATTCCGATTACCCGCCCGACGTGGTGGCGCGGTTGCCCAGTACCGGGCGCGATCTGGATCTGGACGTGGAGGCGGTGCAGGCGCTGGAACCGGATATGGTGCTGAGTTCGCTGACCGTGCCGGGGCACGAGCAGGTGGTCGCCGAGCTGCATGCGGCGGGGCTGGCCACCCTGGTGTGCGATCCGCAATCACTGGATGACGTGTACGACGACATCCGGCGCATCGCCGCCGCGTTGGGCGTGGTCGAACGCGGCGCCTCGCTGGTGGCGTCGATGCGTGCGGCGATGCCGGCGGCGGAGGTGCCCGGCGCGCGTCCGCGCGTGCTGGTGGAATGGTGGCCCAAGCCGGTGATCGCGGTGGCCCGGCAGTCGTGGGTGAACGACATCATCCACCTTGCCGGCGGCATCAACCCGTGGGGCGAGGTGGATGCCCGCAGCGTGCCGCTGCACTATGCCGACGCGGCGGCCGCGCGCCCCGACATCGTGGTGATGAGCTGGTGCGGCGTGAAGGTGGAGAACTATCGCGCCGACAAGGTACGCGCGCGCCCGGACTGGGCCGACGTGCCTGCCGTGCGCCACGACCGCATCCACGCGATCAGCGAGGCATTCCTCGGCCGGCCCGGCCCGCGGCTGGTCGAAGGCTACCGGCAACTGCGCGCCGCCATCGCGGCGGCTGGCGATCCAGCGGGAGCATGACGGCGCGGGCCGCGTTGTCGCGGCATGGAACGTCAGTCCTGCCCCGGTGGCGCTGCGGAGAGTGCGGTGGCCATCTTCACCAGGTCGGCGAGCGAGTGCGCCTTCATCTTGCGCATGACCTTGCCGCGATGGGCCTTGACCGTGATTTCGCTGATTTCCAGGTCGGCGCCGATCTGCTTGTTCAGGCGACCGGCCACCACCATCGCCAGCACCTGCTGCTCGCGCGGGGTCAGCGTGGCATAGGCAGTTCGCAGTGCCTGCAGGTTCCTTTCGCGGCCCAAGGCATCGCGACTGCGGTCGATGGCGCTGTCGATGGCCTGCAGCAGCACGACGTCATCAAAAGGCTTGGTGAGGAATTCCACCGCACCAGCCTTCATCGCCCGGACCGTGATGGGTACGTCGCCGAAGCCGGTGATGAAGATGATCGGCATGTGTGGCCGCTCGGCGGCGATGCGTTGTTGCAGGTCCAGGCCGTTGAGGCCGGGAAGGTTGACGTCGAGGATCAGGCAGCTCGGCACCATGGCGGAGGGATGGTCGAGGAACGCCTGGGCAGTGGGAAATATCCTCGCCTGCCAGCCGGCGGCATGCAGCAGCAATTGCAGCGATTCGCGCACCGATATGTCGTCGTCGACCACGAACACGACGGGGGTGGCTGGCGACATGGCGGTGGGTCTCGATTGATCGGTGAATACGCTGGATTGGCTGTACATGCTACGACCTCCACGAGGATGGGAATTGCGCTCAACGCCCGGGCAGCGCCGCCTCCAGCGCCTTCAGCAGAGCCGCTTCGCCGAACGGCTTGAACAGGCAATCCACCGCGCCTTGCCCAATCAGCCGCGGGCGGTCGGCGGCGTCGCCGTGGGCGGTGATGAAGATGATCGGGATCGACCGCTCCTGTCGCGCCAGTTCCTGCTGCAGGTCGGGGCCGGACATGCCCGGCATGGCGATGTCGAGGATCAGGCAGCGCGTCGCGTCGAGCTGGCCCGAGGCGAGAAAATCCTCTGCCGACGAGAACGCCTGTACCGCATAGCCGAATTCCCGCAGCAGATCGGGTAACGACTCGCGCACGGATTCGTCGTCATCGACGACCGACACGAGCAAGGGCATGACCATCAGGAACTCTCCGTGGTGCGGTTTGAATCGGCGGGGGCGCCTGGGCCGGCAACGGCGGCTTTCGCGGGCAGGCAGGGGATGGAAAACGTGAACGTGGCGCCCGGTCCCTCGTTCGCCTCCGCCCACAACCGCCCATCGTGCCCTTCGATGATGGAACGGCTGACGGACAAGCCGATGCCCATGCCGTCGGCCTTGGTGGTGAAGAATGCGTTGAACAGCGAGCCCGCGTCCTGCGGGTCGAACCCCGCGCCGACGTCGCGCACCGACAGGCAGACGCAGCCGCTTTCGTCGTGAACGGTCCGGATCGTCATGTACCGTGGGCGATCCGTGATGCCGGTCATCGCGTCGGACGCGTTGAGAATCAGGTTGAGGATCACCTGTTGCAGCTGCACGCGGTCGCCCACCACGGGCGGAAGGTCGTCGGCAAAGTCGGGATGAAGAGTGACGCCGTTGCGCTGGAGTTCGCCCAGCAGCATGGCTACGACCTCCCGCGCCGCCTCGTTGAGGTCCAGCGGCTCGGCCACGGCCTTCTTCTTGGCGAACAGCGCGCGCAGCCGCTTGATCACGTCCGACGCGCGGTTGCCGTCGCGGATCGTGCGGCGCGCGGTTTCGCGCGCGCCATCCACGTTCGGCGGATCGGCGCCGAGCATGCGCAGGCAGGTGTTGGCATTGGTGATGATGCCCGCCAGCGGCTGGTTCACCTCGTGCGCGATCGAGGCGGTCAACGCGCCCAGGGTGGCCACGCGGGCCACGTGGGCCAGTTCGGCGCGCGCCTTGCCCAGCGCCTCTTCCGCCAGCCGGCGTTGGGTGACGTCCTGCACGGCGGAGATGTAGGCCAGCCCGCCTTCTTCGTCGCGCGTCGCGTGGGCGACCAGATGCAGGAACTTCACCTTGCCATCCGGCATGAGCAGGCGGTGCTCGCTCTCGAAATCCCTGGCGTCGTGGCGCCGCCGTCGCAGCATCTCGTCGTGTGCGGGGATGTCTTCGGGGTGGATCCGCGTGTTGATCAGGTCGTGCGTCAGCGTCACGCCGGGCGCGAATTCGTAGATCCGGTACAGCTCGTCCGACCACAGGATTTCGTCGCTGTCGACGCGCCAGGCGACCGTGCCGGTAAGCGTCAGGCGCTGGGTCCGGGCCAGGAATGCCTCGCTCTGCCGCAGCGCGGCTTCGCTGCGCGCGCGTTCGATCGCGATGCTGGCCAGGTGGGTGAACTGGGCGATCAGGTTGTGGTGGGCCGGCGTGGATGCGGCCGGCTCCCGCCACAGCAGCGAAAAAACGCCCATCAGCTCGCCGCCGCTGGACCTGATCGGCGTCGACCAGTGAGCACGGATGCCATGCGCGAGCGCAGCCGCGGTCCACGCGTTCCAGCGGTTTTCGGTCGCCAGGTCGGTGGCGATGATCGGCTCGCCCTGCGTTGCCGATGTCGCGATCGGGCCGGTTTCCGGTGCCAGCGATTGCCCGCCCGTGTCCTGCAACAGGTCGCCGGGAACATCCGGTGCGGCGCCCGGCTGCAGGCGCACGCGCGGCAGGGCTTGCTGCCATGAACGCGTGCAGCGGGGGTCGACCAGCGTGACACCGCAAAGCGCCCCGGCCATCGCGGCCTGCACCAGGGCGCACAGCGCGGTGAGCACCTGCGCCAGCGGCGTGCCGCTGGCCATCAGGCCCAGCAGGTGCTTCTCGCCCTCCAGCAGGCGTTCGTCCCGCTTGCGGTCCTCGATATCGGTGTTCTGCCCGTACCAGCGGATCACCTGGCCATCCGCATTGCGCAGCGGCACGGCGCGGATCAGGAACCAGCGGAAGCTGCCATCGAAGCGCCGCAGCCGGGCTTCGAACTCGCCCGCCTGCCCGGATTCCAGCAGCGATCGCCAACATGCCTGGATACCGCCGGAATCTTCCGGATGGATCGTCGACGCCCAGCAATTGCCAAGGGCGTCGCGCATCGCTACGCCGGTGTAGTCGCACCAGCGCTGGTTGAGAAAGTCCACGCCGCCGTCCGGGCCGGCACTCCAGACAAAGCCCGGGATCGCATCGACGATGGTGCGCAGGCGGTCTTCCGAGGCGGTTAGCTCGCCCAGCGTGGCGGACAGCAACGCCTCGCTGCGCTTGCGGTCGTCGATGTCCTCGTCCAGCGTGCACCAGCGCGTAATGCGTCCCTGCGCGTCGCGCACCGGCAGCGTGCGCACGTGGAACCAGCGATACACGCCATCGGCTCGCCGCACGCGAAATTCCATCTCGAACCGGTCACCGGTCGCGACGCAGTGATCCCACTGCGCGATGGCCGCAGGCAAGTCGTCCGGATGGATGAGGTTGGCCGTCCTCCAGCCTTTCTGTTGCTCCAGCGACGCGCCACGGAATTCCCGCGCCTGGCGATTGGCGAACTCGACCTCGCCATCCGTCGTCATCAGCAGCAGGGACGCGGGAATCACGTCGGCGATGGCGGAGAATTCGACATGAAGCGCAGACCCCTCGTTGATGGCCCGGCGCTGATCGTCGATGTCCACCAGCATGGCGCACCAGCGAACAGCCGACCCGCCGTCGTCATCCATCGGCCTGGCCCGCAACAGGAACCAGCGCCAGTGGCCGTCGAAGCGGCGCAACCGCGCCTGCAGATCGGTCGCCTGGCCGGATTCGCGCATGTCGCGCCAGCCATCGCGAACCAGGGCGAGGTCGTCGGGATGAATCGCACGCAGCCATCCATCACCGGTGGCCTCGGCCATGCCGTCGCCGGTGTATTCGCGCCAGCGTGCATTGACGAAGTCGACGCGTCCGTCGGGAAACGCCGTCAGGACCAGGCCGGGGAGCACATCGACGATACGGCTGAATGCGTTGTTCATGCCGGCCCTCTCATGCGGTCGCCGTCTCGCAGGATGCGTCACCGGCGGGCGCCTGCCCATCATACTTTGGTGTCGGTTGGCGCTTCGTCGGTGCCAGGAATGCTCTTGCTCGTCATTCCAGCGAAAGCTCACTGCTGTCCGGAATAGATCCACGCCCTGCGTCCGAGGACCATCATTCCTGCAACCCTCCCGGCCGTCATTCCCGCGAAAGCGGGAAGAGCTTTACAACAGCCGAAGGCTGGTCATCCAGCGTCTCCAAGCAGTTGCCGAGGCACTGGATCCCAGCGTGCCCGGCCCTTCGGCCGTTGAAAGGCGTCTCGCTGGGATGACGACTTGTTCCAACCTTCCCCAAGGATCGTTGAGAAAGGCCGCGCCGATGGCCGAAGCGCGCCACCGTTCTTCGCCGGGTTCAGCGTGTGCCGCGCCATGGTGGCGTGCGGCGACAATCCAAGCGACACCATCGTGCAATCGCATGGACTGGCGGGGTTTGCTGTGATGGGTGCGAGGTCCACCCGAGTCCCGCGCGTTTCCGCGCAGGTCCGAAGAGCCCTTCGCGCGCAGCCCGCGCGCGAAACCCATCCGGAGGAAGCCACCCCATGCATGACACAAAAAGTCTCGCCGGCAAGGCCGCGCTGGTCACCGGCGGATCGCGCGGCATCGGTGCGGCCATCGTGCGCCGGCTCGCCAGCGAGGGCGCGTCCGTGGCGTTCACCTACGCCGCCGCATCCGCGGCGGCCGACCAGTTGGCGGCGCAGGTCGGGGCCAGCGGCGGCAAGGCCTTCGCGATCAGGGCCGACAGCGCCGAACCCGCCGAAGTGCAGGCGGCTGTGGCGCAGGCGGCGCAGCGGTTTGGCCATCTGGACATCCTGGTCAACAACGCCGGCATCATCAGCAACGGCAGCGTCGACCACTACGCGCTGGCCGATTTCGATCGCATCGTGGCGGTGAACGTGCGCGCCGTGTTCGTGGCCGTGCAGGCGGCGCTGGCGCACATGGGCGAGGGCGGCCGCATCATCACCACCGGCAGCGTGGCCGCGGACCGCACCGCAGTTGCCGGCTCGTCCGCCTACAGCATGAGCAAGGCCGCCGTCGCCGGCCTGACCCGCGGCATGGCCCGCGACCTCGGCCCCCGCGGCATCACCGTCAACGTGGTGCAACCCGGCCCCACCGAAACCGACATCGTCAGCGACGAAGCCGTGCGCGAACGGCTACGCCCGCTGATGGCGCTGGGACGCATGGGCAGCGGCGACGAAGTAGCCAGCCTGGTCGCCTACCTGGCTCGGCCTGAGGCCAGCTACATCACCGGCGCGGCGCTGACGGTTGATGGTGGTTATCTGGCGTGAGAGGCGGCGGGTATCCCTGCGCAGCCACTTCGTATACTGCTGTGCTGACGCCGTTCGTCAGAGGCGGTTGTCAGGCCCCATGCGGATGAGCAGCGCCGCCGCAACCGGCCGGATTTCGCGTGGAAACCGCTTCGCCATGTCCACGAAATTCGTCATCGCAGTTTCCATGGCGAAGAACCCCAGGCCCCGGAGCTCATCCGGGCTGAGCGTGACGTCTATCAGCCCTTGACCAGTGCGAACCACGGAGTGGGGCATGACCCACACTTGCGGCCAGGCGTGCGGGTATTGCACGAGAAAACCGTGCAACACCTCACCGCCATGCCGCGTGGCGTAGGCGGCTGCGTTGGCGTGGCACTGCGCGGGCTGGGCCTCAGCGAAGACCACGGAAGTCAGCGGCTCTCCGTGGTGATCTTGGTGCCATCGGGCCACCGCCGCGTCGACCGCCGCGTGGAAATCCTGTTCCGTCATGCAAACTTTCCTAAGCTGGCTGGCCCGCCACGCGCACCCGATGATGCGCCAGGTGCTCCGGGTGTGGGGCGTGTTCCGCCCGCTGGGGTTTGATCAGGGGCTGGCCGCGGAGCGGCTCATATTCGGAGCCGTCCAGGGCGGCGCTGAGCTGGATGCGCTCGGCTTCATCTACCCAGACGTGCCCGAGGTCGAAGAGGGTGTGCAGATCGGCGCGCAGGGGGAAACCGTTGTTGACCTGGTGCCCGCCGTCGCCCACCAACCGGTGGGGCAGGATGTGGGCGGCTTCGAGCAGATCCACCACCGCGCAACCGGTCATCGCGCAACGGTGGCCGTAAGCGGCCAGGAGCTGATGTCGGAACTTGGACTGGCCCCGTCGCCGAGCGACGGCGCGCAAGTTCCATTCACGCGCCTGCTGCTCGGAGCTCAATGCGCCTTCTGCTGCCACGGTGTCGTCCAGGTCCTCCTGGGCTGCAAGCATCGCCGCGTCCACCAGCGAAACCTCACGGCCAGGCTCCACCAGTCGCGGCACGCCCTTGTGGTCAGGCTCCAAGCGCCATACACCATGATCGGCGAGCCGGTAGGACTCGTACCGGGGCTCGCCTGGCACATAGTGCTTGTAGAGCACGTCATGGGGATGGTCCTGATCCGAGCGCAGCTTCACCCCCTGGCGAACGCGGGCGTGGTGGCCTCGGCTGCGATCGTTGACGGAGAGCAGGCAGAGATCGGGCGCCGTGTTGGTCAGCTTGTAGCCGGGCACACGCTGCTCGATGTAGGCCTTGGCTTCCGCCACCGACACTGGATGCCCCTCGCGCGCAAACAGGGTCAACACGGCGTCCCCGGCCAGCCAAAAATTGTCGGAGCCACTGACGCGCAGCCCTGACGAAAGATCCAGTGCGCCGCGTTCACGCAGCCGCTCAATCAAGCGCTCACCCACCATAGGGTCGCTGACCGCTTCCAAGGTGTTGCGCGGATGCCGGCGCCCCGCTTCGGTTTCGCTCACGGCTTGGGCGAGCGAGGGAAGGGCCACGGACCACGTGACGCCGCGCTCGTGTTGATGGTCCGAGCGCGAACCCAAGGGCGAGGTGGGGTGATACCGATATGTGTCCGCGCCCCGCACCTGGCCCGCGCCCACGTAGCCGGCGCCATTCGCCCAAGCGATGACCCAATCCCCTTGCTCCAACCGAGCGAGGGTGAGGGCGCCCCGATCGCCCGGCTCGCCTTCGAAGCCCGTGGTGATCACCCCGCGATGCAAGAGCTGGTGCCACCACGCGTCGTTGGCCGGCTTTCCCACGTTGTGAACGTAATACGCCATGTCGTGCTCCCTGTTCCAGTGAGCAGCTTACGCCGAGGCGTCTCACCGCCCGAGACCGTATCCTGCTGGCACCGCTCAAAAGCAATCGAAAGTGACGGAGGTAGTTAAAAGGCATTAATTGCCTTCGTCCCCTTTGTTACAGACCGTTTGCGCGAGCCTGCATCCCTGAGCGTCCTAACGCAACGACTGGACGTGAGGTTCTGGCTATCATCTCGAAGTATGTCGGTCTGACTGAATCGGTATAGCTCGCGCCGCTCATGGCGGTGATGCCGGTATTACAGATCAGAAGGTCAATTTCGAATGGGGGAAAGACGTACGTGGGGACTATACGGCGATTGATACTTAAGAATTTCAAGCGCTTCAAGGCGCTTGAACTAGAATTCGATCCTGAACTGAACATCCTGGTTGGCGGCAATGAAGCAGGCAAAAGTTCAGTGCTTCAAGCGTTGGACATAGCGCTGAGCGCCAGCCGCAGCAAGGTGGAGGCCATCGGGATTGAAGCCCTGTTCAACGTCGACTGCATAGCGGCTTTCCTGCGTGGCAGCAGGAAGGTTGCCGAACTCCCCGAGTTACTAGTCGAGGTCTACTTCGATGGCTTGGCGGGCCACCACGAGCTGGACGGCCGCAATAACAGCAAGGGAATCGATCACCTGGGCATCAAGATGGTGTGCAAACCGGTGGACGAGTACACGAAGCAGATCCAGGCCATCCTCGCCGAGAAGCATGAGAACTTTCCCTTCGAATACTACGGCGTGCATTTCCTAACCTTCACAGACGAGGCCGTTTTTCCCTACAAGAAGCCGCTGGGGCACTTGTTGATCGACAGTTCCCTCATCAACAACGAGTACGCCATGCGTGAGTACACGCGTTCGATGTACGCGGCGCATGCGACCGTCGCGCAGCGCAATCTGCATGCCTTCGAATACCGCAAGGCCAAGGCGAAGTTCAAGGACGACACCTTCAAGGTGATGAACGATGCGCTGGACAGCTACAAGTTCGATGTCCGTACCAGCCCGAAGGCCAGCATCGAGACCGACATCATCATCACCGAAGACGACATCCCGGTCGACAGCAAGGGTAAGGGCCGTCAGTGCTTCATCAAGACGGAGTTCGCACTGCGCAACCGCGAGCACGCGCTCAACGTACTGTTGCTGGAGGAACCGGAGAACCACCTCAGCCATGTCCACATGCGTATGCTGATCGAGCGCATCCGGGCCTCTGTCAAGAAGCAGCTTTTTGTGGCCACGCACAGTAGCTTCATCACGACGCGCCTTAATCTCAAGAAGGTAATCATCCTGAGCGAGGAGAACCCATCGCGACCGGCGAACCTGAAGGATCTCAGTCAGGGTACCGCCGAATTTTTCATGAAGGCGCCAGACAACAACGTCCTAGAACTGGCCCTGTGCAAGAAGGCCATCCTAGTCGAAGGGGACGCCGAGTTTATCCTGGTGGAAAAGCTCTACAGGCTAAGTGCGCCCGGGAGAACCCTCGATGCGGACGGCGTCCATGTGATTTCCGTCGATGGCACGAGCTTCAAGCGCTATCTCGAACTCGCGAGGCTGCTTGGCATAAAAGTGGCGGTAATCCGCGACAACGATCACGATCATGCGACCAATTGCGTTGCGAACTATGCAGGCCACGTGTCGCCGTCCATCCAGGTTTTCGCGGACACCGACAATGCCCGGCATACCTTCGAAGTCTGCATATACCAGGACAACAAGGCCACGTGCGAAGCGCTCTTTGCGGCGGGGCGCAAGAGCCTGGGCGTCGAGGAATACATGCTAAAGAACAAGACTGACGCCGCTTTTGCGCTGCTGCAGCATGATGGCGCCGCGCTTGTCGCGCCGGAATACATCCAGCAGGCGGTCGCATGGATAAGAGAGTGATGTTTGCCGTCGCCGGGTCGGGCAAGACGTCCCGACTGGTGGCCGCACTGGACGAGACACGGCGCTTTCTGCTGGTCACTTACACCGATGCTAATCACCACAACCTGCGCACTAAGGTAATCGAGCGTTTCGGCTACCTACCGCCCAACATTGCGCTCTACACCTACTTCAGATTCCTGCATAGCTTCTGCTACCGACCCTTTCTGCGATCGAAGATGGACACTCGAGGGGTGATGTTTCGCCTCCCCCCAACATTCCCGAGATATGGCCTGACGGATGACCGGCGTTACATGTCGTCCGACCGCCGGCTCTATGCGAATCGCCTAGCCAAGTTCATCGAGCAGTCTGGCCTGATCGACGCAGTTGTGGCCCGAATGGAAAAGTACTTCGACGTCTTCTTCGTGGATGAGGTCCAAGATTTCGCCGGTCACGACTTCAATTTTCTGATGGCCATCAGCGCGGCCCGCATGAACATGACCTTCGTCGGCGACTTCTACCAACACACGTTTGACACAAGCCGTGATGGGAACGTCAATGCTAGCCTTCATAACGACTACCGCACCTATAAGGAGCGGTTTAAGCGGGCCAAGCTGGAGGTCGACACCGACAGCCTCAAGAAGAGCCGCCGCTGCAGTAAGAGCGTCTGCGATTTCATCACACAGAGGATCGGCATCGAGATCGAGGCGCATGATGATCGGCCCAGCGTAGTTCGTTTTGAGGATGATGCGGCGGCGGTGGCCGCCATCTACGATGATCCCGGTACCGTCAAGCTTTTCTACGATGAGCATCACAAGTACGGCTGTTTTTCCCAGAACTGGGGGGCCTCGAAGGGCATCGACCGATACCAAGATGTATGCGTGGTCCTGAACCCCGGCAGCGTAAAAGCTTGGCATGGTGGTGGCTTCCGGGGCATCAACGCGAAGACGCGCAATAAGCTGTATGTCGCATGTTCTCGGGCGAGGGGTAATCTGACATTCATTCCCGAGTCCTTGCTGAAAGCCTACAAGCGATCCTAGGGCAGGTACCTGTCGGCCACTCCGTGGCACCGGAATAATTGAATCAGCTGCATCGGTCGGATGGTGATTGACGTTTGGTGGCCCCAAGTGACCTAGTGCCTGCCTGAAGCGGCGAGTCAAGAATGCGCTCTGATTGGCTGCTTCTGGCAGATTTCTGCCATTGGATCGGTGACTTTTCGCCGCATCCGGGTCGAGCTCGTATAGCGAGCCTCCCATCGCCACAAATGCCCCGAATTCCAACACCTCATCCACCCGCTGATTCGTTCGTGGTGGATGCCGGCTAGCGGCGGGTTCGTTTTATACCCGTGAGGGCGAGCCAAAAACTTGACCAGCTCGCTGCACCCTCACGGAAAGAGAGAAGCGCGCAAACCCACCGATACCAAGGTATCGACCGACACCATCGTGCAATCGTGCGTCTCCGGGTCATCTGGTGTGATCGGTTCTGCGAGTTGCCCTTGGGCAGCTCACCGCTACGCATCGTGCGCTGCGGTGCTTCCGCCCCCCGGAGATCGGTCATGTCTTCAGCCTTCCCCGCGTTGCCTCGTCGGCGTCCGTTGGTCGCTTCGTTCCTGGTCATGGCCAGTGCGGTGGCCTTGTCGGTGCCTTGCCATTTCGCCCAGGCCGCTTCGGTCGCCGGTGCGGCGTCGACTGCCGGCAAGGGCGACACGAGCATTCGTCCTTTCAGGATCCACGTGCCGGAATCCGAGCTGGCCGATCTGCGCAAGCGCATCGCCGACACGCGCTGGCCCGACCGGGAAACCGTGGGCGACACGTCGCAAGGCGTGCAGTTGGCGACGGTGCAGGCGCTGCTGAGGTACTGGGGCGACGGCTACGACTGGCGCAAGGTGGAGGCGAAGTTGAATGCGCTGCCGGAGTTCGTCACCACGATCGACGGTGTCGATATCCAGTTCATCCATGTGCGTTCGCGCGAGCCGAACGCGATGCCGCTGATCCTCACCCACGGCTGGCCGGGTTCGCCGCTGGAGTTCATCAATACGATCGGGCCGCTGACCGATCCGGTGGCCTACGGCGGTCGCGCCACGGATGCGTTCGACGTGGTGATTCCGGCGATCTCCGGCTACGGCTTTTCGGGCAAGCCGACCGAGCTGGGCTGGAATCCGGATCGGGTGGCGAAGGCCTGGGACGTGCTGATGAAGCGCCTGGGCTACACGCATTACGTGTCGCAGGGTGGTGACCACGGCTCGGTGATTTCCGATGCGCTGGCGCGCCAGGCGCCGAAGGGGCTGCTCGGCATCCACCTCAACATGCCGGCGACGATACCGGCGAACCTGGTGGCGGGCATCAATACCGGCGCGCCGGCGCCGGCGAACCTCTCTGCCGACGAACGCCGCGCGTACCACCAGCTCAGCACGTTCTTCGGCCGCAACGCGGCGTACGGCGCGATGATGGTGACGCGGCCGCAGACTATCGGCTATTCGCTGTCCGATTCGCCCGCCGGCCTGGCCGCCTTTACCTACGAGAAGATCGCCGAGTGGACTGACAGTGATGGCCACCCCGAGCGCGTGCTCAGCCGCGACCAGATCCTCGACGACCTGACCTTGTACTGGGTGACCAACACCGGTGCCGCGTCGTCGCGCTTCTACTGGGAAAACAACAACAACAACTTCAGCGCCGCGGCGCAGAAGACCGCCACCATCAAGGTGCCGGTGGCGGTGACGGTGTTTCCCGGCGAGATCTATCGCGCGCCGAAGAGCTGGACGAAGCTGGCTTACCCCACGCTCTATTACTTCCACGAGGCGGGCAAGGGCGGCCACTTCGCGGCCTGGGAGCAGCCGCAGTTGTTCAGCGAGGAATTGCGCGAGGCCTTCCGGCCGTTGCGCAACCGTGATGGAGCGCGGCGATGAATGCGACCCTGCTCCATGAAAACGCGCCGGCCACGCGCGTGCCCGCGCCGAACGGCGGGCGTGCCTCGTTGCTGAAGCTGTATTTGATCCGCGGCTTGCTGGCGGTGGCATGGGCGGTGGTCTTCACCGGTGCCCACGCCACGCTGGACGCCCTGGCGATCGCGTTGCTGGCCGCCTATCCCTTGATCGATGCGGTGTCGTCACTGATCGACTACCGCAGCATGCCGAACGGATCGGCACGCCGGGTCACTGCGTTCAACTGGGTGCTGAGTACCTTCGCCGCCATCGCCATGGGTGCGGCGGGCGGTGCCGGGGTGCCGGCAGCGCTGGCGGTGTTCGGCACTTGGGCTGTCGTCTCCGGTGCGGCACAGCTGATCGTCGGCCTGCGCCGGCGCGGCCCCGAGCTGGGCCGGCAGTGGCCGATGCTGATCGCGGGCGGGCTGTCCTTCCTCGTCGGTGTCTCTTACGTCGTCCGGGCCGCCGGCGATCGACCCTCGCTCGACGCGCTGGCCGTCTACGCCACCGGCGGCGGCGTGTTCTTCATCGTCCAGGCCTTGCTGCTGGCTTGGCGTTCGCACCAGCGGCGATACGTCGCGAGCTGATTGCTCCACCACCTGAACCAGAACGGCGGGCCAGGCGCCTGTCACGGAGACCCCCATGAACGTGAACGTGTTGAACGGAGCCGGCCAGACGACCCGGCGCTTTGTCGGTTCATCGCTGCTTGCGCTGGCCATGGCGCCTCTGGGCCTGCTGGGCGTGGCCCATGCGCAAACGATCGAGCCGGTGTCGATGCAATCCGCGGCGGCCCACGCCACGCTGGGCCCGCTGAAACACATCAAGGCCGGCGTGCTGAATGTGGCCTACGCGGAACGGGGCCCGGCCGACGGTCCCGTGGTGATCCTGCTGCATGGCTGGCCTTACGACATCGACGCCTTCGCCGATGTCGCCCCGGCGCTGGCGGCGAAGGGTTATCGCGTGTTGGTGCCATACGCACGCGGTTATGGCAGCACGCATTTCCTGTCCGCGAAAACCATGCGCAACGCCGAGCCCGCGGCACTGGCGCAGGACGTGATCGATTTCATGGATGCGCTGAAAATCCAGCGTGCCGAGTTGGCCGGCTTTGACTGGGGCGCGCGTTCGGCCGACATTGTCGCGGCCTTGTGGCCGCAGCGGGTCACGGCGCTGGTGTCGGTGAGCGGCTACCTGATCGGCAGCCAGGAGTCGGGCAAGCATCCGCTGCCGCCGAAGGCCGAACTGCCGTGGTGGTATCAGTACTACTTCGCGACCGAGCGCGGTCGCATCGGCTATGAACAGAATCGCCGCGATTTTGCCAAGCTGATCTGGCAGCTGGCCTCGCCGCAGTGGAAGTTCGACGACGCCACCTTCGAGCGCAGCGCGGTGGCGATGGACAATCCTGACCACGTCGCCATCGTGATCCACAACTATCGCTGGCGGCTGGACCTGGCCAAGGGCGAGGCGAAGTACGCGGCGCTGGAAAAGAAGCTCGCCGCGTTCCCGGCCATCAGCGTGCCGACCATCACCATGGAAGGCGACGCCAACGGCGCACCGCATCCGCCGGCCGAGGCCTATCGCAAGCACTTCACCGGCAAGTACGAATACCGCCTGATCACCGGCGGCATCGGCCACAACCTGCCGCAGGAAGCGCCGCAGGCGTTTACGAAGGCGGTAGTCGACGCGGGCCATCTTTGACCCCAGGAAAGCCGTCCTCCTTGCTCGTCATTCCCGCGAAAGCGGGAATCCATTTTGATCTTGCAGGAAAGCAACCTGGATTCCCGCTTTCGCGGGAATGACGGCATGCAGAAGGTGAGGTTTTTCGCGAGGGAGCACCCCGATGAAACTGATACAACTCGTCATCATTGCGGCTGTCGCTGCATCATTCGCGCTGGCAATGGCATCCGTCGCCCACGCCAGCTCCGCCGGCAAACCTGCCTCGCCGATCTACGGCGTCACCATCCCCGACGGTTACCGGCAATGGCAGTTGATCGCCCCGGCACAGGAGGCGGCGCCGCTGGACGAGCTGCGCGCGGTGTTGGGCAACGCCATCGCGATCAAGGCTTATCGTGATGGCACGCTGCCGTTCCCCGATGGCACGGTGCTGGCCAAGCTGGCGTGGAGACACGTGCCGTCGCTCGAGTTCGAGCCGGCCTCCATCCCCGGCGCGGCGACCACGGTGCAGTTCATGGTGAAGGATTCGAAGAAATACGCGGCCACCGGCGGTTGGGGCTTCGGCCGCTTCGTCGACGGCAAGCCGACCGACGAGGCGCAGCATCGCAGCTGTTACGCCTGCCACCAGGCGCGGGTGAAGAACCACGACCTCGTCTTCACGCGCTTCGCGCCCTGACCCCAACTCCAACCGTTCCCGCTGAGCGTAGCCCGCGTAGCGGGCGGAGTCGAAGCGCCGCCAGTTACTGGAGTTCATGTCGGGCGAGCCCTTCGACTCCGGCCTTCGGCTTTCGCCCAGAGCCTGCCCCGGACCTGATCCGGGGGCGAACGGAGGTGGTCGACTCCGATGGCAATGGGAAAATCACAGAGAGGAATCGACATGTCACAACGATGGCTCATCACCGGCAGTTCGCGCGGCATCGGCCGTGCACTGGCCGAGGCAGTGCTTGCGGCTGGGCACCGACTGGTCGCCACCGCGCGCGATCCGTCGACGCTCGACGACTTGAAGCAGTGCCATGGCGACGCGGTGCGGCTGGTGGCGCTCGACGTGACCGATCCGGCGGCTGCCAGCCATGCCGTGGCCACGGCGCTCCAGGAGTTCGGCGGGCTCGACGTGCTGGCCAACGTGGCCGGCTACGGCAATGTCGATGCGGTGGAAGACACCTCGCTGGAGGACTTCCACCGCGAGATCGATACCAACCTGTTCGGCACCATCATCATGACCAAGGCCGCGATCCCGCTGATGCGCGGGCAGCGCAGCGGCCACATCATCCAGTTCTCGTCGGTGGGCGGAAGGATCGGTGCGCCGGGGCGCGCGCCGTATTCGGCGGCCAAATGGGCGATCGAGGGTTTCTCCGAATCGCTGGCGCGCGAGATGGCGTTGATCGGCGTGCACGTCAGCGTGGTCGAGCCCGGTGGCTTCCGCACCGACTTCGCCGGCGCGTCGACCCGTTTGAACGAGGGGCGTGCGGAATACGATGCGGTGGTCGGCGCGACCGCGCGGGCGCAACGCGCCTACGACGGCAAGCAACCGGGCGATCCGGTGCGGGCTGCGCAAGCCATCCTCAAACTGGCCGCGCTGGAGCAACCGCCGTTTCGCCTGCCGCTGGGCAGCGATGCGTTGAAGATCATCGAGCAAGCCGATCGCGCGAAGCTGGAAGAACTGGAGCGATGGCGCGCGTTGAGCGCGTCGACGGATTTTCCGGTCGTCTAGCCCACGTGCAGCCACAGCAGCATAGAATGCGTGCCCCTGCAGGAGATCGCGATCCCCATGTGAGCCACACGGTCCATCCATAGCATCTGACGGCATGCCGAAAGCCTGCCGCCCGGCTTCAGCCGCGCCCGCCCGGTGGCGGCGCACTATGGGAGGTTCCGCATGTCGAATCCACGCATTCGCGTTTCCAATCTCGTTTTTTCATGGCCCGACGGCACGCCGCTGCTTGAGGGGCTTTCCTTCGCCCTGGGTGCCTCGCGCACCGGTCTGGTCGCGCCGAACGGCGCGGGCAAGAGCAGCTTGCTGAAACTGCTGGCCGGCGAACTGCAACCGCAGGCAGGCCGGATCGAAGTGTCCGGCGTCGTCGGCTACCTGCCGCAGGACCTGGTGATGGATGGCGAAGCCACGGTCGCCGAGGTGCTGGGCATCGCGGCGAAGCTGCGTGCGCTGGAGGCGATCGCCGGGGGCGATGCCGATCCCGCGCATTTCGATGCGGTGGGCGGCGACTGGAACCTGCGCGAGCGCAGCATGGCCACGCTGGCCCGGCTGGGCCTCGGCGGGGTGGCGCTGGAGCGCCGGCTGGCCACGTTCAGCGGCGGCGAGACCGTGTCGCTAGGGCTCGCCGCGCAACTGCTGCGGCGTCCTGACGTGCTGCTGCTGGATGAGCCGAGCAACAACCTGGATCGGGCGGCGCGCCAGCGGCTCGCATCGGTGCTGCAGGACTGGAAGGGCTGCCTGCTGGTGGCGAGCCACGATCGGGAATTGCTGGAACCGATGGAGCAGATCGCCGAGCTGGCACCGACTGGCCTGTGTGTCTACGGCGGCGGCTTTTCGTTCTATCGCGATGCGCTGGCAACGGCGCGGAATGCGGCCGAGCAGCAGGCACGCAACCTGCGCAGCGAGGTGAAGCGCGAACAGCGCGCGATGCAGCAGGCACGCGAACGCACCGCGCGACGGGCGGGCAGCGCCGCGCGCGGCCTGGCCGATGCGGGGCTGCCGCGGATCGTGGCAGGCAAGCGCAAGAGCGCGGCGCAGGTGGCGGCGGCGAAGGCAGACGCGACGCACGCGGCGCGGTTGGAGCAGGCGCGAGTGCACCTGCGCGATGCGTCACGCGCGCTGCGCGAAAGCGCGCCGCTGGAGCTCTCGTTGCCGGCCACGCGGGTGCCAACCGATCGCGTGCTGTTCGCCGCCGAAGGTTTGCGCGTGCGGCAGGGTGGCCGCGAGCTGTTCGGCACGCAGGGGCTGGCGCTGAGCATCCGGGGGGCGCAACGCATCGCGCTGGGTGGCCGCAATGGCGCGGGGAAATCCAGCCTGCTGCGGGTGATCGCCGGCGAGCTGCCGCCGGACGCAGGCAAGCTGCGACGCGGCGCGGGTCGCGTGGCTTTCCTGACGCAACGACTGGACCGGCTCGATCCCGCCCGCACGGTGACCGAAAACCTGGCGTTGGCCGCACCCGACATGCCGGTGCAGGAGCGGGCGAACCTGCTTGCCCGCCTGCAATTCCAAGGGGCGCGCATGCATCTGCCGGCCGCCGCGCTGTCCGGTGGCGAGCGCCTGCGTGCGGTGCTGGCCTGCGTGCTGCATGCCACGCCGGCACCGCAACTGCTGCTGCTGGACGAGCCCGGCAACAATCTCGACCTCGCTTCCGTCGATCTGCTGGCGCAGGCGCTACGCGCGTATGAGGGCGCGCTGGTCGTGGTCAGCCACGATCCGGCGTTCCTGGAAGAGATCGATGTGGAGCGCTGGCTCGAGCTTTCCGACGGGCAACTGGTGGAAGACATCCGGCGCTGATCGTGTGGCGCCGTGATGCTTTGGTATCGATCGACACCTTCGTGCAATGGAGGTGGCCAGGCCGCTCTGGTGTGATTCCCTGCATGCCCTGTGCATCGCCTTCGCGGGGTGCGGGGGCGAATCACCCCTTCCGCAAGAGGACTCACCATGACCAGACCACTCGAAAAAATCCTGTACACCGCGCATACCCACACCACGGGCGGTCGTGACGGCGCGGGCAAGTCCAGCGATGGCGCGCTCGATGTCACGCTCAGCCCGCCCGGCTCGGGCAAGCCGGGCACCAACCCGGAGCAGTTGTTCGGTGTCGGTTATTCCGCCTGCTTCATGGGAGCGATGCAGATCGTCGGTGCCGCGCAGAAGATCAGACTGCCGGCGGCGACCGCGGTGGACGCCAGCGTATCGCTGGGGCGCACGGAGAACGACACGGCCTACGGGCTCGCGGTGACCTTGTCGGTTTCGCTGCCAGGGATGGATCGCGCGCAGGCGCAGTTGCTGGTCGACGGCGCGCATCAGGCGTGCCCGTACTCGCATGCCACGCGCGGCAACATCGTGGTGACGATCGAGCTGGTTTGACCTCCCGCGTCAGCCTGGCTGACGTTCCTCCCCTGCCATTGGAAGCAAGCTCATGAAACTCCTGTCCTTACGTCTCATCACTTCACTTGCCGGATGGCTGGTGCTGGGTGCCCTCACGCTGGCGATGCCGTTGGTTGCCTCGGCGCGGAACACGCCGCTGCCCAAACCCACGGTGGTGCTCGTGCATGGCGCCTTCGCCGATGCGTCCAGCTGGAATGGCGTGATCAAGCGCCTGCACGACAAGGGCTATACGGTGATCGCGGCGGCCAACGAGTTGCGCAGCGTCAAGGGTGACGCGGCGGCGGTCAGCAGCCTGGTCAAGTCCATCCATGGGCCGGTGGTGCTGGTTGGCCATTCGTATGGCGGCCCGGTGATCAGCGAGGCGGCCAGCGGACTGGCCAACGTCAAGGCGCTGGTCTACGTGGCGGCGTTTGCGCCCGACGTGGGCGAGAACGCCGCCGAACTGTCCGGCCGCTTCCCGGGCAGTTCGCTGGGCTCGGCGCTGGCGCCGCCGGTGGCACTGGCCGATGGCGGCAAGGATCTGTACATCGAACAGGACAAGTTCCACGCCCAGTTCGCTGCAGACGTTCCCGCCGCGCAGGCGTCGCTGATGGCCGTCGGGCAGCGCCCCGTCACCGACGCCGCCTTGCACGAGGCGAGCACGTCGGCGGCGTGGAAGAGCATCCCGTCATGGTTCATCTACGGCAGCGCGGACCTCAACATTCCGCCGGCAGCCCAGGCCTTCATGGCGAAACGCGCCCACTCGCGCAGGACCGTGGTGATCGAGGGCGCGTCGCATGTGGTGATGGTGTCGCACCCGGCCGAAGTCGCGGCGCTGATCGAACAGGCCGCCCGGGCGAAGTAACCGCATGTGATGGGTGCCGCCACGGGACCCTGCCGTGATGGACGCACGCCCTGCGGCTGGATCACTTCGGGAGAATGCCATGGGTTCGTCGATCGAATCGAGGCGGGACGAGGCCATTCCATCGCTGCCCGCCGATGAAAGGCAAGCGGTGTTCCGGGCCGCATTGCGCATCGAGCGTGATCCCCGGGAGGCGACAGGCTGGTATCTGCACACCCGCATTGCGGAGCTCGACGATCTCACGGCTGCGCAACTGGTGGCGTGCGGGCGGGCGGCTGAGGTGATGCGCTTTCTCGAAGCCGTATGCAGTGGTGCGCGCGACTGAAGAGGACGACCGCTGCGCGCCTCGTTCCCGCCACCTGGCTGCCCCCGAACGGCCCGTTTGCGACGCGTTGCGGCCCGTTGCGTCTGCTCTGATGCCCGCTCCATCCGGGGAGCGCGGACGCATGAATACTTCGTGGACGCAGACCATCACCGCCAAGGTGCTTGGGGTCGGGGTGCTGGCGTTGCTGATGACGATACCGTTGCTGCAGGTGCGCGGGCTGGTGCGCGAGCGCCAGCAGTTGCGCACCAGCGCGATCAGCCAGATCGCGCAGGGCTGGGGCGGCAGGCAGGTGCTGGGCGGTCCGGTGCTGGTGGTGCCGACGCAGCGGCTGGTGACGGCGGAAGGCCAGGCGGCGCCGCGCTGGCAGGCGGGCAGCGAGAGCATGCTGGCCGACGCGCTGAAACTGGACGTGGCGATGGCGGTGACCACCCGCAGCTACGGCATCTACAGCGCGCCGGTGTTTGTTGCCACGGTGAAACTCGGCGCGCAGTTCCGGGCGCAGGACATCGCCCAGTATCGCCAGGCCAGCGATGCACGATGGCAGGGCGGCAAGGCAGAACTGCGGCTGCCGGTCGGTGACCTGCGCGGCCTGCAGGAGGTCGGCGACTTGCGCATCAACGGGCAGCCGGCGCGGTTCGAATCGTCCGCCGACCGGCTCGGCCACTGGTCGAACGTGGTGGTACCGATCGACCTGGATGCACTGGGCGACCAGCCGATCGACGTGCAGATCGATCTCAAGCTGGCCGGTACCGAAGCGCTGCAACTGCTGCCGCTGGCGCGCAGCACCGACGTCAAGATGCACGCGCCGTGGAACGATCCCAGCTTCATCGGCGCGGCGCTGCCGCTGGAACACAG
>MKTU01000028.1 GCA_001898415.1 Rhodanobacter sp. 67-28 | reverse complement strand
GTACAGCGGCGCGGGCGAGATGCGGATCACGTCGGGTTCGCGCCAGTCGCCGATGACGCCGTGGGCCATCAGATAATCGAACAGTGCGCGGCCGCGTTCGCGGCCTTCGATCACGCGGATGGAGAGCTGGGCGCCGCGGCGTTCGGGGTCGGCGGGGGTGACGACCTGCAGTACGTCGGCCAGTTGCGTCTGCACCAGCCATTCGAGGTAGCCGGTGAGCGCCAACGATTTTTGGCGCAGGGCATCCATGCCGGCGCGGCGGAAAATTTCCAGCGACACGCGCAGGGGGGCCAGCGCCAGGATCGGCGGGTTGGAGAGCTGCCAGCCGTCGGCGCCGGGCGTGGGCACGAACCGGGGGCCCATCTGGAAGCGCGTGGTCTTGTCGTGGCCCCACCAGCCGGCGAAACGCGGCAACACGGCCTTGGCGTGGCGCTCGTGCACGAAGGCGCCGCCGACGGCACCGGGTCCGCTGTTCAGGTATTTGTAGCTGCACCAGATCGCGAAGTCGGCGCCGCTGTCGTGCAGTTGCAGCGGCAGGTTGCCGACGGCGTGGGCGAGGTCGAAGCCCACGGTGCAGCCGTGCCGATGCGCCAGCGCGGTGATGGCCTTGAGGTCGAACGCCTGGCCGGTGCGGTACTGCACGCCGGGCAGCATCACCAGGGCGATGCGCGAGCCGTGTTCGGCCAGCACGCGCTCGATGGCGGCGATGGAAACAATGCCGTTCGGCTCGTCGGCTTCCAGTTCGATCAATGCCGTGGAGGGATCAAAACCGTGGAAGCGGATCTGCGATTCCACCGCGTAGCGATCGGTGGGGAAGGCGCCGGCCTCGATCAGGATCGCCGGGCGTTCGGCGGTGGGGCGGTAGAAACTCACCATCATCAGGTGCAGGTTCACGCCCAGGGTATTCATGGCCACTACTTCGGTGGGCAGCGCACCGACCACGGCGGCGAGGTCGTCGCGCACGAACTCGTGGTAGTCCATCCACGGCAGGCGACCCTTGAAGTGGCCTTCCACGCCCAGCTCGCCCCAGTAGTCCAGCTCCGCGTTGACCGCCTCGCGCACGGCGCGCGGCTGCAGGCCGAGCGAGTTGCCGCAGAAATAGGCGCTGTCGCGGCCTTCGTGCGGCGGGATCAGGAACTCGTCTCGGAACGCGCGCAGCGGATCGGCGGCATCGCGGGCGGCGGCCCACGCAGCGGTGGGCTGGTAGTCGGGCATGGTGGTGTCCTGTTTCGGTGGGAGCGGCTGGCGCGCTTTTCGTCGGCGCGACGGAGAGCATCGTGCGCGAGCGCGCTCCTGCAGGGGTTGCGGATCTATTTCAGTTGGACGGCCAGCGCATCGCAGCCCTTGTCGAAATCGGCCTGCCATGCGCTGCCGGCCTGGGTGCGGGTCGGGCGCACGCAGCGCAGCTGGATCGCGTAGCCGTGCTTGAACCAGTAGTGCTCGGTGTAGCTGAAGGCGGTGCCGTTTTCCTGCGCGGTGTAGAGGTTGCTGTTCGGTACCGGCGGCACCTTGTCCTGCTGGTAGCCGGGCAGGGCCAGCGCCTTGGCCGTGGCCTGGGCCATGAACTGGTGGAAGCTGCTGATGTCCGGCACCCGGGTGACGGTGACGGTGACGCGGGCCAGGCTGCTCTTGCCGGTGGGCGAGGGGTCGGGCACCTGGAACACCTGCGCCTCGGGGTCGCCTTCGGTCTGCATGATCGGCAGCCAGTTGGCGGGCGTGTCGAAGGTGATGTTGCCGCCGGCCATGCTGACTTCCGCGGCGTGCGCCGTGCCGGCCAGCAGCAGGGTGGCGACGAGCGCCAGTGTGGTCGTGCGAAGCAGGTTCATGCGGACTCCGGTCGAGAAGGGTCGGGGGCGAAACGATGCCTGGGCAGGCCCAGCCACTCCAGCGCGGTGCCATGGAACAGTCGCTCGCGCCCGGCCTCGTCCAGGCCGAGCGCCTCGATGCCGCTGCCCGGCACCTGTTCGCCCAGCGGGAAAGGATAGTCGGTGCCGAGCATGACCTGTTCGACGCCGGTCACATCCAGCAGGTAACGCAGGGCATCGTCGTCGTGCACGCAGGAGTCGAAATAGAAGCGCTTGAGGTATTCGCGCGGGTTGCGCGGGTTGTCGGTGGCCACCAGATCCGGGCGCATGCGAAAACCGTGCTCGATGCGGCCGATGGTGTACGGAAAACTGCCGCCGCCGTGGGCCAGCATCACGCGCAGCTTCGGCAGCCGCTCCAGCACCCCGCCGAAGGCCAGGCAGCAGGCGGCGCGGGACTGCTCCGCGGGCATGCCGACCAGCCACGGCATCCAATACTTGGGCATGCTGGCCATGCCCATCATGTCCCATGGATGCACCAGGATCGCCGCGCCGAGATCGGCGGCCGCCTCGAAGAACGGGAACAGCTCAGGCGCATCCAGGTTCCAGTCGCCGCAGTGCGAGCCGATCTGCACGCCTTGCAGGCCCAGCTCGTCGATGCAGCGCTCGAGTTCGCGCACCGCCAGCTCCGGCGCCTGCAGCGGCACCGTGCCGATGCCCGCGTAGTGGCGCGGGTAGTCGCGGCAGATGCCGGCCATGTGGTCGTTCAAGTGGCGATGCAGTTCCAGCGCCTGGTATCCCGGTGCCCAGTAGGAGAACAGCACCGGCACGGTGGAAATCACCTGCACGTCGACGCCGAAGCGCGCGTAGTCGTCGATGCGCGTCTGCGGATCGAACGCCGAATCCCACACTTCGCGGAAAAACCTGCTGTCCTTGTAGATGCGGTGGCGGCCGTCGGTATGGGTCATCACCGGGAAGCGGTCGTCGCCGTACTTGGCTGCCAGGTTCGGCCAGTCGCGGGGCAGGATGTGCGCGTGGGTGTCGATCTTGAGCATCCGTGCAGTGTAAAACCTCCGGGCGCCGCCGTCGCCTCACTGGTTTTTGCGGGAGCGCACCTTGTGCGCGAGCTCTTTCGCCACGGGAGGATCCAGCGCGCGCAGGGTGCGCTTCTACCGGTCGGGCAGGGCCGGCTCGGGCCGGTGGCGGTTGATGACGTGGGCAAGCGTATCGATGTTGTCCACCAGGCGATCGCTGATGCGGCCCAGCAGGTCGACACTGGCAGCGTCCGCGCCCGCAGTGCGGCGAACCAGCGCGCGTTGCGCGGCACGCAGGTCGGGCAGCCCGGTGAGCGGTGCCTGCTGGCGCAACGCGTCGGAGATGGCATGCAGTGCGCGGATGCATTCCCCGATAAAGTCGGCCAGCCCGGTCGACGGCGGCAACCTGGCGAGGTCGCCCAGCATCGCTTCCAGCGTCATCGCGGTGCGCGCCAGCCGGTTGCCGTTGGCGAGCAGCTGGCGTGCCAGCGCCAGCAACGCAGGAGGCGTCGCCGGCTCACTGCGCATGCGCTCGATCGACGCCTGCGCATTGATCCGGGCCGTGCGTGCGGCGGAGCGAATTTCGCCGCGCACCACGCCGCCGCATCCGGCCAGGTGGCCCAGGTAATCAGCATAGGCGTCGAGCATGCTGGCCAGGGCCTCGCGCGCGCGACTGCGCTCCCAGGTCGGCCACGCCACGTAGGCGAACAGCGCAATGCCGCAGCCCAGCGCGGTGTCGATCACGCGGTCGAGCACCGCGGCATCGGGCGCCACGCCCTCGAACGAAAGCAGGATCACCACGGTGCCGGTCAGTGCGGCCACCGCGATGCCGTAATGCGCGCCGGCCAGGTAGCGGAACGCCATGCACAGCACGGCCATCAGGGCGAGATGCGCCCATGGCTGGTCGGGCGTGATGGACAGCAACATCGTGGTAAGCACCAGGCCGAGCACGGTGCCCAGCACGCGCAACAGGCCGAAGTTGAAGGTGGCGGCGAAATCCGCGCGCAGCACGATCGCCGCCGTCATTGGCAGCCAGTAACCGTGCGGGAGATGCAGCCAGCGCGACAGCGCCAGGGTCGCGGTGAGGCACACTGCCATGCGTACGGCGTGGCGGAACGCCACCGAGCGCGGCGTGAGGCTGGCGCGCAGGGTGGCCCGGATCGCCGTGCTGCGCAGGGTCGCCGGCAGGCGCGTTTCCGCTGCGCTGGCGCGCAGCTCGCCGCGGCTGCCGGCCCAGTCGGCGTTGCGCACGGCTGCCGCAAGCTGACCGATCAGCGCATCCCGATGCGGCGCCAACCCGTCACCCTCGTCGTGCCGCGCGCGCAAGGCCTGCAGCAGCGTGTCGGCGCGTGCGGGCGAATCGCCGTGCTCCAGCGCGTCGGCAATCGCCGCGAGCACCTCGGCCGCGCCATCCCGGAAGCCGGCCTGCAAGGCAGGGCCGGCATGCAGCTCGGCGATGGCGGTGAGTTCCAGGCGGATTCGCTCGGCCAGTTCCAGCAACACGCCAAAGGCTTCCATCGCGCGCCCGTGGGCGCGGTGGCGCCCCAGCAGGGTCTGCTGAAGGGTGGTCATCGCCTCGGTCAGCGCCGGCACGTCGGTGGCGTCGTGGCGTGTTTCGCGCGCCAGCGTGGCCAGCCCGCGGTACACCTCGACCAGCGCATGGCGCTCGGGCCAGTAGCGCTGCAGCGGCCACGCCGCCAGCGAGAACGCGGCCAGCAGCAGGCCGCCGGCGAAGATCAGCGCCGCGCCGCCCAGTGCGCCGGGCAGCGGCTGCGGGGTGGCGGCGGTGATCACCAGCAGGATCATGCTGGTCATGCCGGCGCGTGCCGTGTCCGGGCCGAACACCACCAGCAGGCCGCCGAAGAAACCGAGCGCCGCCGTAATCGCCAGCAGTGGCAGCAACTGGTCGCCGAGCAGGAAACCCGCCAGCGAGGCCAGGCCCGCGGCCAGCGCGTTCAGCAGCAACTGCCGCAGGCGCTGGCGATACGGCCCGGGCTGGTCGGAGAACATCGCATTCAACGCGCCGCTGGCCACCGCCAGGCCGATCGTCTGGTGGCCTGTCGCCATGCCGGCAGCCAGCGGCAGCACCACGGCAGCGGTGTTGCGCACGACCACCCGCCACGGCACGTTCGGCCGCTTGACCTGGGTCAGGCTTTCGATGGCGTGGGCGCGCAGCGAATAGCTGTTGGAAGACATGGAGAGGGCGCCGCGGGGAGCGGAAAACGAGTATCGCAAAAAGCCGTGCTGCCCGTGCCCGCGAATCGCCGGGGTAGGGCGGACACTGTCCGCCGGCTCTTCGTCCCGCCGCGCACGGTGGCGGGAGCGGCGGGCGGTGCCCGCCCTACGGTTTGAGGTTGCTCAAGCCCGGCCGGCGAACTCGCCGGTGAGCGTGTTAACCCACACCTTTTCGTCGACGCTGATGTACTCGGGCACCTGCACTTCGATGCCGGTGTTGAGCTTGGCAGGCTTGTTGCGCTTGGTGGCGCTGGAGCCTTTCATTTCCGGCGCGGTATCGACCACGGTCAGCACCACGCTGGTCGGCACCTGCAGGCCGACCGGGGCGTCGTCGATCAACTGCACGTAATAGCCTTCCAGGTCCTCGACGATGTAGCCGGCGTTGTCGCCGACCAGTTCCGGCGAAAGCAGGTACTGGGTGTAGTCCTCCGCGTCCATGAACACGAACGCGTCGCCGTCCATGTAGGAGAAGTTCGCCGCGCGGCGGACCAGGTCCATTTCCTTCAGGTCGTCGTCGGCGCGCAGGCTGAGGTCGTACTTGCGCGCACCGGGAATCGAATACATGGTGAAGCGGAAGGTGACGTTGCCGCCCCGCGCGGTGGGCGCGCTGCGCTCGATGTCGCGCACCTGGTAGACGGTGCCGTCGTGCTCGACCACGTTGCCTTTCTTTACGTCGGAAGCTTTCATGGGTTTGGGGCCGGGAATAGGGAATGGGGAATAGGGAATGGCAAGAGCGGTACTGGGCGACAGTGGGGCAGGGTGGCGGGAACCGGCTTTTCCTATTCCCTATTCTCCATTCCCTATTCCCTGGCGGCTACTTCGCCGCCAGCCGCACCGCGCCGTCCAGCCGGATCGTCTCGCCGTTGATGTAGCGATTGCCCAGGATGAAAGCGACGGTGCTGGCGTATTCGTCCGGCCGTCCCAGTCGCGAGGGGAAGGGGATCGAGGCGGACAGCGATTGCTGCACGGCCTCGGGCATGCCGTCGACCATCGGGGTCCAGAAGATGCCCGGCGCGATGGTGGCCACACGAATGCCGAAACGCGCCAGCTCGCGCGCCATCGGCAAGGTCATGCCGACCACGCCGCCCTTCGATGCCGAATAGGCGGCCTGGCCGATCTGGCCTTCGTAGGCGGCGACGCTGGCGGTGTTGATGATCACGCCGCGCTCGCCGTCCTCGCCGGCTTGGTTGTTCTGCATCAGCGCCGCGCCGGCCTTGGCCACGTTGAAGCTGCCGACCAGGTTCACCATCACGGTGCCGGAGAAGTTGGCCAACGGCATCGGGCCTTCCTTGCCCAGCACGCGGCCCGCGCCGAGGATGCCGGCGCAGTTGATGACCACGTTGAGTCCGCCCAGCGCGTGATGTGCAGCGGCCACGTTGGTGGCCACGCCCTCTTCGGAGGTGACGTCGGTGCGGAAGAAGCGGGCGGCGTCGCCCAGTTCCCTCGCGGCGGCCTGGCCCTTCTCGTCGTTGACGTCGAACAGTGCGACGCGGCCGCCGTGGGCGACGAAATGCTGCGCCACCGCGTGGCCGAGACCGGAGGCGCCGCCGGTGATGATGGCCTTGACCTGATCGAGCTGCATGGGTGATCCCCCGAAACGGATGCGGAAAGCCGCCAATGGTAGCCGAGCCGCCGCGTATGCTGCAGGCTGAACGCAAAACACGCCCGGCTGGCCGATTCATGCCCGGTTGGGGGTGTCGGCACCAGCGTGTCGTCTGACCGCACAGCATCGTCAGGCGGTTGTCGGTACGATGCACGCGGTTCCTGGCCCACCAAGTGGAGATCCATCATGAAAAAGTTGCTTGCTCTGTCTGTTGCATGCGGCACGATGCTGATGCTGGCCGGCAGCCCCGTATTGGCGCAGGAACACGGTCGGGGCCACGACCGCGATCGCCACGGGCAGAACGACCGTGACCGCAGCTACGACCATGATGGCGACCGTTACGTGCGCTACGATCGCGACAACGACCAGGGGCGTGGCCACGGTCGCGGCCATGGCCGCTACAAGAACTGGCACGACCGCGGTCGCCACGAGGGCTGGTACAAGCGCGGCGGCTACCTGCCGGTGGAATACCGCAGCACCCGCTACGTGGTATACGACTGGCGCGACGCCCGCCTGCGGGAACCGCCGCGTGGCTACCACTGGGTGCGCAGCGACAACGGCGACTTCCTGCTGGTGGCGATCGCTACCGGCGTGATCGTCGACCTGCTGCTCAACCAGTAAGCCGGCTTGACCGTGAAGGCGTGCCCGCATCCGCGGGCACGCTTTTTTTTTCAGGCAAACCGGTGCAGATATGCAGGAGCGCAAGGCGGGCAGTGCCCGCTCTACGCGTTCGGGTGGTCTTCCAGCAACTCTTGCAGCGTGGCCTGTGGCAACTGCGGGAAAGGGGTGACGGGCGCGGGCGGATTCGCCGCCGCCTGCAGCTCCTTCTGCCATACGCCCACGTCCCACCACCGGCCGAGCTTGTAACCGCACTGTCGCCACACGCCGGTCGACGTGAAGCCCATCGCCTCGTGCATCGCCACGCTGGCCACCCCGGGCAGGGTGATCACGCCGACGGCCTGGGTGATGCCCTGCAGCCGCATCACGTCCAGCAGCACGCCATACAGCTGGCGCGCGATGCCGCGGCGCTGTGCGTCGGCGCGCACGTAGATCGAGGTCTCGGCGATCCAGTCATAGGCGGCGCGTTCGCGGAAGCGGCCGGCGTAGGCGTAGGCCAGCACCTCGCCGGCTTCTTCCCACACCAGCCACGGGTAGTGTTCGAGGCGCGCGCGCAGGCGTTCGCGCATGGCTTCCACGCCGGGCAGTCCGGTTTCGAAGGTGGCCACGCCGTCGCTGACCGATGGTGCGTAGATCGCGTGGATGGCGGCGGCGTCTTCGTCGCGGGCAGTGCGAATGGGTGTCATGGGCTCACAGCTCGCGGATGAAGAAGCGGTCGCAGCTGAAATGCCCGGTGCCGCCCATCGGCGCGCACAGCGCGGTGAAGCCGCTGCGCTTGTACAGCGCCTGCGCCGCGTCCATGCCGGTCAGCGTCTCCAGGTAGCAGCGCCGGAAGCCGTGCGCGCGGGCCGCGTCGAGGCAGCGCTGCATCATCGCCGTGCCGGCACCGATGCCGCGCGCGGCGGGCAGGAAATACATCTTGCGCAACTCGCACACGTCCGGCTCCGCGTTTTGCAAGGGCGCGACGCCGCCACCGCCGATCACCGTGCCGTCGCGCTCGAGCACGAAATAGCTGCTGCGCGGTTGTGCGTAGGACTCGTACATCGTGTCGACTTCGGCGTCATGGATCGCGAAGCCGGGGCCGTCGGCGCCGAACTCGGGCATCACGGCGCGGATGATCGCGGCCATCGCCGCGTTGTCGCCCGGTGCGATCGGGCGGATCAGGAAGTTTTCGCTCATGGGGTGTGGTCGGGAGTGAGATAGGGGAGGCCGGCCTTCATCACGAAGACCGGATGCTGGAGTGCGTCGATCTGCGTGCTCGGATCGCCGCTGAACGCGGCGAGGTCGGCCGCCAGGCCGGGTGCGATGCGGCCCAGGCGCTGCGACTGGCGCAGGATTCTTGCCGCCACGTCGGTGGCCGCGTGCAATGCCTGCGCGGGCGTCATGCCGCCGGCGACCATCGCTGCTGGCTCGCGCCAGTTCTCGCCGTGCGCGAACACGCCGACGTCGCTGCCGTTGCCGATCGTGACGCCCAGTTTCAGCGCGGTGCGGAAGGCGTGGTCGGCTTCGCGCATGCGCTCGGTCGGTTCGCTCTTGCCGGGCACGTAATGCTGGAAATATTCCGCGGTGGCCTCGACCGCGGTGAGCGTGGGCTCGTAGGCGATGCCGTGCTGCTTCATCAGCCTGAAAGTGGCCTCGCTGGCGCCGTAGCCGTGTTCCACGCTGTCCACGCCGGCCTCCACCGCCATGCGCACGCCGGCGTCGCTGGCGGCGTGCACGGCCACCGGGCGACCGATCTGGTGCGCGGTGTCGACCAGCGCCTTCAGTTCGGCGGCGGTGAAGGTGGGCGCGGTGCCGCCGTCCGGGCCGACCCGGTAGTCGCCGTAGATCTTGATCCAGTCGGCACCGCGCGCGGCCTGTTCGCGCACCGCGGCCATCGCGGCATCGACGCCGCTGACTTCCTGCGCGCCGCCGGGCAGGGTGATGTCCGGACGGAAGCCGCGCGGGCCGGGGCCGTAACTGGCGGTGGCGACGATCGCGCGGGTGGCCACGAACAGCCGCGGGCCGGGGATCAGGCCTTCGTCGATGGCGCGCTTGACCGACACGTCGGCGTAGCCGGCACCTTCGGTGCCCAGGTCGCGCAGCGTGGTGAAGCCGGCAAGCAAGGTGTCGCGCGCATGCTTCGCCGCCAGCAGCGTGCGGTAATCCTGCGGCTCGGTCAGCACCTGGTCGTTCCACAACGTCTCGTTGTACGGATGCAGGAACAGGTGCGAGTGCAGGTCGATCAGGCCCGGCGTGAGCGTGGCGCCGGGCAAGGTGATGCGGCGTGCGTCCGCAGGCGCGTCGATCGAGCCGGCCGGGCCGACCGCCGAGATCATGCCGTCGCGCACCAGCACGGCCCAGCCTGCGTGTGCGACGTCACCGTCGGCGGTCCACACGCGATCGGGCAGCAGCAACCAATCACCCTTCGGCGTGGCGGCGCTGGCGGACAGGCTGCAGAGCAGGATCAGCAGTGCCGCTGCCGCCCGCCACCAGGTCATCAGGCTCGTGCGCATCGCTTCGTCTCGTCAACCGAAAGCCGATGATAGTGATCGCCATCGGGATTTCGCGAGTGGCTCAGGCCGCGGCGGTGCGTGCCCGGGTGACCCGGCTGGCGGTTTCCTTGTGCAGTTGCGCGGCCAGCCAGGCGCCGGTGGCGACCAGCAGGTCGAGGTCGATGCCGGTTTCCATGCCCATGCCGTGCAGCATGTAGACCACGTCTTCGCTGGCCACGTTGCCGGTGGCGCCCTTCGCGTACGGGCAGCCGCCGGTGCCCGAGACCGCGCTGTCGATCACGCGCACGCCTTCCTCCAGGCAGGCCAGGATGTTCGCCAGCGCCTGGCCGTAGGTGTCGTGGAAATGCACGGCCAGCGCGGCGATCGGCACTTCCTGCGCCACCGCGTGCAGCATCGCGCGCGCCTTCGCCGGCGTGCCGACGCCGATGGTGTCGCCCAGCGAGATTTCGTGGCAGCCCAGCTCGTGCATGCGTCGCGCCACGCGCACCACGTCGCTTGCCGGCACCTCGCCCTGGTACGGGCAGCCGAGCACGGTGGAGACGTAGCCGCGCACCTGCACGCCGTCGGCCCGGGCCTGTTCCATCACCGGTATGAAGCGCTCGATGGATTCGTCGATCGAGGCGTTGATGTTCTTGCGGTTGAACGCTTCGGATGCCGCGGTGAACACGGCGATTTCGGTGGCGCCGACTGCGCGCGCGCGCTGGTAGCCCTGCAGGTTCGGCACCAGCACCGGGTAGCTCACGCCCGGCACCTTGCGGATGCCGGTGAACACCTGGGCGGCGTCGGCCAGTTGCGGCACCCATTTGGGGCTGACAAAGCTGGTCGCCTCGATGGTCTTGAGGCCGGTGGCGGAGAGCCGGTCGATCAGTGCGATCTTCACCTCGGCCGGCAGCAACGTCTTCTCGTTTTGCAGGCCGTCGCGGGCGCCGACTTCGACGATGCGGACGTGGTTGGAGGTGTTCATGAAAAAGCTCCGGAGGACGCGATGTCCTTCTCCCTCCGGCGACTGAAAGGAGTCCCCTTGGGGTGAGAAGGTGCCCCGAAGGGGCGGATGAGGGTGCGAGGCTAATGCGGACATTTCGCTCCGGCCGAACCCTCACCCCAACCCCTCTCCCACTGGGAGAGGGGCTTAGAAGCTACTCGGCGAAGCGGACCAGCACCGCGTCGGCCTCGACAAACTCGCCCTGCGCGGCATTCACGCTCTCGATGGTGCCGGCGCGCGGCGCCTTCAAGGCCAGTTCCATCTTCATCGCTTCCATCACCAGCAGTTCCTGGCCCTGCTCGACTGCGTCGCCGGCTTGCGCCTTCACCAGCACGATGCGGCCGGGCATCGGCGCGATCACCTGGTTGCCGCCGGCGGTGTCCTTGGCTTCCCACGCGAACGCGGCCGCGCGACCGAGGCTGTAGCGCTGGCCGTGGGCGTCGTGCAGCAGCACGTGCGCGGCGTCGACGTGCAACGGCACGCGGCGCGCTTCGCCATCGAAGCGGGCGCCGAGGTTGTCGTCCGACAGGCGCGCGCCTTGCACCTCGCAGTTCGTTTCGGCGCGGCGCAATTGATAATTGCCGGCGTGCCCGCGCGCCTCGATCTCGAAGCGCTGGTCGCGCCAGGCCAGCGCCACGATGCGCTTGCCGGCGTGGCCGACGCGCCATGCGTCGGCGCGGGCCCAGGGCGAATGCGGGTCGGTCGCGTTGCCGGCCACGTGCGATTCGTCGTGCAGCAGCACGGCGGTCGCGGCGGCAAACAGCGCACCCTCGGCAGGAGCCGTGTCGCCGACCAGGAATTCGTCCAGGTGGCGATCCAGGTAACCGGTGTCGATGCGGGCCTCGACCACGGCCGGATGGCGCACCAGTCGTTCGAGAAAGGCGATGTTGGATTTCGGGCCGATGATCTCGCATGCCGCGAGTGCCTCGCGCATGCGCTGCAGCGCCTTCGGGCGATCCCCGTCCCACACGATCAGCTTGGCGATCATCGGGTCGTAGAAGATCGTCACCGTGTCGCCTTCGACCACGCCACCGTCGAGGCGCACGTGTTGCGAGGGAGTCGGCAAGCGCAGCGACTGCAGCTTGCCGGAGCCGGGCAGGAAGTTCTGGTCGGGGTCTTCGGCGTACAGGCGTACCTCGATCGCGTGGCCGTGCGAGACCACGTCCTGCTGGGCCAGCGGCAGCGGTTCGCCATCGGCGATGCGCAGCTGCCATTCCACCAGGTCCACGCCGTGGGTCAGCTCGGTGACCGGATGCTCGACCTGCAGGCGGGTGTTCATTTCCATGAAGTGGAAATCGCCCGCGGGACCGACGATGAACTCCACCGTGCCGGCGCCCACGTAGTTCACGGCGCGCGCGGCGGCCACGGCGGCGGCGCCCATGGCGGCACGCTTTTCCGGGGTGAGGAAGGGCGAGGGGGTTTCCTCCAGCACCTTCTGGTAACGGCGCTGCGCGGAGCACTCGCGCTCGCCCAGGTGGATGATGTTGCCGTGGCGGTCGCCGAAGATCTGGAATTCAATGTGGCGCGGGTGCTCCACGTAGCGTTCCAGCAGCATCGAAGCGTCGCCGAAGGCGGCCTGCGCCACGCGCTGCGCGGTGGCCAGCGCCTCGGGGAACTCGGCGTCCGAGCGCACGATCTGCATGCCCTTGCCGCCGCCACCGGCCGAGGGCTTGATGATCAGCGGATAGCCGATGGCATGCGCCTGTTCGGCGAGGCAGGCGTTGTCCTGCTCGTCGCCGTCGTAGCCGGGCACCAGCGGCACGGCGTGCTTGGCCATCAGCTGCTTGGCGGCGGCCTTGGAGCCCATCGCCTCGATGCTCTCCGGATCGGGGCCGATGAACACGATGCCGGCGTCCTTGCAGGCGCGCGAAAAGGCCGTGTTCTCGGAGAGGAAGCCGTAGCCGGGATGGATCGCCTGCGCGCCGCTCTTTTTCGCAGCGTCGAGGATGGCGTCGATGCGCAGATAGGACTCGGCCGGCAGCGGGCCGCCAATCGGCAAGGCCTCGTCGGCCTGCCGCACGTGCTGTGCGTCGCGGTCGGCTTCCGAGTACACCGCGATGGTGCGGATACCGAGGCGACGGCAGGTGCGGATCACGCGGCAGGCGATTTCGCCGCGGTTGGCGATCAGTACACGTTCGAACATGCGATTTCCCTGGCCAGACGGTCGGTGCAAAGCCTTCAAAAGTTAGCAGATGCGCGATGTTTCTCCGCTGCGCGGCGCAGCAAAGGCGTTATTCGCCTTCCCAGTAATCGCGCGCATCCGCGAGGCGTCCGAGGTGGCGGAAGCGGCCCGGCGTGCCGTCGGCGAAGGCGCCGAACTTGGCCGAGTCGGGGTATTCACATACTTCGGCCGGCGACTGCGTGCTGATCGCGAGATAGCGCATCTCCGCCGCGCCGGTGTTGATGATCTGGTGCGCGGTTTCCGGACCGCCGGTGGGGCAGGCGATGATGTCGCCGGCGCGGACCGGGTGGCGCTCGGCGCCATAGCGCAACTCGCCGCTGCCTTCGAGGATGATGAACATCTCCTCTTCGGCGCGGTGACTGTGGAACGGGCAGGCGCGCTTGCCCGGCGCCACCACGGTGAGGTTGCAGCCCAGCTGGCGCGCGCCGATACGGCTGGCGACCTCACCCCAGCGCAGGTCGTAGCGTTCGGCGGTGGCGCCTTGTGGCAGGCCGGCGGGGATCGGCGTGTCGGCGGCGGATTGCACCACCACGTCGGCAAGGTTGAGGATCGGTCTGGTCATGCTCGTGGCTCCGTGGTCAACCGGTGACCCATGACGGCGCGCGCTTGTCGAGGAACGCGCCCAGGCCGTGCTGGCCTTCCGGCGAGACGCGCAGGCGGGCGATCAGCTCGGCGTTTTGGGTGTCGATGCGCTCGGCCGTGGCCGGATCGGCACCGGCAATGCGCAGCGCCAGCTGCTTGGCTTCGCGCTGGGCCAGCGGACCGGCCTTGGCGAGGAAATGCAGCTGGCGCTCGATCGCCTCATCCAGTTCCGCGCCCGCCACCACGGCGTGCAGCAGGCCGATGCGCTGCGCCTCCGCGGCGTCGAACACCTCGCCGCTGACGAACCACCGGCGCGCCTCGCGCAGGCCGATTGCGGCGATCACGTAGGGCGAGATCACCGCCGGCACCAGGCCCAGCTTCACCTCCGACAGTGCGAACTTGGCGCCGTCCACGCCGATCGCGATGTCGCAGCAGGCGACCAGGCCCACGCCGCCGCCATAGGCTGCGCCGTTGACGCGCGCGATGGTCGGCTTGGAGAGGAATTGCAGGTTGCGCATCAGCCGCGCCAGGCGCAGCGAGTCCTCGCGATTCTCCTGCTCGCTGGCGGCGGCCATGCCGCGCATCCAGTGGAGGTCCGCGCCGGCGGAAAACGTGCTGCCGCTGCCGCTGAGCACGACGCAGCGGACCGCCGGATCGGCGTCGGCCCGGGCCAGCGCCTCGGTGAGCGCGGCGATCAGGTTGTCGTCGAACGCGTTGTGTACCTGAGGCCGGTTCAGGGTGAGCCAGGCCACGGCGCCGCGGCGCTCGTTGAGGATGGAGTCGGTCATCGGTCGTCCCGGCAAATAACCCGATGATAAACGCAGCGCGCCGCGACCACCGGCGTGATGCAGGCGCAGGGGCAAAGGAATACAATGCGAACCATTCTTGTTTGGATTCCGCCCGTGCGTCTGTCCGAATTGCCCAAGGGTGCCCTTGCCGTGGTCGAACGCGTGCTCGATGTGCATGCGGCCGATCCGATCGCCCAGCGCCTGCGCGACCTCGGCTTTGTCGACGGCGAACCGGTGCGGGTGGTGGCGGTCGGCCCGATGGGCGGCGACCCGGTGCTGATCCAGATCGGCTTCACGCGCTTTGCGCTGCGGCTTGCCGAGGCGGCGCGGGTCAGCGTGCGCACTGGGGTGGCTGCGTGAGCGCATCGACCCTGCGCATTGCCCTGGTCGGCAATCCGAATTGCGGCAAGACGGCGCTGTTCAACCTGCTTACCGGCGGGCGCCAGAAAGTGGCCAATTACGCCGGCGTCACGGTGGAACGCAAGGAAGGGCGGTTCATGGCGCCGTCCGGCCGACTGCTGCAGATCCTCGACCTGCCGGGCACCTACAGCCTGGAGGCGAACAGCCCGGACGAGCAGATCACCCGCGACATCTGCGCCGGCACCTATCCGGGCGAGGCGGTGCCCGACCTGATCGTCTGCGTGGCCGATGCCACCAACCTGCGCCTGCACCTTCGTTTCGTGCTGGAGGTCCAGCGCCTCGGCCGGCCGGTGGTGCTGGCGCTGAACATGATGGACACGGCGCGCTCGCGCGGCATCGTCATCGACGTGTCGGAACTGCAGCGCCGGCTGGGCCTGCCGGTGGTGGAAACCGTGGCAGTGAAGCGCGGCGGCGCGCAGGCGCTGATCGAACAGGTCGACGGCGAAGTTCCCGCCGCCGCACCGCGGCGACCCAGCGATGCCGCCAGCCGCGCCGACCTGCATGCCCAGGTACGCGAACTGCTGGCGGCCACGGTGACGATGCCGCGCGTCACCGCCGAGATCGACGACGCACTGGACCGCTGGACCCTGCACCCGGTGTTCGGTCTGGCGATCCTGGCGGTGGTGATGTTCCTGGTGTTCCAGGCGGTGTATTCGCTGGGCAAGCCGATGACCGACGCGATCGGCGACGGCTTCGGCTGGCTGGGCGGGCATGTCGCCGCGTGGATGCCGGCCGGGCCGCTGCAAAGCCTGGTCAACGACGGGCTGTTCGGTGGCCTCGGCACGGTGCTTGGCTTCCTGCCGGAAATCCTGGTGCTGTTCCTTTTCATCATCGTGCTGGAGGAATCGGGCTACCTGCCGCGCGCGGCGTTCCTGCTGGATCGGCTGATGCTGTCGGTGGGGCTGACCGGGCGCTCGTTCATCCCGCTGCTGTCGAGCTTCGCCTGCGCCATCCCCGGCATCATGGGCACGCGCAGCATCACCGACCCGCGCGACCGGCTCGCCACCATCCTGATCGCGCCGTTGATGACGTGCTCGGCGCGGCTGCCGGTGTACGCGCTGCTGATCGGCGCGTTCATCCCGACCCATTACGTGTTCGGCGTGTTCAACCTGCAGGGCATCGTGCTGTTCGCGCTGTACCTGGCGGGCATCCTCGGCGCGATGCTGGTGGGCTGGGTGATGAAGCACATCCGCCGCGACAAGAGCGAGCATGCGCTGATGATGGAGCTGCCGTCGTATCGCGTGCCCAAGCTGCGCGACGTGGCGATCGGTCTTTACGAGCGCGGCATGATCTTTCTCAGGCGGCTGACGGGCGTGATCCTGGGCCTGACCGTGCTGATGTGGTTCCTCTCCACCTTCCCCGGCGCGCCCGAGGGCGCGACGCTGCCGGCGATCGACTACAGCTTCGCCGGCTACATCGGGCGCGGCCTGCAGTACGTGTTCGCGCCGATCGGCTTCAACTGGGAGATCAGCCTGGCGCTGATCCCGGCGTTTGCCGCACGCGAGACCGCGGTGGCGGCGCTGGCCACGGTCTACCTGGTGGGCGGCGAATCCGGCGGGCTCGGCCAGGCGCTGGCCGGGCAGATCCCGCTGGCCAGCGCGCTGTCGCTGCTGGTGTGGTTCGCCTATGCGCCGCAGTGCATGTCCACGCTGGCGATCATCAAGCGCGAGACCGACTCCTGGCGCAACGTGGCGATCTCGTTCGGCTACATGTTCGTGATGGCCTACACCGCGTCGTTCATCGTCTACCAGGTGACGAGGGCGCTGACGTGAGGAGCCGCCCATGAGTGCCGGCCTGTTGCTGCAGTACGTGGTGATCGCGCTGGCCGTGCTGGCCAGCGTGTGGATCGTGCTGCGCAAGCTGGCCCGGAAAACGACCAACCGCTGGCTGGCCGCCGGCTCCATCCATTTCAACCAGCCCGGCCGCGGCGCCCTGGCGCGGGCGTTGGGCCGGCGCCTGCAGCCGATCGAAGCCACCGGCGACTGCAGCGACGGCTGCAGCACCTGCGGCGCCTGCGGCCCGAAACCGCCGGCCGCCGCACACCCCGGTGAGCCCATGCCGCTCGAATTCCGCCCGCGGCAGTAGGGCGGGCAATGCCCGCCGGCTCTGGTGGCGTGTGGGCGAAGCGGCGGGCGGTGCCCGCCCTACGTGCAGACACGAAAAAGCCGGCTTGCGCCGGCTGTTTCATGCAACCCGAATCGCGTGGCCGGCTTACGCCAGTTCGCGGATCTTCGCGTTGAGGCGGCTCTTGTGGCGGGCGGCCTTGTTCTTGTGGATCAGGCCGCGGGCGGCGTAGCGATCCATCACCGGCTGGGCGACGGTGAATGCGGCAATGGCACCGGCCTTGTCCTTGGCCTCGATGGCCTTGACGACCTTCTTCAGGGCGGTGCGGACCATGGAACGTGCGCTGATGTTGCGCAGGCGGCGCTGTTCGGACTGGCGCGCGCGCTTCTTCGCGGACTTGATGTTGGCCAAGGTAGAACTCCGGGATGCAGTGTGTTGGGTGGAAAAAGACGCCAATTATGCGGTCGATTCATCGACGCGTCAATCACTTGGCCGGCTTTATCCGCAGCCGGCGTGGCGCGCGGCGGCGGGGGTGCCGGCATTTTGCCATAACCGGGCCGTGATCCTGCCGGCGCGGGCTGTCAAACTGTGCGCCCCGTGCGAACGACGCCGAAGGTAGAACTGCCGCCCATGAAGTCTCCCAGCATGCTCCGCGGGCTGCTCTCCTTCAGCAGCATGACGATGATTTCGCGGGTGCTCGGCCTGGTGCGCGACATGTCGATCAACGCCGCGTTCGGCGCCAACGGCGCCACCGACGCGTTCTGGGTGGCGTTCCGCATCCCCAACTTCATGCGCCGGCTGTTTGCCGAGGGCTCGTTCTCCACCGCCTTCGTGCCGGTATTCACCGAAGTGAAGGAGAAGGGCACGCATGCGCAGCTGAGGGAGCTGATGGCGCGGGTGTCGGGCACGCTGGGCGGGGTGCTGCTGCTGATCACGGCGCTGGGCATCATCTTCGCGCCGCAGGTGACTGTGCTGTTCTCGCCCGGCGCGATCGACGAGCCGCGCAAGTTCGAGCTGACCGTCGAGCTGTTGCGGCTGACTTTCCCGTTCCTGCTGTTTGTGTCGCTGACCGCGCTCTCCGGCGGGGCGCTGAACAGTTTCCACCGCTTCGGGCTGCCGGCGCTGACGCCGGTAATCCTCAACCTGTGCATGATCGCCGGCGCGCTGTGGCTGTCGAAGAAGCTGCAGACGCCGATCCTGGCGATGGGCTGGGCGATCCTGGCCGCGGGCATCCTGCAGTTGCTGTTCCAGTTGCCGGCGCTGCGGCAGCTCAACCTGCTGACCCTGCCGCGCTGGGGCTGGCGCCACCCGGAAGTGCGGAAGATCATGCGGCTGATGGTGCCGACCCTGTTCGGCTCCTCCGTGGCGCAGATCAACCTGCTGTTCGACACGGTGATCGCCTCGCTGCTGGTGGTCGGCTCGCAGAGCTGGCTGTCGCAGGCGGATCGTTTCCTGGAACTGCCGCTGGGCGTGTTCGGCGTGGCGCTGGGCACGGTGATCCTGCCGTCACTGGCGCGCCATCACGTCACCACCGACACCGCCGGCTTCTCGCGGGCGCTGGACTGGGGGCTGCGGATCACCCTGCTGATCGCGGTGCCGGCGATGTTCGCGCTGATGCTGCTTGCCGGGCCGCTGGTGGCCACGCTGTTCCAGCATGGCCACTGGACCGCGCACGACACGCACATGGCGACCTTGTCGATCACCGCGCTGAGCTTCGGCCTGCCCGCTTTCGCGCTGGTGAAGGTGCTGCTGCCGGCGTTCTATGCGCGCCAGGACACGCGCACGCCGGTGCGCGCGGCGGTGGCTTCGCTGCTGACCAACATGCTGTTGAACGTGGTCTTCCTGGCGCTGCTGTTCGAACTGTGGGCGCCGGCCGGCTTGAAGCAGCTGTCGTGGCTGGATGGCATCGCCCGCGTGCCCGGCCTGCACATGGCGCTGGGCTTGGCCAGCGCGGTAGCCGCCTACGTCAACCTGTGGCTGCTGTGGCACTGGCTGAAAAGGACGGGCGTGTACCAGCGCCAGCCGGGCTGGTCGCGCCACTTGCTGCGGCTGGCCGCGGCCTGCGCGGTGATGGTGGCGGTGCTGTTGCTGGGCCGCTGGCTGTGGCCGGACTGGGTCCACGGGGTGCCGGTGCTGACCCGGCTGTGGCATCTGGCCGTGCTGGTGCTGGCCGGCGGGGCCAGTTATGTCGCCGTCCTGTTTGCCGGCGGCTTCCGCCTGCGCGATCTGCGCGCGGCGTGAGGCCGCGACACCGACCGTTCTATATACTCGCGCGATGATGAGACTCTCCAGGGATGTCGCCGGCCCTTGCCTGGCGCCCGGTGGCAGTGTGGTCGCGGTGGGTGCGTTCGACGGCTTGCATCGCGGCCACCAGGCGCTGCTGGCGCAGGTGGCCGCGCGCGCGCGCGAGCTGGATGGCAGCCCGCTGGTAGTGAGCTTCGAGCCGCTGCCGCGCGCGTTCTTCTCGCCGCGGCCGGTGCCGCGGATTTCCAGCGTGCGCGACAAGTTGCGCGGCTTCGCCGCTGCCGGCATGCAGCAGGCCCTGCTGCTGCGCTTCAACCGGGCGCTCACCGCGATGTCGGCCGAGGATTTCGTCCGCCGCGTGCTGGTCGAGCGGCTGGCTGCGCGCGAGGTCTGGGTGGGCGCGGATTTCCGCTTCGGCCACAAGCGTGCCGGCGACGTGGCGCTGCTGCAGGCGATGGGTCCCCAATGCGGCTTTCTCGCCTGCACGATGCCGGAAGTGCAGTGGCACGATGCGCGGGTGTCGGCCAGTCGCGTGCGCGAATTGCTCGCGGCGGGCGAGTTCGCCGCGGCCGAGCCGCTGCTTGGCCGCCCTTTCGTGATCGACGGCAAGGTGCAGCGCGGCAACCAGCTCGGCCGCACCCTGGGTTATCCCACCGCCAACATCCATCTGCGCGATCGGGTCAGCCCGGTGCTGGGCATCTTCGCGGTGCGCGTGGGCCTGGGCGAGGGCGAATGCAGCTGGCCCGGCGTGGCCAGCCTGGGCGTGCGCCCCACCGTGAACCAGGTCAGCGAGCCGCTGCTGGAAGTCCACCTGTTCGACTTCGAGGGCGACCTGTATGGCCAGCGCATGGCGGTGGAGTTCGTCGGCAAGCTGCGCGACGAGCAGAAGTTCGACGGGCTGGAGCCGCTCAAGGCGCAGATGGCGCTCGACGCGCGCCGGGCACGAGAGCTGCTGGGCATGAATCCGCGGCTGGTCGGGGCGTGAACGCAGTCCCGGGTATTTCCCGTGTGCCCGCGCATCCATTAACTTAGAAGCCTTTGCCCGCCCATGGGCGGGCCGCAACACCTTCAACGGCACCTACGCGATGACCCACGATTACAAGAGCACCATCAACCTGCCGCATACGGATTTCCCGATGCGCGGCGATTTGCCGAAACGCGAGCCGGGCTGGCTGGCGCAGTGGGAGCAGGTGGGCCGCTATGCGCAGATCCAGCAGAAGACTGCCCATCGCGAGCGCGCGTTCGTGCTGCACGACGGCCCGCCGTATGCCAACGGTGCGATCCACATCGGCCATGCGGTCAACAAGATCCTCAAGGACATGGTGGTCAAGTCCAAGCTGCTGGCCGGTTACCGCGCGCCGTACGTGCCGGGCTGGGATTGCCACGGCCTGCCGATCGAGATCGCGGTGGAGAAGAAGTTCGGCAAGCCGGGCGACAAGCTCGACGCCGCCGCGTTCCGGCAGAAGTGCCGCGAGTACGCCACCGAGCAGGTCGACACGCAGCGCGCCGGCTTCAAGCGGCTTGGCGTGCTCGGCGACTGGGAGCACCCCTATCGCACCATGGATTTCAAGTACGAGGCCGACATGCTGCGCGCGCTGGCGCGCATCGTGGCCAACGGCCACGTGCTGCGCGGCGCCAAGCCGGTGTACTGGTGCTTCGATTGCGCCTCCGCGCTGGCTGAGGCGGAGATCGAATACGGCGACAAGGTTTCGCCTGCGGTCGACGTGGCCTACGACGCGGTCGATGCGAAGGCGCTGGCCGCGAAATTCGGCGTCGACGCAGGCGATGCCATCGTCGCCATCCCGATCTGGACCACCACGCCGTGGACGCTGCCGGAAAGCCAGGCGGTGTCGCTGGGCGCGGATCTCGAATATGCGTTGATCGAAGGGCCGGCGCGCGACGGCCGCCGCGTGCTGCTGGCGGTCGCCAGCGCGCTGGTCGACAACGTGGCGCAACGCTACGGCATGGAGCACGCGACCGTGCTCGGCCATGCCGAAGGCAAGGCGCTGGAACGACAGATGCTGCGCCATCCGTTCTACCCGCGCGAAGTGCCGGTGATCCTCGGCGACCACGTCAGTGCCGAGGACGGCACCGGCGCGGTGCATACCTCGCCCGATCACGGCGTGGAGGATTTCGTGGTGGCGCGCGAGTACGGCATCGGCCTGCTCAACTATGTCGGTTCGCGCGGCGCGTATCACGCCGACACGCCGGCCGTCGACGGCGTCGAACTGGCCAACATGCACATCTGGAAGGCCAACGACGCCATCGTCGACGTGCTGCGCCAACGCAACGTGCTGCTGGCCTTCGCCAGGATCGAGCACAGCTACCCGAACTGCTGGCGGCACAAGACGCCGGTGATCTACCGCACCACGCCGCAGTGGTTCATCTCGATGGAGCAGGCGAACCTGCGCAAGACCGCGCTGGCCTCGATCAAGGACGTGCGCTGGGTGCCGGGCTGGGGCGAGGAGCGCATCGCCGGCATGGTGGCCGGCCGGCCGGACTGGTGCATCTCGCGCCAGCGCACTTGGGGCGTGCCGATCGCGCTGTTCGTGCACAAGGTCACCCAGGAGCCGCACCCCGATTCCGTCGCGCTGCTCGAACAGGTGGCCAGGATCGTGGAGCAGGGCGGTGTCGATGCGTGGTTCGCGCTCGATCCGGCCACGCTGCTGGGCGACCAGGCGGGTGACTACGAGAAGGTCACTGACGTGCTCGACGTCTGGTTCGATTCCGGCGTCACCCACTTCGCGGTGATCGGCCAGCGGCCCGAATTGCAGCGCGGCAGCGCAGAGCAGTACAAGGTGATGTATCTGGAAGGCTCCGACCAGCACCGCGGCTGGTTCCAGTCGTCGCTGCTGACCTCCTCGGCGATCCACGGCCGCGCGCCGTATGACGAGGTGCTCACCCACGGCTTCACGGTGGACGCCAACGGCCGCAAGATGTCCAAGTCGCTGGGCAACGTGGTGGCGCCGCAGAAGGTGATGGATACGCTGGGCGCCGACGTGCTGCGCCTGTGGGTGGCCTCCGCCGACTACCGCAACGAGATGTCGGTTTCCGACGAGATCCTCAAGCGCGTCTCCGACAGCTACCGGCGCATCCGCAACACCGCGCGCTTCCTGCTCGGCAATCTGGACGGCTTCGATCCGGCGCAGCATCTGCTGAAGGTGGAAGACAGCCTGCTGCTCGACCAGTGGGCCGTGCAGCAGGCGTTCGACGTGCAGCAGGCCGTGGTGGCGGCCTACGAGCGTTACGACTTCCCGGAGGTGGTGGCGCGCGTCCAGAACTTCTGCACCAACGAGCTGGGCGCGCTGTACCTGGACATCACCAAGGACCGGCTCTACACCATGCCGACCGACAGCCGCGGCCGGCGCAGCGCGCAGAGCGCGATGTACCGCATCGCCGAGGCAATGGTGCGCTGGCTGGCGCCGATCCTGGGCTTCACCGCCGAGGAAATCTGGCAGCAGTTGCCGGGCGAGCGCGGCGACAGCGTGCTGTTCGAAACCTGGTACGACGGACTGGCGGCGACCCAGGCCTCGCCGGAGCAGCGCCGCTACTGGGCCGACCTGCTGGCGATCCGCGACGGCGCCTCGCGCGTGCTCGAGGGCATGCGCAAGGCCGAGCAGATCGGCGCGGCGCTGGAGGCAAGGCTCGTCGTGCATGCCGACGCTGCACTCGCGGCGCGCTACGCCGAGGTGGCCGACGAGCTGCGCTTCTTCTTCATCACCTCCGACTTCACCCTGGCCCCGCTGGCGCCGCGCACGGACGAGGCGATGAAGGTGGAAGTGGAAGGCGCCGAAGCATGGGTTTCCGCCACCGTCAGCAATGCCGCCAAATGCGTGCGCTGCTGGCACCGCCGCGACGACGTCGGCAGCCACGCCGAGCATCCCGAGCTGTGCGGCCGCTGCGTCAGCAACGTCGAAGGGCCCGGCGAGGATCGTCGCTGGTTCTGAACCACGTTTTGTGGATTGCAGGAGCGGCGGGCGGTGCCCGCCCTACGACGGAGCGGTAGGGCGGGCACCGCCCGCCGGCTCTTCCCGCGCCGAACGCCGAAACTTCTCATTGCCGAGCCTGTTCCATGAATCCCAAACCCAACGCACTCCCCTGGCTGTGGCTGTCCGTCACCGTCATCGCGCTCGACCAGTTGAGCAAGTGGTGGGCGATCCGCGCCCTGCAGCCGATGGGCCTGCCGCATGAAGTGATCCCGGGCTTCCTGAACTGGACGCTGGCGTTCAACACCGGTGCCGCGTTCAGCTTCCTTGCCGATGGCGCGGGCTGGCAGCGCTGGTTCTTCGTGGTGTTGGCGGTGGCGATCAGCGCGGTGCTGGTGGCCTGGCTGGGGCGCACGCCGCGGCGCGACTGGCGCACCGCCTTGCCGCTGGCCTTCATCATCGGCGGCGCGCTGGGCAACCTAGTCGATCGTCTGCATGCGGCCCAGGTCACCGACTTCATCCACGTGTACTTCCGCCAGTGGAACTACCCGGTGTTCAACCTCGCCGACTGCGCCATCACCGTGGGTGCGGTCATGCTGGTCGTATTCGGATTGTTTGCCGGCAAGCCCGCGGACAGCGTGTGATAATAGGCTTTCGGTAGGAGCCTGCTTGCGGGCGATGCCTTTTCCCGCGACGCCAGGAACAAAAGCATCGCCCGCAAGCGGGCTCCTACGGGACTCTGAATCGAGGTCGTCTTGGACATCCTGCTCGCCAACCCCCGCGGCTTCTGTGCCGGCGTGGATCGCGCCATCGCCATCGTCGAACGCGCACTGGAATCCTACGGCGCGCCGATCTACGTGCGGCACGAAGTGGTGCACAACCGTTACGTGGTCGACAAGCTGCGCGCCGACGGTGCGGTGTTCGTGGAGGAGCTGCACGAGGTGCCCGACGGCGCCACCGTGATCTTCAGCGCGCATGGCGTGTCGCAGGCGGTGCGCGAGGAGGCTGCACAGCGGCAGCTGAAGGTGTTCGACGCCACCTGTCCGCTGGTGACCAAGGTGCACATGGAGGTGGCGCGACTGGGCCGGATCGGCCGCAGCGTGGTGCTGATCGGCCATGCCGGCCACCCGGAGGTCGAGGGCACGATGGGGCAGTGGAACCCGGCCAACCCCGGGCAGATCCTGCTGGTGGAGTCGCTGGAGGATGTCGCCACGCTGGTGCCGAAATTCCCGCACGCGCTGTCCTACGTCACCCAGACCACACTGTCGGTGGACGACACCAAGGCGATCATCGAGGCCCTGCGCGCGAAATTCCCGAGCATCGAGGGGCCGCGCAAGGACGACATCTGCTACGCCACGCAGAACCGCCAGGACGCCGTGCGCAGGCTCGCCGACTCGGTGGACCTGATGCTGGTGGTCGGCTCGGTCAACAGCTCCAACTCCAACCGCCTGCGCGAGCTGGCCGCGAAACAGGGTGTGCCCTCCTACCTGATCGACGGCGCCGAACACATCGAGCGCCATTGGCTCGACGGCGTGCAGCGCATCGGCCTGACCGCCGGCGCCTCCGCGCCGGAAAAACTGGTACGCGACGTGATCGCCCGCCTGCAGTCGTGGGGCGCCGGCGCGGTGCGCGAACTGGACGGCGAGCCGGAAAGCATCACCTTCGCCCTGCCCAAGGAGCTGCGCGTGGTCGGCACCAGCGGCTCGGCCAGCTTCTGACGGCGTCACCGCAGGACACATCCGGTTGTCACGATGAGTGCCGGCGAACCCAATGCTAGTAGGAGCGCACCCTGTGCGCCCCTACAAAACAAGGCAAGGTCGTAGGGCGGGCACTGCCCGCCGCTTTGCCGCGAACACGCAAGGGTCGGCGGGCACTGCCCGCCCTACGCGGTTGCGCGGCAACCGCGGGCACCGTAAAATCCTCGGCTCTTTGCCGGAATAGCTCAGTTGGTAGAGCGGCGCATTCGTAATGCGTAGGTCGTAGGTTCGATTCCTATTTCCGGCACCAGACACGGCACACGCAAGCGGCTCGATCTCCGGATCGGGCCGCTTGCTTTTGCGGCCGTGAAACCCGGCGCAGGCACGGTCGCGGATCAACTCTCGACCAGCGACCACGCCACCGTGCTCCCCGCGCGCATCGGCACGCAGGTGGCGTCGCCCAGAGCGAGCTCGGTCGGTACGGTCCAGGGCTTGCGTTCCAGCAGCAGGCGCTCCTGGTTGCGCGGGAGGCGATAGAAATCCGGGCCGTGGAAGCTGGCGAAGGCTTCCAGTCGGTCGAGTTTGCCGGCCTGGTCGAACGCTTCGGCGTACAGCTCGATCGCGGCGTGCGCGCTGTACACGCCGGCGCAGCCGCAGGCTGATTCCTTGGCGTGGCGCGGGTGCGGCGCGCTGTCGGTGCCGAGGAAGAATCGTGGATCGCCGCTGGTCGCCGCCTTCACCAGGGCGGCGCGGTGGGTTTCGCGTTTCAGGATCGGCAGGCAATAGTGGTGCGGGTTGAGGCCGCCGGCGAACAGTGCGTTGCGGTTGAGCAGCAGGTGGTGCGCGGTGATCGTGGCCGCCAGGTTGGCCGGGGCGGCGGCGACGTACTCGGCCGCGTCGCGCGTGGTGATGTGTTCCAGCACCATGCGCAGGGCAGGGAAGCGTGCGCGCAGCGGCATCAGGTGGCGTTCGATGAACACGCGCTCGCGGTCGAAGATGTCGATCGCGGGGTCGGTCACCTCGCCATGCAGCAGCAGCGGCAGGTCGTGGCGCTGCATCGCTTCCAGCACGCTGTTGACGTGCTCCAGATCGCGCACGCCATCCTGTGAATTGGTGGTCGCGCCGGCAGGGTAGTACTTCACCGCGAACACGCTGCCGCTCGCCTTTGCCCGCTCGATCTCCTGCACCGGCGTGGCCTCGGTGAGGTACAGCGTCATCAGTGGCTGGAAGTGGGCGCCGGGCGGCAGGCTGGCGAGGATGCGGCGGCGGTAGTCCTCCGCCTGCACCACGTTGGTCACCGGCGGCTTCAGGTTGGGCATCACGATGGCACGGCCGAACCGGCGCGCGGTGTGGCCGACCACCGAGGCCAGCGTGGTGCCATCGCGCAGATGCACGTGCCAGTCGTCGGGACGGCAGATGTCGAGGCGGTCGGCGGTCATCGGCGGGGATCCGTGGCGCGGCGTGCGGGCGGAGTGGCGGGGCGGGTGTGGCGAAGAGGCATGCGGATTGTCCAGAAGATTTGCGGCAGTGAGTTGAACCACTGGCTATTATCGCCCGCCAGCGCATTGAAGCCTCCCCCTTTGGTCGCTGGCGAGAGAAGGGCGAGAAAAGCCCCTCTCCCTGCGGGAGAGGGGTTGGGGTGAGGGTTCGGGGTCGAGGCGTGGCTGCAGGTTTCTCCCCGCACCCTCATCCGGCCCTTCGGGCCACCTTCTCACCCGCAAGGGGACTCCCTGCGGTCGCCGAGGGGAGAAGGGCTTTAAAGGCTCCTCTCGCCGCGTGATCGGGTTCACCCTTTCCGACAACGACCGCACCGCTCATCGGCCAATTCCTACCGCCGGTCGGCTGGGGGCTGGCCGCGCCTCGCGCGATGGGTACATTGCACTCAGGGGTATCAGGGAGAATTCCATGCAAGTCCTGTCGCGTCAGCGAGGCATCTCGTTGATCGAGGTGATGATGGCCGTGCTGATCTTCAGCATCGGCCTGATCGGCCTGGCCAGCCTGATGGTGATGGCCACGCGCTCCAACCACGCCGCCTACGTGCGCACCCAGGTGGTGTTTCTTGCCAACAGCATGGCGGCGCGGATGAGTGCCAACCCGATCGGCGTGTGGAACGGCAACTACAACAGCACCACCTATCCGGTCTCCTCCAGCTCGATCGGCTGCGGCTCCGGCTCGGCCTGCGATGCAGCGGAGCTGGCCACCCACGACCAGCGCCTGTGGAGCAGCCAGTTGAAGACCTTCCTGCCCGGCCCGTCGGCCAGCATCGACTGCGGCGGTGTGGGTACCGCCGGCTACGACCCCACCTCGCAGCTGGCCATGCAGCCGCCTTATGGCGGCAGCTGCAAGATGAAAATCACCTGGAACGAGCAGGGCACCGGTGACCAAACCAAGCGTGCCAGCGAGCCACAGTCCTTCTCGTGGGAGTTCCAGCCATGAGCGCGTTCCGCATGCTGCCTCGCCATTCGCGCGGCTTCACCTTGATCGAACTTATGGTGGCGATGGTGCTGGGCCTGCTGGTGGCCGCTGGCATCGTCACCGTGTTCGCCTCCACCTCGAGCAGCAACAAGGCGCAGAACCAGCTGGCGCAGTTGCAGGAGGCGGGGCGCTTCGCAGTGACCCGCATGGGCACCGACCTGCGGATGGCCAACGGACAGTACTGCACCAACACCGGCGGCGTGGCCAAGATCGGCACGGGCGGCAATGCGCTCGATCACATCCGCGCGCCCAAGGTCTACGCCAAGAACCTGATCGGCGCCGCTGGCGCGGTCAGTGGCGCGTTCGGCGACGTCACCACCGCCTGGGGCGCCGGTTCGTATCCGGCTGCACCCGCAGCGCCGTACACGATGCCGTCGTTCCTGTTCATGCGTGGCTACGAGTGCACGCTCACCGCCTGCACGCCGGTCGATCCGAACACCACCATCAGCACCATCCCGGCGATGGGTACCGCGATCAACAATCGGGTCAAGGGCGCCGACGTGCTCACCGTGCGTTACGTCAACCCTGCCGCCGGTTGGGCCATCGTCCCGGCAGGCGTCACCGGCAGCACCTTGGCCACCAGCAGCAGCGCGGCCACCATCACCTCGATCACGCTGGTCCAGCGTACCGGCGAACCGCCGGTGAGCAATGCCGCCAACGGCGACCTGTTCATGCTGGCGGACTGCTCCAACGCGCAGATCTTCCCGGCCACCGCCAGCAGCGTCGGCGTGATCACCCCCTTGGCCAACACCACCGATGGCTTCGGCACCGGCGCGGCCAACCTGCCGACCGCGCAGGAGCCGGAGTCGGCGCCCAAGGTGTTCGACGTCAACCGCGATTTCCAGACCGTCACGTATTACCTCAAGCTGGTCAGCGTCAACAATGACGGCAACGCACCGTTCACCGGTGCACTGATTCGAAGGGTCAACGGCGGTACGGCCGGCCGCGGCGGCTCGGAGGATGAGCTGGTGCGAGGCGTCGAGCGGCTGGATTTCCGCTACGGCGTGCAGGACAACACCGGCAAGACCAGCTTCCTCACTGCCGCCCAGGTCGACGCCGCCCCCGCGGCAAGTTGCCCACCGGCCGAGTTGAATGCGATCACCGCCACCGGTTGCCTGTGGCGCAGCATCAAGAGCATCGAGGTCAGCCTGCTGATGGACGGCCAGACGCCGCTGTACACGCTCACCGGCAACCAGCTGAATTACCGCTACAGCGCCGACGCCAACACCGGCCTGCTGGCACCGTCCGGCCACGCCATCAAGCCCAGCGACCAGGGCTTCCCCGACCAGTTGCTGCGGCGCGAGTTCAGCGTGCTGGTGCCCGTACGCAACTACAACCCGTGATGAAAGCGGTGGCGCCCACGGGTGCTGCCGCATGATGATTTCCTGGAGCCAAGTCATGGCGATGCCGAACCAACCTCGATCAATGCAAACCGGCCCACGCGCCCAGCGCGGCGCGGTGCTGGTGGTGGCGCTGATCTTCCTCATCCTGCTGACCATCCTCGCCATCAGCGCCTCCGGCCGCTCGCTGTTGCAGGAGCGCATGGCCGGCGGCCTGCACAACGCGCAGCAGGCCGAGATGAGCGCGCAGACCGCGCTGCGCGGGGCCGAGTGGAAGCTGTGGACCAGCACCACCAACGTCACTGCCCATCTCAATTGCGGCACCGGCATCTTCACCGACTGCTACGTCTACGACCCGGCCAACCCGATCGCCAACGTGGTCGACTTCCGCACCAAGCAGGGCTGGGTCACGGCAGGCTCCACCGAGTACAAGGGCTACGGCGGTTCGGTCGACTACACCGGCGCCACGACGGGCGATCTCGCGCAGAACCCGCGCTACATCATCGAGGACCTTGGCGTGGAGCTGCCGCCGGGGGTCAGCGGCGGCCTGCATGAATCCGGGGCCACCGGCAGTTCCGGCACCGGCACCGCCAGTTCCAGTCGGCACATTTATCGCATCACCGCGCGCGCCACGGGCGGCAGCGCCAACACCGTGCGCGTGATGGAAAGCACCTTCGCGGCCAAGAGCAACTGAGTCGGAGTATTCAAGCCATGTCTAGTCGTCGGTTTCTTCCCGGACGCATGTCGTCGGCGCTGATGGGTGCCGTGCTCACCGCCGTGGGCGGCCTTTCCGCACCGGCCCCGGTGCCCGCGACGCTCTCGGTGATGGCGCTGGTCGCCGCCGGCAGCAGCTTCGTTTCCGCGCCCGCTTCCGCGGCCACGGCGGCGACGAGCGGCATCGTGGAGCTCAGCCCCACGCCGCCCAACGTGACCCAGGCGGTGCCGCCGAACATCGTGGTGACGTTCGATGATTCAGGGTCGATGGCCAGCAACTACATGGGCGACAACCGGCCGTTCGGCGGCGGCAGTTGGTTCGATGGTACTTACAGGGCTAGTTTGGAGAACAACCATGGTAGTGGGCCATGGGCTTGCGCAGGCGTGATCGATCCGCGCATCACGTCCAGCAGCGACGTCCGTTCCAAGGCCATGAACGGCGTGTACTACAACCCGAACGTCGTGTATTCGCCGCCGGTGAAGGCAGACGGATCGTTGTTCCCGAATGCGGACAAGACCTTGGCCGCCGTGTGGCTGGACGGCATCGGCGTCAACCGCCCGTATTCGCCGGTGACGGCCGATACCTATTCCAACTACCGCAACAATCCCGAGGGCAGGACCGATCCCACCGGTATGACAGATCTCACCGGTGTTCTCACCTACAAGACCACTGTCACCTACTACGCCATGTTCGGAACTACCTGCGCGGCGAACGCGGACACGGGTAGCTGCCAGACGAACACCTCTGACACTTCCAGTGGCGGCACCCACCGTTTCTGGACGGACAACGTCGCCAACACCAGCGGCAGCGGTATCGCCACCGTGTATTCGGGCACCAATCTGAAGACTCGGGACAGCAGCGGTTCCGGATACACCCGGAGGGACGGCGACAAGACCAGCGCCACCGCGAATTACGTTACCTGGAAAGTCTCGACCACCGACACCTCGACGGTGACCAGCGACAATCGCTGGAAGTGCGGTTATGGCAGCTCGCCGATGGACGGCAGCAGCGCTGACTCCGATGGCAACACCTATCCGAACGGCGGCCCGTACTACTACCGCTACAAGTCCACGGCGCCCACCATCACGGTCGATACTTTCGGCAACCCGGACAGCGCCGGCCGCGCCAATCTCTACACCAGCGCCAACTGGGAGGCTGTGGCCGTCCCCAACACGACCGTCACCATCAACGGCCAGTCGGTCAACCAGTGGCAGAACTTCGCCAATTGGTATGCGTACTACCGCACGCGCAACCTGATGACGAAAACCGCGTTGTCGCGTGTGTTCGGCTCGCTCGGTGCAACCACGGTCACCGGCGGCTTCGGCAACAGCATTCGCGCCGCCTGGCAGAACATCAACGATGGCACGTTCAAGCTGCCCAGCAGCGCGATCATCACCAGCTTGATCGATGCGTCCGGATGCGATGCGAGTTCGACGACAACCTCCAGTCCTTCGGCCATCCAGCAATCCGGCGCGATCAAGACTCCGCCCGATTGCTACCGCAGCGCATTCTTCAACTGGATGTTCCAGACCGACGCCAGCGGCGTTACGCCCAACCGCGCTTCGACCATTCGCGCCGGCAAGTTCTTCCAGCGTGGCAATGGCAATACCGGCGGCACCGGCAACCTCCAGGATCCGTACTGGGATCCGCCCAAGACCAGCGGAGCCGACGGCCTGGAGCTGGTGTGCCGGCAGAACTACCACATGCTGGTGACTGACGGTTACTGGAACGAGGGCGATCCAACTCTGCCCACCCCGTTCCAGACGTCGCAGTCGGCCGTCTCGGGCAATTTGCCTGACGGCACCGCCTATCCTGCCAATACCGCCGAGTCCCGCGTGTATTGGGACGTGCAGGGCAGCGTCTACACCTCATCGCTGGCCAATATCGCGTTCAACTACTGGGCGACCAATTTGCGCCCCGACCTGTACAAGCCATCCCAGGGCAAGATCGTGCCGCCGTACATGCCCGACACCACCACGGGCGTGGTCACCGGCGCCACCTCGCCGGCCCTGGAGAAGTATTTCAACCCGAAGAACGATCCCGCCAACTGGCCGCACCTGGTGCAGTACATGGTGACCCTGGGCGTACCCGGCAACCTGACCCATTCGACCGACGCCGACTGCACGGATGCCAACAACGATCTATGCCGTTTGCGGCGCGGGCAGACCAACTCCAGCGGAAGTACGGGTTGGCCGCGGCCGATCAACAACGATCCTGCAGCGATCGACGACACCTGGCACGCCGCCATCAACAGCCGCGGTGACTACTTCAATGCAGCCAACCCGCAGAACCTGGTCGACCAGCTGACCAACATCCTCACCAACATCAGCGCGCGCAACGTGCCGGCGACCACCAGTGCGCTGAACACCAGCGTGCTGGTGCAGGGTGCGATCGGCTTCACCTCGGGCTACAGTTCCGGCGACTGGACGGGTGTATTCCAGGCCATCACGGCGAACGTCGACGGCACCGTGGCGGGCCTGCAGTGGGATGCGGGCGTGATCCTCACTGACGCGACGAAAACGCCGCCGGCCAACCGGCAGATCCTCAGCGCCAAGGAGAAGGCGGATGGGTCGTTCGATGGCGGCACCGCTTTTCGCACCTTCACCGGCCTGGACAACCTGACCGCCAGCACGGGCAGCAGCTATCTGAGCGCGCAGGCCCTGCTCAGCGGCCTGCCGGCCAGTACCGGCGGTACGGACACGGGCCAGGCACGACTGGATTACCTGCGTGGTGCGCGCGCGCTGGAAGGCAGCGTCTACCGCACGCGCAGCAGCCTGCTCGGCGCCATCATCAACTCGCAGGCCCTGTACGTGGGGGCGCCGTCCAGCGGCTACCACAGCGGCTGGCCGGCGGGCTCGCCCGAGGCCACCGCGATGGCCAACGACAACACCACCTGCGTCGTGACGGCGCCCACCCTGACCACCTGCCACAGCTACGAGGCATTCGCCAAGATCTACCAGGATCGCACGCCCGCAGTGTACGTGGGTGCCAACGACGGCATGTTGCACGCGTTCAACGCCAAGATGGTGCTGGATTCGTCGACGCCACCGGTGGCGGTGCCCGACACCGACGCGGGCAAGGAGATGTTCGCCTACGTGCCGCGCACGGTGTATCCGAACCTGGGCAATCTCACGGCCAGAACCAATTTCAAGTTTGCGCCGACCGTCGATGCCACTCCGGTGACGCGTGACGTGTTCTTTGGCGCCGATACCTCCACCCCGGCCGTGACCACCAAGGGCTGGCATACGTTGCTGGTGGGCGGCTTGCGCCTGGGCGGCCGCGGCGTCTATGCGCTGGACATCACCAATCCCGCCGACGTCACCGAGGCGAATGCCGGGCAGAAGGTTCTGTGGGAGTTCAATGCCGATACGCCGGCGGTGAGCGGCGTGGGCGATCCGGCCGACCTGGGTTACACCTTCGGCCAGCCCAACATCGGCCGCCTGGCCAATGGCAAATGGGTGGTGCTGGTGCCGGGTGGCTATTTCCCCGACTGCAGCAAATCCGATCGTCCCGCGAACTGCGTGACGCTGGCGGCCGCCTCCAAGGGCTACAGCGCGCTGTTCGTGCTGGATGCGCAGACCGGCGCGATGATCCGCGAACTGAAGACGCTGACCACGATCAGCGGTGTCACCAGCGGTGGGTTGTCGTCGGTAGTGCTGGGCGACTACAACAACGACCAGATCGACGACGTGGCGTTTGCCGGCGACCTCAACGGCAACCTGTGGCGCTTCGACCTGACCGATCCCAACCCGGCCAACTGGCAGGCGCATGTGACGCTGGCGTTCAAGCCCGCCGTGCAGGGCGACCAGCCGATCACGGTGATGCCGCGGCTGTTCCCCGATCCGGCCACCAACCGCTTCATCGTGGTGTTCGGCACCGGCAAGTACCTGGGTGCGGACGACAACACCAGCAACAGCGCCAAGACCCAGTCGATCTACGGCATCCGCGACAAGCTCGACACCAGCGGCAACCCGATCACGGCGGTCAAGGCCGACCTGCAGCAGCAGACGCTGTACGAGGCGCAGTCCGCCAACGGGCTCAACACGCTGCGCGGCCTGACCGACAATTCGCTGACCCTGGCGCAGAACGGGTGGTACATCGACCTGAATCTGTCCACCGCCCCGGGCGAGCGCATGGTGGTCACCGCCGGTGCGTTGTTCAACACCAACCGTGCCATCATCACCACTCTTATCCCGGGCAGCCAGGACCCCTGCAGCGCCACGATCGGCGGCGCCCTGATGGTGCTCAACGCGGCCACCGGTGGCGCTGGTGGCGGCCTGTCCAGCCCGTCCGGTCCGACCGGTGGCTGGAACACAGGGGTAAGTACCGTGGGCGGCCTGGTCAACAATCCGCCTACCGGTGGCTCGGTGCCGGTGGCGTCGGTGATCGGCGGCGGCAAGCTGCTGATCCCTGGCCTGGAGCTGCAGGGCGGCGGCAACCTCAACATCGATGACGCGATCTGGCGTCGACGCTCATGGCGGGAGTTGAACAATGACCTGTGACGGCAAGCCAAGGGGAATGGCGATGGGGCGCATGCGCGGCTTCACCCTGCTCGAACTGATGATCGTGGTGGTGATCATCGCGGTGTTGGCCGCGGTGGCGATTCCGACTTACGGGCGCTACGCGTTCCGCGCGCACCGGGCGGACGGGCAGGAGCTGCTGCTGCGCGTGGCCACGGCGCAGGAGCGCTACTACGCCACGGCCAATGCCTATGGCGGCCTCACGGACATCGGCTTCGATAATCCGGCGATCTCCGAGAAGGGCTTTTACTCGGTGACGGTGGTAGCCAGCTCCTCGTCGCAAGCCTTCGTGGCCACCGCCACGCCGGTCGGCGGGCAGGCCAACGACGTGTGCGGGCCGCTGACGATCGACAACGCGGGCGTGAAGAGGCCCGACCCGGCGTCGGCCTCCTCCAACAGCAACGGCAGCTGCTGGTGATCGCCATGAATGCCATGCCCAACCGCGCGCGCGGCTTCAGCCTGCTGGAGCTGATGATCACGATTACCGTGATGGCGATCCTGCTGGCGATCGCCGTGCCCAGTTTCCGTGACGTGATCCATCGCAACCAGGTCAGCTCGGCCAGCAACGCCTTGCTGGCCAGCGTGAACTACGCGCGCAGCGAAGCGATCACCCGCGGCCAACTGGTGTCGATGTGCCCGGGCGACAAGACCTCGGGCTGCACCTCGGGCGGCACGGTGTACGACCAGGGCTGGATCGTCTACACCTACCCGGCCGGCGCGGCCTCGGCCAACAAGGCCTACGCAGCAGCCAGCTCGATCCTGCTGCGCGCCACCGATCCGCAGACCAACGTGTCGATCCAGGCCAAGAGCGGCACCATCGTCACCTTCGGCCAGCAGGGCCAGCTCAAGCCGAGCACGCCGCTGGTGTTCGCCACCTGCTACCGCAGCGGCAGCAGCGGTGCCGGCACCATCACCGCCAAGGTGCCCGGGGTCCAGCTCGACGTGAACGGCTCGGGCAGCGTCACCACGAAATCGCTGACGACCGGGAGTTGCACGCCGAGCTGAGCCGGCCCAGGCATTGAACATGGCGCCGTCGCGGATTCCGCGCCGGCGCTTTTTCTGACACGAGTGTCATCGAAGTCCCTGCGGCCGAGGTTCATCTCCAACAGTCCTGCGGTTCACGCTCAAGGCGATTGGCAGCGAGCGGTGTCGAGTTGCGAGGCGGCGAGGCGCTCACGTAGATCGCCTGGCGCGCGAGATGGCGGTGTAAACCAATTCGCGCGTGAGGATGCGGTTGTCTTCGTCGGGCGGCAATTCAGGCGGATGGGAACGCCCTCGATTCTGCATTTTGCGCGGGAAACCGCCCCTTCTCCGGGCCGTGTTCGGTCCCTGCGCCCTCCCGGGCTTTATGCCACGGCTTGCAGGCGCTGCACGGTCGGCTGCTTCCGTTGCTCGGCCAGCGACAGCTCGTAGTTGGCCTGCAGCGTCATCCAGAACCGGGCGGTACTCACGCCGGCGCGCTCCAGCCTGATCGCCAGATCCGGGCTGATCCCGGCACGGCCGTTGATGACGCGCGACAACGTGGTGCGGGACATCCCGAGCCGGTGTGCGGCATCAGTGACTTCGATGCCGAGCGGCAGCAGCACGTCTTCGCGCAGAAGCTCTCCGGGGTGCGGGTGATTCTTCATCATGGCCATGACCTCTTTCAGTGGTAGTCCTGATAGTCGACCAGCTCCACGTCGGTGCCGACAAACCGGAACGTGACACGCCAGTTGCCATTGACCCACACGGACCAGTGGCCTTTCAGTGCCCCTTTGAGTGGATGGAGTTTGTAACCAGGCTGGTTCAGTTCAGCCTGTGACGTGGCTGCGTCGAGCGCCGCCAGAATGCGACCGAGCTTGGGAACGTGCGCAGCCTGCACTCCACGAGCAGAACCTGTCCGGTACAGGGTTTCAAGTCCCTTGTGGCGGAAGCCGATTATCATGGCTCAAGTGTAGCGTGTGGCGATACACGCTGCAATGAAGGTCACATTCTTTACGGCGAACGGATGGCAGCATGCTCCGCCCTCCAGGTGCGTTTCCTGCCTTCGCGGGAATGACGGTGGGGAAAGATTGATGGTCGGGGCGACAACGGGATGACGAAGGGGCGGCAAGGAGGCTGCAAAGGGGGAGTGGCGGCAGGGAAGGGCCGCCGTGTGGCGGTCAGCCGGCGAGGTGCGCGGGGTCGTCGCGATCGCCGCCATCCTGCGCCAACCGCTCGGCCAGGCCGGAGTGGCGGCGGGTACGGCGCGCCACCGCGTCAGCGATGATCGCTTCGCTGCCGAGCAGGCTGAACCAGCGGCGGGCGCGGGTGATGCCGGTGTAGAGCAGTTCGCGGGTCAGCACCGGGTTCATGGCTGCAGGCAGCACCAGGGCGGCATGCTCGAACTCGGAGCCTTGTGATTTGTGCACGGTGAGCGCGTAGGCCGTTTCCACTTCGGGCAGGCGCGAGGGAGCGACCAGGCGCAGGCGCGTGCCGCCGCCTGCTGCCGCGGCGAGGAAGGCCACCGCCAGCCGGCTGCCGCCACCGGCGACAGGCAGCCGCAGGCACAGCCCGATGTCGCCGTTCATCAGGCCCAGCGCGTAGTCGTTGCGGGTGACCATCACCGGGCGACCTTCGTACCAGCCGCTGCTGGCGTCGATCAATCCCTGCGCGTGCAGCGCTTCGGCGACGAGCTGGTTGAGCTTGTCCACACCATGCGGTCCGTGGCGCAGCGCGCACAGCAACTGAAATCGATTGAACGCCTGCAGGGCGCTGGTGGCCCAGTCCGCGTGGGCGTCGTCACCGGCGTCGGTGGCCGGGCGGCAGGAGTGCAAGGTATCGAGGTAGTGGCGGTAGCCGCAGGCGCCGCCGGGCGCCGCGGTGCCATGGATGACGAGCGCTTGCAGCGTGCCGACGTCGGCAGCCGGCAGCCAGGCGAGGTCGTCGCAAGGTGCGCCCAGCAGCGCCAATGTGGCGGCCGCATCACCCATGTTCACGTCCTGTGCCAGCCGGCCGATGCCGCTGGCGGCGCTGAAGCGATGGCTCACGCGCAGCATGGCGATGTGTTGATCCAGCGGCTGCGCATCGGCCTGCACGAAGTCGCCGATGTCGTCGCCGCTGGTGGCCGCGATCCACCGTGCGGTGGTGGCATCGTAATGACCACCGTCGGCACGCCGGCACAGGTCGCCCAGTACCGCGCCGGCCTCCACCGAGGCGAGCTGGTCCTTGTCGCCCAGCAGGATCAGCCGCGCCGACGCGGGCAGCGCGTCGAGCACGGCGGCCATCATGTCCAGGTCAATCATCGACGCCTCGTCGATCACGAGTACGTCCAGCGGCAGCGGGTTGGTGCGGTCGTGGCGGAAGCGCCGGGTATCGGGGCGGGCGCCCAGCAGGCGATGCAAGGTGGCCACCTCGGCGGGCACGGTGGCGCGCACGGCGTCGTCCACATCCAGTCGGGCGAGCTGAGCGCTGATCGATGCATTGAGCCGCGCCGCCGCCTTGCCGGTGGGTGCGGCGAGGCGGATGCGCAGCGCCGGCGCCTGTGCGCGCCATTGCAGGGTCTGCAGCAGCCCGAGCAGGCGCACCACGGTGGTGGTCTTGCCGGTACCGGGGCCACCGGTGATCACGCCGAAGCCGCTGCGCGCGGCCAGCGCACAGGCGATGCGCGGCCAGTCGAGTGTGTCGCCGGCAGCGGTCGGGAACAGTCGCGCCAGTTCCTCGGCCAGGTACGGCGAGGGCGGTTCCGCGCGCGCCACGCGGTCCAGGATGCCCTTCGCCACCTCGCGCTCGTGGTTCCAGTAACGGCGCAGGTAGAGTCGCCCGCCGTCGAGGACCAGCGGCGCACTGGCCGGTTCGCCACCGTCGCCGGCGGCGAGCAGCGAAGACGCGGGCGGGTCGTCGCGCAGCGTGTCGGCCAGTGCACGCCAGTCATCGGGCCAGTCCTGTTCGTTGGCCAGCGCGTCGAGTCCGGCGAGGTCGAGGCAGAGATGACCGTCGGCCAGTTGCCGGCTGAGCACCGCGGCCAGCCAGGCGAGTGCGGGTGCGATGTTCGGTTCCCGTTCGATCAGGAAGCGCGCGAAGGCCACGTCCAGCGGGCGCAGGCGCTGCTGTTGCAATGCGTGGTCGAGCAACGAGGAGAGCATGTCATGCCGCATGGGCGGTGCTCCCCGAGGCGAAGAGCTGGTCGAGGGCGTCGACCAGGGCCAACGGCAGCCGTTCGCGATGCACGCCGCGACCGCTGCCATCCACCCCGCGCAGGTAGAGGTAGAGCACGCCGCCCATGTGGGTGTCGTAGTCGTAGTCGGGCAGGCGGGCCCTGAGCTGGCGGTGCAGCGCCAGTGTGTAGATGGCGTACTGCAGTTCGTAGCGGCTCTGCAGCACCGAGGTGCGCATGGCCTGATCGGTGTACGCGGCGGCGTCCTTGCCGAGGTAGTTGGATTTGTAGTCGGCCACGTACCAGCGGCCCTCATGCTCGAACACCAGGTCGATGAAGCCCTTGAGCATGCCGTTGACGAGGTTGGGCGCCAGTGCGGGACGTGGTGCGCCATCCAGCGTGTGCGCGGTGACGAGGCGATCCAGCGCCTGCGCCTGCACGAGATTGGCCTCGAACCAGAACTCCAGTTCGGCTCGGTAATGCAGCGGATCGGCAAGCGCGGTCAGCGCCATGTGGGTGCCGCCAGGCAGCGGCAATGGCGTGCGCAGCAGCGCGGGCAGCCAGGCGGTGAGCGGTTCGATCCAGTGCTTCCAGCCGCGTGCCTGGCAGCGGCGGGCGAGGGTGTCGCGCAGCAGCGGCGACGGTGCGGCGGCGCGTGCGAAACCTTCCTCGGCGCAGTGCTCCAGCAGCTCGTGCAGGAACGTGCCGGGCGCGGCGCCACGCTCGAAGCCGTGAATGCCAGGCGCGGATGCGGAGGCCTCGATGTCGGCTTCCGTCTGCACGGCTTCGGCCAGCGTGGCCTGGCTCGCGGTTTCCGGTGCGGCGTGCGGTGCGGTTTCGTCGTGCCGGGCCAGTGCGCTGTAGCTGGCGATCCACCACGGCGTGTGCGCGGGCAGCGTGCACTGGCGCGCGGGACGTGGCTGGCTGGTGTTGTCCTCGGGCTGGTAGCGCCGGGTTCCCGCGGCTTCGGGAAGGGTGACGAGCTGGATGGCGGACTGGCCCCGGGTCAGCGTTTGCAGCGTGGGCATCAGCTCGCCGGCCTCGATGATGTTGCCGCCGGCCAGCACGTAGCCGAAGGCGGATTTGTGCAGGCCGGAATCCTTCTTTGCGCCGTCCTTGAGGCAGCCCACGCCCAGCCAGCACAGATAGCGGCCGCGGGTGAGTGCGACGTAGAGCAGGCGCAGGTCTTCCTGCAGGCGCGCGATCTCGGCGGCTTGCCAGGCGTCATTGCCGGGGCGCAGGTCGAAGTGCGCCACGGCGTGTTCGTCGTGCCAGAGCAGCGGTTTCCTGCCGTCGGTTTCCCTGTAACCGCAGACAAAGGGCAGCAGCACCACCGGGTACTCCAGGCCCTTGGATTTGTGGATGGTCACCACCTTGATCAGGGCGGCTTCGCTTTCCAGTCGCACGATCTGTTCTTCGGGTGCCTCGCCACCGGCGGGGTTGGCAATCTGCGCGGCGAGGTGGCGGATCAGCGCGTGTTCGCCGTCCAACCCGGTAGCGGCTTGTTGCAGCAGCTCGGCCAGGTGCAGCAGGTTGGTGAGCGCACGCTCGCCGCCATCGCGTGCGAGCAGGCGCGCGGGCACGCCGAAGCGGTGCAGCAGTTCGTGCAGCATGGCCAGCACGCCATGGCGTCGCCACAACGCATGCAACTGGCGGAAGTGCTCGCCGCAGGCTTCCCAATGGGCCTCGTCGGTGTTCAGGCGATCCAGCTCGGCCAGGCTCTGGCCCATCATCGGCGTGGCCAGCGCGGTGCGCATGGCGCGGTCGTTGCCGGGGTTGGCACAGGCGGCGAGCCAGGTTTGCAGCTCCTTGGCCTCGCCGCTGGCGTAGACCGATTGCTTGTCCGAGAGGTACACGTGGGCGAGGCCGCGCGCGTGCAGCGCCGCGCGCATCGCGGCGGCATCGTTCCTGTCGCGCACCAGAATGGCGATGTCGCCGGGTCGCAACGGCGTGAGCCGGCCCTCCTCGCCGACGAAGCCGCAGCGGCCTTGCCGCGCGGCGGTGAGCCATTCCACCAGCTGCGCGGCGGCGTGGGCGGCAAGCGTCTCGCGATAGTCGCCGGCGCCGATGGTGGTGGCGGACGTCTGGACGGCCATTTGCATGGCCGGCAGGTCGGCGCCGTCGAGTTGAAGCCGATCCTTGCGGCCCCTGGCGTTCACCGCGACGAAGGGAAGCTTTGCGCCGAAGCCGAAGGCGCCCGTGACGCGCCCGTTCGTGGCGTGCTGGTCGGCGAACTCGAAAACGTGGTTGACCGCCTTCACCAGCGCATCGGTGGAGCGGTAGTTGGTGTCCAGCGTCCAGTGCGGGCTGGCGGCCTTGTCGCGCGCGGCGAGATAGGTGTGGATGTCGGCGCCGCGAAAGCCGTAGATCGCCTGCTTGGGGTCGCCGATCAGCAGCAGCGCCTTGCCTTCGGCGCCGTGGAAGACGCGCTGCAAGATGCGCCACTGCAGCGGGTCGGTGTCCTGGAACTCGTCCACCAGCGCCACCGGGTATTGCGTGGCGATCAGGCGCGCGAGGGTATCGCCGGTAGCTCCGCGCAGGGCGGCATCCAGGCGCTTGAGCATGTCGTCGTAGCCGAGCAAGGCCTGCTTGCGGCGGGCCTGGTCCGTACGCTGCGCCACCCAGGGCGCCGCATGCGCGAGCAGCAGTGGCGGCAGCGACGCGGCCTGCCGGCGCGCGGCCAGCAGATGCTCGACCGCCGCAAAGGCGTCATGCGTGGGCGGCTGCTTGCCGGCCATCGTGCGCTCGGCGAAATAGGCCGGCGTGAAGCGCTCCAGCGTGGCGTCGTCGAGCGCGTTGCCCTGTGCCCAATCGAACATGCTGGCGAGATGGCCGGGCAAGCCACGGGCTTGCAGTCGGCGGCCGTCGAACACTTTGGTTTGCGAGGCCGCGAGAAGCAGCGCTTCAATGGCATCGGCGTGCTGCAGCCACAGGCTTCGCGCCTGCATCTCGGCGGTGTGCAGGGCCTTGGCCTGCGCGGTCAGCAGGTCGCCGGGATCGCGCAAGGCAGTCAGCGGCTGGCCGTCCAATTGCAGACGCTCGAGGTGGGGCAGCAGCGGCTTCAGCGCGGCCTGCAGTGCGTCGGGCGTATCCCACGACTGTGCGTACAGCGCGGCAGCTTCGATGCCCAGCGTCAGCACATGGCCGCGCCAGTAGTCGCGCACGGCTTCGGCGAGCAGGTCCGCCTCGTCGGCCACGGCATCCGCGCTGGCCGTCTCGCCGCTGGCGAAAGCGTGCTGGGTGAGCATGCGCTGGCACCAGCCGTGAATGGTGAACACGGCGGCCTCGTCCATCCACTGCGCGGCGAGTTCCAGCTGGCGCGCGGCGCGGGCGCGCGGTTCGGTGCCGGGGTATCCGGCGATCAGCTCGCGCAGGAAATCATCCGGCGCGGCCTGGTCGCGGAAGGCGGCGGCAGCTTCGGCCAGGCGCGTGCGGATGCGCTCGCGCAGCTCGGCGGTGGCGGCCTTGGTGAATGTCATCACCAGGATCTGCGCGGGCAGTAGCGGCGCGCCCCCGCCGTGGCCAAGCACCAGGCGCAGGTACAGCGCGGCGATGGTCCAGGTCTTGCCGGTGCCGGCGCTGGCTTCGATCAGCTGGGTGCCGGTCAGCGGCAGGCGCAACGGGTTCAGGGCTTGCGCGGCGCTCATGCGGATTCCTCCATGACGCATGCGGCGTCCAGCAGGGGGCGGTACAGGTGCAGCCAGCGTTCGAAGCCGGCGTCGTGCAGGGTGGCGAAGTCGGGCCAGCGGCGGGCGAGGGCGGGTTCCTCGTCCACCTCGCCGTGGCCGTGCGGGCCATCGCTGTGGTCGTAGACCCTGCTGGCATGGACGAAGGGATCTCTCTGCTTGTCGGGGCCGGCCCCCTGGTTCGCAGCCTCGACCTGCAGCCAGGCGAAGGCGCTCTTGCGCACGATCGGCAGTGGCGTGGTCATGCCGGTGGCAAAGGCGGCGAGCAGGTCGTCGAGGTAGTGCTTTGCGGTGGCGACGTCCAGCGGCAGCAACTGCACCAGTGCGTCCGGTGCCACGATGCAGGTGGTGGCGGGCAGTGCGTTGGCGTTCGCCAGCAGGTGCGCGACCCAGTGGGCGAGCAGCTTGTCGTGGCGCAGCGCCTTCTTGTCCACGAGCTTGCTGGCCGTGGCGATGAGGCGGGTGAGATTGCCGTGCTCGTCCTTGCGCAGGTCGTCCAGGCCGTCTTCCACGATCAGGCCGTGCGCGGTGGCGCGCAGCAGGCAGGTGTTGCCGGTGCGCGGGTAGTGCGCGTCCAGTGCCTGCCAGCGCGTGGCGACGCGCTCGACGGCGGCTTCCATCGGCTCCAGCGTCAGCGCGCCGAAGCTGCCCGGCGGCAGCGCACCTTGCTCGTGCAGGCGTTGCATGGCTGGTGCCACCGCGTCGTGGCCGTCATGGATGGCGGTGCGCAGCAGGGCGTCGGTGAACTGGTGGTTCTCCAGATGATCCAGCGCGAAGGGCTCGTTGTCCGTGTCGACCTCATCGTCGCCGGCAAAGTGCACCCCGAGGCGTTCGGCATAGAACACCTTGGCGGGCGACTTGAGGAAGCGCTGCAGCAGGGCGAGGTTCAACGGCGTTTCGCGCTGCCAGGGCTGGAGCGGGGCGTCGCCGCCGGCCGGTGCGACCTGGCGTGCGCGCTGCCATTCGCCGGCATAGGTGAACAGTCGCGCATCGCTGGCGGTATCGAAATAGCTGGGACTGAAGGCTTGCAGCGGGTACTCGGTGGTGAGGGACAAAAGGGGGTCGGAGTCACTTTTCGTGGCGGCCGACGCTGGCGAGCGGTCATCGGAAAAGTCACTCTGCCCCTCTATTTTCCACCCCGTGGCGAGGTAGTCGCGCAATTGCCCCACCAGCACCGACGGCGGCAGCTCGCTGTTGTCGCGAGCGCTCTTGCCCACCCAGCTCACGTACAGTGCGTCGCGGGCGGCGAGCAGGGCTTCGAGGAAAAGGTAGCGATCGTCTTCGCGGCGGGAGCGGTCACCGGGGCGTGACTGGCCGGGCGTGGCCATCAGGTCGAAATCCGGCGCGTTGGCGCGGCGCGGGTAGGCATCGTCGTTCATGCCGAGCAGGCACACCACGCGGAAGGGAATGGCGCGCATCGGCATCAGGGTGGCAAAGCTCACCGCGCCGCCGAGGAAGCGTTGCGAAAGATGGCTTTCGTCCACCGCGCCCAGCCAGTATTCACGCACGACGGCAAGTGGCAGGGCGTGGCCGAAGCCCGCCTCAAGGCAGGTTTGCTCCCATGTTTCCAGCGCATCGGCCAGACGTTGCAGCAGGATGGCGTCGCCGTCGTCGCGGCCGGCATCGAAGAACGCCGCGAGCAGGCCGCGCAGGCGATCGCCCCACGCCGCGGGCGTGGCCGGGGTGGCGAGCAGGCGGCCGTAGTGGTCGAGCTGATCCAGCAGTTGCGCCAGCGGGCCGACCAGGGCGGCGTCCAGGCCGGCCACTTCGCCGTAGGGGGCAATGCCGTCCAGTGATTCGCCATCGCCCACCGCGTAGCCCAGCAGCATGCGGCGCAGACCGAAGCGCCAGCTGTTCTGTTCCTCCGGCGGCAGGCCCAGGTTTTGCTTTTGCGGGCCGTCAAGGCCCCAGCGGATGCCGGTGCCTTCGATCCAGCGGCGCAACACGGGCAGGCCGGCCTCATCCAGCTGAAAACGGCAGCGCAGTGCGGGCGTGTCCAGCAGGTCGAAAATGTCGCCCGCGGCGTAGCGTGATTCGGGCAGGCGCAGCAGTTGTTCCAGCGCCACCAGCAGGGGCGCGGTGCCGCGCGCGGGGCGGTCGGCGATGCTGCAGGGCATGTGGCGCGGGTCGTTCGGCGGCAGGCGGCCGAACACGGCCTGGATGTGCGGTGCGTAGGCGGCGATGTCGGGCACCATCACCATCACGTCGCGGGGCGCCAGCGGCTTGCCATCGCGCACGGCCTGCTCGAACCGGGCGAGCAGGTTGTCGTGCAGGATCTCCACTTCGCGCTGCGGGTTGTGCGCAACGTGGAAGCGCAGCGAGTCGTCGCCGGCGATCAGCTGCCGGCGTTGCGCGGGGTGGGCGGGCAGCGGCTCCAGGTCGAGGATCGCCTGCTGCACCTGGTGCAGCAGGGTGCCCGTGCCGGGATCGTCGAACAGGTCGATGTCGCGGCCCAGTGCGGCGAAGCGTGCGCGGTACGCGGCCGGCGCATCGAAGCTGTCCAGCAGGCGGATGTAGTCACGGCCCTGCTTGCCCCAGGCGGCCAGCAGCGGGTTGGCGTGCTGGTGCAGGTCTTCGAAGCGCGGTTCGGGCGGCAGGCCGGGCTTGCCGGCGTGGCGGCGCTGCGCCGCCTTGAGCAGCTCGCGATCCTCGATGATGTCGGCCCAGTAGTGGCGACACGGGTTGGCCACCACCAGCAGTACCTGGCTGAAACGGGCCAGCGCGGTGAGCGCCTCCAGCGTCTGCTGCGGCAGGGAGGAGATGCCGAACACCACGATGCGCCGCGGCAGCGCCGCCGGCCGTTCGGCTGCGGTGGCGAGGCGCTCGACGAAGCTGCGATGCACGGCGGCGCGATGCTGCCGGCGTTCGGCGGGACCGACGTCGTCCAGCAGCAGGCGCCACAATCGCGGTTGCCAGCGCTGGCTGGCCTCGATGGATGTGCGCCGGCCACGCAGGTCGTCGCGCAGCACGTCGTCGCCGTGTTCCCAGTCGTCCAGCCAGTCCGCGCGATAGACCTGGTACTGGTCGAACAGGTCGGCGACCTGCGCGGCGAGCTGGTACTGGCGCAAGCCGTCGGCTTCGGCGTGCCCGGCCAGCAGGTAATCGCGCAACGGGCCGAAGTCGGGGTCGTCCACGTGCTGCGGAATCAGCCGCAGCAGCCGCCAGGTCAGCCGCGACTTGTCGAACGGCGAGGTGGAGGCCACCGCCTCGCGGCCCAGCACCGCGCGATAGGCGGTCCACAGGAACCGCCCGGGCAACTGCATGTCGATCGCCGCGCTGATGCCCAGCCCGCCATCCGCCGGTGCGCGGGCCAGCGCCAGCTTCAGCCACTGCGCGATGCCGTTGCTCTGCACCAGCATCAGCTCGTCTTCCAGCGGCCGCAGCGGCGTGCCTGCCAGCCAGGCGGCGAGCAGATCGCGCAGGTCTTCCAGGCGGTTGCCGTGCAGCACCATCAGGCCCGCTTCGATCGAACTCCCGGCAGAGATCGTGGCGGTGCTCACCGGGGGCGTGGCTCGTGTGCGCTCATGCGGCGATTGTCTCCAAGTGGAGCGGCATTGTCGCCCGTCCGGGTCTCGACGCCTGCGACGCGTGGGCCGTGTCGATCCGCGGTGCGCTGGTTCGTCGGTGAAGTGAAGCCGGCGCACGGTGATCCGGCCCCACGGGAGACACTTGCGATGCGATGCATGGTGATAGTCAAGGCCACCGCCGAATCGGAAGCCGGCGTGATGCCGAGCCAGGAGTTGCTGGCTGCGATGGGCAAGTTCAACGAGGAGCTGGTCAAGGCCGGCGTGATGCTTGCCGGCGAAGGGTTGGCGCCCAGCGCGCGCGGTGCGCGGGTGACGTTCTCCGGCAGGCAGCGCCATGTCGTCGACGGGCCGTTCGCCGAGACCAAGGAGCTGGTCGCCGGCTTCTGGCTGTGGCAGGTGAAATCGCTCGACGAGGCGATCGCCTGGGTGCGGCGTTGCCCCAATCCGATGGAGGGCGAGTCGGTGATCGAGATCCGCCCGGTGTTCGAGGCGGAGGATTTCGGCGAGGCGTTCACGCCCGAGCTGCGCGAGCAGGAAGCCCGCCTGCGCGCGCAACTGGGCCACGAGTAGGGCGGGTACCGCCCGCCAGCGCGACGGGCGGCAGCCCCCACCAACGGCGCTTGCGCCCGCCGCGGACCGGTGCTGTGATCGGCGGTCATGAGCATGACCGACACCCATCGCACCATCGACGCGGTCTGGCGCATCGAATCGGCCCGGCTGATCGCCGGCCTCGCGCGGATGCTGCGCGATGTCGGGCTGGCCGAGGAACTGGCGCAGGACGCGCTGGTGACGGCGCTGGAACAGTGGCCGCAAACCGGCGTGCCGGACAACCCCGGCGCCTGGCTGATGACCACCGCCAAGCGCCGTGCCATCGATCGCCTGCGCCGGCACAAGCTGGTCGAACGCAAGCACGAGCAACTTGTGCACGAATGGGATCGCGAACACGAATCCGCCGAGGCCGTCGCCGAACGCACGCTGGACGACCCGTTCGGCGACGATCTGCTGCGGCTGATCTTCACCGCCTGCCACCCGTTGCTCTCGATGGAGGCACGGGTGGCGCTGACCCTGCGCCTGCTCGGCGGGCTGGGCACGGACGAGATCGCGCGCGCCTTCCTGGTGCCGGAGGCAACGATTGCCCAGCGCATCGTGCGGGCCAAGCGCAGCCTGGCCAAGTCGGACGTGGCCTACGAGGTGCCGCGCGGCGACGAGCTGGCTGAGCGGCTGGCCGCCGTGCTCGGGGTGATCTACCTGATCTTCAACGAGGGCTATGCGGCCACCACCGGCGACGACTGGATGCGCCCGGGCCTGTGCGAGGACGCGCTGCGCCTGGGCCGCGTGCTGGCCGGGTTGATGCCGCGCGAGCCGGAGGTGCATGGGCTGGTGGCGTTGATGGAGATCCAGGCCTCGCGCGCCCGCGCGCGCACCGATGCGCGCGGCGAGCCGATCCTGCTGCTCGACCAGGACCGCGCGCTGTGGGATCGCCTGCTGATCGGCCGTGGGCTCGCCGCGCTGGAACAGGCGCGCCGGTTGGGCGGCGAGCTGGGCCCGTACGCCCTGCAGGCGGCGGTGGCGGCCTGCCACGCGCGCGCCGCCACGGCCGCGGAAACCGACTGGTCGCGGATCGCCGCGCTGTACGCCGTGCTGGCCCGGGTCGCGCCCTCGCCGGTGGTGGAGCTCAACCGCGCGGTGGCGGTGGGCATGGCCAGCGGTGCGGCCGAGGGCCTGGCCCTGGTCGATGCGCTGGGCGACGAGCCGAGCCTGCGCCATTACCACCTGCTGCCCGCCGTGCGCGGTGACCTGCTGGCGCGGCTGGGGCGGGGCGAGGAGGCGAGCCGGGAGTTCGAGCGCGCCGCCACGCTGACCCGCAACCGTCGCGAGCAGGCCATGATGCGCGAGCGGGCACGTGCCTGCCGGTAGCGGCGCTGATCGGCCCGTTCTGACCCAAACGGCATGGATTTCCCCGGCCGCTGTCCGGCGGCATGGCGCGGGAATGCGGGCGATGCCTGCAGGCAAGGGGTTTCCGTGGTGCGGTTGCGGTGGCGTGGAACTTGCTTCTACTGCGCCGTGAACCGGTTTCCGGCGGGCTCTCGGTGGGGCGCAGCGCCTGGCTGCCGCCCGTCTTTCGGCCATCGGCCGGCTGAGCGGGGCGTCGGAGAGGATATTTGGGGGGAATGATCGGCATGGCGGTGCAGGGGCAGGATCGGCAGGATGGCGAACTTCGCGAGCGCTTCTACCAGAGCGTGGCGGAGACGCTTACCCTGCTGCACCCGGCCGCCGGTTACGATCGCCGCCGCGCCCTGCTCGAAGTGGCCACCACCGTGGTCAGCACGATGGATCTGCCGCTGGTGTGGATCGGCCGGCGCGAACTGGGCCAATCCACGCTCGAGCTGATCGCCGCCGGCCCCGCCGCGGAGTACGCCAGCGTGTGGCCGGTCAGCGACGATCCGCGCGAACCGGGCGGCCGCGGCCCGGCCGGAGCCGCCTTGCGCGACGGCCGTCCGCAGCTGGCCTCGATCGACTCGCCCGGGGACGCGGATTGGCAGGGCTCGGCCCATGCCTACGGCCTGGACTCGGTCATCGTGGCCGCCGCCGGCACCGCCGACGGTGGCCAGTTGGCGCTGGCCGCGTACTCGCGCCGCGGCGGCCCCGCGCTCACCGACGAACTGCTCGACTGGGCGCAGCGCCTGGCCGACGAGCTGGCCCGGTTCTGGGACGACCAGGCGCAACTGGAACGCAACCTGCGGCTGGGCCGCTTCCGCGATGCGCATCGCACGATCCAGCGCGCGCTGCTTGCGCACCCCGAGCCGGCGGCGATCTACATGACGCTGGCCAATGCACTGGTCAAGGACGCCGCGGCCAGTGCGGTGATGGTTTATGTGCCCGAGGGCGAGGTGTTGCGCCGGGAAGTGGGTGCCGGGCCGCTGGTCGAGCGGCTGGCGACGCTGCCCGAACCGCCGCGACAGGTCGACGAACCGCCGATGCCGGTAGCCACCCAGGCGTGGATGGAGGGTGAACCGGTGGTGCGGCTGCGCCCGTCGGCGTGGCCCGACGTGTCGCTCGTGTGGCACGGCGAGTCGCTGGGCGAGGTGGCGGCGATCGGTTGCTGGCCGATCTTCCAGACCCTGCCCCGCGACAGCGGTGTCGAGTACCACGCCGCCGCCGTGTTGTTGCTGGCGGCGGCCGAGATCGACGCGTTCGATGCCGACCTGTGGCGCCTGCTCGACGAGATTTCCGACACCGTCGGCCTGGCGCTGCGCCAGTACTCGCAGCGCCAGGCCCTGTTCCGCGAACAGGAGCGACAGACCTACCTGGCGCTGCACGACGCACTGACCGACCTGCCCAACCGGCGCGCGCTCGATTACCACCTCGAACGCGCGCTGGCGCGGGCGGCCCGGCACCACCATCTGGTGGCGGTGGGCATGCTCGACCTGGACGACCTCAAGCCGATCAACGACCGCCACGGCCACGCCGCCGGCGACCGCGTGCTGGTCGAGGTGGCACATCGCCTGCACGACGCACTGCGCTCGGAGGATTCGGTGGCGCGCGTGGGCGGTGACGAATTCGTGCTGGTGCTGGAGGACCTCGCCAGCGAGGACGACCTGGCCATGCTGCTGGAGCGGCTGTGGCAATCGCTGCAGCAGCCGATCGCGCTGGGCGGACAGAACAACATCGACATCACCGTCAGCCTGGGCGTGGCCTTGTATCCGACCCACGCGCAGGACAGCGGCGAGCAACTGCTGCGGCTGGCCGACCAGGCGATGTACCAGGTCAAGGCACACAAACAGCAGCGCGCCAACTGGTGGGCGCTGGCGCGCAGCGAAGGCGCCCCCGTTGCGGCGGCGGGCGATGAGGCCGGCATCGCCGAGGCGCATGGCCCGCAGGCGGCCGCGGTGCTGCGCGCGTGTGCCGAGGTCTGGCAAGCGCAACTGCCGGTGGTGGCGCAGCGCTTCCATGCCGCCCTCGGCGCCCATGAAGGCATCGCCGGCCTGCTGGCGAGTTTTCCCGCGTCGGCGCGGGAGGCGTTCGAGGAACGCCTGGCGCGCCATCTGCAAACCCTGTGTTATCCCGAGCTGGAAGAAGCCGGCCAGCGCGCAGGCGCGATCCGCGCCGGTATCTGCCAGGCCGCGTGCGGGCTGGAAGAAGCGTGGCTGGCCGAGGCGATCGAGCAATTGCGCGGGATCCTCGCCGGCACCCTGGGACGCGGTCCGCGCGCCCAGCGCGATGCGCTGGCGATCGTGCTGCAGCGACTGGCGATGGACCAGCAATGGCAGCTGGAAAGCATGCGCGACCTGCAGCGGCGGCGTGACGCGGCGCTGGCGAAGATCCACGCTGCGGCGTGGTCGGCGCACGACAGCCTGGACTTGCTCGAAGACGCCGTACAGGTGCTGGCGGCGCACGAGGAACTGGTCGTCTGCGCCGCCGGTCGCCCGGATGCCTCCGGCGACATGGTCAGCGAGCTGGTGGCCGGCGCGGTGCCGGCCGAATACCTGCGCATCACCAACCACGGCGTGGCGCCGCCGCTGCAGGTCGATCGCGCCGCGGCAAGGGCGGAAGAACCGCTGCGCCGCGCCTGGCAAAGCGGCGCCGTCGAACGCAGCGCGCACTACGGCAGCGATCCGGTGATGGCCTTGTGGCGCGACACCGCCGAACGTCACGGCATCGTCTCGCAGGTCGCGGTGCCGCTGTGCCTGGCCCCGGGCCGGCCGGTGGCGCTGCTGGCGCTGTACAGCGGTTATGCCGGCGGCTTTCGCAGCGAGCACCAGCGCGCGTTCATCGCGCAGATCAAGCAGGTACTGGAACTGGCGCTGCTGCGCATGGCGCCGCAACGCCAGTTGGCGACCCTGCTGCCGGCCTTCGTGCGCCAGCGCTGGCGCAGTCTGCTGGCCGGCGGTGCGCTGCGCATGCACTACCAGCCGATGGTGCGCCTGGCCGACAACCAGATCGCCGGCTTCGAGGCGCTGGCGCGGCTGCGCGACGCCGCCGGCGGCCTGCAGCTGCCGGCCAGTTTCATGCCGGCGCTGGGTGCGGCAGGGCTGATGCGGCTGTTCCGCGACGGCATCATCCAGGCGGTGGCGCGGCAGCAGTCGCTGGCACGCAGCGGGCTGGCGCTGGGCATGTCGGTCAACGTGCCGGTGGCGGCGCTGCGCGATGCCCGCTACGCGCGCACGGTCGAGACCATCCTGCAGGCCAGCGGCTGCCCGCCCGACGCGCTGCGTTTCGAGGCTTTCGAGAACGCCAGCGGCATCGGCTGCTGGGCGTTGCTGGCCGAAACCGGCGTGCAGTCGCTGAAGTCGATCGAGCACCACGCGCCGGGCGACGACCGCGCGCTCAGCCGCAACCTGGTGGCGCGGCTGAGCCAGTCGCCGTTCGACCGCATCAAGGTCGACCACGCCATCATCGGCCAGGTCCGGTTCGACCCGCTGGGCACCCTGCGCGCGCTGCGCCAGTTGATCCGGGTCAGCCACGACCTGGGTCTGGAGGTGGTCGTCGAAGGCCTGGAATCGGCCGGCATGCTGGAGGCCGCCGCGATCCTCGGCGCGGATTTCGGCCAGGGCTTTGCGCTGGCCCACCCGATGCCGGCGGAGGCGTTGCCCGGGTGGCTGGGGACCGTCCGTCCTCCGCGGCCGGGCGCATCGCCGCGCCATGCGCTCGGCGCGCTGGCCAGCGCGCTGCGTTGGGAGGAGCGTTTCGCCGCGTTGTTCGACGTGCCCGATGCGCTGCGCCGCCACGTCCATGCCGGCGGCGGCGTCGGGGACTGGCTGCGCACCGCCGAGGGCGTCGGCGCGCCGTTGCGGCTGGCCTGGCGCGAGATGCTCGACGCCGCCGCCGCGGGGCCGTTCGACCCCGGCCACGGCCGGCGCCGCGACCGGCTGTTCGCGCTGCTGGTCGAGCACGCGCTGGCCGAGGAGCAGGCCCCCGCTCGCTGACCAGCGCGGGCCGATCTGCACAAGCGCAAGCTGATGCGGCGACGGACCGATTTCCGGTAGGCTGATGATCGTTGCACCGAATCACCCACGACTGCCGCTTTGCCGGTGACTCCCGGCTTGTGCGGCAGGCAAACGCGCCGACACGATCCACGACGACGGGGAGCCGCCGAGGGAGTCCATGCCGAACCGAGCTGCCGTGCCCGGCGAACTGCGCGAGCGCTTCTATCGAAGCGTGGCGGAAACCTTGAGCCTGTTGCATGCCGCGCCCGGTCACGATCGCCGCCGGGCGCTGCTGGAAGTCAGCCGCATACTTGCTGCCACCATGAAGCTGCCGTTGGTGTGGATCGGCAGGCGCGAGAGCAACATGCACGCGGTGGAGGTGCTGGCCGCCGCGGGACCGGCGCAGGCCTATGCCGAGACCCTGCGCTTGAGCGACGCGATGGACGAGCCCGGCGGCCGCGGCCCGGTCGGCATCGTGCTGCGCGAGGAGCGCGCCCGCGTCACCCCGGTGGCCTCCGCCGAGTTTGCGCACTGGCGCGCCGCCGCCCGCCAGCACGGCTTCGGTGCCTGCATCGTGGCCGCCTCGCGTACCCGCGACGGCGGCCAGCTGGTGCTGGCCTCGTACTCGCGCGAGGGCGGCCCGGCGCTGGGCGAGGAGCTGCTGGACTGGGCCCAGCGCCTGGTCGACGAGCTGAGCCGGTTCTGGGACCACCAGATGCTGCTCGAACGCAGCATCCGCATGAGCCGTTACCGCGATGCGCAACGCACGATCCAGCGCGCGTTGCTGGAGCAACCCGACCCGGACGCGATCTATCCCACGCTGGCGCGTGCGCTGGCGGACATCGCCGGCGCTGCGGCGGTCGACGTGTTCGCCGCCGTGGAGGGCCAGGACACCTTGCGCCGGGTGGCCCTGGTCGGGCCGATCGCCGAGGTGATGCTGACCCTGCCGATGCCGCCGCGGCACCAGGACGGCCCGCGCACCATCGCGCCTACCCAGGCGTTCATGCAGGGCACGCCGGTCATCCGGCGCAAACCCACGGCAGGCACGCCGAGCGACAACCCCTGGCGCCCCGAGCTGAGCGAGCACGCCAGTGCGGTCGGCTGCTGGCCATTGTTTGCCGGGCCCGTCGATGGCAGCGACCCGAATGCGCGCACGCCGACCGGCGTATTCGTGGTGGTGACCGCCGAACCCGATGCGTTCGACGAGGAGATGTGCCGGTTGCTCGACGAGATCGCCGACGCCGCCGGGCTCGCCCTGCGCCAGCATGCGCAGCGCCACGCCCTGCGCCAGGAGCAGGAGCGGCAGACGTACCTCGCCTCGCACGACGACCTCACCGACCTGCCCAACCGGCGCGCGCTGGATCGCCATCTGGACGCGGTGCTGGCCAGCGCGCGGCGGCAGGGGCGGCGGGTCGCGGTCGGTCTGCTCGACCTGGACGATCTCAAACCGATCAACGATCGCCACGGCCACGCGGTGGGCGACCGCGTGCTGGCCGAGGTGGCCGAGCGGCTGCGGCTGCTGCTGCGCGGCGGCGACTACGTGGCGCGCTTCGGCGGCGACGAGTTCGTGCTGGTGTTCGACGACCTGCAGCACGAGAGCGACCTGGACGACCTGCTGGAACGGATCGGTGCAGCGTTGCTGCAACCGGTGCCGATCGACGGCCGGCTGCTGCCGATCGGCGCCAGCCTGGGCATCGCCACCTATGCCAGCGACGGCCATGCCAGTGGCGAGCAGTTGCTGCGCCTGGCCGACCAGGCGATGTACCAGGTCAAGGCGCGCAAGCGCCATCGCACGCGCTGGTGGGCGATGGCGCGCTCCGACGGCGCGCTGGCCACGGTGGAACCGGAAGGGCCGGTCGCACCTTACGGCGAGCAGGCCACCATGTTGCTGCGGGCCTGCCGCGACAGCTGGCAGCCGCGGCTGCAGGCGGTGGTGGAGAGTTTCTGCGCGGCGCTGCTCCAGCACGAAGGCATCGGCACGCTGCTGCGCGCGTTGCCGGACGGCGAGTACCGCGCGCTCAAGCTGCACATGCTGGCGCATCTGCAGGTGCTGGCCCGCGCGGACCTGGACCTGGCCGCCCACCGCAAGCGCGCCACGCGCACCGGCCTGTTCCACGCCGCCTGCGGGCTGGAGGAAGTGTGGCTGCTGGAGGCGATCGAGCAACTGCGCGACGACCTGGTCACGGTGCTGGCCTCGGCCGACCGCCGCGCGCTGGACGTGGTGCTGCAACGGCTGGATGCCGAGCGGCATTGGCAGCTTGAAAGCATGCGCGCGCTGCAACGCCGGCGCATGGCGCTGCTGGCCCGGCTCAATGCGCTGGCGTGGTCGGCCGAGGGCTATCTTGGCCTGATCCAGGGCGTGGTCGACATCCTCGCCTCGCACCAGGAATTTGCCGCCTGCGCGGTGGGGCGCCCGGACGATTCCGGCCGGCTGACCTACGAGGCGGTGGCGGGCAATGCGTTTGCGGCCTACCTGCGCGCGCTGAGCGCGGGCGAGGCATTGCCGATCCGCGTCGATCCCGGTCACCCGGAGGGCGGCGGGCCGAGCGGGCGCGCCTGGCGCACGGTCAGCATCCAGCGCTGCGTGCATTTCGGCAGCGATCCGGCCATGGCCAGCTGGCGCGACATGGCGCTCGGGCTCGGGGTGGTCTCCAGCGTTTCGATCCCGCTGTGTCCGTCGCGCGACAACCCGGTGGTGGTGCTGTCGCTGTACAGCCCGTATGCCGGCGGCTTGCAGAGCGAGGATCAACGTGCCTTCGTGGAGCAGGTCAAGTCGGTGCTGGACCTTGCGCTGGCGCGGCTGTCGCCACCGCGGCAGGGCGCCGAATTGCTGCCGTTCTTCGTGCGCGAGCGCTGGCGCGCGCGGATCGCCACCGATGCCTTGCAGATGCACTACCAGCCGCTGATCCGGCTGGCCGACGGCGCGGTCACCGAGTTCGAGGCGCTGGCGCGCTTGCGCGACGTGGACGACCAGCTGCTGGCGCCGGGCCGCTTCCTGCCCGCGCTGGATGCCGATGACCTGATCGTGCTGTTCCGGCATGGCCTGGCGCTGGCCACCGCCTGCCGGCAATCGCTGTGCGGTGCGGGCCACCCGCTGGACATGTCGGTGAACGTGCCGGCGGCGGCGCTGGAAGATCCCCGCTACGGCGCGGCTGCCGCCGCGGTCCTCGCCGACAGCGGTTGCCCGCCCGCGGCGCTGCTGCTGGAGATCCTCGAATCCCCGCTGGCCAGCGAACACCCCGGCTCGCTGGACGAGCCGGGCATGCAATCGCTGAAGGCGCTGGGCGTTCGGCTGGTCGAGGACGACCTCGGTGCCGGCTACAGCTCGCTGATCCGGCTGCGCCAATGGCCGTTCGACCGCATCAAGATCGACCAGGCGATCGTGCTGCAGGCCCGGCGCGACCCCTTGAACACGCTGCGTTTCATCCGCCAGCTGATCCGCATCGGCAACGACCTGCGGCTGGAGGTCGTGGTGGAAGGGCTGGAAACGCCCGACCTGATCGAGGCGGCCTCGCTGCTGGGCGCCGATTTCGGCCAGGGCTACGCACTGGCCCGGCCGATGCCGGCCGAGGCGCTGCAAGGCTGGCTGCGCGCGCATCGCCCCGCTCCGCGGGCGCAAGTCCCGCTCACCAGTCTCGGCGCGCTGGCCGGCGAGTTGCTGTGGGAGGAGCAATTCGTCGCGCTGCCGGCCGAGTCCGCGTTCTGGGCCACCCACAGCGGACGCACCTGCGGCCCCGGCGAATACTTCCACCTGGCCGATCTCGACGACAGCCTGGGCGCCAGCCACCACGCCATGCACGTAGCCGCGCTGAAAGGCCCGCAAGACCCGCACTACCGCCGCCTGCGCGAAACGTTTCTGGCCGCACTGGTCGCCCACGTGCTCGAATCGTCGGGCTGATCGTGCCGGGGCAGGCGAGATCCGTGTCGCTTGCCCGGCCCAGCCATTGATCACCGGGCGCCGGCCATCCCAGCGTCGGCGCCGCGCCGGAGTTCGCGCGATGGTTGACCGGCTCGGCATGTATCCCTAAAATTGCGCGTTCTCGGCGGGCGATTAGCTCAGCGGTAGAGCACTGCCTTCACACGGCAGGTGTCGCAAGTTCGATCCTTGCATCGCCCACCATACAGAATCGCGAAAAGGCCACCCAGCGGGTGGCCTTTTTCGTGTTCGCGGCGAAGGAGACGGCCTTGCCGATCGCCGCCGGCTGCGGCGGCGTGCAAGGAGCGATGGTGGCGAATTGCTAGACTTGGCGCCTTTCCCGACGCAAGCGCACGCTCATGGCATTCCTCGACACCGAACTGGTTCGCATCCTTCACGCGCTGCAGCAGTTCGAGCTGACGCCGTGGAAGATCGTCGGCTTCGCCGGCACGCTGATGTTCACCAGCCGCTGGTTCGTCCAGCTCTACTACACGCGCAAGTACAAGCGCGTGGTGATGCCGCTGGCGTTCTGGTGGCTGTCGGTGTGCGGCAGCGTGTTGCTGCTGGCGTACTTCGTGTTCGGCAAGAACGACTCGGTGGGCATCCTCTCCAACTTCTTCCCGGTGTTCGTGTCGGTCTACAACCTGGTCGTTCACCTCCGCCATCGAAAGAACGGCATGACCGGCGACGCCACCGCTTGAGTTGACGCAGGGCGGGCCCTGCCCGCCGCCAGTGCCCGCCCTGCCCGGGCGATCGGTCAGTCGGGGTCGTAGTCGAGGTTGGCGGCGAGCCAGCGTTCGGCCTCGGCCTGGCTCCAGCCTTTGCGTTTGGCGTAGTCCTGCACCTGTTCCAGGCCCAGGCGGCCGACCACGAAGTACTGGCTGCCGGGGTGCGAGAAGTACCAGCCGGAGACGGCGGCTGCCGGATACATCGAGAAACCTTCGGTGAGTATGATGCCGGCGTTGTTCGTGGCGTCGAGGAGCTTGAAGAGCGTCGCCTTCTCGGTGTGATCGGGACAGGCCGGATAGCCGGGGGCGGGGCGGATGCCCTGGTATTTCTCGGCGATCAACGCCTCGTTGTCGAGGCTTTCGTCGGGCACGAAACCCCAGAACTCCTTGCGCACGCGCAGGTGCATGCGTTCGGCGAAGGCTTCGGCGAGGCGGTCGGCCAGCGCTTTCAGGATGATCGCGGAGTAGTCGTCATGGTCGGCGTGGAAGCGCTCGAGGTGCGGCTCGATGCCGAGGCCCGCGGTGACGGCAAAGCCGCCGATCCAGTCGGGCTTGCCGAACGACTTCGGCGCGATGAAATCGGCCAGGCACAGGTTGGGCCGTTCCACCGGCTTGTCGGCCTGCTGGCGCAGGTGGTGCAGCGTGGCCAGCGGCTGGGTGCGGGTGTCGTCGGTGTAGATCTCCACGTCGTCCATGAGGTTGGCGGCCGGCCAGAAGCCGATCACCGCGCGGGCCGTGAGCCACTTCTCGTTGACGATCTTGTCCAGCATCGCCTGCGCGTCGGCGAACAGTTCGCTGGCCTGCGTGCCGACCACGGCGTCGGTGAGGATGGCGGGATAGTGGCCGGCCAGTTCCCAGGCCTGGAAGAACGGTGTCCAGTCGATGGTTTCGCGCAGCTCGGCCAGCGGGTAGTCGTCGAACACGGTGAGGCCGGGCTGCACCGGCTGCGGCGGGTCGTAGTTGGCCCAGTCGCAGCTGAAGCGGTTGCCGCGTGCGTGCGCCAGCGTCACCAGCTTCTTGCCGGGGCCGCGGTGCTTGTGGCGCTCGCGCACCTCCGCGTACTCGCTGCGCACCTTGGCCAGGAAGCCGTCGACCAGCTCCTTGCTGACCAGCGATTGCGCCACGCCGACCGCGCGCGAGGCGTCCTTCACCCACACGCAGGCGGTTTCGTAGTGCGGCTCGATCTTGATCGCGGTGTGCGCGCGCGAGGTGGTGGCGCCGCCGATCAGCAGCGGGATGCTGAAGCCGCGCCGCTTCATTTCGCGGGCGACGTTGGCCATCTCCTCCAGCGAAGGGGTGATCAGGCCGGAGACGCCGATCATGTCGGCCTTCTCCTCGATCGCGGTGTCGAGGATCTTCTGCGCCGGCACCATCACGCCGAGGTCGATCACCTCGAAGTTGTTGCAGGCGAGCACCACGCCCACGATGTTCTTGCCGATATCGTGCACGTCGCCCTTGACCGTGGCCATCACGATCTTGCCGTTGCTCTTGCTGGTGTTGCCGCTGAGTTTTTTCTCCTCTTCCATGAAGGGCAGCAGCCAGGCCACCGCCTTCTTCATCACGCGGGCGGATTTCACCACCTGCGGCAGGAACATCTTGCCGGCGCCGAACAGGTCGCCGACCACGTTCATGCCGTCCATCAGCGGACCTTCGATCACGTCCAGCGTGCGGGTGACGGTCTGGCGCACTTCCTCGGTGTCTTCCACCACGAACTGGTCGATGCCGTGCACCAGTGCGTGTTCCAGCCGCTTGCGCACCGGCAGTTCGCGCCAGGCCATGGCGTTGCTATTGTCCTGCTCGCGCGCGCCTTTCTTGTGCTTCTCGGCGATCTCCATCAGCCGCTCGGTGGCGTCGGCGCGGCGGTTCAGCACCACGTCTTCCACGCGCTCGCGCAGCTCGGGTTCCAGCTCGTCGTAGATCGCCAGCTGGCCGGCGTTGACGATGCCCATGTCCATGCCGGCCTGGATGGCGTGGTAGAGGAACACGCTGTGGATCGCCTCGCGCACGGCGTCGTTGCCGCGGAACGAGAACGAGACGTTGGAGACGCCGCCGGAGAGGTGCGAGTACGGGAAGCGTTTCTTCAGTTCCTTCGCCGCCTCGATGAAGTTCACCGCGTTGTCGGCGTGCTCCTCGATGCCGGTGCCGATCGGGAAGATGTTGGAGTCGAAGATGATGTCTTCGGGCGGAAAACCTACTTCTTCGGTGAGCAGCTTGTACGAGCGCTCGCAGATTTCCAGGCGGCGCGCCACGCTGTCGGCCTGGCCGTTCTCGTCGAAGGCCATCACCACGGTGGCGGCGCCGTAGCGCAGGATTTTCCGCGCCTGCTCCAGGAATGGTTCTTCGCCTTCCTTCAGCGAGATGGAGTTGACCACGCCCTTGCCCTGCAGGCACTTCAGGCCGGCCTCGATCACGCTCCACTTGGAGGAGTCCACCATCACCGGGATCTTGGCGATGTCCGGCTCGGCGGCGATCAGGTTGAGGAACTTCACCATTGCCGCTTCGGAATCGAGCAGGCCTTCGTCCATGTTCACGTCGAGGATCTGCGCGCCGCTCTCCACCTGCTGGCGGGCCACTTCCACCGCTTCGTCGTAGCGGTCTTCCTTGATCAGCTTCTTGAACTTGGCCGAGCCGGTGACGTTGGTGCGCTCGCCGATGTTGATGAACAGCAGGTCGGGGGTGATGACCAGCGGTTCGAGGCCCGACAGGCGGGTGTGGCGCGTCATGGTCATGCGGCCTCCGCTTGATCGACGCAAGGCAGCGCACGCGGCGCGCAATCACGCACCGCCTCGGCGATCGCCTTGATGTGAGCCGGCGTGGTGCCGCAGCAGCCGCCGACCAGGTTGAGCAGGCCGTCGCGGGCGAAGTCGGCGATCACGCCGGCCATGTGTTCGGGCGTCTCGTCGTATTCGGCGAAGGCATTCGGCAGGCCGGCGTTCGGGTGGGTGCTGACATGGCTTTCGGCGATGCTCGCCAGGGTCTGGATGTGCGGGCGCAGGTCCTCGGCGCCGAGCGCGCAGTTGAAGCCGACCGACAGCGGCTGCGCGTGGCGCACCGAGTAGTAGAACGCTTCGGCGGTCTGGCCGGAGAGCGTGCGGCCGGAGCGGTCGGTGATGGTGCCGGAGATCATCACCGGCACGCGCGCGCCGCGCTGGTGGAACAGTTCGGACAGCGCGAACAGCGCGGCTTTCGCGTTCAGCGTGTCGAAGATCGTCTCGACCATGATCACGTCGGCGCCGCCGTCGATCAGGCCGCTGGCCGCTTCGGTGTAATTCGCCGCCAGTTCCTCGAAGGTCACGTTGCGGAAACCCGGGTCGTTGACGTCGGGCGACAGCGAGGCGGTGCGGCTGGTCGGGCCGAGCACGCCGATCACGAAGCGTGGCTGCTGCGGCGTCTTCGCCGTCATCGCGTCGCAGGCGGCACGGGCCAGCTTTGCGCCTTCCAGATTCAGCTCGTGGGCCAGGTGCTGCAGTTTGTAGTCGGACTGGCTGATGCGGGTGGAGTTGAAGGTGTTGGTCTCGACCAGGTCGGCGCCGGCTTCGAGGTAGGCGTCGTGCACGCCGCGGATGATTTCCGGGCGGGTCAGGGTGAGCAGGTCGTTGTTGCCCTTGAGGTCGCAGCCCCCTGGATGGTCATGGGCATGACCGTCGCGCGCGTGCGCGTGGCCGTCGTGGCCGTGCTCGAAGCGCTCGCCGCGAAAGCCCTCTTCGTCGAGGTGGTGCGCCTGCAGCATGGTGCCCATGGCGCCGTCGATGATCAGGATGCGTTGGCGCAGCGCCTGTTCCAGGGCGGCGACGCGATCGGGGTGGAGCCAGGGCAGGGTGTTCATTGCAACGTCCTTGCAGACAAGAGGGTCAGGCGCGCTTGCGCGCCAGCAGGCTGATGACTTCGAAATGCGGCGCCTTGCGCTCGCGGCTGAGCCGGTTGCCGCTGAGCACGTCGAGCCCGGCGCTGCGCGCGTAGCCTTCGAGTTGCTCGATGCGGAAACCGAGATTGCGGTGGTCGAACGGCTCGACCGCGGCGCGGTGGTCGTGCTGGCCCAGTGTCACGGCCAGCAAGCGGCCGCCGGGGCGCAGCAGGCGGGCGGCCTCGGCCACCGCCTTGGCGGGGTGTTCGGCGTAGGTCAGCGCGTGCAGCATCAGCACCAGATCGAAGCGCTGCTCGCCCAGCTCCAGCGCGTGCATGTCGCCCTGGATCACGCGCACGTTGGCGAACGACTTCAGTCGTTTCGCGGCGGCCTCGACCACGCGCTCGCTGGAATCGACGCAGACGATCGAGTGCGCATGCGGCGCCAGCAGCTCGGCGGTGATGCCGTCGCCGGAGGCGATGTCGAGCACGTCGCCGGTGCCCAGCAGCTGCAGCAGCGAGCGCGCCAGCGTTTCCCAGGTGCGGCCGGGCGAGTAATGGCGCTCCATGTCGCCGGCGACGGTGTCGGCCCAGCCTTCCTCGCGGGCGCGGTTGGCCAGCACGCCGGGCAGTCGTGCGGTGTCCTCGCGCAACAGGGCGTCGTCGATGCTGGCGCGCAGCGAAACCACCAACGCGTGCTGCGCCTCGTCGCCCTCGTTGTTGGCGCGGTAATAAGCCGAGACGCCGGCGCGGCGGTCGCGCACCAGGCCGGCTTCCTTGAGCTTGGCCAGATGCGTGGATACCCGTGGCTGCGCCAGATGCAGCACCGCGGCCAGTTCGGCCACGGTCAGCTCCTCGTTCTCCAGCAGGGCCAGCAGGCGCACGCGGGTGGGGTCGGCGAGCAGGCGCAACACGCTGGACGCGGTGGCCAAGTCCATGATTATCCCTGTATCGCGATATAAAGATGTATAGGCTAGGCCGGGCTTTGCCATGCGTCAAGCGGGCTGCGCCGGGCCGATCGGCCATTTGCCGCTAAAATCGGCGGCTCGATTGCCTCAAGGAGCCCCCCGTGGATTTCCGTTTTACCGAAGACCAGTTGTCGATCCAGTCGATCGCCCGTGATTTCGCGCACAAGCGCATCGCGCCGGTGGCGGCCGAGCTGGACGCGAAGGGCGAGTTTCCGCTGGAGAACATCCGCGAGATGGGCCGGCTCGGACTGATGGGCATCGAGGTGCCTGAGGCGTACGGCGGTGCCGGCATGGACCCGATCGCCTACGTGCTGGCGATGATCGAGATCGCTGCCGCCGACGCGGCCACTTCGACGGTCATGTCGGTGAACAATTCGCTGTTCTGCAACGGCATCCTCAAGCATGGCACCGAGGAGCAGAAACAGCAGTACGTGCGCGCCATCGCCACCGGCGAGGCGATCGGTGCCTATGCGCTGACCGAGCCGCAATCGGGCTCCGATGCCTCGGCCATGCATACCCGCGCCACCAGGAACGCCAACGGCGACTGGGTGATCAACGGCAAGAAGAGCTGGATCACCTCCGGCCCGGTGGCGCGCTACATCGTGCTGTTCGCGATCACCACGCCGGGCATCGGCGCCAAGGGGGTGTCGGCCTTCATCGTCGATACCCGGCTGCCCGGCTTCCACGCCGGCAAGACCGAGCCCAAGCTCGGCATCCGCGCCTCGGCCACGTGCGAAATCGAGTTCACCGATTACGTGTTGCCAAAAGCCAATTTGCTGGGCGAGGAGGGCAAGGGCTTCTCGATCGCGATGGGCGTGCTCGATGCCGGACGCATCGGCATCGCCTCGCAGGCGGTCGGCATTGCCCGCGCCGCGTACGAAGCCACGCTGCAGTGGTCGCGCGACCGCAAGGCATTCGGCCAGCCGATCGGCACCTTCCAGATGACCCAGTCCAAGATCGCCGACATGAAGTGCAAGCTCGATGCTGCCACGCTGCTCACCCTGCGTGCCGCGTGGACCAAGGGCGAGACCGAAAAGCATGGCGGCCGCTTCGGTACCGAGGCTGCGGTGGCCAAGCTCACCGCCTCCGAAGCGGCGATGTGGATCGCCCACCAGGCCGTGCAGATCCACGGCGGCATGGGCTATTCGAAGGAAATGTCGCTGGAACGCTACTTCCGCGACGCCAAGATCACCGAGATCTACGAAGGCACCAGCGAGATCCAGCGGCTGGTGATTGCGCGGGCGGAGACGGGATTGCGGTGAGGCAGGGAATCGGGAATAGGGAATAGGGAATGGGGAATCGGACGAGCATGCGGCAGGCGCAATCCGGTTGATTGAGGCTCCGCCGCTCTCAAGGGAAACAAAAAACGCCCCGGCTGATACCGGGGCGTTTTTGTCAGGGGCTTGCGGGGCGTGCTTTTCCGATTCCCTATTCTCGATTCCCTATTCCCGGCTTCAAAGCCCCCGCTGCGGATCGGAGTCGAAGGTGTGTGGCCCCTGGATGCCCGGGTGGTCGTGGCCATCGAGTCTGTCGCCGAGCAGGCGACGCACCACCACGTAGAACACCGGGATCAGCAGCACGCCGAGGAAGGTGGCGAACAGCATGCCGCCGATCACGCCGGTGCCGATGGCGTGGCGTGCGTTGGCGCCGGCGCCGGAGGAGACGAGCAGCGGGAACACGCCGAGGATGAAGGCCAGCGAGGTCATCAGGATCGGGCGCAGGCGCAGGCGGGCTGCGTCGACCGTGGCCTCGCGCAGGCTGCGTCCGGCCTGCTGCTCGGCCACCGCGAATTCCACGATCAGGATCGCGTTTTTCGCGGCCAGGCCGATTACCGTGATCAGGCCGATCTTGAAGTAGATGTCGTTGGGAAGGCCGCGCAGCAGGGTGAACACCACCGCGCCCAGGAACGCCAGCGGCACGATCAGCAGCACCGAGACGGGGATCGACCAGCTTTCGTACAGCGCGGCCAGCGCCAGGAACACGATGAAGATCGACAGCACCATCAGCAGGGTAGCCGCGTTGCCGGAGAGGATCTCCTGGTACGACTGCCCGGTCCAGTCGTAGCCGAAGCCCTTGGGCAGGTCGTTGCGGATGATCCTCTCCATCTCGCTCATTGCCTCGCCCGAGGCGTGCCCGGGCGCCGGCGAGCCGACGACCTCGACCGCCGAGTAGCCGTTGTAGCGGGTCAGCGAGGGCGATGACACGTCCCACGTCGAGTGCACCACGTTGGCCAGCGGGATCATCTGCGCGGTGCCGTCGCCGGCCAGCTTGGAGCTGGGCGTGAAGATGTGCTGCAGCGCATCCGGGCCCATGCGGTAGGGCGCGTCGGCCTGCATGATCACGCGCTTGATGCGCCCGCCATAGGTGAAGTCGTTGACGTACACCGGCGCCAGCATCAGCCCGATCGCGTTGTAGATGTCGCCGATCGACAGGCCCATCGACTGCGCCTGCACGCGATCCACCTGCAGGTGCAGCTGCGGGGCTTCCTCCAGCTCGTTCGGACGCACGCCGGCCAGCTTGCTGTCCTGGTTGGCCTTGCCGATCAGGGTGTTGCGTGCCGCGGTCAGGGCGTCGCGACCGGCGCCGCTGCGGTCCTGCAGGTACATGTCGAAGCCGCCGAACTGGCCCAGCCCCTGCACGGTGGGGATGTTGATCACGAAGATGCGCGCATCGCGGATCTGGTGCAGCTTGCGGTTGGCTCGCTGGATGAACTCGCTGGCGCCGACATCGCGGTCGGCCCAGTCCTTGAGCTTGATGAAGGCCATGCCGGCGTTCTCGCCGGAGCCGATGAAGCTGAAGCCGGTGACCTGCATCACCCCGTCCACCGCGGGGTCCTTGCGCAGGATGTCGCGCATCTGCGTCATGACCTCGGTGGTGCGCTGCTTGGTTGCGCCCGGCGGCAGCTGGATCACCGACATCGCGTAGCCCTGGTCTTCCTCCGGCAGGAAACTGCCGGGCAGGCGCGTGTAGAGGAAGCCGCCGAGCAGCGCGACCACCACGAACGCCAGCATCCACCGCGGCGCGTGGCCGATCGCGACGCCCACGTGGCGGGTATAGGTGTGCGTGGTCCAGTCGAACAGCCGGTTGAACTTGCGATAGACGACGTTCTTCTTCTTCTCGTGCTCCGGCTGCAGGAAGCTGGCGCACAGCGCCGGCGTGAAGCTCAGCGCGAGAAAGGCGGAAAAGCCCATCGACAGCGCGATGGTCAGCGCGAACTGCTTGTAGATGATGCCGGAGGCGCCGGGCTGCAGCGACGAGGGCACGAACACCGCCGCCAGCACCACGGTGATTGCCACCACCGCGCCGGTGATCTGGCCCATCGCCTTGCGCGTGGCATCCTTCGGCGAGAGACCCTCCTCGGTCATGATGCGTTCGACGTTCTCGATCACCACGATCGCGTCGTCGACCACGATGCCGATCGCCAGCACCATGCCGAACAGGGTCAGCTGGTTGATGGTGAAGCCGAGCACCAGCATGCCGAGGAAGGTGCCGAGCAGGGCCACCGGAATCACCAGGGTGGGGATGATGGTGGCGCGGAAGTTCTGCAGGAACAGCAGCATCACCAGGAACACCAGCACGATCGCCTCGATCAGCGTGTGCACCACCTCGTTGATCGAGATGGTCACGAAGGTAGTGCTGTCGTACGGGCTGAACCAGGTCACGCCCGGCGGGAAGCTGGGCGCCAGCTCATCCATCTTGGCGCGCACCGCGGTGGCCACGTTGAGTGCGTTGGCGCCAGGCAGCAGCTGGATCGCGAAGGCGCCGATCGGCTTGCCGTCGTACTGGGTATCGAAACCGTAGTTGCCGGGCCCGAAGCTGATCCGCGCCACGTCGCCCAGGGTGACGGTGGTGCCGTCGGTGTTGGTGCGCAGGATGATCCCGGCGAACTGCTGCGGCGTGGTGAAACGGCCTTCGGTCGACACCGTGGCGCTGAAACCCTGGCCGGGGATGGCCGGGTCCGCGCCCAGCGCGCCGGCGGCGAACTGCACGTTCTGCGAACGCACGGCGGCGAGCACCTGGCTGGCCGACAGATTGTAGCCGTGCAGCTTGTCCGGGTTGAGCCAGATGCGCATGGCGTACTCGGAGCCGAACTGCCGCGTGCTGCCCACGCCCGGCACGCGCGAAATCTGGTCGAGCACCTGCGAGCCGACGATGTCGTTGAGGCGGTCGCGGTCGATGCCCGGGTTGGTCGATTGCAGCGCCACCACCATCAGGAAGCCGGCGTTGGCCTTGGCCACCACCACGCCCTGCTGGGTCACTTCGGAAGGCAGTCGCGGTGTGGCCAGCGCCACCTTGTTCTGCACCTGCACCTGGGCGATGTCGGGGTCGGTACCGCTCTCGAAGGTCAGCGTGATGCTGGCGCGACCGCTGGCGCTGGACGAGGAGCTGAAATACAGCAGGTGGTCGATGCCGGTCAGCTGCTGCTCGATGACCTGGGTGACCGTTTTCTCGGTGGTGTCGGCGCTGGCGCCGGGGTAGCTGGCGCTGACCGTGACCGACGGCGGCGCGATGTCCGGGTAGGATTCCACGCCCAGGTTGAGGATGGCCAGCACGCCACCGAGCGAAATCAGGATGGCGACCACCCAGGCGAAGACAGGGCGGTCGATGAAGAAGTTGGGCATGTCGGCGCTCCGTTACTGGCCGTTCGCGGAAGCGCCGCCCGCCGGCGCCGTGGACGTCGCGCCGGCCGGCGCATCGCGGTGCCAGGGACTCGGCTTGGCCGGCTCGCCTTCCTTCACGTTCTGGATGCCGGAAACCACCACCTTGTCGCCGGCCTTCAGGCCGCCGCTGATTACCCAGTCGCCGTCGCGCATGTCGGCCGTGGTGACGTCCTTGCGCACGACCTTGTTGTCCGCACCCACGGTCATCACGTAGGCGCCGGTGGTGTCGCGCTGCACCGCCTGCTGCGGCAGCACGAACACCTTGTGGCGCTGGCCCAGGTTGGCCTGCAAGGTCACGTACATGCCCGGCAGCAGCTTGTGCTTCGGGTTGGGGATGGTGGCGCGCAAGTCCACCGAGCCGGTCGCCGGGTTGACCGTGGCGGCGGAGAAATCGACCGTGCCCGGCTCGGCGTAGGTGCTGCCGTCGGGCAGGGTGATGCGCACGCTGGCCTTGTTCTGGCCGGCCAGGGTGACGTTGCCCTCGCTCTGCGCCTGGCGCATGTTCTCCAGCGATTCCACGCTGAGCGTGAAGTTCACGTACAGCGGGTCGATCTGCTCGACCGTGGTGAGCAAGGTGGCCGCGCCGCTGCCCACCAGCGCGCCCTCGGTCACCTGCTGCTGCCCGGCGCGGCCGGCGATCGGCGCGGTGACGTTGGCGTAGCCCAGGTTGATGCGCGCAGTCTCCACGTTGGCGCGCGCGGCCTGCACGGCCGCGGCGCTGCTGCGCTCGGCGGCCAGCGCGTTGTCGAGGTCGGCCTTGGACACGTAGCCCTTGGGCGCCAGTTCGCGCACGCGCTGCGCGGTGACCTTGTTGTTGGTCCAGCTGGCCTGGGCCTGCGCCAGCGAAGCCTTGGCCGCGTTCAACTCGGCCTGCAGCGGCGCCGGGTCGATCTGGAACAGCAACTGGCCGCGCGTGACGTCGGTGCCTTCCTCGTAATCGCGCTTGAGCAGCACGCCGGCCACCCGCGCGCGCACGTCGGCGCTGCGATAGGCGGAAAGGCGCCCGACCAGGTCGCGGGTCAGCGGCGAGTTCTGCGGTTGCACCGTGACCACGCCCACCTCGGGCGGCGGCATTTGCGGCGGACCGTTGCCGGTGCTCTTGCCGCAACCGGCCAATACCAGCAGGCACAGGCACAGCAGCGGCGAGCGCAGTGACGAAGGCTTCATGGGGACTCCGGTTCTCTTTCTTGTTCGGGGTGTGGGGAGGGGCGTCGCATGCGCCGCGCGGGAATCCGTTTCCGCCGCGCATCGGGTGTTGCCGGTGGCGCCCGAAACGCCGCCGTGGCGGCGCTTCGGAGATGTCACAACGCACAAACTGGACTGCGCAGTATACATTTTCCGGCGGCGTCGTTTCCAGCGCGGGTCGCGCGCGCAACCTCGCATGGTCGGAGGCAGCGGTCGATGAATATCCGCCGCCGCGCCACGCGCCGTTCGACACGCCGTTCGACACATTGTTCGACATCCGCGCGGGCCGCGTTGCGCGGCGGATCATCCGCGCCGCGTGCGGCGCCTCGCAGACGTTCGCCCCGGCCCGCGCGCGGGTGGATTCGGGAGGTGCCGCGGCGTATCCTTCCGAGGATTTATCGCGGCCCTTCCCACCTCCGTCCAACTAACAGCAGATGCCATGAATGCGACCCTTGCGGCAAATGACCCCTCCCTCCCGTCCGTAGTGCTCGCCGAGCTGAAAAAGAGCGGCATGTCGCCCCAGCGCTTGACCCAGGCCGAGGTGTTCTGCACCGCCTTCTTCGCACGGGTCGCCGGCAGCGATGTCCAGCTGCACACGCCGGTGCAGTGGGCGGCGCTGGTGGGCAGCCTGCTGGAGTTCATGCAGCAGCGCCCGGCCGGGCGCGCCGCGGTGCGCGTGCTGAGCCCCGCGGACCTCCACGCCGGGCGCAGCCTGCTGCAGGTGGTCACCGACGACATGCCGTTCCTGATCGACACGGTGAGCATGGTGGTGTCGACCAACCTGCAGATCCACGCGGTGATCCACCCGGTGCTGACCGTCTCGCGCGACGCCGCCGGCGCGCTGCAGGAGCTGGGCGGCAAGCAGGGACACGCCGAGTCGGTGATGCATTTCGAGATCGACCGCGCCGCCGATGCCGCCGAGCAGGAACAGCTGAAGACGCAGGTCGAGGCGGCGCTGGAAGACGTGCGCGCCGCGGTCAACGACTGGAGCGCGATGCGCGAGCAGGCGCTGGCGATCGCCGCCGAGCTGCCGCAGCGCAAGATCCCGCTGGACGAGGCCTCGGCGAAGGAAGCGGCTGCCTTCATGCGCTGGCTGGCGGAGGACAACTTCACCTTCCTCGGCTATCGCGAATACGAGGTGGTCGATGCCGACGGCGACCGCGTGCTGCGTTCGCGCGAAGCCTCGGGCCTGGGCATCCTGCGCAAGACCGACCGCTCGCTGGCCCCGCGCTCGTTGCGCACCCTGGCCGCCGCCGAGCTGCCGCAGCGCAAGATCCCGCTGGACGAGGCCTCGGCGAAGGAAGCGGCTGCCTTCATGCGCTGGCTGGCGGAGGACAACTTCACCTTCCTCGGCTATCGCGAATACGAGGTGGTCGATGCCGACGGCGACCGCGTGCTGCGTTCGCGCGAAGCCTCGGGCCTGGGCATCCTGCGCAAGACCGACCGCTCGCTGGCCCCGCGCTCGTTGCGCACCCTGGCCGCCAGCGAGCTGCCGCAATCCGGCGCCACCGACGCGATCATCCTGACCAAGACCAACGCGCGCTCGCACGTGCATCGCCCCGGCTACATGGACTACATCGGCGTGCTGCAGTTCGGGCCTGATGGCCGCGCGGTCGCCGAGCAGCGCTTCCTGGGCCTGTTCACCTCCAGCGCCTACATGGCGCGCCCGCAGGACGTGCCGCTGGTGCGGCACAAGGTCGAGGCGGTGCTGGCCCGCTCGGGCCTCAAGCGCGACTCGTACTCCGGCAAGTCGCTGCGCCACATCCTGGAAACGCTGCCGCGCGAGGAGCTGCTGCAGGGCACCGAGGAGGAGCTGTTCAACACCTCGATGGGCATTCTCGAACTGCGCCAGCGCGCACGCACGCGGCTGTTCGTGCGCCGCGACCGCTACGGGCGGTTCTTCACCTGCATGGTGTTCGTGCCGCGCGACCGCTTCAACACTTCGGTGCGCGAACGCATCGAAGCCACGCTGGGCATGGCGCTGCACGCGGTGCAGAGCGATTCCTCGGTGGAGATGGGCGAGTCGGCGCTGGCGCGGCTGACCATCGTGATGCGGCCGAAGATCGGCGACCAGCCTGCCTGCGACGTCGCCGAACTGGAGCACGCCGTGGCCGCGATCGTGCGCAACTGGCACGACGAGGTGCGCGACGCGCTGGTGCGCCTGCGCGGCGAACACGAGGGCGTGGTGCTGGCCAACCGCTACGCCCGCGCGCTGCCGGCCGGCTACGTCGAGGACGTCAGCCCGGCGGTGGCCGCGGAAGACATCCACGAGTTGTCGCAGCTGAGCGGCGAGCACGGCATCCGCATGTCGTTCTACCACCCGCCGCAGAACCCCGAGTCGCTGCGCTTCAAGGTGTACCGCAACGGCAGCGACATCTCGCTGTCCGAGGTCCTGCCGCAGCTGGAGAACCTCGGCTTGCGCGTACTCACCGAGCATGTCTACGAGATCCCCGGCGACACGCCGTTGTCGATCCAGGATTTCGACGTGCAGCCCACCGGCAAGCTCGCCTTCAGCGTGGAGCAGGTCGGCGCGCTGTTCGAGGATGCGTTCGAGCATGTCTGGCGCGGCGCCGCGGAGAACGACGGCTTCAACCGGCTGGTGCTCGGCGCCAAGCTCGATTGGCGCCAGGTGGCGATGCTGCGCGGCTACAGCAAGTATCTGCTGCAGACCGGCGTGACCTTCTCGCAGGCGTACATGGAGGAGACGCTCAACCGCTATCCGGCGATCGCCGGCTTGCTGGTGGAGCTGTTCCTGGCCAAGTTCGACCCGCGTCGCGAGGCGCTCTCGCCCGACGAGCTGAAGATCGCCGGGGCCACCCTGGCGGTGGAGATGCGCACGCTGATCCCGGCCAACGTGCAGGCCGCGCAGCCCGGCCTGATCGACGAGCTGGGCGCCGCGCTGGCGCGTCCGCGCGCCGAGCAGGTCAAGGTCGTGGAAGCTGCCATCGGCGTGCTGCTGGAGAACGTGGCCAGCCTCGACGAGGACCGCATCCTGCGCAGCTTCGTGGGGCTGATCCGTGCCACCTTGCGCACCAGTTTCTTCCAGCAGTGGGAGGGCGCGTACCGCGACTACATCAGCTACAAGATCGACTCGCACCAGGTCGCCGAGCTGCCCAAGCCGGTGCCGTACCGCGAGATCTGGGTGTGCGCCCCGCGCGTGGAAGGCATCCACCTGCGCTTCGGCGCGGTCGCCCGCGGCGGCCTGCGCTGGTCCGACCGCCGCGAGGATTTCCGCACCGAGGTGCTGGGCCTGGTCAAGGCGCAGATGGTCAAGAACACGGTGATCGTGCCGGTCGGCTCCAAGGGCGGCTTCTTCGTCAAGAAGTCCCCCGACGGCGACCGCGACGCGGTGCTGGCCGAGGGCATCGCCTGCTACAAGCTCTTCATCAACGGCCTGCTCGACATCACCGACAACCTGGTCGAGGGCAAGGTGGTGCATCCGCACGACGTGGTGCGCCACGACGCGGACGACCCCTACCTGGTGGTCGCCGCCGACAAGGGCACCGCGAAGTTCTCCGACATCGCCAACGCCATCTCGATCGAGCACAACTACTGGCTGGGCGACGCGTTCGCCTCCGGCGGGTCGCACGGCTATGACCACAAGGGCATGGGCATCACCGCGCGCGGTGCGTGGGAGTCGGTCAAGCGCCACTTCCGCGCACTCGGCCGCGATTGCCAGAACGAGGATTTCACCTGCGTCGGCATCGGCGACATGTCCGGCGACGTGTTCGGCAACGGCATGCTGCTGTCCGAGCACATCCGGCTGCTGGCCGCGTTCGACCATCGCCACGTGTTCCTCGACCCGAACCCCGACGCGGCCCGTTCGTTCGTCGAGCGCAAGCGCATGTTCGACGTGCCGCGCTCGAGCTGGGACGACTACGACAAGTCGCTGATCTCCGCCGGCGGCGGCGTCTACCCGCGCAGCGCCAAGTCGATCCCGATCTCGCCCGAGGTGCGCGTCGCGCTGGGCCTGAAGCCCGACGTGGAACACCTGGCGCCGAACGATCTGCTCAGCGCGGTGCTCAAGGCGCCGGTCGACCTGCTCTGGAACGGCGGCATCGGTACCTACATCAAGGCCAGCAGCGAAACCCACGCCGACGTGCGCGACCGTGCCAACAACGGCCTGCGCATCGATGGCGCCGAGGTGCGCGCGAAGATCATCGGCGAGGGCGGCAACCTGGGCATGACCCAGAAAGGCCGCATCGAGGCGGCGCAGAAGGGCGTGCTGCTCAACACCGACTTCATCGACAACTCCGCCGGCGTGGACACCTCCGACCACGAGGTCAACATCAAGATCCTGCTC
>MKTU01000027.1:121872-169855 GCA_001898415.1 Rhodanobacter sp. 67-28 | reverse complement strand
GATCGCGGTACCGGTGGCGCAAGGTCACGCCGCCTACCTCGACTGGGTGCGCCGGCACAGCCGCGACTGAGCCACGCCCGCCCGCGGTCAAATGAAGCACGCCACGGCGCAGCGCAGCGGCTGCGCCATAATGGGTCAATGCCCGCCGCCGCGGGCCCCAGCGTTCCGGAGTCGCGATGTATTCGTTGTCGATCGGCCCGAGGTTCGCCCGCTTGCTGCTGGGCGTGGGCCTGCTGCTGGCCGCCCTGCCAGCGTTCGCCCAGGAAACCGACGGGCTGCTGCCGGTGACCGAGGCCTACCAGCTCAGCGCCGACGCCAGCACCCCGGGCGTGCTGAAGCTGCACTGGAAGATCGCGCCGGATTACTACCTCTATCGCGGCCGCATGAAGTTCAAGGCAGGCGATGGCGTCACCCTCGGCGAGGCCCAACTCCCCGACGGCAAGAAGCATCACGACGAATACCTCGGTGACGTGGAGACCTACCGCCACGCCATCGACGCCAGCATCCCCTACACCGTCGCCGCGGGCACCACGCGGCTCAAGCTCAGCGTGCAATACCAGGGCTGCCACGAGGTCGACCCGAAGATCTGCTATCCGCCGCATACCGAGCAGCTCGACCTGGCCCTGCCCGATGCCGCGGGCGCGCCGGCCGCAGCGGCGGCTTCGCTGGGTGCGGCGCTGGATCAGCTCGGGCGCGGCAGGCCCGGCGCGTCCGCCACGACGCAGGCGCCGCTGCCGCCCGAGCAGGCGTTCCGCTTCGACGCGTTGGCGCAGAGTCCGCAGCAACTGCTGCTGCGCTGGACCATGCCTGCGGGCTATTACCTGTACCGCGACCACACCACGCTCAAGCTGAAGGACGCCGATGGCGTGCAGCTCGGCGCGCCCGCGTGGCCCGCCGGCGTGCGCCATCAGGACCCGCAGTTCGGCGACGTCACGGTGTACTTCGACCAGGTGGAAGTGCCGGTGGCGCTCCAGGGCGCGCCTGCCGGCCACGGGCCGTTGACGCTGGAGGCGACCTTCCAGGGCTGCCAGGACGGCGGCCTGTGCTACCCGCTGATGACGCGGACGGTGCAACTCGACCTGGGCAGCGGCGCGCTCGCCAGCGGCACGCCGACCACTGCCGCCAAGGAGTTGCCGCCGGCCGCCGACGGCGGCCCGTTGCGCACCAGCCTGCTCGCCGCGCTGGCGCTGGCACTGGGTGGTGGCCTGATCCTCAACCTGATGCCGTGCGTCCTGCCCGTGCTTTCGATCAAGGCGGTAGGCGTGCTGGAAAGTGGCGAAAGCCCGGCCACCCGGCGCAGCCACGCCCTGTTCTATACCGCCGGCGTGCTGTGCAGTTTCGCGGCGCTGGGGCTGGGCATCCTCGCCTTGCGCACGGCCGGCCACGCGCTGGGCTGGGGTACCCAGCTGCAGCAGCCGGTGGTGGTCGGCGTGCTGGCGTGCGTGATGCTCGCCGTCGGCCTGTCGATGTCCGGCGTGGTGCAGTTCGGCGCCTCGCTCGGCAACGCCGGCGCCGGCCTGGCGCGGCGTGCGGGTCCGGCGGGCGATTTCTTCACCGGCGTGCTGGCGGTGGTGGTGGCCAGCCCCTGCACCGCGCCGTTCATGGGTGGCGCGCTGGCCTATGCATTCACCGCACCGAAGCTGTCCGCGCTGCTGGTGTTCCTCGCGCTCGGCGTCGGCCTGGCGCTGCCGTTCCTGGCGATCGGCTTCGTGCCCGCCGTGGCACGGTTGCTGCCGAGGCCGGGCCGCTGGATGGAAACGCTGAAACAGGTGCTGGCCTTCCCGATGTATCTCACCGCCGCCTGGCTGGTGTGGGTGCTCGCCAACCAGCGTGGCGCCGACGCGGTGGGCCTGGTGCTGGTGGCGATGGTGCTGCTGGCGATGACCTTGTGGTGGTTCGAGCGCAGCCGTTCGCGCGGCGTGGTCAGCAAGCTGGCGGTGGCCGTGCTGGCGGTCGCCACGCTGGTGCCGATGAGCCTGCTCAGCCAGGTGCCGCCGCCTACCGCAGCCCGCATGGCCGACGGCGTGGTGCCCTATTCCGCGGAGAAGCTGGCCGCGCTGCGCGAAGCGGGCACGCCGGTGTTCGTGGACATGACCGCCGACTGGTGCGTGACCTGCAAGGCCAACGAGCACACGGTGCTCGACACCGCGCGCTTCCGCGACCTGCTGCAGCGCACCGGCGCGGTCTACATGAAGGGCGACTGGACCGACGTGAACCCGGCGATCAGCGCCTTCCTGGCCGAGTACCACTCGCCGGGCGTGCCGCTGTACGTGGTGTTCCCGAAGGATGGCGGTCCCGGCCGGCAGCTGTCGACCGTGCTGACCGCCTCGATGGTCGAACGGGCGTTGACCGACGCGGCGCGCTGATGCTCGACCGCACCTCCGGCCTGATCCTGCTGCTGGCCGCGCTGGCCGCCCTGCTCGGCGGCGGGCTGGCCCAATACCGACACCATCGCGCGACAGCCTCCGTTCCGGTCGCCGCGCCGGCCGTATCGGCGATGGTCGGCAAGCCGCTGCCGGCGCTGACGCTGGCGGATCTGGACGGGCGCATGCACGCGCTGACGGCGTACCGCGGGCGCCGCCTGCTCATCAATTTCTGGGCCAGCTGGTGCGGCCCGTGTCTGCAGGAAATGCCCGCGCTCGACGAAGCCCAACGCAAGTTCGCCGATAATGGGGTGATCGTGCTGGGAATCGCCATGGATCAGCCCGACCACGTTCGTGCTTTTCTGGCCAGGCAACCGGTGAGTTACCCGATCTTGCTGGGCAATCTGGAGACACCGAGCACATCCCTGCAATTGGGCGATGAGGCTGAAATCTTGCCATTCAGCGTGCTGATCGGTGCCGATGGACACATTATCGCGACTCACGCCGGCATTCTTTCGCCGCAGCTGCTGACCCAGTGGTTGGCGCCGCAGCAAGGTGCTCCCTGAGTTCGGCCAAACATACGCCAGCGCAGGGCAATCCCTGCGGGTTCTCCGTTGAACATCGCCGATCTGCCGCGAACTGGACAACATCGCCCGACGCGCGCACACTGCGCCGGGTTCCGGGGCCTCCGGACGCAAGCTGGGTGGTTTCGTGGCGAAGATCCTGGTCCTGCACGGACCCAACCTCAACCTGCTGGGTGCACGCGAGCCGCAGATCTACGGCCGCGAAACGCTGGCCGGGATCAACCAGAGCCTGGCCGATCGGGCGCAGGCGGCCGGTCACGAATTGCAGTGGTTCCAGTCCAATGCCGAGCATGAGCTGATTGCGCGCGTGCACCAGGCGCGCGACGACCGCACCGCCCTGATCCTGTGCAATGCCGGCGCCTTCACCCATACCAGCATCGCGCTGCGCGACGCGTTTGCGGCGGTGGCCATCCCGTTCATCGAAGTGCACCTGTCCAACGTGTTCGCGCGCGAGCCGTTCCGCCACCACTCGTATCTGTCGGATCTGGCGCTCGGCGTGATCTGCGGCTTCGGCAGCGCCAGCTACGCACTGGCGCTGGACGCGGCGATCCAGCGGCTGCAGGCGCCGCCTGCCGCCGACGCCTGACCGGCGGCACCCTCTTTCCCCTTCCAGCCGCCTCCACGGCGGCATGACTGACCAAAGGCTGATCCGATGGATTTGCGCAAAATCAAGAAGCTGATCGACTTGCTCGAGGAATCCAACCTCGCCGAACTGGAGATCAAGGAGGGCGAGGAAGTCGTGCGTCTGTCGCGCGTGCCCAAGGGCGCCGCACCGGTCGCGGCCGCCGCGCCGGTGGCCGCCGCCGCGCCTGCCGTGGCCGCCGCCCCGGTGGCCGCTGCGCCCGCCGCCGCTTCCGAAGCGCCGCCCGCCGACGCCCTGCCGGCCGGCCACGTGGTCAAGGCGCCGATGGTCGGCACCTTCTACGCCTCCGCCTCGCCCGGCGCCCCCGCCTTCGTCAAGGTCGGCCAGCAGGTCAAGGCCGGCGACACCTTGGGCGTGATCGAGGCGATGAAGATGTTCAACCAGATCGAAGCCGAAGTCGCCGGCACCGTACAGGCCATCCTGATCGAGAACGGCCAGCCCGTGGAATTCGACGAACCGATGTTCGTGATTGCCTGAAAAGCAGGGAATAGGGAATCGTGAATAGGGAATTGTCAAAGCGGCCGCACGAAGACTTGTCGGTCTGGAAGCGAGCAATGTCGCTGGTGGAGCAAGTCTATGCCTGCTCTTCGGCATTCCCCGACAGCGAACGCTTCGGGCTGACCGCCCAGCTCAGGCGCGCTGCCGTCAGCGTCCCGTCTAACATCGCCGAGGGCGCCGCTCGTCGCTCGACTCCCGAATACCTGCGCTTTTTGTCGATCGCTCGTGGATCGCTATCAGAGCTGGACACTCAGCTGCAGATCGCCGCACGGCTTGGTTACGGGACTATTCCGGTTGACACCAAGATTTCCATAGATGAGGTGTTTGCCATGCTGACTGGTCTGATGAACACACTGCGAACAAGAGAGGCGATTCGATGATCTCCCTATTCCCTATTCCCCATTCCCTATTCCCTTTCACATTCCCATGCTAGAAAAAGTCGTCATCGCCAATCGCGGCGAAATCGCCCTGCGCGTGCTGCGCGCGTGCCACAGCCTTGGCATCAAGACGGTTGCGGTGCACTCCACCGTGGACCGCAACCTGAAACACGTCGGCCTGGCCGACGAGGCGATCTGCATCGGCCCGGGGCCGTCGGCGGACAGCTACCTCAACATCCCGCGCATCATCGCCGCGGCGGAGATCACCGACGCCCAGGCCATCCATCCGGGCTACGGCTTCCTCTCCGAGCGCGCCGACTTCGCCGAGCAGGTGGAGCAGTCCGGCTTCATCTTCATCGGACCGACCGCCGACGTGATCCGCCTGATGGGCGACAAGGTCGAGGCGATCCGCGCGATGAAGGCGGCCGGCGTGCCCTGCGTGCCCGGCTCCGGTGGTCCGCTGACCGAGGATGTCGACGCCAGCATCAAGATCGCGCGCGAGATCGGCTACCCGGTGATCATCAAGGCCGCCGGCGGCGGCGGCGGCCGCGGCATGCGCGTGGTGCGCACCGAGGCGCACCTGGGCAACTCCATCGTGATGACCAAGCAGGAGGCCAAGGCGGCCTTCGGCAACGATCAGGTCTACATGGAGAAGTTCCTGGAGAATCCGCGCCACGTGGAGATCCAGGTGCTGGCCGATGGCCAGGGCCACGCCATCTATCTCGGCGAACGCGACTGCTCGATGCAGCGCCGCCACCAGAAGGTGGTCGAGGAAGCGCCGGCGCCGGGCATCACGCCCGAGCTGCGCGCGCAGATCGGCAAGGTCTGCGTCGACGCCTGCCTGCGCATCGGCTACCGCGGCGCCGGCACGTTCGAGTTCCTGTTCGAGAACGGCCGCTTCTACTTCATCGAGATGAACACCCGCATCCAGGTCGAGCACCCGGTGACCGAATTCATCACCGGCGTGGACCTGGTGCGCGAGCAGCTGCTGATCGCCGGCGGCCAGCCGTTGTCGATCCGGCAGGAAGACGTGCACATCACCGGCCACGCCATCGAGTGCCGCATCAACGCCGAGGACCCGGACACCTTCATGCCCAGCCCCGGCACGGTGAAGCGCTTCGAGGCGCCGGGCGGCCCCGGCGTGCGCGTGGACACCCACCTCTACGACGGCTACAGGATCCCGCCGAACTACGATTCGATGATCGGCAAGCTGATCGTCCACGGCCCGGACCGCAAGACCGCCATCGCGCGCATGCAGCTGGCGCTGGCCGAAACGGTCATCGAAGGCGTCAAGTGCAACATCCCGCTGCAGCAGCGGATCATGGCCGACGTCGGCTTCCAGCACGGCAGCCAGAATATCCATTACCTGGAAAAGCGCATGGCCGAGCAGAAGGAAAAGGCTGCCGCCGGTGCGGCAGAGAAGTGAGTGAAGAGGAGTTGAAGAGTGAGAGAAGGCCGGCGCGCCCGTGCTTCTCTCCACCTTTGACACACTCGCCAAGCCTCGCCCTTCTCTCGTTCCTCACTCCTCTTCACTCACTCCTCGCCTCATGCCCTTCCTCGAACTCTCCCTGATCATCCGCACCGAACAGCAGCCGCGCGTGGAAGAGGCGCTGGAGGATCTGGGCGCGTTGTCGATCACCCTGCGCGATGCCGACGCCGAGACGCCGGACGAGCAGGCGATCTTCGAGCCGGGCGTGGGCGAGTTGCCGCTGTGGCCGACGATCACGCTGGATGCGCTGTTCGACGAGCACGCCGACCGGCGCGGCATTGCCGCGGCACTGGGCGACCTGTTGCCATGGCTGGAACCGGATCAGCTGAGCTTCCGCGACGTCGCCGACCAGGACTGGGAGCGCGCGTGGATGGACCAGTTCAAGCCGATGGCGTTCGGCCACCGGTTGTGGATCTATCCGTGGAACATCGAGCCGCCCGTCGATGACGGCAACATCGGCCGCTCCGACGCCTCCACGCGCGTCGTCGTGCGGCTCGACCCGGGCCTCGCCTTCGGCAGCGGCACCCACCCGACCACCGCGCTGTGCCTGGAATGGCTGGACGGGCTCGACCTGCACGGCAGGACGATCACCGATTACGGCTGCGGCTCCGGCATCCTGGCCATCGCTGCGCTGAAGCTCGGCGCCGCTGCCGCAATCGGCATCGACAACGATCCGCAGGCACTCACGGCCTCGGCCGACAACGCCGCGCGCAACGGCGTGGCCGATCGCCTGACGCTGTTCCTGCCGGAAGATCGCCCCGACGGCGCCACCGACGTGTTCGTCGCCAATATCCTCGCCGGGCCGCTCGATACGCTGGCGCCGACCTTCGCGGCCGCGGCAAAACCCGGCGCGCCATTCGCGATCTCCGGCATCCTCGCCGGCCAGCAGGACGAGTTGCTGACGCGCTACGCGGAATGGTTCGAGGACTTGCGCGCAGACCTTCGCGACGACTGGGTGCGCATCAGCGGGCGTCGTCGCCGCTGACGCCGCCGCTGCATCCGCATGCTCCGGACAGCCTGTTAAGCTTGGGCGATACCGGTTGAAGCGGCGACGCATGTATACCCAATGCCCCGAATGCCTGTCCGTGTTTTCGCTGGATGCACAGACACTGGCGAAGGCTCACGGTCACGTGGTGTGCGGGCATTGCAACGCCAGCTTCGGCAGCCTGGCCACGCTCACCGAGCAATTGCCGCCCGAGCCGTTCGTCGAACTGGCCGTCAACGAGCCCGCGCTGGAACCGCCGCTGCTGGACCTGGTGGTCTATCGGCCGCAACCCGAGCCGGTGGTGGTGGCGACCGAACAGCCGGCCAGCGCGCCGCCCGAGGATTTTTCGCAACTGGTGTTCACGCCGCGCTTCGCCCGCCAGTCGCGCGGCCGCGCGGGCAAGCGCACGCGCGGGAAAGCCCATCGCCTGCGCGCCGCCTCGGGCGAGCGCAACTGGCCGTGGATACTTGCCTGCGGCGTGCTGACACTGCTGTTGCTCGCGCAACTGGGGTGGGCCAAGCGCGACGCCCTGATCCGCGATCCCACCGTAGGCGGCTGGTTGCGCAGCAGTTGTGCCGTGCTGCACTGCCGGCTGCCGCTGGTGGCCGCGCCGGCACGCCTGCGCCTGCTCGCCAGCAACGTGCAGGCGCACCCCAGCGTGCCGAACGCGCTGATGATCAGCGCCAGCGTGCGCAACGACGCCAGCTTCGCGCAACCCTATCCGGTGGTGACGGTGACGCTGTCCGACGCGCAAGGCCAGCGACTGGCCATGCGCCGGCTGCAGCCGACGGAGTACCTCGACGACCCTGCGACCTTGCGTCGCGGCCTGGCGCCCGGTGCCGTGGCGGTGTTGCTGCTGGAGGTCAAGGACCCCGGCGACCGGGCCGTCGCGTTCGAGTTCGGCTTCGAGTGAAGCGTGCCGCGCCCCATGGGCAACGACGCCTCGGCTGAACGGATCAGGGTCTCCCGCGCTTGTCGAGGGACTTAAAATCGACCGCGCACAAGGGTAGACTCAAGCGCTCGCACCGAGTGCCCGCCGGCACTCGATCCATGCTGCGAATGCACCAACCGACACCAGAGAACGCAGCGGCCCTCGCAGCCGCCGCACCGCATGCGAGGGAAAGTATCCGTGAATGCCGCCAGACTGCCTGCCGCCGAGGCTGCCGTATCGACCTCGTCGCAAGCTGCGCTTGCGCACGGCTCCGGCAGCGCACTGAGTGAGTGCGTCAGCCGCACGGTGCGACGCTATCTGGCCGACATCGGCGACACCGAATGTGCCGAGGGCCTGCACGCGCTGGTGCTGCACGAAGTCGAAGTGCCGCTGCTGCGCGAGGTGCTGGCCTTCCACGGCGGCAACCAGAGCCGCGCCGCCGTGGCGCTGGGCATCAATCGCGCCACGCTGCGCAAGAAGCTGGCGGCGCACGGGTTGCTTTGAGGCCGCTGACGCGGGATGGGGGATTGGCAACAGCCCAGATCACCGCCCGGCCCGCCACTGCAACCACGAATTTTCCATCCCTGATCCCGGAGCCATCATGTCCGTCCCTGCCGTCGTTCCCGTTCGCCGCGCGCTGCTCAGCGTTTCCGACAAGACGGGGTTGGTCGAGTTGGCGCGGCGGCTGGCGGCGAAGGGGGTGGAACTGCTTTCCACCGGCGGCTCGGCGCGCACGCTGCGCGAGGCGGGCATCGCGGTTACCGAGGTCAGCGACATCACCGGCTTCCCCGAGATCATGGACGGCCGCGTGAAGACGCTGCACCCGAAGGTGCACGGCGCACTGCTCGGCCGGCGCGGCACCGACGACGCGGTGATGGCCGAACTCGGCATCGCGCCGATCGACCTGCTGGTGCTGAACCTCTACCCGTTCGAGGCCACGGTGGCGAAGCCCGACTGCACGCTGGAGCAGGCGATCGAGAACATCGACATCGGCGGTCCGGCGATGCTGCGCTCGGCGGCGAAGAACTGGAACGACGTGGCCGTGCTGACCTCGCCCGCGCAGTACGACGCGGCGCTGGAGGAGATCGAGGCGCAAGGCGGCCTGACTCGCGCGACGCGCTTCAAGCTGGCGGTGGCCGCGTTCAATGACGTGTCCAGCTATGACGGCGCGATCAGCGATTACCTGTCCGCGCTGCAACTCAACGACGCCCAGGACGCCATCGCCGGCCACAACATGTTCCCCGGCCAGGTCAACGGCCGCTTCGTCAAACTGATGGACCTGCGCTACGGCGAGAACCCGCACCAGAGCGCCGCGTTCTACCGCGACCTGTATCCGGCGCCGGGCACGCTGGCCACCTTCCGCCAGCTGCAGGGCAAGGAGTTGTCGTTCAACAACATCGCCGACGCCGACGCCGCGTGGGAATGCGTGCGCAGCTTCGTCAAGCCGGCCTGCGTGATCGTCAAGCACGCCAACCCCTGCGGCGTGGCGGTGAGCCTGGACGGCATCGGCAAGGCGTATGACCTGGCCTTCCAGACCGATCCCACCTCGGCCTTCGGCGGCATCATCGCGTTCAACCGCGAAGTCGACGGCGCTACCGCGAAGGCGATCGTCGAGCGCCAGTTCGTCGAGGTGGTGCTGGCGCCGGCCTACGCGGATGACGCGCTGAAGGCATTCCACAAGAAAGGCAACGTGCGCGTGCTGGTGATCCCGCTGCCGACGCACGGCGAACTGCGTGATGCCCACCCCGGCATGCACTCCAAGCGCGTCGGTTCGGGCCTGCTGCTGCAGAGCGCCGACACCGGCATGATCACCGCGGCGGACCTGAAAGTGGTCACCCGCAAGGCGCCCACCGAAGCGCAGATCCACGACCTCATCTTCGCCTGGAAGGTGGCCAAGTTCGTCAAGTCCAACGCCATCGTCTATGCGAAGAATCGCCAGACCATCGGCGTCGGTGCCGGCCAGATGAGCCGCGTCTACAGCGCGAAGATCGCCGGCATCAAGGCCGCCGACGAGAAGCTCGAAGTGCGCGGCTCGGTGATGGCCAGCGACGCGTTCTTCCCGTTCCGCGACGGCATCGACGCGGCGGCCGAGGCGGGCATCGCCGCGGTGATCCAGCCCGGCGGCTCGATGCGCGATGGCGAAGTGATCGCCGCCGCCGACGAACACGACATCGCGATGGTGTTCACCGGCATGCGCCATTTCCGCCACTGAGCGCACGCCCCGCGGGAGCCCGCTCGCGGGCGATGCCTTTCCCGGGGATTCGCAAAGGCAAGAGCATCGCCCGCGAGCGGGCTCCTGCACGTCGTGTAGTAGTGTCACGCCGCAGCATCGGATATCCCGCTGCGGAGGCTGCCATGCGCTACGAACTGTATTACTGGAGCGGCATCCAGGGCCGCGGTGAATTCGTGCGGTTGGCGCTGGAGGATGCCGGCGCCGATTACGTCGACGTGGCGCGCGAGGAAGGCGACGATGCCATCGTGCGCTACCTCGACGGCGCGCACGAAGGCGCGTTGCCGTTCGCACCGCCGTTTCTCAAGGCCGGTCGGCTGGTGATCGCGCAGACCGCGAACATCCTGCAGTACCTGGGCCCGCCACTGTCGCTGCTGCCGCAAGGCACCAGCGTGCGGCGCTACGCCCACCAGCTGCAATTGACCATCGCCGACCTCGTGGCAGAAGTGCACGACGCGCACCACCCCATCGCCAGCGGCCTTTACTACGAAGACCAGCGCGAGGAAGCCCGCCGCCGGGCCGGCGACCTGCGCACGCAGCGGCTGCCGAAGTTCCTCCACTACTTCGAGCAGGTGCTGGAGCGCGGCGGTGGCCGCCACGCCCTGCGCCGGCACTCCTGCGTCGACCTGTCGCTGTTCCAGCTGATGAGTGGCCTGAACTATGCGTTTCCCCGCATGATGCAACGCCTGCACGCCGGCCTGCCCTTGCTGCACGCGCTGCACGCCAACGTGACCCAGCGCCCGCGTATCGCGGCCTACCTGGCGTCCACGCGGCGCGTACCGTTCAATGAAAGCGGCATCTTCCGCCACTACCCGGAGCTGGACGACCCGGCCTGAGCGGCCGCGCCGTCATCGAGGTTCAGCGACTGCTGCTGGAAGCCGGCGCGCCGGTGTCGTCGGACGGCTCGGCCGGCGGGCGGCTCTTGCCCCATTCCAGCACCTTGTACAGCGCAGGCGTGGCGCGTCGCTGGCCGTGTTCGTCCACCAGCCGGCCCTGCGGGTCGACCATGTAGGTCTGCTGCAGGCCGTGCCTGGGCGTGACCACCACCATGTAGACGCGACCGTTGCGGCTGTATTCCTGCACCGTGTTTTCGCCCTGCTGACGGATCTGCACTTCGGGCTCGTCGGCGGGACGGCCCATGCGGCTGTCGCCGCTCTTCATCGCCGGCAGGGTGAGCGGACGCAGATCGGGTTTCGGCGCGCTCGCGGGCGGTGCCGCGGACGTGGCCGGCGGCGGGTTTGCCTGCACGCCGGGATCGTTCATGCCGGGCGGCGGCAAGGCCGGACCGGGGGCGGCCGTCTGGGCGTGCACTGCCGCGGCGAACAGCGCGGTCGACAGCAAGGTGGCGACAACAACCGGCACGGCAGGGATTTTCATGGCGGCAACCTCGATGGGGAGGGCAGCATAGCAGCGCACCCGCGGCGCTTCCGTGAAACGCGACATTTCGCCGTGCATGCGAGAATCGCGCCCATGCCCAAGCTCATCCTCATCGACGGTTCGTCCTATCTCTACCGCGCGTTCCACGCGTTGCCGCCGCTTTCCAACGCGCGCGGCGAGCCCACCGGTGCGCTGTTCGGCGTGGTCAACATGCTGCGCGCCACGCTGAAGGCAAAGCCCGATTACCTGGCCTTCGTCAGCGACGCGCCCGGGCCGACCTTCCGCGATGCGTTGTACGACCAGTACAAGGCGAACCGGCCGCCGATGCCGGACGACCTGCGCGCGCAGGTTGCGCCGATGCTGGCCATCGTCGCTGCGCTGGGCTTTCCGATCCTGCGCGTGGACGGCGTCGAGGCCGACGACGTGATCGGCACGCTGGCGGTGCAGGCGCGCGCACTCGGCATCGAGGTGGAAGTGTCCACCAGCGACAAGGACATGGCGCAGCTGGTCGGACCGCAGGTCACCCTGGTCAACACCATGACCGGCACGGTGATGGACGATGCCGGCGTGATGGCCAAGTTCGGCGTGCGGCCGGACCAGATCATCGACTTTCTCACGCTCACCGGCGACGCCATCGACAACATTCCCGGCGTGCCCAAGTGCGGGCCCAAGACCGCCGCCAAATGGCTGGCCGAGTTCGATTCGCTGGATGGCGTGATGGCCAATGCCGACAAGGTCGGCGGCAAGATCGGCGAGAGCCTGCGCGCCACGCTGCCGCAACTGCCGCTGTCGCGCGAACTGGTGACGATCAAGACCGACGTGGCACTGGAGTTCGGCCCCACCGACCTGGCGCAGCGCGAGCCCAATGTCGAACAGTTGCGCGAGCTGTACACGCGCTACGAGTTCAAGGCGGCGTTGAAGGAGCTGGATGGAGCGGCGGAACCTGCAGGAGCGCACCCCGTGCGCGAAGCTCCTCCGGCGCGGGACGAAGGGCATCGCGCACAGGGTGCGCTCCTGCAAGGGCCGGGCGAATACGAACTGGTCATCACCCGGCCGGCCTTCGATGCGTGGCTGGAAAAGCTTCGCAGCGCCGAACTGATCGCCTTCGATACGGAAACCACCAGCATCGACGCGATGCGTGCGGACATCGTCGGCATCAGTTTCGCGGTGGAGCCGGGCAAGGCCTGCTACATCCCGCTCGGCCACGACTATCCGGGCGCGCCGCCGCAGCTCGATCGTGGCGAGGTGCTGCGCGCGCTCAAGCCGATCTTCGAGGATGCCGCGCGGCCCAAGCTCGGCCAGCACGCGAAGTACGACATCAACATCCTGTCGCATTACGGCATCACGGTGCAGGGCGTGAAGCACGATTCGATGCTTGAATCCTACGTGTGGAACGCCACCGCCACACGCCACGACATGGATTCGCTGGCGAAGAAATACCTCGGCTACGAGACCGTGAAATACGAGCAAGTCGCCGGCAAGGGGGCCAAGCAGATTTCCTTCTCGCAGGTGGACCTGGACACTGCCTGCCGCTACGCCGCCGAGGATGCCGACATCACCCTGCGCCTGCACCATGCGCTATGGCCCAGGCTGCAGGGCGTGCCCTCGCTGCAACGCGTGTACGAGGAGATCGAGATTCCGCTGGTGCCGGTGCTGGCCGGGATGGAGCGCCGCGGCGTCCTGATCGACGGCGACGCGCTGCGCGCGCAGAGCCAGCAGCTGGGCAAGCGCATGCTGGAGCTGCAGCAGCAATCGCATGCGCTGGCCGGGCGCGAGTTCAATCTCGATTCACCCAGGCAGCTGCAGGCGGTGCTGTTCGACGAACTGGGCCTGGAAGCGAAACTCAAGACGCCCACCGGCCAGCCCTCGACCAACGAGGAAGCGCTGGAGGCGATTGCCGAGACGCACGAACTGCCGCGGTTGATCCTGGACTACCGCGGCCTGGCCAAGCTGCGCAGCACCTACACCGACAAGCTGTCCGGCATCGTCAACCCGCGCACCGGCCGCGTGCACACCAGCTACCACCAAGGCTCGGTGGCGACCGGGCGGATCTCCTCCTCCGACCCCAACCTGCAGAACATCCCGGTGCGCACCGAGGAAGGCCGGCGCATCCGCCAGGCCTTCATCGCGCCGCCGGGGTGGAAGGTGATGGCGGCGGACTACTCGCAGATCGAACTGCGCATCATGGCCCACCTGTCCGGCGACGAAGGCCTGCTGCGCGCGTTCCACTCCGGTGGCGACGTGCATCGCGCCACCGCGGCCGAAGTGTTCGGCGTGGCGCCGGAAGACATCACCACCAACCAGCGCCGCGCGGCCAAGGCGATCAATTTCGGCCTGATGTACGGCATGAGCGCGTTCGGCCTGGCCCGCCAGCTCGGCGTGGACCGCGGCGAGGCCAGCGACTACATGGGCCGCTATTTCTCGCGCTACCCCGGCGTGCGTGCTTTCATGGAAGCCACCCGCGAGCGGGCCCACCGCGACGGCTACGTGGAGACCCTGTTCGGCCGCCGGCTGTACCTGGAAAACCTCACCGCACGCAACGCCGGCCTGCGCCAGGGCGCCGAACGCGCCGCGGTGAACGCGCCGATGCAGGGCACCGCGGCGGACATCATCAAGCGCGCGATGATCACCGTGGCGGCGTGGCTGGCCGAACGCGACGACGCCCACATGCTGATGCAGGTGCACGACGAACTGGTGTTCGAGGTGCGCGCCGACGCCGTCGAGGAGGTCCGCCGCGCGGTGTCGGAGCGGATGTCCGGCGCGGCGGAACTGTCCGTGCCGCTGCTGGTCGATGTCGGCGTGGGCGCCAACTGGGACGAGGCACACTGACGCCGGCCGGAGGTTAATTTTCCATGAGAATGAATCGCAGTTGAATTTCTGCGCGAGCCTTGCAACTTTCCCGGCGCGGCCGCATCTAATCCTTCGGATGCACGCAACGGCATCCGCGGCCAGCCCACCTCCCTGGGCGGCCACAGTCGCGAACCTCTCCCCTGGGTTTTCGCGTCTGCCCCGGCCCCGAAGGTTCCCCCTAACCTTCGGGGCCTTTTTTTGCCTCGCCGGCGTGTACATTCCGTGCACGAACGATTGCGGCATACTCGATCCACCATCATCACGGGGAATACCATGCGTGCAGGCTTGATCGTCATTGGCATCATTCTCGTCGCCGCGGGCATCTGGGTGGTCGCCGGACATGCCTTCTACCAGGACACCGACACGCTGGTGCAGGTCGGCTCGGCCAAGCTCACCGCCACGCACGACAAGGGCGTGCCGCAGTGGATCGGCATCGTCGGTGTCGTCGTCGGCGGCCTGCTCGCCCTCGGCGGCTTCATGCAGAAGCGCTGAAGCGCATCGACCCGCCAACGAAAACCGCCGCGCTTCGCGGCGGTTTTCGTTGGCGGCCACTACAATGGGCGAGATGGATGTCTCGTACCTGATCGATCCGCTGAACGAAGCCCAGCGCGAAGCCGTCTGCGCCCCACCCGGGCACTACCTCGTGCTGGCCGGCGCCGGCTCCGGCAAGACCCGCGTGCTGACCCACCGCATCGGCTGGCTGATGCAGGCCGAAGGCGTGCCGCCGTGGGCAATCCTCGCCGTCACCTTCACCAACAAGGCCGCCGGCGAAATGCGCGCGCGGCTGGCCTCGCTGATCCCCGGTGGCACCCAGGGGCTGACCGTGGGCACCTTCCATGGCATCGCCCACCGCCTGCTGCGCCGGCACTGGCGCGAGGCGGGCCTCCCCGAGACGTTCCAGATCCTGGATTCCGACGACCAGCAGCGGCTGGTCAAGCGCGTGGTGGCCGGGCTGGGGCTGGACGAGGCGAAGTTCCCGCCGCGCCAGGCCTGCTGGCAGATCAACCAGTGGAAGGACGAGGGCAAGCGGCCGGACGGCATCGAGCATCGCGACCACCCGGTAACGCGCGCTTTCGTCAACATCTACACGGCCTATGAGGAAGCCTGTCGTCGCGCCGGCCTGGTGGACTTCGCCGAACTGCTGCTGCGCGCGCACGAACTGTGGCTGAAAAATCCCGCCGTGCTGGAGCACTACCAGCAACGCTGGCGCCATCTGCTGATCGACGAGTTCCAGGACACCAACACGCTGCAGTATGCGTGGGTGCGCGTCCTGTCGGGTGCGAACCAAGGAATCGGGAATAGGGAATCGGGAATAGGGAGAGCTGACGGCGCCGCGGCGACCGGGGATGCTCCTATTCCCTATTCCCCATTCCCTATTCCCGCGAAAACCGGTCAGGTTTTCGCAGTAGGCGACGACGACCAGTCCATCTACGGCTGGCGCGGTGCCAAGGTCGAGAACATGCAGCAGTTCCTGCGCGATTTTCCCGGTGCGCGCACGATCAAGCTGGAACAGAACTACCGCTCCACCTCGACCATCCTGCAGGCGGCCAACCACATCATCCAGCGCAACGGCAGCCGCCTCGGCAAGCAGCTGTGGACGGCCGGCGAGGACGGCGAGCGCATCGCGCTGTATGCCGCCTACAACGAGCAGGACGAGGCGCGCTTCGTGGTCGAGCGCATCCGCGAGTACATCGACGAGCACGGCAGTGCGCAGGATTGCGCGATCCTCTATCGCTCCAACGCACAGTCGCGCAACTTCGAGGAGCAGCTCGTCCAGCGCCGCATCGGCTATCGCGTCTACGGCGGCCAGCGCTTCTTCGACCGCGCCGAAGTGAAGGACGCGCTGGCCTACCTGCGCCTCAGCGCCAACCGCCACGACGATGCCGCGTTCGAGCGCGCGGTGAACACCCCGCCGCGCGGCATCGGCGAGCGCACGCTCGACGTGCTGCGCCGGCGCGCGCGGCGCGACAACGTCTCGATGTGGGAAGCGGCGCTGATCGAACTGGGCAGCGGCAACGAGCTGGCCGGCCGCGCGAAGAATGCGGTGAAGGCATTCCTGGCCTTGATCGACCAGATGGCGCACGACTTTCAGGGTACGAGATCACCGGAAGGCGCCGCTCCGCCCGTACCCTCACCCCCGGCCCCTCTCCCGGAGGGAGAGGGGAACCATTCCCTGTCCCTGGCCGAACAGATCGACCACGCCATCACCCACACCGGCCTGCGCGACTATTACGAGAAGGACAGCCGCGGCAACGCCGAGGCGCGGGTGGAGAACCTGGACGAGCTGATCAATGTGGCCAGCCGCTTCGAGCGCTCGGCGGAGGATATCGACGCGGGCCTGAGCGAGCTCAACGCGTTCCTCTCCAACGCCGCGCTGGAGGCCGGCGAAAGCCAGGGTGCCGAAGGCGAGGACTGCGTGCAGCTGATGACCCTGCATTCGGCCAAGGGGCTGGAGTTTCCGGTGGTGTTCCTGGTCGGCATGGAAGAAGGCCTGTTCCCCAGCCAGCGCTCGGTGAACGACGAGGGCCGGCTGGAGGAAGAGCGCCGGCTCGCCTACGTCGGCATCACCCGTGCGCGCCAGCGGCTGATCGTCAGCCACGCCGAGTCGCGCCGCATGCACGGTGCCGAGATGCTGACCCGCCCGTCGCGCTTCCTCGCCGAAATGCCGGCCGAACTGATCGACGAAGTGCGCCCGCGCGTGCACGTGACCCGACCGCTGTACACCGGTCGCGCGCGCGAGACGTCGCCCTCCCTGGACGAGTCGCTGCCGGTGAAACTCGGCCAGCGCGTGAGCCATCCCAGCTTCGGCGAAGGCGTGGTGCTCAGCGCCGAGGGCAGCGGCGCGCACACCCGCCTGCAGGTCAACTTCGAAGGGGTGGGCAGCAAGTGGCTGGTGGCGGCCTACGCCAATCTCACCGCGCTGTAACCGCGTACGGGGCAGGAGCCGCAAGGCAAGCCGCGCGATGCAATTGCCGCGGCGGCATGCCACTATCTGCAGCGGGGCCGCGTCCGCGAGCATTCACGGGGGATACTCGGATGGCCGCCCGCAGCCAGGGAAATCCATGTCCAGTTCGCAAGGCGTGAGCCGCCGGATCGGCGGCACGGGAAGGAACTTCGCGCGGTGGGCGCTGTGCATCGGCATCGGTTGGGGCGGCTTCACCGGCAGCCACGCCGCGACGCTCGATCCGGCCATGCTGCCCCGCATCGAAGCGGCCACGTTCGAGGTCGTGCAGGCCAAGCCCGTCGACGATCCGCTGAGTTACGAGAAGCCGTTGCCGCTGGACCTGCTGCCGTTCCAGGAACGCACCGACAAGTACCACTCGATCGGCACGGCGTTCGCGATCGGCCCCAACCGCTATGTCACCGCCGGCCACGTGCTGCTGGCCGGCGCGGGCAGCCTGTGGGGCGCACCTGAATTGCGCGATTCGCAAGGCCATGTCTACGCCATCGACAAGATCGAGCAGTACTCGCTGCGCAAGGACTTCGTGGTGTTCTCGCTGGCCTCGCCGCCGTCGGTCAAGCCGCTGCCGGTGGACACCCGACCGGCACTGAACCAGGTCGTGTATGCGGTGGGCAACGCGCTGGGCACCGGCATCGTGATCCGCGACGGCCTGTACACCTCCAACACGCCGGAACAGCAGGACGGCAGCTGGAACTGGATGCGCTTTTCCGCCGCCGCCTCACCGGGCAACAGCGGCGGCCCGCTGCTGGACAGGAACGGCAAGCTCATCGGCGTGGTGCTGGCGAAATCGGCGAACGAGAACCTCAACTACGCGCTGCCGATCAGCGAGGTGCTGAACGCCCCGGCGCACCAGGCGATCATCGACTCGCGCCTGGTCTATCAGCTGGACATCTTCCAGGCCGTCGAGAACGGCACGTTCAAGGCGCAGTTCGCGCTGCCGCTGGGCCTGGACGCGTTCTACCGCGCCTTCCTCGATCGCGCGAACGCCAACGCCGACACAATGCTGAAAACCCTGCTCGCCAGGGAATCCGCCAACCTGTTTCCCGATGGCCCGGGCTCGCTGCGCCTGCTGCACCAGCGCACCAAACTCAACGCGTTCCCGTCGTTGATCATGCGCGGTGCGGAAGGCGAATGGAGCCGCGTGGGCGAGGCTTCCAGTCATTACACGCTGAGCGGCAACGGCTACGTGGACGCCGGCGCGATCGGTCGCAACGGCCTGTTTCATCTGCGCCGCCCCGACGGTTTCGACGCGGAAACCTATTACCGCGATGCACGTGCGCGCATGGACCTGCTGGCGCAGACCGGCATGTTCCGGCGCGCGGTGGCCGGCGAGAACATCAAGATCACCTCCTTCGGCAAGCCCGTGCAGGAATCGGTGCACGAGGATCGCTGGGGCCGGCCGTGGCATGTGTCGGTATGGGCGTTGCCATATGCCAACGCGCTGGGCGTGGTGTATTCGCTGCCGGTGCCTGACGGCAGCGTGATGCTGACCCGGATGACGTCGCCGGCAAGCCTGCACGACACCCGGCTGGACATGGACCAGCTCAGCGGCTTCATCCACGCGACCTACGAGGGCACGCTTGCGCAGTGGACCGGCTACCTGAAGAACGCGAAGCTGAAACCGGCCGTCTTCAAGGACATCCGCATCGACTTCGACTACGGCCACCGCTTCAGTTATGCGTCGCCGCGGGTGGCTTTCTCCTACGGCCCCGAGGTGCAGGAGATCACCCCCGACAACATGCTGTGGCTTGGCTTCCGCTTCTTTCTTTCCGACGGCAAGCCGGTATGGGACGTTGGCATCGTCAATGTGTGGAAGGACTCCACCTCCGACAACCAGGAAAACGTCGACATCCAGCGCTACATGGCACCGCCACCGAACCTGGACAAGGACATGAGCAGCCGCTGGCAGCAACTGGTGCAGCGCCAGTTTCCGTTCAACGCGGTGGCGCGCCCCGAGAACGGCCTGATGAAGATCGACGCCGTGGCCGCGCCAGCGCCGGGCGAGGGCAAACCGTCGGTGCTGTACACCGCTTTCTACGGCGTCGCCGGCACTTCTTCGCAGGCCCGCATGAAACACCAGCTCGACCTGCTGATGAAGAACCTGCGCATCAAGGAACGCTGAGGCTGCCCGCGCGCGTTGCGCGGGTCAGCGCCTGGCCGGGGCCGGTTCGCGCAGCAGCTCCATGACCGCATCGGCCACCGCCTGCGGCTGATCCATCTCGATGTCGTGCGAGCTGTCGGCCACCTGGCGCAGCGTGCCGCGGGTCGAGCTGGCCGTGATGCGCTGCTGCGTCGCCTCGCGCGCGGCCTCCAGCGGCTTGCGCATGGCTTCCGGCGCATCCGCGTAGGTGCCCGAAGCCTGCAGCACCAGCAGCGGCATGTCGCCGTGCGATTCGCTTGCCGGCACCGGCGCGGCGAACACCGACGCGTTCTGCGCCAGCTCCGAGCGCAAGGTATGCCAGAACGCCGGACGCAGCTTGCGCGCACGGTCGGCGGCCGCCACCGCCGCGCTCTGCCACGGCAGCGGTCCGCCGACGCACTGCGCCAGCGCCGGCGGCGGCTGGCCCAGCACGCCACGCTCGGCGCCCAGCTCGCAGCTGGCGATGAAGGCGTCGCGCTGCGTCGTCAGCGCGGCTTCGTCCTTCGTCCAGGATGCCGGCAGGAAACGCGCCTGGTCCTGTGCCGGCGGATCGACCAGCACCATCCCGGCAACGTCGTCCGGATGCTCGCTGGCATAGCGGCGCACGATGTTGCTGCCCAGCGAATGACCCACCAGCAGCAGCGGTGTGTGCAGGCCGGCGGCGCGGATCAGCGCATGCAGGTCGGCGACGTCGGCGGCAAGATCGCGCGGCAACGGGCCCTCGTCGCTGAAGCCGTAGCCGGCGCGGTCATAGGCACACACGCGCGCATGCGTTTCCAGCAACGGCTGCACGCGGAACCAGCTCTGCGAATCGGCATGCGCCCCGGCCTCCAGCAATACGGTCACCGGCCCGCTGCCGCTGCAGCGCAGGTTGAGGCTGCGCCCGTGATCGATGGCGATGCGCTGGCCGGGCCTGGCGTAGCTGTCCGGCGTGGTCGCTGGCGCCGGCGGAGCCGCCGTCGCGGCGGCTGCAATGAACAGTCCGCTGCAGGCCAGGCCAAGAAGTCCCGCGTGTCGATGTTTCATGTGCTGATCCGGTTCGAGATCAGGCATGGGACCGGGGCGACGAAAGGAAGTTCGCGTGTGGAAATCGGGAGGCCGGGGACGACCTGAGCGGGCCACTGGCCGAGGTTCAGCTGCGCAACCTCGGCACGCCGTGCTGGTCACGCTCCTCCACCGCGATGACGGTGGTGTCGATGGCGCCGCCGGTGCGGCTGCGAGTGTCGCGCACGGCTTCGCCGCGGGTCATCGCCAGTGCGTTGCGATAACAGCGCTGCGCTTCGGCGGCGTCGCCCTGACCGGCGAACGTGTCGCCGAGGGCTTCCCACGCGCCGGCGACGGGCTCCAGCGCCAGCGAGCGTTCGAGGTATTGGCGGGCCTTGCCCCACAGTTTCAGGCGCACGCACATGCGGCCCAGGGCGAGCAGCAGGTGGGCGTCGTTCGGGTGGACGTCGAGCCAGGCTTCGGCGCGGCGCAGGCGCGGTTCGAGATCGTCGCCGGCAAGCAGGCCCCAGGTCTCGATCAAGCGCGGCGACCATTCACGGCGCAGTGCCGACTCCAGTTCGTCCATCGCCGGCAGCATCAGTCCGAAGAACGCGGCGCGGCGCGCATAGGCGTCGACCACGGTCGGCGGGCGGCGCTGCGCTTTCGGCAACTGCGACCACAGCGTGTTCAGCGCGGCGCCGTCCGGCGCGGCCTGCAAGGTATCGGCCAGGATCTGCGTTTCCAGTGCCGCGTACGCGCGACTGCCGAGCGCGCCGCTCTTCTGCAGCGGCTCCAGCGCGGTGCGCGCGCGGCGCAGATCGCCGCTTTCGCGAGCCGCCTGCGCCAGCTCGCGCCAACCGCCGGGAGTGAGCGTGCCCTTGTCCGCTTCCGGCGCCAGCAGCGCCAGCGCTTCGGCCGGCTTGCCCTCGCGCCGCAGCAGGCGGGCGCGCAACACGCGGGCCGCCTGCGGAACGTATTGCGAAGCCCGATCGAGCGACTCCAGCGCGCGGGCGGACTCGCCGCGGCGCGACGCGGCTTCGGCGGCGGCGAGCAGGGCCGGGCCGCGCAGGCTTTCCAGCCGCGAGGCGCGATTGAGGTCGCGCTCGGCGTCGCCGTGGCGGCCTTCGATCAGTGCCACCAGACCTTCGCCCAGGCGCTGCTGGCTTAGCCGGCGATGGCGCCGCGAGAGTGCGCCGAACGGCCAGCGCAGCAGGCTCCACGCCAGGCTGAGCACGGCCCACGCGAGCAGCCACAGCACCACCGCGGCAATCACCGTGGTCTCGACGCGCCAGCCGCGCATGCGCAGCAGGACGTAGCCCGGGTCTTCGGCCACCCAGTGCCAGCCGAACGCGGCCACGGCCGCCACGATGACCAGCAGCAACAGCCAGCGCCACAGCCTCATGGCTGCACTCCACCCCGGCGTGCCGCCGGAACGGCAGGCTTCGCCGCGGACTGGGCCGGCGCGGGCGCAAGCGCGTGCACCGCGCGCAGGTTGCGCAACTCGCGCAAGGCCGCACCCAGTTCCACCGCGCTGTCGGCAGGTCGTTGCTCCTGCAGCTTCTTCAGCGCGGCGCGGGCTTGCTGCACCGAATTCGCGTCGCCATCGAACTGGCTCGTCAGGCTGGCCTGCACCCGCTGCAATGCCGCGGCATAGGCGATGCCGTCGTGGGCGAGCAGATCGGCCTGCGCCTGCGCCAGGTCGAGCGCGGCCAGCTCGCGCGCGAAGCGGGCATCAGCCACCGCCAGCGGCGCACCGTTGTCGCGACGCACGCTGACCACGCTGCCGAGCGCGCGGCGGATGCGCGACCAGACGTCGGTGGCCTGCGCGGCGGCGGGGGTGTCGAGTGGCTTCAGCGGCAGTTCGCCGATCGTGCCGCGCAGCGCCTGCAACTGCTGCAGCAGCCCGGCCTGGTCGGTCGGCTGGCTCTTCAGCAGGGCTTCGCGCTCGGCCTGGATATCCTGGCGCACGCCACTGAAGGCGCCGTCATTGACCGCCGCCAGGGTCTGGTCGGCCAGCTCGTAGGCGGCAGCGGCCGCTGGTGCGTCGTGGAACAGGCGATAGCGCTCGGCGCCCATGCGCAGCAGCGAGTCGGTTTCGTCCAGCAGCATGGCGTCGTGGCCGGAGAGGCTCTTCTCCGCCAGCTTGGCCACGGCATCTTCCAGGTTGCGGATGCGCTCGCTCTGGCCCAGCAATTCTTCGCGCAGCGACCGGTTGACTGCCGCCGCGTCGTCCACGCGCTGATCGAGGCTGGCACGCTGGTCGGCCAGCGCACCCACGCGTGATTCGATGCCCTCTGCGCGCTGCTGCAAGGCCGCCACGCCTTGGCGGTCGGCGTTGCTGCCGCGCTGCTGTTGCCATTGCTGCCAGCCGACCCATGCGGCGGCGGCCAGCGCCAGCAGCGACAGGATCAGGGCGAATGCCAAGGTGCCGCCACCACGTGACTGCGGCGCGCGGCCGGCGGGCGCCGGGCGCGAGCGCGGCGGGTCGACGATCACCGGATCGGGCTGCACGTCCCGCGACGAGGCCGGGGTCCTGGCTGCCGCGGCGAGCGGCTCGGTGGGTTCATCTGGCTGGCTCATGGCTCGCATGCTAGCAGGCCATACGCCTGCGTTCGTAGCGCCTGCGCGTGAAGAGCGCCTCAACGCGCGGCAGCGGCCAGCATGTCGTCGGCCAGCGCCGAGGCCGCCTGCACGACGCGACGAAACCCGGCCGCACGCGCGGCCGCGGCCAGCCGTTCGCTGCTCACCACGGCGGTGGCGGCACACAGGCGCTGCCGCGCCGGCGGGGGCAGCAAGCTGCAGAGGTTGTGCAGCGCCTCCTGGCTGGACAGCAGCACGCGCGCCGAACGCGGCAGTACCTGCAGCGCCGCGGTGTGGCGGCGATCGAGCCGCGGCGGCACGCGACGATAGACCTGCACTTCGCGCAGGCATGCACCGCGTGCGGCGAGTTCGCGGCGCAGCACGCCGCGGCCACCCGGCGCGCCGATCAGCGCCACGCGGCGATCGCGCAATGCCTGCAATGCCGGATGCGCGAGCAGGCCTTCGCTGTCCTGCTGGTCAGGACACAGCGGCTGCTTCACCCCATGCCGGCGCAGCGCACGCGCAGTGCCCTGCCCCACCGCCAGCACGGTCGACCGCGTGCGCAGCGCAACGAGCGCCGCTGCGTGATGCACGGCCGCGGGGCTGGTGAAGATCACCAGTTCGTCGGCGAGCGCCTCGCGCAGCAGCGCACGCACGGCCGCCGGATCGTCCGCTGCGCGCAGCGCCAGGCCTGGCAGCGACAACGGCACGCCACCGAGCGCGCGCACGCGACGCGACAAGGCCGCAGCGGTGCCCACCGGGCGGGTGATGACGAGCACCCGGGCGCGCAAGGCGCCGACTCTCGTCAGTGCCTGCGGGTGCGTTCGCGTGTCGGGTCGATGGTCCGGCATGGCTGCAGTGTAGCGGCGGCCCTACACTGTGGAGTTTTCCCCCACCTCATCGAGCCACGTGGATACCCTTTCCGACAACGATGACGCGCAGCGCCTGATCCGGTTCATCCGCGACGAAATCCCGCTGGCCCGCGCAATGGACCTGCGATTGCAGCACCACGACGCCGACATGCTGAGCCTGTGCGCGCCGTTGCCGCCGAACGTCAACGACAAGGGCTGCGCGTTCGGCGGCAGCCTGGTCAGCCTGATGACGCTGAGCGGCTGGGCACTGGTTGAACTGGCGCTGCGCCGGCGCGGCATCGACTGCGACGTGTTCGTCGCCGAATCCGGCGTGCGCTACCTCGCGCCGCTGTGGCAGGACTTCTGCAGCGAGGCGCGGCTCGCGCCCGACGCACGGTGGGACACCTTCTTCGACACGCTGGCCGCGCGCGGACGCGCCCGCATCGCGGTCGAATGCATCGTTCCCGGCACCGACGGCCAGCCCGCGGCCACACTGGCGGCGCGTTTCGTGGCCAAGCGGCGCGAGCCGACCCTGCCGGCTTGAATGAGGCAGAATGGCCCGGCCACCGCCAAGGAGAACCACCCATGCGCCGTATCCCGCAGCTCCTGCTGGTGTTGTCGCTCCTGCTGCTGGCCGCCTGCGCCACGCAGGAACGCAGCCGCTCGCTGACCACCACCTTGTCGGCCTATGCCGGCACGCTGCGCTGGGGCGATTTCGCCAGTGCCGCGCAGTTCATCGACCCGAAGATCCGTGCCGAACACCCGCTGAGCGAACTGGACCGCGCGCGCTACAAGCAGGTGCGCGTCACCGAGTACGACGACGGCAGCGGCCCGGTGCCACTCGGCCCGACCGAGGTGCAGCAGACGGTGCGGATCAGCGTGGTCAACATCCACACCCAGGCCGAGCGTAGCGTGATCGACCGCCAGACCTGGCGTTACGACGAGCAGACCAGGCATTGGTGGCTGACCAGCGGGCTGCCGGACATCACCCGCGAATGAGCGCAGGCGCCGGCTGCCGCACGCAACCCGTATAATCGCGGGTTTACCCGAACCGGCGCCGCGCGGCGCGCCGATGGACTGACGATGAACGATTTCCTGCACCAGCTGCCTGCCTTTGTCGGCAACCATGTCGCCCTGTCGGTGCTGTTCGTGATCCTGCTGGTGGCCTTGCTGGTCATCCAGGCGCGGATCATGTTCAGCAAGATCAAGGAACTGAGCCCGGCCGCGCTCACCGGCCTGATCAACCGCGAGAATCCGCTGCTGATCGACCTGTCCGCGCTGGCGGACTTCGAGAAGATGCACGTGCCCGGTGCGAAGCACGTGGCGATGAGCCAGTTCGACCCGGAAAAGAAGGATCTCGCCGCCGCGAAGTCCCTGCCGGTCGTGCTGATGGACAAGGACGGTCGCGGCAATGCGGCCAAGGCCGCGCAGCGCCTGCTCAAGGCCGGCTTCGAGCACGTGCACACCCTCGGCGGCGGCGTACTGGCCTGGCACGCGGCGCAGTTGCCGGTGGCCAAAGGCAACAAGTAGCAGGAGCGAGTGGAGAGGAGTGAGAAGTGAGAGAAAGCGGGGTTGTCCTCTCTTTTCTCACTCCTCTTCACCCGCTTCTAGCCATCATGGATGCCGGCGCGGCTGGCGATGATCTGCGCCAGCACGTCGGGTGCGTATTCGAACGAGTCGTAGTAGAGCCGATCCTCCGGCAGGCCGGCGGCGAGGAAGCTCGGGTGCGCAGCGTCGATCATCGCCGGCGGGCCGCTCATGTAGAGGTCGTGACCCGACAGGTCGGGCCAGTCGGCCAGCACTGCCTCATGCACGAGGCCCGTGCGCAGGCCGTCGGCGCGCGCGGCGTCGGACACCACCGGATGGAAGTCGAGGCCGGGCACGTCACGCGCCCACTGCGCGGCCAGCTCGCGCAGGTACAACTCGTCGGCGCTGCGTGCGCCCCAGTAGAGCCGGATCGGGCGGCGCGTGCCCAGCGCGATGAAGTGCTCGATGATCGCCTTGACCGGCGCGAAGCCGGTACCGCCGGCCATGAAGATCATCGGCCGTTCGGAATCCTCGCGCGGCACGAAAGTGCCCAGCGGCCCCTCCACGCGCAGGCGGTCGCCGACCTGCAGGGCATCGTTGACCCATGAAGTGAAGCCGCCGCCGGCGACGTGACGAACGTGCAGTTCGAGGCTGCCGTCCGGCTGCGGCCGGTTGGCGATCGAGAACGGCCGATGCCGGCCGTCTTCAAGCACCACGTCCAAATACTGGCCGGGCAGCCGGCGCAGGCGCCGTTCGCCGCGTTCGGGGCGCAGGCGCACGCCGATCACGTCGGGGGCCAGGCGCCACTTGTCGACCACTTCCACCCCCAGCTGGCGCCGCACGATGTCCTCCACCGAGGGCACTTCGCGCGCTTCCAGCAGCAGGTCGGTGACCGGCACGGCCTGGCACAAGAGCACCGCGTGATGGGCCACCGCATCGGCGCTCAGCGCCAGCGGCGGGTTGCGCGGGTATTCGCAGCGCCCCTGCAGCACGGTGGCCTTGCAACTGCCGCAGACGCCGGCGCGGCAGGAATACGGCAACGCCACGCCCGCGCGCTGCGCCGCTTCCAGCACGGTCTCGCCGATGGCCACGGGGAACTGCCGGCCGGAGGATTTCAGGGTAACGATGGGCACCGGCAGCATTGTCGCCGTGAACGCGACAGACAACAATGCGGGCTCGCCGCACGGGAATCGACGATGAGCCTCTGGAAACAACCCACCGACCTGGCGCGCCTGAACGGCTGGAGCGCCAACACGATGATGGAGACGCTGGGCATCCGCATCACCGCCGTCGGCGACGACTGGCTGCAAGGCACCATGCCGGTCGACGCGCGCACCCACCAGCCCTACGGCCTGCTGCACGGCGGCGCCTCGGTGGCGCTGGCCGAGACCCTGGGCAGCACCGCGGCGATGCTTACCCTGGACCCGGACCAGGAGCTGGCGGTGGGCCTGGACATCAACGCCAACCACATCCGCGGCGTGCGCGCGGGCACCGTGACCGGCACCGCGAAGATGCTGCACATCGGCCGCACCACCCAGGTCTGGGAAATCCGCATCGAGAACGAGGACGGCGCGCTGGTGTGCATCTCGCGCATCACCATGGCGGTGATCGCCGCGCGCGGCATGGGCACCCGATAATGCGACCTGCTCCCGATGACTCTCATTGGAGCATCGTCATTCCCGCGAGAGCGGGAGGCGTTTTTTCAACAGACGAATGTCTGGTCATCCGCTGTCTTTTACCTCGTGAACCCATGGATTCCCGCTTTCGCGGGAATGACGACCGGTGCGCACCGGTGAGATCGGCACTCCCGCCGACATGACCGCCGACGCGCCCTACGCCAGCCTCACCCCCGACCTGGTGCTCGATGCCGTGGGCGCCTGCGGGTTGTGGCCGGACGGACGCCTGCTGGCGCTGAACAGTTACGAGAACCGGGTCTGGCAGGTGGGCCTGGAAGACTCGCCGCCGGTGATCGCGAAGTTCTACCGGCCCGGCCGCTGGAGCGATGCGGCGATCATCGAGGAGCACGCGTTCGCGCAGGAGCTGGCCGAGGCCGAATTGCCGGTGGTCGCGCCTTTGGCATTCGACGGCCGCACCCTGCTGCTGTACGGCGGCTTCCGTTACGCGCTGACGCCGCGCCGCGGCGGCCGCGCACCCGAACTGGAAGCCGTCGACCAGCTGCAGTGGCTGGGCCGGCTGATCGCGCGCATGCACGTGGTCGGCGCGCGTGCGCCGTTCGTCCACCGCGGCCGGCTCGATCGCGACACCATGGTGCAGCAGCCGCTGTGCGCGGTGCTCGACTCGTCGCTGCTGCCGACCTCGCTGCAGGGGAACTACCGCGCGGCAGCGACTCGCCTGGATGCCGCCATCGCCGCGCGCCTGGAGGCGGTCGGTCCGGTGCGCCAGCTGCGCCTGCACGGCGACTGCCACCCCGGCAACGTGCTGTGGACCGACGCCGGACCGCATTTCGTCGACCTCGACGACGCCCGCACCGGCCCGGCGGTGCAGGACTTGTGGATGCTGGCCAACGACGAGCGCGCGATGGATGCCGTGCTCGAAGGCTACCGCCAGTTCCGCGATTTCGACGACGGCGAACTGGCGCTGATTCCGGCACTGCGCGCGATGCGCCAGCTGCACTACGCCGGCTGGATCGCCGCACGCTGGCACGATCCGGCGTTTCCTGCCGCGTTCCCCTTCGTCGCCGAATCGCGCTGGTGGGACCAGCACGTCGCCGACCTGCATGAACTGGCCGACGAGCTCGGCGCCCCCTCGTAGGCGCCCGCTCGCGGGCGATGCGGTTCCCGGATTCGGGATGCAGCAGGAACATCGCCCGCGAGCGGGCTCCTACAATCCACCGACTTGCTTTCAGGAGTTTCTTGCATGCGCACCACCTTGTTCCGCCTGATCGGCGTCCTCGAAATCGCCGGCGGCCTGTACGGCGTGGCGGCGATGCTGCGGCGGCTGTTGCCGTTCGGCGCGCATGACGGCGTGATCGCCCTGATCGGCCTGGTGCTGTACGGTTTCGTGCTCGCCGCCGGCATCCAGCTGGTGGCCGGCACCGAGCATGGCGTGCGGCTGTCGCGCTGGGCGCAGTTGCTGCAATTGCCGCTGATCGCCCTGCCGGTGTTCAGCTACGGCCTGCACTGCGGCGCCTTCATCAACGTGTTTGCCACCCTGCAGGCCGCGCCGCGGCTGGGACTGGACTGGCACCTCGGCAGCCAGGGTTTCGTACTCGCGGTCGCCGGCCCGTCGGTGTCGCGCCTGGGCATCAACCTGCTCGCCCTGCTCTCCTGGCTGGTGCTGCGCCTGCGCTGACGCACGGGAGTAGGGCGGGCACTGCCCGCCGGTCTTTCCCGCAAAGCGGCGGGCAGTGCCCGCCCTACGCTCCGAAGAGGAACCCGACCAGCGGCTATCATGCGCGGATGAATACGCCCGCAGCGCTTCCCGTCATCCGCCTGAAATCCGATCGTGCTCCCGGCCACCCGTGGGTATGGTCGGCGCAGCTGCACAAGCCGGAGTCAAAGCTGCCGCCGGGCAGCGTGGTCGAGGTGCAGGATGCGAAGGGGCGTTTCGTCGGCCGTGCATTCTGGAACGGCCATGCGCGCATTGCCCTTCGCCTGCTGGACACGCATCCGGATGCCGTGATCGACGCCGACTGGATCGCCGCGCGCATCGCCCGCGCGGTGCAGCTGCGCCGCGAGTGGCTGCAGCTCGACGAGGTCAGCGATGCCTGGCGCGTGGTGCACAGCGAAGGCGACGACCTTTCCGGGCTGATCGTCGATCGCTACGCCAACGTCATCGTCATCGAATACTTCGCTGCCGGCATGTGGCGTTTTCGCGAAGCGATCCACGCCGCCCTGCTCACCCACTTCCCCGGCGCGCAGCTGTACTGGTTCGCCGAGTCGCACGTGCAGAAGCAGGAGTCGTTCGACTGTCGCAGCCCCGAGGTGCCGGCGCCGTTCGAGGTGCACGAGCACGGCCTGCGCTTCCACGCCGCGCCGGGGCTCGGCCACAAGACCGGCTTCTTCGCCGACCAGCGCGACAACCGCAAGCGCTTCGCCGAGCTGGCGAAAGGCCGCCGCGTGCTCGACCTGTGCTGCAACGCCGGCGGCTTCGCCGTGCACGCGATGGCCTGCGGTGCGCGCGAGGCGGTCGGCGTGGACCTGGACGCGGGCATCCTGGAAGTCGCCCGCGCGAATGCGGAAGCTAACCAGGTCGCGGTGACGTTCGAGCAATCCGACATCTTCGACTGGGTGCGCGCCGCCGTCGCGCGCGGCGAGAAGTACGACGCGGTGATCCTCGACCCGGCCAAGCTCACCCGCGACCGCAGCAAGGTGATGGACGCGCTGAAGAAGTACTTCGCGATGAACCGCATGGCGCTGGACATCATCCCGTCCGGCGGCCTGCTGCTGACCTGCTCGTGCACCGGCCTGGTCGGCGAAGGCGAGTTCCTGGAGATGCTGCGCCGGGTGGCGCTCAACGCCGGCCGCACGATCCAGGTGCTGGAAGTGCGCGGCGCCGGCGCCGACCACCCGTTCCGCACCGACGTGCCGGAAGGGCGCTACCTGAAGGCGGTGTTCTGCCGGGTGGATTGAAACAGCCCGAGCTGCGTAGGGCGGGCACTGCCCGCCAGCTCTTCCGCGGCATACCGATGGCGGGCTTTGCCCGCCCTACATTTCGCTTCGCCTCCGCGGGAGCGGCATCGGTCAGGCCTTTTGCGGCAACCGGCCACGCAGCGAGGCGGCGTCGAACGGGCCCGGCTCGGCAATCAGCGCACGCGCGGCATCGACCTGGTCCCACGTGTTCCACAGCAGCACGCCGCGCACGCGCCCACCGTCGAGGTAATACACCACGCCTTCGCGGTTCGGTTCGCGCCAGTCCTCGACCACTTCCAGCCGCGTATCGAGCAGGCCCACCGCCTCGTAACCCAGGTCGAACAGGTCGGAGTAGAAGAACGGCTGGGTGACGTACTCATCCGCGATCCCGGCCATCGCGCGGCCGGCGAGCCGGCCCATGCCGACGGCGGCGTCCTCGTGCTCCACGCGCATCCGGCGATCCAGGCTCACGCTGTGGAAATTGGCCACGTCGCCGGCGGCCCAGATGTCCGGATCGCTGGTGCGCAGCTGCGCATCGACCAGGATGCCGTTGTCCACCGCCAGCCCCGCCTGTTCGGCCAGCGCGACGTTCGGCGTCACGCCGATGCCGGCCACGGCGGCCTCCACGCGCAGCAAGCTGCCGTCGGACAGGCTCAGCTCCACGCCGCCATCCGTGGGATTGCTGCCGGTGACCTGCGCGCCGGGTCGCACGTCCACGCCATGGCGCGCAAAGTAGTCGGTGATGAAACGCGCCAGTCCCTCGGGATAACGTCCTGCCCCCAGCAGCTCGCCGGGAAACAGCAGGCTGACCTTGCAACCCAGCGCGGCCAGCGAGGCAGCCAGTTCGCAGCCGATGAAGCCGCCGCCGATCACCGCGATGTACGCGCCGGGCTGCGCGAAACCGTGCAGCGCCTGGTAATCCGCCAGCGTGCGGTAATGGATCAGCCGCTTGCCGCCCTCGAACGGCAGCTGCCGCGGCGTGGCACCGGTGGCCAGCAGCAGGCGGCGATAGCGGTAGGTGTCGCCGCGGTCGTCGCGCGCGACGCGGGTGGCGCGGTCGAGCGATTCGATCCGCCGGCCGAGATGCAGGGTGGCGCCGCTGGCCGCGGTGGCCAGGTCGACGTCGGCGGGCGACTTGTCGCCCTTCCACAGCCCCTTGCTGAGCGGCGGGCGCTGGTACGGCGCAGAGGTCTCGTCGCCGACCAGGCCGACGTCGGCCGCCGGATCGACCTCGCGGATCGCCTTGGCGGCCGCATCGGCGGCCATGCCTGCGCCGATGATCAGGTAATCGTGGACATGTTCCATGACCTTCTCCTTGAACAAGCACTCCGCCCATCATGCACCACGCCCGCCATTCCAGCGTGAAACGCCGGCGCAGGCCATGAGACGGCTCGACGTACACTGGATGCATCGAACCCGGGAAACGTTCCATGCCACTCAACGAGATCCTGCAGATCGTCCTCGTCATCCTGCTTGTGCTGGTGCTGCTGTTGCAGCTCGTCACGCTGCTGCGCGGCCGCGACGGCGCGGGCGTGAGCGCCAAACTGGATGCGCTGAAGGACGACAGTGCCCGGGTCGAGCGCACCCTGCGCGAGGAGCAACGCGCCGGTCGGGAGGAGTTGCAACAGGGTTTCGACCGTTTCCGCGGCCATGTGGGGGAGCAGCTCGGCGGCATGTCGCAGCAGCAGGCCGAGCGCATCGAGGGCTTCGGCCAGCGCCTGGCTGCGCTCACCGACGGCACCAGCCAGGGTCTGCAGACCCTGGCGCAGCAACTCGCGGAGGACGCGCGCAAGAGCCGCGCGGAGACCACGCTCGCGCTCAACCGCTTCGGCGAACAGCAGCAGCAGCGCCTCGCCGCACTCAGCGCCGAACACGAGAAGCGCATGGGCGAGGTGCGCGCCACGCTGGAGGCCAAGCTCGGCGCGATCCAGCAGGACAACGCGGCCAAGCTGGAGCAGATGCGCGCCACCGTGGACGAGAAGCTGCACGCCACGCTGGAAAATCGCCTCGGCGAATCGTTCAAGCTGGTCTCCGAACGACTGGAGGCCGTGCAGCGCGGCCTTGGCGAGATGCAGGGCCTGGCCGTCGGCGTGGGCGACCTCAAGCGCGTGCTGGGCAACGTGAAGACCCGCGGCGTGCTGGGCGAGACCCAGCTCGGCGCGCTGCTCGAACAGCTGCTGACGCCCGACCAGTACGCGGTCAACGTGGCCGTCGCACCCAACTCAGACGCGCGGGTGGAGTACGCCATCCACATGCCCAACGGCGTCGATGGCGCCGCGCTGTGGTTGCCGATCGACGCGAAGTTTCCGCTCGAGGACTACCAGCGCCTGCAGGAAGCTCACGAGAACGCCAATGCCGCGGCCGCCGCCGATGCCGCCAACGCGCTGGAACGGCGCGTGCGCGAGGAGGCCAAGCGCATCCGCAGCAAATACGTGGTGCCGCCGCATACGGTGGATTTCGCCATCCTGTTCCTGCCGACCGAAGGCCTGTTCGCCGAAGTGCTGCGGCGGCCGGGCCTGTTCGAGTCGCTGCAGCGCGAACACCACATCACCGTGGCCGGACCGACCACGCTGGCGGCGATCCTGACCAGCCTCAAGGCCGGTTTCCGCACGCTGGCGATCGAGAAGCGCAGCAGCGAGGTTTGGCAGCTGCTGGGTGCGGTCAAGACCGAGTTCGGCAAGTTCGGTGCCGTGCTAGACAAGGTCAAGAAGAATCTGGACCAGGCCAGCAACCAGATCGATGCGACCGGCGTGCGCACGCGCGCGATCGAACGCAGGCTGCGCGGCGTCGAAACACTGCCCGGCGAAGTCAGCCAGCAACTTCTCGATACCGCCCCCGCCACGGAGGACGGCGACGAACCGACGGCCGACTGAACCTCAGCGTCGCCAGCGGAACACGTCCTCCACCCCCACGCCGAACGCATGGGCAATACGGAAGGCCAGCTCCAGCGACGGCGCGTATTTGCCGCCTTCCAGCGCGATCACCGTCTGCCGCGTGATCCCGCAGGCATCGGCCAGCGCCTGCTGGGTCATTTCGCCATGCTCGAAGCGCAGCTTGCGGATGCTGTTGTCGATCGGCGTGCCGCTCATGCGCTGCGCCGGTCGTGCCAGTAGGCCATGCCGGTAGCCAGGTATTCCAGCAGGCACGACGCCATCAGGCCGACGATCAGCACGTTGGCGACCGCCATCGGCCGGGCCCAGGCGAGGCGTTCCAGCGGCGAGAACGCGAACATCACGGCCAGGCCGATCACGAACACCGACAAGCCGACCCGCGCCCAACCGCAGGCGCGCGCCTCGATCTGGCGATCGCGCTCGTCCTGTTCCACCGTGTCGCGCCAGCGATGCCGCAGCAGCTGCATCACCACCAGCCAGCCGACCACCAGCATGCCGATGTGCCGGCCGATCGCCGAGGCCTCCGGCGCCATCGACCCATCCGCAGCCACCATCTGCGAACCGCGCAGGAGGTAGTAGGCGCCGATGGCCGCGGTGAAGACCAGGCCGATCCAGGCCCGCTGCTCGCCCGGCGACACCGGTGCCGCCGACTCGTCCCGGGCCGCCATCGCGGCGGATTCCTGGAGCGTGGCCCAGAGCAGGTACCAGACCAGCCAGGCGCCACCAAGCACGGCCAGCCCGCCGGGCCAGCCCAGATCCACGTCGGGCAGCACGAACAGCACGTAGAACGCCGCCACGGACAGCGGAACCAGGACGAAGTAGCGCAGGTTGCGCGACATGGTGTCATCTCCATCGGACGTTATGTACGCTATACATTACATCATGTCTTGTCAGGCGGACAATGGCCTCCCCGCGCGGGAACCCCGGCGACACAGACGTCATCAGGGTGGGAACGTTAAACTGGCAAATCAGCCATCCCGAGGCCCCCGCATGAACGAAGAGCATCATTCCCAGGAAGTCAGTCAGCAGCAGGCCGAGGACGCGGTGCGTATCCTGCTGCGCTGGGCCGGCGACGACCCCACGCGGGAGGGCCTGCTGGACACGCCCAAGCGGGTGACCAAGGCCTACCGGGACTGGTTCTCGGGCTACGAATCGGACCCGGCGGAGTTCCTGCGGCGCACCTTCGAGGAAGTGGCCGGCTACGACCAGATGGTGGTGCTGCGCGACATCCAGTTCGAGAGCCATTGCGAGCACCACCTGGCGCCGATCATCGGCCGCGCCCACGTCGGCTACATGCCGACCAACCGCGTGGTCGGCATCAGCAAGCTGGCCCGCGTGGTCGACGGCTTCGCACGCCGCCTGCAGGTGCAGGAGAAACTGACCGCGCAGATCGCCCATTGCATCCAGGAAACCCTGCAGCCCAGCGGCGTGGCGGTGGTGATCGACGCCAGCCACCAGTGCATGACCACCCGCGGCGTGCACAAGCGCGGCGTGTCGATGGTGACCAGCCAGATGCTGGGCAGCTTCCGCGACGATGTGCGCACGCGCAACGAGTTCCTGCAGTTCATCGGCATCCACGGCAGCGCCCGCTGAACATGCGCCCCTGCTGGTGCGCCGTGCCGCTGCTGTGGCTGGCAGCCCTTGCGCACGCGCAGGATTCACGCGTCGCCTACCTGGGGTTCTTCGATCGCGACGGCGACGGCAAGGTCAGCGTCGCCGAATACGTCCAGTACATGAGCCGCGGCTTCGCGCAGATGGATGCCAACGGCGACGGCGTGCTGGAAACCGACGAGTTGCCGGGCCGCCGCGGCGAGCCGATTTCGCTCCCGGCATTCCAGGACAACCTGCGCCGCCAGTTCCATCGGCTGGACCGCAACCATGACGGCAGCCTGGATGCGCGCGAGTTGACCGCGCCGCCGCGCTAGGTCGGCCGGCGCCCCCGACCCTGCCCGGCGACATCCACGCCAGGCAGGAAGATCGACTCGATCGGCCGCCCGAACAGGCGCGCAATCCGGAACGCCAGCGGCAGGCCGGGATCGTACTTGCCGGTCTCGATCGCGTTCACCGTTTGCCGCGACACGGCCAGGCGCTCGGCCAGCTCGGCCTGCGACCATGCCTGTTCGCCGCGCAACTCGCGCAGGCAGTTGTTCATCGGCGGGACTCCGATGTCGATCGGCCCTGCTGCGGGGCGGGCTTGTTGCCCGGCATTTTTCGCAAAGAGGCGAGGCGCCTGCTCACGACGAAGCGGGCCGTCGGATCAACCGCGAGAAAAGGCAAGGCGGATGCCGGCGTGACCGGTTTTCCGGCTGTTCGCAGCCGCGGGCGCAACGGCGAGAGAGGGATTCGCCGCTGGCGAAAGGGGTTCACGGCGGGCTCCGGACGCGCGGGCAATCTTCCCGCCGCGAAGCTATCGGGCCGGCCCAGTAGTGTCAAGTTTACTTGACCAAAGCTAAGCAATCAGACGAGGTGCGGTTGCTCAAGCTTCATATATCAGTACAATTTGTGACGCAGTTCGCACTTTATGTGACGCAATCTGTAGGGGGACGCCGACAAACGCTGCCAATTTTTTGCCCCACGGCAGAAAAACCACATGGCAGGTCGTGGCGGCGAGGGGGAATCCGGACGATCAGGATGATTGGCATGCCGGTTGCTTTAGCCACCGCAAGCCACGGTAGATCGTGGTCTGCATTTCATCCGGGGGGAATGAATTTAGCCAGAACCCGCCGGTTTACCAGATGCCTTGCCGCCAACGGGCCTTTCCTCGTGCGGCGATGCCGAGATCCCGAAACCATCCATCCAACGAGGAACACCATGAACAAGACTCTGCTTTCCACCGCACTGGTCGTCGTGATCGCCGCCACCGCCTTCGCGCCGACCGCCCAGGCAGCCAACACCGGCACCATCACCATCTCCGGCAAGGTTCTGTCCGACACCTGCACCGTCGCCGTCAATGGCGGCGCCACCGTGGCGCTGCCCACCGTGATGACCGCCAGCCTGGGCACCGTGGGCGCCACCGCCGGCACCACGCCGTTTACCGTTGCGCTGACCGGCTGCGACACCAACACCACCACCGCCGCGATGAGCTTCAGCGGCAGCAACATCGACGCCGGCACCGGCAACCTGAAGAACACCGTCGTCGGCGGCTCCAACGTGCAGATCCAGTTGCTCAATGGCGCCTCCCTGATCAACGCATCCAGCGGCGCCAATGCTCCGGTGATCAACGTCACCAGCGGCAGCGGCAGCGTGGCCATGAACGCCCGCTACGTCGCCGCCAGCGCCGCGGCCACCGCCGGCCTGGTCGCCTCGACCGTCAACTTCACCCTGAGCTACCAGTAAGCGCGACATCGGCGCGCCGCAGTCGCCATGGCGGCTGCAGCGCGCCGTTTTTTTGCCAGCCGCCACTACCGCTCCACCGTCCCGGGAATCCTCCGATGAAGAACCTGCTCGCCCTTGGCGCCATGCTGATTGCCTTGACGGCCTTCAGTGGCGCGGCCGACGCCAGCGTCGTGATCGGCGGCACCCGCGTGGTGTTCCCGGCCGCCAGTGGCGAAGTCACCGTGCGCCTGAACAACAACGGCCAGCAACCAGCCCTGGTCGAAGCCTGGATCGACGCCGGCAATCCCGATTCCACCCCCGATACCGCGCGCGTGCCGTTCCTGATCACGCCGCCGCTGTTCCGCATGAACGCCGGCAAGGGCCAGAGCCTGCGCATCGTCTACACCAGCCAGCCGCTGCCGACGGATCGCGAGTCGCTGTTCTGGCTGAACGTGCTCGAGATCCCGCCCAAGCCCGGCACCGTCAATGGCGAGACGCAGAACACCTTGCAGTTCGCCGTGCGGTCGCGGCTGAAGCTGTTCTTCCGCCCGGCCGGCCTGGCCGGCAACCCGCTGACCGCCGCCTCGCAGATCACCTGGTCGGTGGCCAGCGACGGCCATGCGCTGGTGGCGCACAACCCGACGCCTTACCACGTCACGTTCAGCAAGGTGTCGCTGAGTGCCGGCAAGGCGGCGTTGGCGACCGACGCGGGCATGGTCGCGCCGCTGTCGACCTTGCGCCTGCCGCTTGCCGAAGGCGCACCGGCCCCTGCCGCCGGCACCGCCGTCGCGTTCACCACGATCAACGACTTCGGCGCCGCCGACGCCAACCAGGGCACGATCACGCCGTGAAGCGCGCACGCGCCCGCGCATCGACGCCCTGCGCGCGCGCAGTCGCCAGCCGTCGGCTGGCGTTGTCGATCCTGCTGGCGCTGGCCACCGCCGCCGGTGCCGCCCACGCTGCCGCGGCCAACGCCGACGCCGGCGCCGCGGCCGACGCGGCGGATGCCAACTTCGACCGCAGCATGCTCGCCGGCGCGGGCCAGAACACCACCGACCTGTCGCGCTTCGAACGCGGCAATTTCGTGCCTGCCGGAAACTACAGCGTCGACATCTACCTCAACGACGCGCCGGTCGGCCGCCGCGACGTGCGCCTGGCCGCGCCCTCGCCCGACGCCAGCGCCACGCCCTGCGTGACCCCGGCGCTGCTGGACACCCTGGGCCTGCACCCGGCCGATCTCTCCGACGCGCTGCTTGCGGAAATGGCCGACCCTGCCGCCTGCGTCGACATCACGCGCGTGATCCCGGGCGCCAGCCTCGGCTTCGACCTCGGCGACCTGCGACTGGACGCCAGCGTGCCGCAGGCGTTCCTGGGCCGCGTGGCGCGCGGTTATGTCGACCCGCAGTACTGGGACGAAGGCGTGACCGCGGGCCTGCTCAACTACAACTTGAACAGCTACCGCACCAGCGCCGGCGGCCTGCACCAGACCTCGACCTACCTGGGCCTGGATGCCGGCATCAACCTCGGCGCCTGGCGGGTCCGCCACGACTCGACGCTGGACTGGCAATCGGGCACGGCCGGCGCTGGTTCCTCGCACCACTGGCAGAACATCGCCACCTACGCCCAACGCGACCTGACCGCACTGCGCGCGCAGCTGACCGTGGGCGACTCCTGGACCAGCGGGGAGATCTTCGACAGCTTCGGCCTGCGCGGCGTGCAGATCGCCACCGACGACCGCATGCAACCGCAGTCGCTGCGCGGCTACGCACCCACCGTGCGCGGCGTGGCCGACAGCAACGCCAAGGTGGTGGTGCGCCAGAACGGCATGCTGATCTACCAGACCACGGTCGCGCCCGGCCCGTTCGTGATCGACGACCTCTATGCGACCGGCTACGGCGGCGATCTCGAAGTCAGCGTGACCGAAGCCAGCGGCCGCGTGCACAGCTTCTCGGTGCCCTACGCCTCGGTGCCGCAGCTGCTGCGCCCCGGCGTCAACCGCTTCAGCATCGCGGCGGGGCAGATGCGCGAGCAGACCATCGAGGACGAGCCGAACGTGGTGCAGGCCACCCTGCAGCACGGCTTCACCAACCTGCTCACCGGCTATGCCGGCGTGGTGGGCTCGGAAGGTTACGGCGCCATGCTGCTGGGCAGCGCGCTCAACACCCGCTACGGCGCGTTCGCGATGGACATCACCGGCGCGCGCACGCGCATCCCCGGCCTCGACACCATGTCCGGCCAGAGCGTACGGCTGAGCTACAGCAAGATCATGGCGCCCACCGGCACCTCGCTGTCGGTGGCGGCCTATCGCTATTCCACCAGCGGCTACCTGACTTTGCGCGATGCGGCGCGCGCGCGCGACTACGCGCAACGCGGCCTGCCGGTGTTCGCCAGCGGCCCGGCCCGGCCGATCCTGATCAACGGCGTGCCGGTGGCCGGCCTGCTCACCCCGCAGCAGCAGGCGGCGCTGGCCGGCATCAACTACACCGGCGCGCTGGACACCGTGGGCGTCGATCGCCAGCGCAACAATTTCAGCATCAACCTCAGCCAGCGCCTGGGCGCGACCGGCGGCTCGCTGTACGTCACCGGTTCGGCGCGCGACTACTGGAACCGCGGTGGCACCGACACCCAATTCCAGGTCGGCTACAACAACTCGGTGGGCCGGCTGAACTACAACGTCTCGGCCAGCCGCGAGCGCAACCTGTTCGGGCGCAGCGAAAACCGCTTCATGCTCAACCTCACGATCCCGCTGGGCAACGGCGCGCATGCGCCGATCCTCACCGGCGCGCTGAGCCGCACCGGCAGCGACGCCACGCAGGAGCAGGCCACCGTCAGCGGCACCGCCGGCAGCAACGACCAGTTCAACTACGGCGTCACCGCCACCCACGACAACGGTCGCGACAGCGGCTCGGTGGGCACCAGCGGCAGCGTCAACGCCGGCTATCGCGGCAGCCACGTGCAGGTCAACGTCGGCGTCGGCGCGGGCAGCGGCTATTCGCAGGCCTCGTTCAACCTGGCCGGCGGCATCGTCGCGCATCCCGGCGGCGTCACCTTCGGCCAGCCGCTGGGCGACACCGTGGGCCTCGTCGAGGCACGGGACGCCGCCGGCGCGCGGGTCATCAACGCCGCGGGCGTGAGGATCGGGCACAACGGCTATGCGCTGATCCCGTACCTCACCCCGTACCAGCTCAACCGCATCGACATCGACCCCACCGGCCTGTCGCTGGACGTGCAGTTGGACAACACCAGCGCGCAGATCGCGCCGCGCGCCGGCGCGGTGGTGCTGATCAAGTTCAAGAGCGAAAGCGGCCGCTTCGTGCTGATCCAGACCCGCCTGGCCGACGGCAACACGCTGCCGTTCGGTGCCGAAGTGGATGACGCGCGCGGCACGCTGGTGGGCGTGGTCGGCCAGGCCGGGCAGATCATGGCGCGATTGCCGAACGACAGCGGCTCGCTGCGGGTGAACTGGCAAACGGATGATGGCGCATCGCAGTCGTGCACCCTCCCCTATGACCTCGCAAAGTCGAACGGCACGGCTGCGGGAATCCGGCGGATCGAGGCCACCTGCGTCGCACCCGACCTTCGAGCAAAGCTTGCAGAGGCCCGCCCATGAGCAACGGTCCCATCACCTCCATCCCGCGGGCATTCCGATTGCCGAACCGGTGGCTCCTGCTGCTGGCTTGCACCCTGCTGGCAGCAACGCCCGTCGCGCATGCCGGCTGCTCCTTCAGCCGTGGCGACTCAACAGGCACGTATTCCGTTGGCGTCCCGGCGACCATCGTCAACGATCCCGGCATCCCGGTGGGCGCCACGCTCTACACCTCCGGCCTGACCGGAATCAGCCAACCGGTGAGTTTCAAGTGCAACGGCAACCAGAACTACTGGGGCCTGACGAACCGTGCCGGCGCGACTCCCGCTGCCGGGCAATACCTGTTCCCGATCGGCACCACCGGCATCAGCTTCCGGATCACCCAGACTTCGGGCAGTTACCCCGGACTCATCGGCCCCTGGCCGTTCCAGAGCCTGGACGGCAGCTCCACCTGGACTGAAGCGGACCCCGTCACGGTCGAGCTGGTGAAGACCGGCAATATCGCCGACGGCACGGTGGTGTCCGGCGCGCTCGCCGACTTTCAGGCCGGCACCGTCAGCAACAACATTGTCGACGCATCCATCGTGCTGGCCGGATCGCTGACTTTCGTGGCCCCGGCCTGCAGCGTGCCGTCAAGCCTGACCGTGCCGCTGCCGACGGTCACCACCAGCGCTCTCGCCGGCGGGACCGGCGTGACCACGGGTGACAAGCCTTTCGCGATCCCGCTGACCTGCTCGGCAAACGCCAAGCTGGCGATCACGCTGGACTCGACCAACCCGGTCAACCGACCCAACGGCGTGTTGTCGAACAGCGGGACGGCAACGGGAGTCGGTATCCAGATCGTCTGGAACGGCGCGCCGGGAACCAGCGGCAATCCGGTCGCGCTGGGCACGGCCGTCACCTTCAACGCGGCCAGTGGTGCGTCGCAAATCCCGCTGGTCGCACGCTACTACCGGACCACGGGAGCGCTTGCATCGGGGTCGGTCACGGCGACAGCCACCTATACGTTGACCTACCCCTGAAGGACGCGCGACAACGCCGGATGGCGGGCCCGACCCCTCCTCACTCGTAGGTGTGCACGACAAGCTTCGCGGCGGTTGCGCCATGCTGATTGCGGGTGAAATAGGTCAGCAGGCGATCGCCGGCGACACGCGTCGCATCCAGATCCAGCACCACGCGCGAATACGGCCGCCCTGGATCGGTCGCGGTCTGGCCGCAGGCGAGTCGCAGCGGCGCGCGGGCGTCGACGGCCGGGGCGGCGATGCTGGCGGCAAGGTAGTGGGCCGGCACGGTACAGGTCGGTTCGACCACCGCGCCGGAAAACGAGATGCGCCCACTGGCGGCCTTGGCCACCGAGAAGGCGCCCAGCAGAGCCAGCGCCATCCATGCGCCTCCGACCACGTTGCTGCTCCACGAACTCCTCATGCCCTGCACCTCTTGCGCAAACCCGCCTGTGACGGGGCGACTCAAGTGGCTTTTCGGCAGCGCTTGTGCGGGCTTTAGCGGCGGAGCCGGCGCGCATCGCAAACTGTGATGTGCGTCACGTTTCAGCCGGGCAAGAACGCCATGCCGCTTCCATGTCCGCCTGCATACCGCCTCGCGCGTGATGCGCGCGTGGAAGAGGCGTGAACCGGGAAGGTCGGCGACGTCAGCGCGAGGAGATGTACTTCTCGCGACGGATCTGCCGCACCGGCAGGCCGAACTCCTGCAGGGCCGCGTAGGCGGCATCGACCATGTTGGGGTTGCCGCACAGGTAGGCGATGTCGCGCTCGGCGCTGGGGCCGAGTTCGGCCAGCACGTTCTGCACGTGGCCGGCCCGATCGCCGGGGCGCGGCACGGCGCGGGCCTCGCGGCTGAGGCAGCCGTGGAACCGAAAGCCGGGATGGCGTTGCGCGAACGCCTCGAACTCCTCGCCGTAGAGCAGTTCGGTTTCGTTGCGGGCGCCGTACAGCAGCACCACTTCGCGATCGCCGCCCGCGAGCAGTTTCTCGATCTGCGGCAGCATGGCGCGATACGGGGTGACCCCGGTGCCGGTGGCCAGCAGCAGGTAACGCGGGTGGGTGTCGGCCTCCTGCAGGCAGAAGCGGCCGTAGGGGCCGCTGGCGTCGACCACGCCTCCGATCGGCAGTTCGCCGAGCAGCTTGGTCGCGGCGCCGCCCTCGACGTAGCTCACCGCGATCTCGATCCGCTGCACGGGCGAGGCGCCGTCCCCGACGCTGCCCACCGAGTAGCTGCGCTTGGTGGGGGTGCCGTCGTCGTAATGGAAATGCACCTGCAGGAACTGGCCGGGCTGGAACGCCAGCGGCTGGCCGTCGACGCGCTCGAACACCAGGTGGCGCACCGTCGGGGCGAGCATGTAGGCGTCGACGAGACGGAGCTGGAAGGATTCGGCCATGGCATTCCCGAAACAGTGTGTGCGTCGGGCGGACCCGGACGATGGTGGTCAGCCCCGTATAATAAGCGGCTTGTCCCTCCTGGCGCAGCCCATGTCCGCTCCGCACAACGATTCGCCCCCCGCGCTGGTCGTCGACAACCTGCGCAAGGTCTACCGCAACGGCGTGGAAGCGCTCAAGGGCGTCAGCCTGACCGTGCAGCCCGGCGACTTCTTTGCCCTGCTCGGCCCCAACGGCGCGGGCAAGTCGACCCTGATCGGCATCCTGTCCTCGCTGGTCAACGCCAGCAGCGGCGACGCGCGCGTGTTCGGCCGCTCGGTGGCGCGCGAGCGCAGCGAGGCGATGCGGCTGATCGGGCTGGTGCCGCAGGAGATCAATTTCAACCAGTTCGAGAAGCCGTTCGACATCTGCGTCAACGAGGCCGGCTTCTACGGCATCCCGCGCAAGCTCGCCGCCGAGCGCGCGGAGAAGTACCTGAAGGAACTGCGCCTGTGGGACAAGGCGTTCCACCAGGCGCGCGAGATGTCCGGCGGCATGAAGCGCCGCCTGATGATCGCCCGCGCGATGATGAACGAGCCGAAGCTGCTGATCCTGGACGAGCCCACCGCCGGCGTGGACATCGAGATCCGCCGCTCGATGTGGCACTTCGTCAGCGCCATCAACGCGGCCGGCACCACGGTGATCCTGACCACGCACTACCTGGAGGAAGCCGAGTCGCTGTGCCGCAACATCGCGATCATCGACCACGGCACCATCATCGAGAACACCAGCATGAAGCGCCTGCTGGCGACGCTGGACGTGGAAACCTTCGTGCTCGACCTGGCCGAGCCGCCGGCCGAGTTGCCCAGCGTGGCCGGCATCGCCCTGCGCCGCGTCGACGAGCGCACGCTGGAAGCCGAGATGGCCCGCAAGCAGGATCTCAACGCGCTGTTCAGCGCGCTCACCGAGCGGGGCATCACGGTGCATTCCATGCGCACCAAGACCAACCGGCTGGAGGAACTGTTCGTGCGACTGGTGGAGCAAGGCCGCGCACCGGAGCGGGAGAAGGCGGCATGAGCAGTTCCACCAACCTCGTCGCGCTGTACACCGTCGCGCGGCGCGAAATCGTGCGCATCCTGCGCATCTGGACCCAGACGCTGATCCCGCCCGTCATCACGATGACGCTGTACTTCATCATCTTCGGCAAGCTGATCGGCAGCCGCATCGGCCCGATTGCGGGCGGGTTCAGCTACATGCAGTACATCGTGCCCGGCCTGGTCATGATGTCGGTCATCAACAACAGCTACATGAACATCTCCAGCTCGTTCTACGGCGCCAAGTTCCAGCGCTCGGTGGAGGAGATGCTGGTGGCCCCGATGGCCAACTGGGCGATCCTCTCCGGTTACGTGATCGGCGCGGTCGCACGCGCCCTGGTGGTCGGCGCGCTGGTGCTGGTGGTCGCGCTGTTCTTCACGTCGCTGCACGTGGCGCACCCGCTGACCGCGCTGGCCGCGGTGCTGCTGGGTGCGGTGATCTTCGCTCTGGCCGGGTTCATCAACGCGGTGTTCGCCAGCAAGTTCGACGACATCGCCCTGGTGCCCACCTTCGTGATCACGCCGCTGACCTACCTGGGCGGCGTGTTCTATTCGATCGACATGCTGGGCGAGCCATGGCGCGCGATATCGCACGCCAACCCGATCCTGTACATGGTCAACGCCTTCCGCTACGGCGTGCTCGGCATCAGCGACGTATCGGTGGGCTGGGCCTTCGCGGTGATGCTGGGGTTCATCGCCGGGCTGTCGATCGCGGCGCTGCAACTGCTCAGGCGCGGCGTGGGGCTGAGGAGCTGAGAATCGGGAATAGGGAATCGAGAATAGGTAAAAGCTGCAGAACGTGAGCCACGCGCCTCGCCCAATGCCCGAAAACCATACGAAATCCGATCAGAGCGACCTCACCCAACCTCACCGATTCCCGATTCCCGATTCCCGATTCCCCATTCCCGATTCCCGGCCTTATGCGCGTAAACAAGTACATCAGCGAAGCCGGCCTGTGTTCGCGCCGCGAAGCCGACGAGTGGCTGCTCGCCGGGCGCGTCAGCATCAACGGCGAGGTGGTCGGCACTGGCGCCAAGGCGCTGGACGGCGACGAGGTCCGCGTGGATGGCGAGATCGTCCGGGCGCGCGTGCTGGCCGCCACGCCGGCGGCGAAGAAGGCGGTCTACATCGCGCTGAACAAGCCGGTCGGCATCACCTGCACCACCGACCAGAGCGTGGCCGGCAACATCGTGGATTTCGTCGACCACCCGCAGCGGATCTTCCCGATCGGCCGGCTGGACAAGGATTCCGAAGGGTTGATCCTGCTCACCAGCAATGGCGACATCGTCAACGAGATCCTGCGCGCGGAAAACCACCACGAGAAGGAATACCTGGTCGGCGTGAACAAGGCGGTCACCGACGAGTTCATCGCCGGCATGAGCAAGGGCGTGCGCATCCACGGCCAGCTGACCCAGCGCTGCCGCGTGCGCCGGATCGCGAAGTTCGGCTTCGCCATCGTGCTGACCCAGGGCCTGAACCGGCAGATCCGCCTGATGGCGGCGGCGTTCGGCTATCGCGTGACCCAATTGCGCCGCGTGCGCATCGACAACGTGAAGCTGGCCCACCTGAAACCCGGCCAGTGGCGCAACCTCACCGACGCGGAGCTGAAGGGCTTGCTGCCCGGGCGCACGCAATGGTGAGCGCGTAGTCGCTTTGTAGGGCGGGCACTGCCCGCCGGCTTTTCGACGTACCAAGACCAGGAGCGGCGGGCGGTGCCCGCCCTACGGCAGCTCAGGCAGCCGGCAACGTCTGCAGGTCCCAGCGCGGGCGCACCTGCACGGTTTCGTCCTGCTGCTGGCCGCTGGCCAGCCGGATCGCGCCGGCCAGGGCGATCATCGCGCCGTTGTCGGTGCAGAACTGCAGGCGGGGGAAGTACGTGCGGAAGCCGTCCTTCTCGCCTGCCGCCGCCAGATCCGCACGCAGCCTGCGGTTGGCGCCCACCCCGCCGGCGATCACCAGCCGGCGGGTGCCGGTGGCCTCCAGTGCGCGGCGGCACTTGATCAGCAGCGTGTCCACGATCGCCTCCTCGAAGGCGCGGGCCACGTCGGCGCGGGTCTGCTCGCTCTGGTCGGATTTCTGCCAGGCCAGCAGCACCTGGGTCTTCAGGCCGGAGAAGCTGAAATCCAGCCCGGGCCGGTCGGTCATCGGCCGCGAGAAGCGGAACACCCCCGGCCGGCCCTGTTCGGCCAGTTTCGCCAGCGCCGGTCCGCCCGGGTAGGGCAGGCCCATCAGCTTGGCGGTCTTGTCGAAGGCCTCGCCGGCGGCGTCGTCCAGGGTGTCGCCCAGGATGGTGTACTGGCCGATCGCCTTGACCTCGACCAGCAGCGAATGGCCGCCGGACACCAGCAAGGCCACGAACGGCGGCTGCGGCGGGTCCTGCTCCAGCAGCGGGGCCAGCAGGTGGCCTTCCATGTGGTGGACGGCGACGGCCGGCACGTCCAGCGCCCAGGCCAGCGCGCGGCCCACCGAGGCCCCCACCAGCAGCGCGCCGACCAGGCCGGGACCGGCCGTGTAGGCCACCCCGCCGAGATCGCGCACGCCCAGCCCGGCCTGCGCCAGCGCCTCGCGGATCAGCGGCAGCAGCTTGCGCACGTGGTCGCGGCTGGCCAGCTCGGGCACCACGCCGCCGTAATCGGCGTGCAACTTGATCTGGCTGTACAGGGTATGGGCCAGCAGGCCCGCCCCCGGGGCATCCGGCTGCCAGCGCAGGATGGCTACGCCGGTCTCGTCGCAGGAGCTCTCGATGCCCAGCACCGGCCGGTGGGCCGGCTTTGAAAATTCTTTGTTATCCACGGTATAATTCGCGGCTCACCACTTTCCACTGTCCCGCACAGGCGGGCAGATTACCACCTGGAGTTTCCATGCCCAACGTAAAAGTTCGCGAGAACGAGCCGTTCGAGATCGCACTGCGTCGTTTCAAGCGTACCTGCGAGAAGGCCGGCGTGCTGGCCGAGACGCGCAAGCGCGAGTTCTACGAGAAGCCGACCCAGGAGCGCAAGCGCAAGCGCGCTGCCGCCGTCAAGCGCCACCTGCGTCGCCTCTCGCGCGACGTTTCGCGCAAGGTCCGCCTGTACTGAGCGCCCTCCCCGCCGCGCGTCGGCGGGTCGAGCGGCAACAGTCATGCGGCAGGCGCGGGTTCTCGCTGCCGCCGCAAGCATCCGGATAGGCCATGGCCGGCGTTGTTCCCAGGGACAACGCCGGCTTTGCCGTTTCCGACGAATCGGAATTCCACCCAACGAGGCATCGCCATGACGCTCAAGCAGCAGCTCACCGAGGACATGAAGACCGCCATGCGCGGCGGCGACAAGCCGCGGCTGGGCGTGATCCGGCTGATGCTCGCGGCGATCAAGCAGCGCGAGGTGGATGAGCGCATCGAGCTGGACGATGGCCAGGTGCTCGCCGTACTGGAAAAGATGATGAAGCAGCGCAAGGACTCGGTCAGTCAGTACGTTGCCGCCCAGCGCGAAGACCTGGCCGAGGTGGAGCGCGCCGAGATGGCCGTCATCGAAACCTACCTGCCCGCCAAGCTGGGCGAAGCCGAGATCGACGCGCTGATCGCCGCCGCGATCGCCGACACCGGCGCCAGCTCGCCGCGGGACATGGGCAAGGTGGTGGCCGCGGTGAAGGACAAGGCCGCCGGCCGCGCCGACATGGGCGTGGTGTCCGCACGCATCAAGGCCCGCCTGGCCGGCTGACGCGCCGCCCGGTCGGCGATGCGCCGCCTTCACGCCGATCCCGCTACAACCTCCGCAAACCCCATCGCCTTCCGGAGGACCGCATGCTGAAGTGGGCCATCATCTTCGCCATCATTTCGCTGATCACCGGCTGGCTCGGCTTCGGCGGCGTATCCGGCGCCACCGCGACCATCGCCAAGGTGCTGTTCGCGTGCTTCGTGATCCTGTTCCTGCTCGCGGTGCTGGCCCTGGTCGGCGTGATCAGCCTGTTCTAGCCGGCCCGACCACGCGCCGGCGCCAGGTCGCCTCGCGGTATGCCACCGGTCGGCGCCAGTGCGCCTCCCCGGCGGCGACCGACTAGACTAGGCGGTCTATGCGCGGCCTGATCCCCGACAGCTTCATCGATGAACTGCTCGCCCGCGTCGACATCGTCGACGTGATCGAGCGGCGCGTGCCGTTGAAGAAGGCCGGCCGCGAGTGGACCGCCTGCTGCCCGTTCCACAACGAGCGCACGCCGTCGTTCTACGTCAGCCCGGCCAAGCAGTTCTTCCACTGCTTCGGCTGCGGCGTGCACGGCAGCGCGATCAAGTTCCTGATGGACTACGACCGGCTGGAGTTCCCCGACGCGGTGGAGGAACTGGCGCAGTCCGTGGGCCTCACCGTACCGCGCGAAGGCGGCCGCGACGAGCGCCCGCGCGAGGACAAGACCGATCTCTACGCCCTGCTCGACGCCAGCGCCAGCTGGTACCAGCAGCAGCTGCCGGGCAGCGTCGAGGCGAAGGCGTATTGCACGAAGCGTGGCCTTGACGCCGATACCATCGCGCGCTTCCGCCTCGGCTGGGCGCCGGCCGGCTACGACGGCGTGAGCAAGGCGCTGGGCAGCAGCCCGCGCCGCATGGAACTGCTCGAGGAGGCCGGCATGGTTTCCACCGGCGAACGCGGCAGCAAGTACGACCGCTTCCGCGAACGGCTGATGTTCCCGATCCTCGACCGGCGCGGGCGCGTGATCGCCTTCGGCGGGAGGGTGCTCAGCTCGGAGCAATCCCCCAAGTACCTCAATTCGCCGGAGACCACGCTGTTCCACAAGG
>MKTU01000027.1:56884-121845 GCA_001898415.1 Rhodanobacter sp. 67-28 | reverse complement strand
CTACATGGACGTGATCGCGCTGCACCAGGCCGGCCTGCCGATCGCGGTGGCCACGCTGGGCACGGCGACCACGCCCGAGCACACCGAATTGCTGTTCCGCGCCGCGCCCGACGTGGTGTTCTGCTTCGATGGCGACCGCGCCGGCCGCGCCGCGGCGTGGAAGGCGCTGGAATCCGCGCTGCCGCGGCTGCGCGACGGCCGCCAGGCGTATTTCCTGTTTCTGCCCGACGGCGAGGACCCCGATTCGCTGGTGCGCAAGGAAGGCAAGGCCGGCTTCGAACGGCGCATCAAGGAAGCGATGCCGCTGTCGGACTATTTCTTCAACGAGCTGTCGCGCGATGTCGACATGGCCAGCCTCGACGGGCGCGCGCGGCTGGCCGAGCGCGCGCGGCCGCTGATCGCGAAGCTGCCTGACGGCGCCTTCCGCGACCTGATGGCGCAGGAGCTGGAAAAACGCAGCGGCGCCCGCGCGATGCTGCAGGCCGACCCCGCCGCCCATCGCGCGGTGCAGCGTCCGATGGCGGTGCAGCGCAGCCTGGTGCGCAGCGCCATCTCGCTGCTGCTGACCCAGCCGGGGATGGCCGACCGGGTGGAGAAACCCTATCGCTTCCTGCGCCTGGACAAGCCCGGCGTGGAGCTCCTGGCGGAACTGCTCGACCTGGCGCGCGCGCGTCCCGGCATCAACCCGGCGATGCTGGTGGAGCATTTCGCCGAGCGGCCGGAATACCCGGCGCTGCAGAAACTGATGGCCGCCACCGTGGTGGGCGAAGCGGAGGCGCAGGCCGCCGAGTTCTTCGACGCCCTGCGGCGGATGGAGGAAGAATCCGTCCGCCAGCGCCGCGACGCGCTCACCGCCAAGAGCCGCGAAGGCGCGCTGGACAGCGCCGAAAAGGCCGAGCTGCGCGAACTGCTGGCCGCCCGCGTGGCCCCGCCGACGGCGCCGGCATGAACGCCGCCGCGCTGCCGGAGGCCGCACGCGCCGTGCGGCATGCTGTCCCGGCGCGCCGCAAGGGCGCCACGGCTGTGGGATCATGCACGGCTGCGACCGGAGCGCGGCGGCAGAAGGCACGAAAACACTGATGGATCTGCTGCAGCAGCTGGTCACGATCTTTGCCGAGAACGGCTACCTGGCGGTCTTCATCGCGCTGATGATCTGCGGCGCCGGCTTGCCGCTGCCGGAAGACATCACCCTGGTCGCCGGCGGCGTGATCGCCGGTCTGGGCTATGCCAACGTGCACGCGATGGTCGCGCTGGCGATGTTCGGCGTGCTGCTGGGCGACTGCGCGATCTTCCTGCTCGGCTACCGCCACGGCGCGCGCATCCTGCAATGGCGCTTCGTGGCGCGCATCCTCACCCCGGCGCGCTACGCCAAGGTGCAGGAGAAGTTCCACCGCTACGGCAACCGCGTGCTGTTCATCGCGCGCTTCCTGCCCGGCATGCGCACCACGATCTATCTCACCGCCGGCATGACCCACCGGGTCTCGTTCCTGCGCTTCCTGCTGCTCGACGGCAGCGCCGCGCTGATCAGCGTGCCGTTCTGGGTCTACCTGGGCTTCGTCGGCGCGGACAACCACCAGTGGTTGCTGACGTGGATGCATCGCGGCCAGGCCAGCCTGTGGGTGCTGCTGGGCATCCTGCTGCTAGTGCTGCTGGTCTCCTGGTGGCGGCACCGCCGCCGCGCCCGCTGCACGCTGGACTGAACCGCCTGCATGGTCAGGAGCGTGGGCGGTAGAAATCTTCCGGGCTGCAAAAGCGCCTGCGTGGTCCATATTCCCGCCGCTTCTTGGCCCATAGAACCACTATGGGCCAGCGAATCGTCATGAATCTGTTCTCACGCAGCCACTTTTTCGCCTCGAAAGTTTCTACCGCCCACGCTCCTGGGCGTCGCGCGGTTCCCGACAACTTCACGCTGGCCCTGCTCGGCACGGTGCTGCTGGCCTCGCTGCTGCCCTGCGAGGGCGGAACGGCACGCGTGCTCGACCTCGTCACCGATGCGGCCATCGCGCTGCTGTTCTTCCTGCACGGCGCCAAGCTGCCGCGCCAAGCGATCGTGCAGGGCATGACGCACTGGCGGTTGCACCTGACCGTGCTGGCCAGCACCTTCGTGCTGTTTCCGTTGCTCGGCCTGGCGCTGCGCCCGCTCGGCGACGCCGTGCTGACGCCAGAGCTGAGCCTGGGCCTGCTGTTCGTGTGCCTGCTGCCGTCGACCGTGCAATCGTCGATCGCGTTCACCTCGATCGCCGGCGGCAACGTGCCGGCCGCGGTGGTCAGCGCGTCGACGTCCAACCTCCTCGGCATCGTGCTGACCCCGTTGCTGGCGGGATTGCTGCTGGAAAGCCACGGCAGCGGCGTCTCCTGGCATGGCGTACTGGACATCGTGCTGCTGCTGTTGCTGCCGTTCGCGCTCGGCCACTTCGCCCGACGCTGGATCGGCACTTTCGTGGACCGGCACAAGCCGCTGCTTGGCTTCACCGACCAGGCCACGATCCTGCTGGTGGTCTACACCGCCTTCAGCGCTGCGGTGGTCGAAGGCCTGTGGCACGACACGCCGCCGTCTTCCCTGCTCGCCATCCTGGCCGCCTGCGCGCTGCTGCTGGCGGTGGTGATGCCGACCGTCACCTGGGCCGCGCGCCGGCTGGGCTTTTCGCGCGAGGACGAGATCACCATCGTGTTCTGCGGCTCCAAGAAGAGCATGGCCAGCGGCATCCCGATGGCGAAGATCCTCTTCGCCGGCCAGGCCGGCGGCCTCGGCGCGCTGGTGCTGCCGCTGATGGTCTTCCATCAATTGCAGTTGATGGTGTGCGCGGTGGTGGCGCGGCGTTACGCGGCGCGGGGCGTGCATTCGATGGTCGGGGATGATCGCGAGGCGGACTGATGGTTGGGGCAGTCGCGAGGACCGCATGGACGACCAACCCCTGCAGGGGACGACAGCGGCGGCTGACGAGTTCCGCTCCCCTGCGCATTTCGGGCGAATTTCGAAGTTGCACGAATCCGTCGTTTCCTCAGAGTGATGGCGATTTCACTTCCTTTGTCTGATCCACCCTCGCAGGCCTCTGCGCGCGGTACCGCTTCGACAGCGCGACCCGCAGCGCCCAGAAGACGAGCAGGCCGATCACCAGAAGCTCCGGCAGTTGGAGCAGGAACGAGCCCTGCAAGGTCTCCGGGAAGAGGTCCTGTTGCCCGGTGAAAAACGAGCTGGCCGCGATATAGAGCGCCACGGACATTCGCCAGAGGTGCTGCAGGATTCGGGATCGGCGTTTCAGGCCGCCACGCGCGAGCGTCCATGCATCGCTGACGGCACCGAAGGCGGCGATCCCGGAAAACACGAAGTAGATCGCCGCGGGAACGACGAACGTGCCGTCGAGCACGTCTGCGCGGCCGCTCCGGGCCTCGATGCCAAGATGCAGGCCATAGGCGGCAACCGAAACCCCGACGGCCAGTACAAGCCATTCCAGGATGCCGGCCTCGCCGTCGGCGCGCCGGGCGGCGAGCCGGCCCGAACTGACCAGATAGGCCGTCAGTACCGCCGCCAATACCGAGACACGCACGCCCGCCAGGACGGCGATATATCCACCCATGACCGCCATCACCAGCATCGAGGCAAAGAAGACGCGACCCGCCATGCGATGGGGCAGACTGCCCTTCGCCGCGATCATGGCCGCGGCTCCGGACAACAGACCCAGGGCTCCGCCAACGATATGCACCATCAACTGCCACGTCATGTCCCACCCCTCTCCCGTGCCGGATTTCGCGAGCGAAACGTTGACCGCGGGAAGGCGCGAAAGCGAGCCGTTTGCGATGGACGACGGCCTGGGCGGGTCGACTGACGATCGCCGTGGACGAACGGCGGCGATGGGCTGCGGAGCCGGGTCGCACAGTGCGAATCCACCCGCACCCTACTTTATAGTTGGTCCATGGCGACCACGGCTCCCGCGCTAGAACCACGAGGTCTGCACCCCCGCCTGCTGGGCTGGCGACGCGTGCGGCTCGTACTGATGACGAGCCTGGTGCTGAGCGTTCTCCTGCTGCCGAGTTGGGAGGGTCCGTGGGCCGTGCTGTTTGTCCGCATGATGTTCCTGGGCCTGTTCCAGCTGATGGTCTTCGGACTGTTCGAGCGCTGGCCCAGGCGCCTGCCGCGCTGGATGGCGCGCTGGGTGCTGCAGGTCGCAGGCGTGGCGATTGCGGTGCCGTTCGCCGTGGCGATCGCCTATTCGCTGACCACGTTTGGCGACGCAGTGCCCTGGCCGCGCAATGCAGACCGGCTGTCCGGCTTCGCGATGATCACCGGGCTGGGCCTCCTGCTGACGCCATGGATCGCCATGACGGCGTTGTACCGGCACATCAACGGCCACGCGCAGCGCCAGGCGCTGGCCTTCGAGCTGGAACGCAGCGAGTACGAGCGCAATGCCGCGCAAGCCCGTCTGCGGCTGTTGCAGGCGCAGGTCGAGCCGCATTTCCTGTTCAACACGCTGGCCAACGTGCGCGAGCTGGTCGATTCCGGCTCGCCGCAGGTCTCCGCGGTGCTCGGCAGCCTGATCGCGTACCTGCGTGCGGCGGTCCCGCGCCTGCACGAGCCGATGATCACACTTGCACAGGAAATCGAGCTGGTGCGCGCGTATCTGGAAGTGATGCACATGCGCATGCCCGACCGCCTGCAGTTCACGCTGCACGCCGATGAAGCGGCCCTGGCATCGCATCTTCCGGCGATGACGTTGCTGACTCTGGTCGAGAACGCCGTACGGCATGGCATCGACCCGAGCGAGGAAGGCGGCCGGATCGATGTGCGCGTGCGCGTGAGGGACGGGCGCTGCCGCGCTGAAGTCATCGACACCGGCGTCGGCCTGGGGCGGGCCGGCGATGGGCTGGGCACCGGACTTTCGAACCTGCGCGAGCGCCTGCAGCTGGCTTTCGGCGGCGATACGCAGTTGCGGTTGCTGCCGCTCGAACCGAAGGGCGTCTGCGCCGAACTCGAGTTTCCTGCGCGGGAGAGGCCGGCATGAGCAGTTCGCGCCCCACTGCATTGATCGCCGATGACGAGCCGCTGTTGCGCAAGCAGCTGATGCGGCTGCTTGCGCAGGCCTGGCCCGAACTGCATGTTGTCGCTCAGGCGCGCAATGGCCGCGAGGCGGTCGAGCAGTTCGAGGCGCTGCGGCCCGACATCTGCTTTCTCGATGTGCATATGCCGGCCCTGTCCGGCGTGGAGGTGGCGCGCTTCATCGATCGCCGTGCACATCTCGTCTTCGTCACCGCGTTCGACCAGTACGCTGTGCAGGGCTTCGAACAGGGTGCGCTTGACTACCTGGTGAAGCCGGTGGAACTGGCGCGCCTGAGCGACACGGTGGCGCGTCTGCAGGAACGATTGCGCGCCGCGCAACCGGTACCCGACACCCGCACGCTTCTGGAGCAACTGGAAGCGCACCTTTGCAAGAAGGCGGCACTGACGCCGCTGCGCTGGATCCGCGTTTCGGTCGGGCAGGCGCTGCGCCTGGTTTCGGTCGACCAGATCGACTTCCTGCGCTCTGACGAGAAGTACACCCTGGTTGCATGGCGCGGCGACGACGGCAAGACAGCCGGGGGATTGATCCGGACGCCGCTGAAGGAACTGGTGGCGCAACTGGATGCTGCGCATTTCGTGCAGGTGCACCGTTCCGTGGTGGTGAATCTCCGCGCGATCAGCCATGTCTTGCGTGGCGAAAACGAGACCGCGGACATCCACCTGAAGGGCCGCGCGGAGGTGCTGCCCGTGAGCCGCACGTATCTGCACCTGTTCCGCCAGATGTGACCCGCGCCGATCGGCGCAATCACCCGGTGTGCGGAATCAGATGACGCGGATGGCGATCAGAGCCAACGCCCGTACCTGCGGATGTAGATGACCTTCACCAGCTGGGTCAGCACGCAGTAGCTGGCCAGGGTCAGCGCCAGCCAGGCGAAGTACATCGGTGGCAGCGGCACCATGCCGATCTTGCCGCCGAGCGTGCTGAACGGGATCAGCATGCCGAGCACGATGATCGCGAGGGTCAAGCCGAGCACCGGCGCGGAGGCCACGCTCTGCAGGAACGGGATGCGCCGGGTGCGGATCATGTGCACGATCAGGGTCTGCGAGAGCAGGCCCTCGATGAACCAGCCGGACTGGAACAGCGACTGGTGCGCCGGCGAGTTGGCGCCGAAGTAGTGCCACATCAGCCAGAACGTGGTGATGTCGAAGATCGAACTGACCGGGCCGATCCACGCCATGAAACGGCCGATGTCGCCGGCATCCCACTTGCGCGGCTTGCTCAGGTATTCCTCGTCCATGCGATCGAACGGGATCGACAGCTGCGAGATGTCGTACAAGAGGTTCTGCACCAGGATCTGCAACGGCAGCATCGGCAGGAACGGCAGGAACGCACTGGCTACCAGCACGCTGAACACGTTGCCGAAGTTCGAGCTGGCGGTCATCTTGATGTACTTCATGATGTTGCCGAAGGTGACGCGGCCTTCGAGCACGCCCTCCTCCAGCACCATCAGGTTCTTCTCCAGCAGGATGATGTCGGCCGACTCCTTGGCGATGTCGGTGGCGGTGTCGACCGAGATGCCGACGTCGGCATCGTGCAGCGCCGGCGCGTCGTTGATGCCGTCGCCGAGGAAGCCCACCGTGTGGCCGAGCCGCTGCAGCGAGCGCACCACGCGCGCCTTCTGCAGCGGCGACATCTTGGCGAACACGGTGACGCGCGCGACCAGCGCATCGAGCGCAGCGTCATCGAGCGATTCGATGTCGCGGCCCTGCACCGATTCGCCGACGTCGAGCCCGACCTCGCGGCAGATCTTGCGGGTCACCGCCTCGTTGTCGCCGGTGATCACCTTTACCGCCACGCCGTGCTGGTGCAGCGCGCGGATCGCCGTGGCGGCGGAGTCCTTCGGCGGGTCGAGGAAGGCCAGGCAGCCGACCGCCACCAGGCCTTCCTCGTCGGCCACGCCATAGGCATGCGCCTGCGCCGGTTGTCGCCGCACGGCCACCACCAGCACGCGCAGGCCGTCCTCGTTGAGGCTGTGCGTCATCGCCTTGATCGCGCGGCGGCGTTCCCCGGTCATCGGCTCGATCACGCCGCCGGTCTGCGCCCAGGCACAGATCGACAACATCTCCTCGACCGCGCCCTTGCAGATCAGCAGGTGCTCGCCCGCACCGTCGGCCAGCACCACCGACATGCGCCGGCGCTGAAAGTCGAACGGGATCTCGTCGACCACGCGATAGCGCGTCGCCGCCGCCTCCAGGTCGCGATGCGCCAGCACCGCCTTGTCGAGCAGGTTCTTCAGGCCGGTCTGGAACCGGCTGTTGAGGTAGCCGTATTCCAGCGCCTGGTCGGAGGCTTCGCCGTCGAGGTCGAGATGACGCTCCAGCACGATCCGGTCCAGCGTCAACGTGCCGGTCTTGTCGGTGCACAGCACGTCCATCGCACCGAAGTTCTGGATCGCGTTGAGCCGCTTGACCACCACCTTGCGCCGCGACATCGCCAGCGCGCCCTTGGACAGGTTGGCGGTGACGATCAGCGGCAGCATCTCCGGGGTCAGCCCCACCGCGATCGACAGCGCGAACAGGAACGCCTCGCCCCAGTCATGCTTGTCCAGCCCGTTGATCACGAACACCACCGGCACCATCACCGCCATGAAGCGGATCAGCAGCCAGCTCACCGAGCGGATGCCGCGATCGAAACTGGTCTGCACGCGCGCACCGGCCATGCTGTGCGCCAGCGAGCCGAGATAGCTGCGCGCCCCGGTGGCCAGCACCACCGCGCTGGCCGTGCCGCTGACCACGTTGGTGCCCATGTAGCAGACGCTGGCCAGTTCCAGCGGGTCGTCGACGACGCCGGGCACCGTCGCCGCGGGCGCCGCCTTTTCCACCGGCACCGACTCGCCGGTGAGGATCGCCTGGCTGATGAACAGGTCCTTGGCGCCGAGCAGGCGCAGGTCCGCCGGCACCATGTCGCCGGCGGCCAGCTGCACGATGTCGCCCACCACCAGTTCGCGCACCGGCACCTCGATCTGCTCGCTGTGGCCGTCCGAGGCGCGGCGCCGCACGGTGGCGGTGTTGCGCACCATCGCCTTGAGCTGCTCGGCGGCGCGCGAGGAGCGGTACTCCTGGGTGAAACTCAGCAACACGCTGATGCCCACCATCACCGCGATGATGAGCGGCCCGGTGAGATCGTTGCCGTCGGTGGCGAGCTGCACGCCGGCGAGCACCAGCAGCACCACGATGAACGGGTTGCGGAACGCGCGCAGCAACTGCAGCGACCAGTGCGGCGGTTTCTCGCGCGAGACCTCGTTCAGGCCGTCACGCTGCAGGCGCGCGCGGATCTGTTCGGCGTCGAGCCCGCCGGGGTTGCTCTGCAACGCGTCCAGCAGCGCCTCGGGGCTGCGAAACGCATGCCCGAGCGTGGCCGCAAGGGCGGGCGGCGGCGCACCGGCGGCATCGCGGCCGCGCGTCGGGAATGGCTTGCTCATCGGGTGCGTCCGGGTAACGCGTGGCCGGGAAAGACGCGCGTGGCGTCAGCGAATGCGCAGGGCGCGGACGGACTGCCCGGGGCAGCGTCCGCAGCGGTGGATCATCGGTGCGCGCGGCCCAGCCGCCGGCGACGCGGCGAGCGCAGGAACGAGGCCGGCTCGCGTCGTCCGTTGCGCGAGGGTTCCAGGGTTTGCGGCGAAGGGCTCGCCGACCCGGCCAACGGGGCCGGCACGGTCACGCTGAAATCACGCGGCAACGCCGCCGGCTGGGACGCCACGGCACGGACGCCGGCAAACGGCCAGCGGAAGAAATCGTGAAGGAGCTTCATCGGCTCATCTCCTGGTAACGACGCCGTCGGCGTCCTCAGGAGTGGGCCGGACTTTCCCTAGTGGAAAGCACCAGCCGACCGCAGGCGGTCGCCGCAGGCGTTCAACTTGTTGTTGTGCGGCGCCGGCACCCGAAGCGAGCGGATGTCGACGTTGCGACTAGGGTAAACGTCCATATGCCTTGGTTTGTCAGGACTGGAAGCCGTGCGGCACAGCGCGCCGCAGGGCGCGCGCATTGTCGTGCCGCAGTGCAAAACTGTCAATCGCCGGGCCGCGCGTGACCTCGGAAAATGGATAGAAAACCTTCATGCCACCGGCGCGGGAAACGAACGCCACGACGGCGCGCGCTGCCCGATCCCACTATGCTTGCCCCCGACTCCCGGCACCGCTTGCGGCACCAAAGATGGTCCGCGGCCTCGATTGCGTCGGGAGCCGATGGACGCAGGGAGACATTCTTGACAGCGCAAGACAGATCCAGCCGACTCTCGCCCGAATGCGACGGACACGACGCGCTGCTGCGCAGCGCACGCTGGCTGGAAGTGGGCGATGATGACCCACGAGTGCCCCCGGCCTTCGTGATCGAGTTCTCTTCCGCGGCGTTCGCCCTGCCTGCCTTCGAGCAGCATGGCGTGCCGCTTCCGGCTGCACTGCAGAGGGCCGTGCCCAAACGGCAGGCCGAGTTTCTGGCGGGCCGGATCGCGGCCCGCCACGCGATCGAGCGCCTCGGCGTCGTTGCGTCGATTCCTGGCATCGGATCATCGAGGGAACCACGGTGGCAGGCGGGCGTGACGGGAAGCATCACGCACACGCGCGACCTCGCTGGCGCAATCGCCGTCGAGGCGTCGGCCGTGAGGGGCATCGGCATCGACTTCGAGGAGGTCATCGAGGCCGCCGCCCGCGACGCGGTGCGGGAACTCGCCTTCACGCCGGGCGAACTCGCCTTGCTGGAGAAGCAGCACGGTCACTTGTCCGACGGCATGCTCCTCACGATCGCGTTCTCCGCCAAGGAGAGCCTTTTCAAGGGCGCGCACGCGGCAGCCGGCCGCTACTTCGATTTCAGCGCCGCGCGGGTTTCCGCCTTGGACGCAGATGCCGGCCGCCTGACCCTGACGCTGGCGGAAACGCTCTGCCCCGACCTGCCGGAAGGCAGCTGCCACCCCGTCTGCTTCAGGATGCTCCGCCCCGACACGGTCGCGACCAGCTTCGTCTGGTGAAGGCGGCGACACCGCGCTCGCCTTCCGTCGCCGCCGACAACTCATCCGAAAATCCCCCGCCGAAGCCCCCCAACGACGCGCGCACAGCCCGCGCCACCGTTCAACCGATCTGCTGCAGCACCGCCCCATGCTGCAGCAGCGGGTCGACCAGCCAGTGGTCGAGCAGCAGGAAGGCGAACAAGGCCATCAGGTACACGATGGAGTACTTGAATACTTTCATCGGGTACAGCTCGTCGGGCGGGTTGAGCAGGCGGATCGCGTAGTAGAGGAAGCCCGCGTCGAGCACGATCGCACCAGCCAGGTAGAGCAACCCGCTCATGCCGGTGATCGCCGGCAGCAGGGTCACCAGCACCAGCAGGATGGTGTAGAACAGCACCTGCCAGCGGGTGTAGACCACGCCGTGGGTGACCGGCAGCATCGGCACGCCGGCGCGCGCGTAATCCTCGCGGCGGAAAATCGCCAGCGCCCAGAAGTGCGGCGGCGTCCACACGAAGATGATCAGGCACAGCTGCAGCGCGAATGCGTGCAACTCGCCGGTGACCGCGGTCCAGCCCAGCACCGGCGGGATCGCGCCGGCGAGGCCGCCGATCACGATGTTCTGCGGCGTGGCGCGCTTCAGGTAGCGGGTGTAGACCAGCGCGTAGCCGATCAATCCGCCGAAGGTCAGCAGTGCGGTCAGCGTGTTGACCAGCAGCGCCAGCACCAGCATCGAGGCGATGCCCAGCAGTACCGCGAACGCCAGCGCCTGGTGCGCGGTGAGTTTGCCGGTGGCCAGCGGGCGGCGGGCGGTGCGCACCATCAGTTTGTCGATCCGCTCGTCGATCAGGTGGTTGAACGCCGCCGCCGAACCGGACGCCATCCAGATGCCCAGCGTGCCGAACACCAGCCCGCGCCACGGCGGCAGGCCGGGCACGGCGAGGAACATGCCGATCACGGCGCAGAACACCAGCAAGGCGACGACGCGCGGCTTGGTCAGCTGCAGATATTCGCGGATCAACTCCATCTCGCTCACGACTCCTCTGATATCGGCACGGCCGCCTGCGTGCGCGCCAACGTCGCCAGCAGGGCAAACAACAGCAAGGCCGCCACGCCATTGTGCGCGGTGGCCACCGGCAGCGGCAGGCCGAAATACACGTTGCTGATGCCCAGCGTCACCTGGGCCAGCAGGATCAGCGCGATCGCCAGCGCGTGCGCCCGCAAACCCCGGCGCGCCGCTTTGAACGCCAGCCAGCCGAGGTAGCAGAACACCACCAGCGCGCCGATCCGGTGCGCGATCTGGATCGCGCTGCGCGCGGCCATGTCCAGCACGCCGCCTTCGTAGTTGACGCCGATGCCGCGCCACAGGATGAAGCCTTCGCGGAAATCCGTCGGCGGCGCCCACTGGCCCAGGCACTGCGGGAACGAGCCCGGGCCGTAGCCGCAGGCCAGCGCCGCGTAGTTGGACGAGGTCCAGCCGCCCAGCGCGATCTGGCACGCCAGCAGCACCACGCCCGCCACCACCAGGCTGCGCAGCGCGGCCAGGCGCTGGTCCGGCGCGGCGACGCCGGCGAAACGCAGCGCCACGTACGAGAGCAGGCCGAAGGTGAGCATGCCGCCGAGCAGGTGGCTGGTGACCACCACCGGTTTCAGCAGCAAGGTGACCGTCCACATGCCGAGCATCGCCTGGAACACGATCACCGCGAACACCAGCACGCTGATCCGCCGCGCGCCGCCGCCACCGAGTCGCCACGCGCCGAACAGCGGCGCGGCGATCGCCACGCCCGCCAGCACCGACGAGAACACATGCTCGCCGCGCATGTACATGGTCACGCCGATCGCCGCGCATATCGCGCCGACCACCACCATCGCGCGCACGCGCCGGTCCCGCCACGCGGCGGCCAGCGCCAGCACCAGCACCATCACGCCCAGCGTGCCGGCGAGGAAGCGATGCACCTGCTCGCGCCACGCCTTGTGCGCCTCGTACGGACGATCCGGGAACGCCGCGTCGGCGTGCGCCACCGCCTGCGCGTGCTGCGGCCAGGTGACCTGGCCGTAGCAGGTGGGCCAGTCCGGACAGGACAGCCCGGCGTTGGACAGCCGCACGAAGGCGCCGAACATCACCAGGCCGAAGGCGAACAGCGCCGCCAGCAGCGACAAGCCGCGCAGAAACTTCCGCTGACGCGCCGACATCACTTGATCACCTTGCGAATGTCGCGCAGCAGGCCGGCGGCATCGAAGCCGGGCGGATAGAACGACAGCGCGGTGCCGTTGGATTCCACCAGCAGCGCGCCGACGCTGTCGGGCGTGGCGGGTCGATAGCCGTCGAGCTTGCCGTCGACATCGCGGCCGGTTTGCCAGTACGTCGACATCGCCTCGCGTGCCGCCGCATCGGCAGGCGGCGTGCCCAGGTAGAGCAGGCGCAGGCGATCCTGCTTGTGGTTCAGCATCACCCGCGCCTTGGCCATGGCGGTGAGCGTGGCCAGGCATTGCGTGGCGCAATCCGGGCCGGCCAGCGCCACCAGGGTCATCCGCGGCTCGCTGTCGCGCCAGGCGTAATCGCCGCCATCGGCCAGCACGACGCGCAGGTGCTCGTCGAGGAAATTGCGCTGCGGCACGATCGGCTGGCCGTTGCCCTTGGTGCCCGGCTGCCAGCCGGCAAAGGTGAGCACGCCGGCGGCGATCATGGGCGCCAGGAACACCAGTGCGATCAGCAACAGGTGGATGCGGCTCTTGCGCGTGCGGTTGGGGTCAGCGGTGTTCATCGTGGACATTCATCACAGGACATCGGTGGGGTCATCATCGCCCGCGCGGAGGGCGCTTGCGATGCAGCACCAGCAGGATCACCACCGCGGCGACGGCGAAGGCAAACCACTGGAACGCATAGGCGCGGTGTCGCGCCGGCGGCATCGAGAGGTCGAGAGTGTGCTGGCGCACGTAGATCGAGGAGGCGTCCGCATCCAGCGCCAGCACGCGCGGGTACAAGGGCCGGCCGAGGTCGGCGGCCACCTGGCCCATCGCCAGGTAGATGCTCTGCTTCGGCCAGCGGGTCTGCCGCGCCAGCGCATTGCCGCCCATCTCGAAACCGGTCGGCGGCGGCGGCACGTACAAGCCGCGCAGCTCGACCGGCGTGGCCGGCAACGGCGGCAGTTGCGGCGCCTTGCCGTTGCCGCTGCCGGGCAGGAAACCCAGGTCGACCAGCAGCAGCGGCGCGTACCCGGCCAGTTCGAACGGCGCAAACACCTCCACGCCGCCGCGCTCGTCATGCTTGGGGTTGTCCAGCAGGTAGAGCCGGTCGGCAAGGTAACGGCCGTGCACCTGCACGCGCGGAAAGCTGCCCGCCGGCGGCGTGGCGGCCACCATGGCGAAGTCCTGCGATGGCGCGGTTTCCGCTGCGGCATAGCGCCGCAGCAGCGATTCCTTGAAGTCGGCGCGATGCAGTTGCCACACGCCCAGGCGCAGGAACAGCAAGGCGCCGGCCGCCGTCAGCAGCAACGCCCACCACGACGGACGGCGAAAGCCGTTCACGCGGTGCGGCTGCCGCGGGTGGCTATACTGCCGCTGTCGAAATCGCTCGGACCGATCACGTGGAAACCATCTACAAAGTCGCGCTGGTGGTGGTACTGCTGGTGGTGATCTTCAATCTCGGCCAGGCGCTGTTCTTCATGATGAAGGACAAGGACGACGACCGACGAACGGTGTGGGCGCTGACCCGCCGCATCGGCCTGTCGCTGGTGCTGATCGGCATGGTCGTGCTGGGCATCTGGATGGGCTGGCTGCACCCGCACGGCGTCAGCCCGTAATTGTAGCGGTTGCGCCGCCCCGGCGTTGCCGCGGCGCGCGCCACGTCGATCAGGCTTGCCCGCCGACCCGGTAATAGTCGCGATACCAGCGCACGAAATTCGCCACGCCCTCCTCCACGCCCACCCGCGGCCGGTAGCCGACCGAGGCGATCAGGTCGGAGATGTCGGCCTCGGTGTCCGGCACGTCGCCGGCCTGCAGCGGCAGCATCTCCATCTGCGCCTTGCGACCCAGGCACTGTTCGAGCACCTCGATGTAGCGCAGCAGCTCCACCGGCTGCTCGTTGCCGATGTTGTAGATGCGGTACGGCGCCACCCCGCTGCTGGCCGGGTCGGGTGCGTTGCCGTCCCAGCCGCGGTCCTTGCCGGGGATCTTGTCCAGCGTGCGCACGACGCCCTCGACGATGTCGTCGACGTAGGTGAAGCTGCGCTTGTGGTGGCCGTGGTTGAACACCTTGATCGGCTCGCCCGCCAGGATCGCGCGGGTGAACAGGAACAACGCCATGTCCGGCCGGCCCCACGGCCCGTAGACGGTGAAGAAGCGCAGCCCCGTGCACGGCAGGCCGTACAGGTGCGCGTAGCTGTGCGCCATCATCTCGTTGGCCTTCTTCGAGGCCGCGTACAGCGTCAGCGGATGCTCGGTCGACTGGTGCTCGGAGAACGGCATGCTGGTGTCGGCGCCATACACCGAACTGGTCGAGGCATAGACCAGGTGCTCGACGTCGTGATGGCGGCAGCCCTCGATGACGTGCAGGAAGCCGGTGACGTTGGTCGACACGTAGATGTGCGGGTTCTGCGCCGCGTAGCGCACGCCGGCCTGCGCGGCCAGGTTGATCACCCGCTGCGGCCGGTGCCGCGCGAACACCGCCTCGATCGCCGCGCGATCGGCAAGGTCGACGGGTTCGTGGCGGTAGCCCGGGCGATCGGCGAAGCGCGCCAGCCGCGCCTTCTTCAGCTCCACGTCGTAGTAGTCGCTGAGGTTGTCGATGCCGATCACCTCGTCGCCGCGCTCGAGCAGGTGCATGGCGACGTGGGAACCGATGAAGCCGGCGGTGCCGGTGACGAGGACTTTCATGCGGAAGCAGCCTGCGGCGGTGAAAACCCGCCCATGATACGCAGTCGCAAGGTGCAGCGCAGGTCTACAACCGGCCGTCGACCTCGGCACGCGGCAGCACGTACTTGACGTCGTACAGCACGCTGGACGGCTTGCCGAACGCACGGATGCCGGCGCTGCCCAGCGCGGCGAACTGTCGATGGCCCACCGCCACGATGATCGCGTCGTAGGCGCCCGCGGCGGGAGCGTCGACCAGCTCCAGGCCGTATTCGTGCCTGGCCTCCGCCGCGTCGACCCATGGATCGAACACGTCCACCTCGGTGTTGTAGCCGCGCAGCGCGTGCACGATGTCCACCACGCGGGTGTTGCGCAGGTCCGGGCAGTTCTCCTTGAACGCCAGCCCCAGCACCAGGATGCGCGCGTGCACCGGATTGATGCTCTTGCGCACCATCAGCCGCACCACCTGGCCGGCGATGTACTCGCCCATGCTGTCGTTGGTGCGCCGGCCGGCCAGGATCACGTCCGGGTGATGGCCCACTTCCTGCGCCTTGTGGGTGAGGTAATACGGATCGACGCTGATGCAGTGGCCGCCGACCAGACCCGGCCGGAACGGCAGGAAGTTCCACTTGGTGCCGGCCGCCTCGAGCACTTCCAGGGTGTCGATGCCCAGCGTGTTGAACAGCTTGGCGAGGTCGTTGACCAGCGCGATGTTGAGGTCGCGCTGGGTGTTCTCGATCACCTTGGCGGCCTCGGCCACCTTGATGCAGCTGGCCTGGTGAGTGCCGGCGGTGATGATCGAGCCGTACAGCCGGTTGACGAAGTCGGCTACCTCAGGGGTGGAGCCGGAGGTGACCTTGAGGATGCTGGTGACCCGGTGCTGCTTGTCGCCCGGGTTGATCCGCTCCGGGCTGTAGCCGGCGAAGAAGTCGCGGTTGAAGACCAGCCCCGAGACGCGCTCCAGGATCGGGATGCAGACCTCCTCGGTGCAGCCGGGGTAGACGGTGGATTCGTACACCACGATGTCGCCACGCTCCAGCACCTGACCCAGGCTTTCGCTGGCATTGACCAGCGGGGTCAGGTCGGGGCGCTTGGCCGCGTCGATCGGGGTGGGCACGGTGACGATGTAGACGTTGCACCCGCGGATGCCCTCCAGCTCGGCGCTGAAGCGCAGGCGGGTGGCCGCCGCCAGCTCGGCCGCATCGACCTCCAGCGTGTGGTCGTGGCCGGCGCGCAGCTCGTCCACCCGTGCGGCGCGGATGTCGAATCCGACCGTGTCGTAGCGCCGGCCGAACTCCACCGCCAACGGCAGGCCGACATAGCCCAGCCCGACGATGGCGACCCTGGTGTTTTCCAGCTGCTGCATAGGTAACTGTCCCGTGATTTCCTTGATGGGGCGCGGCGCGAAGCGGGCCGACGGCCGGTCCGGCGCAGTCCGCGCGCCGTGTCCGCATATCCGGTTGTCGACGTTCCTGCCGTGATATTCTGCACATTCTGAAAGACAATCAGGAGGATTGCCATGAAATCGTTGTGCCAACTGCTCATGCTCGGCCTGTTGCTCGTGCTTGCCGGCTGTGCCACCGGTCCCGGCTCGACGCAGGCACCTTCGGTGAACCCCGAAGCCCAGGCGGTCGCCGTCTACCATATCGGTGTGGACGATCAATTGCAGGTGTCGGTGTGGCACAACCCCGACCTGAGCGTCAGCGTACCCGTGCGCCCGGACGGCATGATCACGGTGCCGCTGATCGGCGACGTGCAGGCCGGCGGCCGCACGCCCGAACAGGTCGCCGCGGAGATCAAGGAAAAGCTCCAGGCCTACGTGCGCGACCCGCAGGTGGCGGTGATCCTCACCTCGCTGCGCAGCCATGAATACCTTTCGCGCGTGCGCGTGACCGGCGCGGTGCGCACGCCGGTGTCGATCCCCTACCGCCAGGGCATGACCGTGCTCGACGCGGTGCTCGCCGCCGGCGGCACCACCGAATTCGCCGCGCCCGACCGCACCGAGCTGTACCGCAAATCGGGCGACGCCACGCAGTCGTACGCGATCCGGCTGGACAGCATCCTGCAGAAGGGCAACCTGACGACCAACTACCCGGTGCAGCCGGGTGACGTCATCACCGTGCCGCAGCGGGCGTTCTGAGCTGCCGGCACAGGCACGCGAGTCGACCCGTCCATGAACGAAGAACCCAATCCCCTGCTGGCACTGCTCCCGGTGCTGTGGACCGAGGCCAAGCGACGACGCGTGTCGCTGGCGGTCATCTTTGCCTCGATCGCGATGCTGGCGCTGATCGCCGGCATCAACTGGCCGCAGCGCTACGACGCCTCGGTCACCATCCTGGCGCAGAAGAGCAGCATCATCACGCCGTTGATGGAAGGCGCCGCCGCCGCCACCGGCAACACCAACCGCGCCGGCATCGCCAAGGCGGTGATCTTCAGCCGCAAGGTCATGGACCAGGTGCTGGTGGCCGGCGGCTGGATGGCGCACAAACCCTCCCCGGTCGACCAGGACAAGCTGATCCAGGAGATCAAGGCGCGCACCCTGGTCACGATCTCGCGCGACAACCTGATCACCATCAGCTACCACGACAGCGACGCGCGGCGCGCCTTCGACGTGACGCGCACGTTCGGCCAGCTGTTCATCAGCGAAAGCGTGGCCTCGAAGATGAAGGAGAGCCGCGACGCCTTCGACTTCATCGACAGCCAGGTCGAGGCCTACCGCAAGAAGCTGACCGACGCGGAGAACAAGCTCAAGGACTACCGCAACGCCAACGCCGACGCGCGCCCGGGCAGCGAGGCCGACACCAACGCCAGCATCAGCCAGTTGCGCAACCAGATCGAGACGGCGCAGATGGACCTGATGGAGAAGCGCTCGCAGGCCGGCTCGCTGGAGCGCCAGCTCTCCGGCGAGTCGGAGGTCAACGCGGTGCAGACCTCCAACGGCATCTACGAAAGCCAGCTCGCCGAACTGCAGTCGAAACTGGACAAGCTGCGCCTGACCTACACCGACGAATATCCCGACGTGGTGCGTACCCGCCACCAGATCGAGGACCTGCGCCGCCTGCTGGCCAGCGCCGACCAGCAATCGGCCAAGGCGCCGCGCGCGATCGGCGACACCGGCACCAACGGCAGCGCCGTGCAGTTCAACCCGCTCTACCAGCAGATGCGCAGCCAGCTCGCCACCTTGCGCTCGGACATCGCCGCCACCACCGCGCGGCTGGGCGCGGCGCAGGCGCGGCTCGACTCCGAGCTTGACCGCAGCAAGCGCATCGCCAACTCCGAGGCGGTCACCGCCGAGCTGACCCGCGACTACACGGTCAACCGGGACGTCTACCAGGACCTGCTCAAGCGCCGCGAAAGCGCGCGGGTGTCGATGAACCTCGACTCCGACCAGGATGGCGCCTCGTTCGTGGTGCAGAACCCCGCGGTGATGCCGCTGGTGCCCTCGGGACTGCGCTTCATGCACTTCGGCATCGCCGGCATCCTCGCCGGCCTGGCGGTCCCGTTCGGCGTGCTGTTCGGCTTCGCCCGCTTCGATCCGCGCGTGCGCTCGGCGGAGCAACTGGAACAGGCGACCGGCCTGCCGGTACTGGCGACCGTTCCATTTTACCCGACACCGGGCGACCATCAGCGCGAGCGGCGGCGCAACCTGGCGCTGGTGGCGATCGTGCTGTGCGTGGTGCTGGCCTATGCGCTGCTGTTCTGGTTGAAGCTGAAGGGACTGGCATGAACGCTCGGGACGATGACAAGTCGGTAATCAACCTGCTCTCGCGCGAGCCCGAGGCCCGCGAACGGGCCGCGGCCGCCGGCGACGAGGCCAAGGCTGCGCCGGGCCATTCGATCGCGCTGATGTCGGAAACCGGTGCACTGGTGCCGCGGCAGCTGGAGGAGCGCCGGCTGATCCACCGCGACGAGTCGGTGCGAACGCAGTCCGATGCCTTCCGCGAGATCCGCACGCGCCTGCTGTGGCTCGGCGGCGAGCGCAACTTCGTGACCATGGTGGTGCCGGTCAGCCCCAAGTCGGGCGGCAGCTTCGTGGCGCGCAACCTGGCTCTCGCGTTCGCCTTCGACGAAGCCAAGACCAGCCTGCTGATCGACTGCAACCTGCGCTACCCGACCCAGCACGAGGCGCTGGGGGTGGCGCGCGGCAGCGAGGGCCTGATCAACTTCCTCGAACAGCCGTCGATCGGCATCAAGTCGATCATCTACGCGACCGGCATCCCGCGCCTGCGCCTGATCCCGGCCGGTTCCACGCGCGAGAACAGCGGCGAGTATTTCTCCTCGTTCCGCATGCGCGCGGTGGTCGATTCGCTGCGTTGCCGCTACCCGGACCGCTACCTGTTCCTGGACGGGCCGGCGATCAAGGGCTCGCCCGACGCGCGCATCCTCTCCGAGCTGGCCGACCAGGTGGTGGTGGTGGCCGGCTACGGCCGCGACACGCCGGCGGCGATCAGCCAGGCGGTGGCCAGTTTCGATGCGAACAAGGTGGCCGGAGTGGTGTTCAACCACGCACCGTGAGGCCGTCCGGCGGGGCGTTGCGACACTCCGCCCGACCGCACGGTTCCGCGCGGATCTGCCAGACTCGCAGCGCCAGGGGCAAGCCATCGGATGCGGTTTCCGCAGGTTCAGGGCTCGACGATCATGGACAAGACAAGGGGGCACGCACACATGTCGACATATCGCACCCGCAATTGCGTACTGGGGTCGATGCTGGTCATTGCCTCGACCGGCGCATCGGCGGCGCAGTTCGACTACGGCTGGCGCGTCGGCGTGGGCCACAGCGACAACATCGGCCTGACCGAAACCGACCCGATCAGCCAGAACATGCTGATCCCGGGCTTCGACTTCAGCTATCAGCAGGAAGGCTCCACCTTCCAGGCCGACGTGGTCGGCAACCTGGAGTACCGCGACTACCTGGCGCACGCCTTCGATAACCAGACGCTGGCCCAGCTCGCCGGCCAGGCGAACTGGACGGTGCTGCCCGAGCGACTGGATTTCACCGTGCGCGACGTGGCCAGCGTGCAGCCGCTGTCGACCTTCTCCAGCAATGCGCCAGACAACCAGCAGCAGACCAACGTGCTGACGCTGGGCCCGACCCTGCGTTTCCGGCTCAACCCGACCGTGCGCGGCCAGGCCGAACTGCGCTACATCGACAGCCGCGCGTCCAAGACCAACGAGTTCGATTCCTCGCGCGGCCTGCTGGCCTTGCGCCTGTTCAAGGATCTCAGCCCCACCGCATCGCTGTCGGCCAACGCGGAAACCGAGCGGGTGACCTTCGACCACGCCGACGCCGGTCCGGCCTACAACCGCACCCAGCTGTTCGTCAGTTCGGTCAGCCGCCTCAGCCAGCTCGACGTCAATGCCTCGGTGGGCTGGTCACGGCTCTCGTTCGACCAGGCGCAGTCGATCAACACGCCGCTGGCGCGGCTGAGCGTGGCCTGGCGCATGACCCCCAACAGCACCCTGCTGCTGCGCGGTGCGCGCCAGTACGGCGACGCGGCGGAAGACCTGATCAACCAGCTCGACCAGAACCCCGGCGAATCGGCGCCGGCACCGTCGAACATCAACACCGGTGCCACCGTGATCAGCTCGCAGGTCTATACCGAGCGGCGCTACGAGGTGGTCTACACCTACGTCGGCACGCGCTGGAACCTGCGCATCGCGCCGCTGTACCGCAACTTCGATTACGTCAACGACCCCACCGACAGCCAGCGCGGCCGCGGCGGCACCCTCGGCCTCGACTACCGACTGCACCCGCGCACCACGCTGTCGCTGTTCGGCAACACCGAGTCGATGGAATACAACACGATGGCGCGCACCGACCGCACCACCAACTTCGGCCTGATCCTTGCCACCCAGCGCACCGAGCACTGGAGCTGGAACGCGTCGTTCACCCGTCGCGTGCGTCACAGCGACACCGTCGGCGCCAGCTACCATGCCAACGAGATCTATCTCGGCGTGGCCTACCGGAGGTGACGGATGCGCGTCGAACCGGCACAACCGTGCCAATTCGGTAGCGGGGAGAGTCTGTTCGGTCTCTATCATCCGGTCGCCGGGCCGGCGCGCACGGCCATGCTGCTGTGCCCGCCGCTGGGCCAGGACATGATTCGCAGCCATCGCGTGTACCGCCAGCTCGCCGATGCACTGGCGCTGCAAGGCGTCGCCGCGCTGCGCTTCGACTATTTCGGCACCGGCGACTCGGCCGGCCCCAGCGATACCTGCGACTGGACCCGCTGCGTGGCCGACACGGTTGCCGCGGCGGCTGAACTGCGTGCACGCTCCGGCTGCAGCCGGGTGATCGGCTTCGGCGCACGACTGGGCGGCGCCATCGCGCTGGAAGCGGCCGCGGCCGGCCGCATGGCGGAACTCCTGCTGTGGGACCCGCTGCTGGACGGCCACGAATCCGTGACCCGGCTGGACGCGGCGCAGGAGGCCCTGCGCGCGGACCCGATGCGCTTCCCCGCGCCGCGCAGCCGCGAGGACGCGGCCGATCAATGGCTGGGCTTTCCGGTCGGCGCCGACCTGCGCCGGCAGCTCGACGGCTGGCGCGCGACGCCGGCGACGATTCCCGTGCGCGTGTTCGCATCGCAGCCCGCCGCCACGCATGCGGACTGGCCCGCGCAGCTCGGCGCCGGCAGCGCGGTCGTCGCGCTGTCATCCACGGCAAGCTGGGATGTGCTGGATCGGCTGGAGCACGCCATCCTCGCCCCCGACCTGATCCGCGCCGTCGGCGACCACCTGCGAGCGGCGGCATGAGCACGGAACGCGCCTTCCGCTTCGGCCGCGCGCAGCACCTGGTCGGCGTGGCCGGGCTGCCCGATGCGGCGACACCTGCCGCGCCGGTCGGCGTGATCGTGCTGAATGCCGGCATGGTGCACCGGGTCGGGCCGTTCCGGCTGCACGTGGAACTCACCCGGCGGCTGAACGCCGACGGCTATCCCACCCTGCGCTTCGACCTTTCCTCGCTCGGCGACAGCAGCGCCGCCGACGAAGCGGGCTCGCAAGCGCAGCAGGTGAAGGCGGACGTCGCCGACGCGATGAGCCTGCTCGCCAGTCACGCCGGCTGCAGCCGCTTCGTGCTGCTCGGCCTGTGTTCCGGCGCGCAGAACGCGCACGGCGTGGCGCTCGACGAGCCGCGCGTGGCCGGCGCCGTCTTCCTCGATGGCTACGCCTACCGCACGCTGGGCTTTCGCCTGCGCCACTACCTGCCGCGGCTGTGGAGCGGCTCGCGCTGGCAACGCTTCATCAGCCGCAGCCTGCAGGCGCGCGCCAGCCAGGGCGACGACGTCTTCGCGGTACGTTTCCCGCCGCGCGAGCAGGTGCAACGGGAACTGGCCACCATGCTCGACCGCGGTCTCAGGCTGCACTTCATCTACAGCGGGGGGGTGACCCGCTACTTCAACCATCCGCGCCAGTTCCGCGAGTGCTTCGGGCGCCTGGCCGACCGCCCGCAGATCAGCGCGCGCCTGTTCGCCGGCAGCGACCACACCTACGCCCTGCAGGTGGATCGCCAGCGCCTTCTGGACGACATCGCGACGTGGTTGCGGGACAATTTTCCGATTTCCGGCGGGAGCAATCCATGAGCACGATCCTGGTCACCGGCGGCGCCGGCTACATCGGCAGCCACGTGGTGCAGCAGCTGAGCGAACGCGGCGAGCGGGTGGTGGTGCTGGACAACCTCGTCAGCGGCTTCGCCGACGCCGTGCGCGGCGCCGAGCTGGTGGTGGGCAACGTGGGCGATCAGCCGCTGGTGTCACGCGTGCTGGCCGAGCACAAGGTGGATGCGGTGATGCATTTCGCCGCGCACACGGTAGTGCCCGAATCGGTGCGCGACCCGCTGAAGTACTACGGCAACAACACCTGCAACACGCGCAACCTGCTCGCCTGCTGCGTCGAGGCCGGCGTGGACCGTTTCATCTTTTCCTCGACCGCGGCGGTGTACGGCACGCCGGCCAGCGGCGTGGCCGACGAGGACACGCCGCTGCAGCCGATCAATCCGTACGGCAGCTCCAAGCTGATGTCCGAGATGATGCTGCGCGACCTGGGCACCGCCGGCGCGATGCGCTACGTGATCCTGCGCTACTTCAACGTCGCCGGCTGCGACCCGCTCGGCCGCATCGGGCAATCCACGCCCAACGCCACCCTGCTGCTCAAGGTCGCCTGCGAGCATGCGGTGGGCAAGCGCCCGGGCCTGGCCATCTTCGGCACCGACTACGACACTCCCGACGGCACCGGCATCCGCGACTACATCCATGTCGAGGACCTGGCCGCGGCGCACCTGCGCGCGCTCGACCACCTGCGCACGGGCGGCGAGTCGCTGACGCTGAACTGCGGCTACGGCCACGGCTACAGCGTGCGCGAGGTGATCGAGACGGTGCGCCGGGTCAGCGGCGCGACGCTGCAGGTGACCGAGCAGCCGCGCCGCGCGGGCGATCCGCCGATGCTGATCGCCCGCGCCGACCGCCTGCGCCAGCGCCTGGGCTGGGCGCCGCGCCACGACGACCTGGAGTTCATCGTGCGCACCGCGCTCGCGTGGGAACGCCAGCTGGCGGCACGGGACGCGGCCCGGTGACACGCGCAGCGCGCGGCTTCGTCCGGCGGCTGGGCGCACTGTTCGCCGGCCTCGGCCTGCTGCTCGCGACCGCGCACGCGCAAGGCGCCAGCGCGCCGCCACCGATCGCCAGGCTGGCGCCGACCGGCATCGGCGCGCAGTGGCAGACGATCACCCTGCATCGCCACGGCGCCGTCGGCGATCGGGTCGCGGTGACTGTCGGCATCCCGTTCCCGCCCGGCATGCTGGACGACGCGCGACGGGTGCGCATCGAGGACGCGCGCGGCCAGCCCGTGCCGGCGCATGTCGAGGCCACGTTGCGCTGGCATTTCGACGGCGGCGGCATCCGCGCCGTGCGCGCGCAGTTCCACGCCACGCTGGCCGGCGACAGCGCGCAGCTGCGTTTCGCCCTCGCGCCGGTCGGCGCCACCGCGACCGCCGCGCCGGGCTGGGCCTACGCCGACGAGCTGGTGGACGGTGCCGACGGCGTGCGCGTGCCGGGCGTGCTGGCCACGCTCAGCCCGCAATGGATGACCGCTTCCCTGATCGCCGGCCCGCAAGTGCCGGCGGTACCCCCCGGCGCCTACGACCGCTACTTCGAAACCCAGTTCGCCTGGGCGCGCAAACTTCCGCGCAGCGACGGCTCGGCGTGGCTGTTCGATCGCCCCACCGCGCTGTTCCAGCAGTACGTGCGCACCGGCCGCGTCGATTACCTCGCCGCCGCGGTCCAGAGCTACCACTTCTACATGGCGCACATCCGCCGCTTCGGCGCACCGGGCTGGCCGCTGTGCGGCGGCGGTTTCAAGCTGGGCGAGGTGAACCCCTGCGACCCGAAGTACGTCTACATCCAGCCGACCCTGCTCGCGCTCGGCCTCACCGGCGACGACAGCCAGGACGACACGGCACTGGTCGAACGCATGGTGGGAGCGTGGGATACCGGCGGCTGGACCATTCCCGCCGGCCCCTACACCGGGCTCACCCAGAAGTTCTTCACCGAACGGCAGGCCGGGTTGGGCCTGCTGCAGATCGTCAGCGCGTGGGAACTCACCGGCAAGCGCGAATACCTGCAAGACATCGGCGATCGCGTGGGCTGGCTGTACCAGCACCAGCAGCACAATCCCGACGGCCTGGGCAATGACGGCTCCTGGCGCAGCAGCTGGGACATGCACGAAGGCAACCCGTACGACGCGGCCACCGACGTGCCGGGCAGCTCGCCGTGGATGACGCAGAACATCATCGACGGCCTGTGGCATGCCTGGCTGGCCACCGGGGACGCGCGCATCCCGCCGATGATCACCGCGTTCGGCCGCTACCTCGAGCGCTACGGCTGGATCGACGCCAAAACCGTGGCCACGGTCGGCAAGGACTGGCGCGACCCGTGCAGCGGACCCGGTGGCCAGATCAGCTGGTACTGGTCGTCGGCCCACGTCGACCGGGCCAGGCTGGTCGCCATCGAGAACTCCGACGGCTGGTACAGCGATTCGCACAACGTGGAGCTGACCCTGCCGGTGGCCGCCGCCCGCTATTTCAGCACCGACCCGCAGCTGCAGCATGCGCTGGACCGGCGCATGCATGCGCTGGCGTCGTCGTACGCCGTCGCCTGCGCGCGCAACGCCAGCACCGCGCGACGCTTCAACTGGAACCATCGCGGCACCGGCGTGGTGCAGTGGCTGATGCGCCAGGACGCGGGCAGCGGCGCCGCCCCGGCGCGCCCCTGACGCGCGTCGATCAGGGCGATCGGCGCGGTCGCCTGCGCTTGGCGAAGGCGTGCCACACGTAGCGCAGCATGCACAGCGAGGCGCGCAGCAAGCCGAGCTTCTCGACCTGGCGATAGATCGTCCACTGCCAGCGCGCCGCGCGCAGCTTGTTGGCCGACAGCGACGACTCGCGCACCAGATACCAGGCCAGCGGTTCGGCGCTGTCCGCGCGCACCGCCACGCCGGCGCGGCGAACCTGCTCCAGCCAGAACGCATAGTCCTCGTGGCCGATCCGACGGAACGGCACGTCGCCCAGCTCGCGCGCGTACAGGCCGGTGAGATTGCCGATGAAATTGCTGGCCAGCATGTCGCGATGCTCCAGCCGCGCGGGCGGGTCCACCCGGCTGAGCACCCGGCCGTCTTCCGCCACCCGCCAGTACGCCGCGTAGCTGATGCGCTCGCCACTGGCGCGCAGGCTGGCCAGTTGCCGCTCCAGCTTGGCCGGGTGCCACCAGTCGTCGGCGTCGAGGAAGGCGATGTAGTCGCCCCGCGCAGCCGCCAGAGCGGCATTGCGCGCCGCCGCCACGCCGCCGTTCTGCACCTGGCGCTGCACGCGCACGCGCGCGTCGGAGCGCGCGAAGGCCTGCAGGATCGCCAGCGAATCGTCGTGCGAACCATCGTCCACCGCGACCAGCTCCAGGTTGCGATGGCTCTGCGCCAGCACCGACTCCACCGCCCGCGGCAACCACGTCGCGGCGTTGTACACCGGCATCACCACGCTGACCAGGTCGCCGCTCGTCGCGGGCACCGGGGTGGGGGTCGTCTTCGCCACGCCGGTCACGCGAACAACTGCGGCAAGGTCACGAGGGAGCGGAACCAGTCGGTGTCCAGCTCCATCTCCACGGCCACGCGGGGAATGTCGTAGGCGTCCCAGTGGTCGAAACGGGCGTGCCCGCCGTAGTAGCTGAAGGCATGTTCCACGCCCGCCTCGCGCAGGCAGTCGCGGGTGGTCTGGTCGAACGCGCCGGGATTGCCCACCGGATAGCTGAAGCAGCGCATCGGCGTCCCCAGCTCGGCGGCGAGGCGGCGGCCGCATTCCAGGATCTCGTGCCGCTGCCCCTGCGCCGACATGCGCGACAACACCGGATGATTCACCGTATGCCCTCCGATGGTCATGCCCGCCGCCTGCATCTCGCGCAGCATGTCCCAGTTCATCCACAGCGCATCACCGGCGCGGGCATCGGCGCGGCCGGTACCCGTGGCATCCGCCACGGCATCGAGATACGCGGCCGTGTCCTGCGCCGGCATCTCCTTGTACCTGCGCAGCAGCCGACGTACCGCCGCTTCCCGTTCCGGCTCGTCGAAGTGGATCGGCGCGTCGAACCACGCCGGCAACTGCAGCGCTTGGCGCTGGCTGGTGCGCGCCATCCAGGCGATCTCGTCCCACCACGGCAGGCTGGGCGCGTCGATGAAACCGGTAGCGACGAAGAAGGTGGCGGTCACGCCTTCGCCACGCAGGATCGGCAACGCCGTCTCGTAGTTGTCGCGGTAGCCGTCGTCGAACGTGATCATGGCGTAGCGGCCGCGCCGGGCGGCGAGTACCCGCGGCAGGTCGGCCGGGCCGATGATCTCCAGCTGTGCCTTGCAGAAACGGACCTGCTCGGCAAACGCCTCCGCGCTGGCGCTCCACAGGCCGCGATCGAACGGCGTACCCAGCGCATCGCCGATGCGATGGTAGTTGAGCGCGAGCACGCCGGACCAGCGCACAGTCCGGTGCAGCACCCGGCGCAAACCGCTGCGGCAGAGCAGGTGTGACGCGATGGCCTTTTTCATTGGAGCACTCCGCGGTCAGCCCGGCGAAACCAGCTTGATGAAGCGGCGGATTGCGCGTACGCACAGCTGACGCAGGCGGTCGAGCAGTGCGCGCGCCGTATGCCTGCGGCACGTCGCGCAAAACAGCTGGCGTTGTTCAGTGGCCAGCGATTTCTTGTACGTGCTGACGCCCCGCAGGAAATCGTAGTGGGAGATGCCGCCCTGTGCCAGCTGCCGCATCAGCAGCAGGTTCGCCGCGGTACCCGAGCTGCGGACCACGCCAGGATCCAGCGGCGCCACGCCAAACTGGTACAGGTCGAACTTGCGCCCGGTCACGAAACCGTAGAGCACGGCAAAGATCCTTCCCTGGTGCGAGAACCGCGCCAGCACCACACGCCCGCTTGCCGTCCACCGCCTCACCAGGCCGCGATGGAACTCGGTGAAACGTGGCGCCGAGAAGCAACCCGGTTCACCGGCCGCCACCCAGCGCTCCTGGTGGACGCGCACGAGATCGTCGAAATGACGGTCGGCCGTGGCGGCATCGGCCAGCTCCGCCACGATGCCGGCACGCTCGGCGTCGCGCAGGTACTGGCGGGCGTGCTTGCGTGTCTTGGGCGACAGGCTGCCCAGGTAAGCCTCGAAGCCGTCGCCAAGCCAGGCGATCGGGCAGGCCCCGCGCGACGACAGTTGCAGGCGGGCGTGGCGAGGGAAATCGCTGCGCCAGCGCAACAGGGCCGCATGCTCGGAGAGATCGAGCAGCTCCAGGGTATCCCAGGCCATGGCGTCGATCGCCCGCCACGCGGCTTGCGCACAGGCCCGGTCCTCGCCGGGCAGGTGCAGCAGGTCCAGATAGTCGGCGCAGACCTCCTCGAACTCCTCTTCCCCGGTGGAGAGGAAGCGCAGGCAGCGCACCCCGAGCCAGCCGCCGCGACCCACGTCGAGGTACAGCGGCAGCGCGCCGACCAGGCGCGACCCCCGCCACAACGTGATGATGCGCAGACCGCCCTGGCCATATACGGGGCCGTAAACGTCCCACCAATGGCGCAACCAGGCAAAGTCCAGCGGGGTCGAGGCCGTGGGGCTGGCCTGGTGCAGTGCATCCCAGGCCGCGCGGATCGCGTCCCAGGCGGCGACGTCCCCGATGATGCGCAGCGTCGGTGCCGGGCCGTGCGAATCGTCAGTCACCGCGGGCTCCGGTGTACCCGGCGCCACCGGGGGCAGGGTCATGGCGAGGCAACCGTGCGCTGGCGCAGATGCCGGCGATGCGCCCGGAGCCAGCCGCGCAGCACCGCCGGCAGGTAGCAGCACACGAACAGCTCCCAGGCACGCCGCTGCCACCAGCGATGGCGGATGCTCGCAAACAGGTGGGATCGCGCCGCCGCCATGTCATTCGCCTCGAACTGCAGCTCCCCGATCCACTCGTGGGCATCGGCCAGGGCGCCTTCGATCATCCGCCGGGGCAGGTGGATCTCGCTGCGCGCGGACTCGATGAAGGGAGTGATCGTGCGCAGGAAATTGGTGGCGGTATGGATGCGGTATTCGGAACGGGTCAGGCGGTCGGGCATGCCGCGCTGGTACTGGATGGTGGGCAGGTCGAGGAAACCTACCGGCCCGTGGCGGCAGGTACGCAGGTGGAAATCGAAGTCTTCGCCGGAATAGCGCAGGGTCTCGTCGAAGGCCACCACCTTTTCCAGCCGCTCGCGGCGGATCAGCACGGTGGAGGTGTGCACCAGGTTGCCCATGATCATCTGCGAAAAGATCATGCCCATGCGCAAGGATGCCGCGCCGACCACCGCCTCCATCGACGGCGCGACCGAACGCAGCGGCACGCTCTGCGGAAACAGCCGATCCTGGGGAAACAGTGCGTAGGTGCTGTACATGCTGCGGATGTACGCGTGGTTGAACACGCGCCCGTTCGGGTCGATCGCCTCCATGTCGGTCCAGACCATGCCGAGCTCGGGAAACTGCCGCAGGCAGCGCAGCTGCAGCTCGAGCTTCCACGGTTGCCAGACGTCGTCCGAGTCGAGCAACGCCAGGAACTCGCCGCGTGCAAGCCGGATGCCGTGGTTGCGCGCCGCTGCGACCCCCGCGTTCGCCTGCGCGATGTAGTGGACGCGACGCTCGGTGCCATAGCGCCGGCGCACGAGTTCGGGCGTCTCGTCGGTGGAGCCGCCATCGACGAGCAGGATCTCGAGTTCGGCATGCGTCTGCGCGAGCACGCTGTCCAGCGTGCGCGCCAGGCAATAGGCCCGGTTGAAAGTGGGGATGACTACGCTGACCAGTGCCATGGGTACCCGACCGCTCCTGCATCCAGTGACCACTTGAAGCTTCGACTCGCCGCCACCCCACGCTTGCCGCGCGGATCACGCAGCCGCGGCGCGCTGTCTGCCTGATCCGTCCGGCTGCCCGAGGCGTCGCAGCTTCCGCGGCCGCACTCCTGGCGCCGGAAGTAGCGTCATTGTATGCGTTTTCCGCATCGCCAGACATGGCGTTTCACGCTTTCCCCGGGCGGATCGGAAGGCCTGCCGGGCGCCCGGCAGGCGGCCTTCACGGACCCGCTCAGGCGGCGGGTTTGCGCGCGATGAAGTCGATCGAGGTGATGCACAGGCGTTCGGCCGGGATCGACGCGAACTGCGGGGCGATGTTCAGTTCCGCCAGCTCGCGCAGGCGCCTGGCGGGGGGCGAGCTCACCCGGGTCACGATGGCGAAACCGGCCGCCTCGGCCTGCTCGACAAAGACGTCGGCGCGCAGCCGGTTTTGGTACAGGAACGCATTGTTCCAGCGCTGCCACTGCGCATCGGTGTATTGCAGGTAATTGAGCTGGGTGATGCGGGAGTCGACATAGGCGTAGTGATCACCGCAGTTGACCGAGTGGAACATGATCCCGCCGGGGCGCAGGATGCGCCTGGCCTCGCGGAAGATGCCGCCGATGGCTTCCGGCGCCACGTGCTCCAGCACGCTGTTGGAGAACACGCAATCGATATGGTCCCGGGGCAACTCGGTACGGGCGGCATCGGCCGGTGCGCGGTAATCGACCACGCCGGCGGTCGCCGCGGCCAGGTCGGCACATCGCTCCAGTGCGGCGGCCAACTGCTGCTGGCGCTGACGCACCTCTGCCTCGGGCAGGCCGGCGACCTCGGCGATCAGGGCGACATGCCGCTCCAGCCCGCGCGCGCAGGCGCGCACCAGATCCCGGCGCTGGTGCCGGTTGAGGTCGACGGTGACGACGCGCCGCGCGCCCGCCAGGAAACAGCACAACGGAAAAGTCGGATACCAGCCGCTGCCGATCTCGAACAGCCGCGCGCCCGCCACCGGCACGCCGACCTCGCGCAGCTGGTTGGCCATCAGCCGCCAGTCGTCGATCTTGATGTCGAACTCGCGATCGAAGTCGCGCAGCCCGCCGAACCGCCGCTGCAGCTGGTAGTGGACCGCGGCGCCGCCCGGCATCACGCCGAGCACCTTCTGCAGCATTCCCTTCGTGCGCCAGTCCATCTGTTTCCTCCTTCGAGGACGGAGATGATGCCGGGACCACGCCGCGGTGATCCGCGCGAGCGCGGCGCCGCTACGCCCCGGCAAGCCGATGCGGTGGCGGCGGCAGCAGGAAATCGCGGAACGCATGCGGGTCGCCGCGATGCCCGGCCTCGGCAGCCTTGATGATGTTGTAGGTCTCGCGCGCCGTCACGTAGTGCAGCACGTAGCGCTTGCCGTCGTTGTAGGCGCGCTCCAGGTGCTGGTGCATGCGCTGCGCGGCGTCGCCGAGCAGGGTGTCCATGTCGCGCTCCTGGGTGCCGTGCGTGTGGACCTTGACGAACACCCACTCCGGCCGCCCCTCGACGTGGATGCCGGTTTTCACCCACGCGTCGACCCGCTCGGGCGTGGGCGGGCAGCCGCGGCGCACGTCCGCGTTCTCGATCCGCGGCAGCACGCCGAACTTGCGCTCGCGCCAGTTCAGCCCCAGCGGCCCCTGCACGATCATCAGGTCGCCGCTGGGCGTGCCGCCCACGCGCACCGGCACGCCGCTGTCGTGCGACTTGGGCCGCAGCGGGTCGTCGGTGGCGTAGTAGATCGCGTTGCTGGTTTTCGTCTGCGTGTCGCTGGGCGCCGACGGCAGGGTGAAGTCGGCGTAGCAGCCGAGTTCGCGCAGCAGGATCAGCTCGTTGTTGATGCCGCACCAGCGGCCGTCGGCGCGCGAATTGTCCAGGCTCCAGTTGCCGTGGATGAAGCCGAAGCGCAGCTGGCCGGTGGCCGGATCGCGCGGCAACGCGCCGTGGCGCTCGTGCAGCAGGTTGTTGAAGCGCTCGATGGTCTGGCGGAAGTTGGCCTCGTTGTCGTTGTCGTGGTGAAGGTGGATCTCGATCTCGCCATAGCCCTCCGCGCAGAGCGCGGCGATCTTGTCCAGGTGTTCTTCCAGGTATTCCTCTTCCGGATAGAAGAACGTGTGCTGCGGCATCCGCCCGTCGGCGTCGCGGTGCATCGCGGCGAGGGCGCGGTAGTCACGGCACCAGCGGTCGACGCGCGCGCGCTGGGTGGCCAGGTCGACCTTGCCCCAGGCCGGCTCGAAATGGTCGACGAAGCAGAACATCACGTGGATCGGCCCGTCGACCGCCGGCGGACGCCGCCGGCGCAGGTAGCCGCCCAGCCAGTACTGCATGTTGCGCGCGCGGATCGCCACGGTGACGGCGATCGCGCACAGCGCCAGCAAACCCGCGATCAGCCAGGCGACGATCATGCGTGCACTCCTTCAGCCGTTGCGCCCAGGTCGGCGCCGGTGGGCAGCGGGCGGAACTCGAAACCCTCGGAACGCCACTGCGGCAGCAGCGTTTCCAGCATGCGGGTGCAGCAGTCGCTGTCGTCGTGCATCAGCAGCACGTCGCCCGGCCGCGGCGGTTGCGCGCGCATCGCCGCCACCAGTTCTGCCGGCGGCCGGTGCTGGTAGTCGAGGCTGTCGTAGGACCAGTACAGCAGGCGTCGCCGCTCGCGCGCGAGGCGCAGCGTGAGCGCCAGCGAGAACGCGCCGCTGGGCGGGCGTACGCCGTGGTGGAGCACGCCATCGAACGCCTGCAGCACCCGGTCGGTGCGGTCGATCTCGTCCATCATCCCGGCCAGCGACAGCCGGTTGAAATCCGGATGGCTCCAGGAGTGGTTGCCCAGCCGGTGCCCCTCGTCCAGCATGCGCCGTACCAGCTGCGGGTGGCGCTCGGCCTTGCTGCCGATCAGGAAGAACGTGGCGCGCACCTGGTGCTGCCGCAGCAGGTCGAGCAGGGCCGGCGTGTATTGCGGGTCGGGGCCGTCATCGAAGCTGAGGTACAGCTCGCGGGCGCCGCCGGGAGGCATGGCGGTGAGTACCACCGCAGCGGGCAGGCAACGCAGCAACCGCATGCGCTTCAACCAGCCGATCATGGCGACCATCCGTCGCTGCCGCGCACGCTGTGCCGGCACCGGCAGAAATCCTTGCTTGCAGGCATAATCCACCCTTGTCGTCGATGGCGTGCGCAGGGGCTGCTGCCGCCATCCGAATCCGACGCACAGGATATCTTCATTCGGCACTAAGCCGGGCGATTTTCGCATGTCCGCCGTCCTTCGGGCGGCCGCGCGGGGATTACGGCGCCGGCCCACACACCCACGTTTGCGATCCGCGGAGAGACGCGTGCTGCAGGGATATGGCCTGATCTACTTCGGCAACGACTGGTACGCGGAAAACCGTACCAGCAGCCATCACGTGGCCGAACGCCTGGCCCATGCCGCACCGCTGCTGTACGTCGACTCGCCCGGCATGCGCGCGCCGCAGGCCAGCGGGCGCGACCTGCGCCGCGCCTGGCGCAAGCTGCGCGCGGCCCTGCGCGCGCCGGTGCCGGTGCGCCCCAACCTGTGGCATTGCACCGTGCCGCAATTGCCGTTTCGGCGGGTGCCGGGGGTCGACTGGCTGAACCGCGTGTTCGGCCGCTGGGCGGTGCGCCGCGCCATGCGCGTGCTGGGCGACGTCACGCCGATCTCCTGGTTCGCGGTGCCGCACCCGGGTTTCCTGGCGCAGCAGCTGGGCGAGCGCCTGTGCGTGTACTACTGCATCGACGACTACGCGGCGCACCCGGGCGTGGACAGCGAGCTGATCGCCGCACGCGACCTCGATCTGACCCGCCGTGCCGACCTCGTCTTCGTCGCCCCGCCGGCGCTGCTGGAGGCCAAGCGCGCCATCAACCAAGCCACCCGCTTCTCGCCCCATGGCGTCGACACGGCCCTGTTCGGCCAGGCGCGCGACCCCGCCACGGCGGTGCCGGCCGCGGCGCGGGAGCTCGTCCACCCGGTGGTGGGCTATTTCGGCTCCCTTCACGAATGGATCGACCTGGAACTGATCGAATGGCTGGCGCGCGAGCGCCCGCAGTGGAGCTTCCTGCTGGTCGGCCACGCCGCCGTGGACGTGTCGCGCCTGCGCGCGCTGGACAACGTGCGGCTGGTCGGCGCTCAGCCGTACCGCGAGCTGCCGCGCTGGGCCAAGGCATTCGACGTGGCGATCATCCCGTACCGGCACAACCGCCAGGTCGCGAACGCCAATCCGCTGAAGGTGCGCGAGTACCTGGCCACCGGCAAGCCGGTGGTCAGCGTGAGCCAGCCGGAGATCGACAAGTTCGCGCGCTGGGTCGAGATCGCGGCGGACCGGGACGGCTTCCTGCACGGTCTGGATCGGGCGCTGCGGGACGACACGCCGGCGGCAGCCGACGCGCGCGTGGCCGCGGTGGCCGGACAAACGTGGGACAACCGCGTGGACGAGGTGTTGCGCGAAGTATCATCGGCGCTTGCACGCAAGCAGGCATGAATCAGTGGAAACAACAGGGGACAGGATGAACGCGGGAATCGAAGGGAAGCTGCGCATCGCCATCGTGGGTGCCGGCTACGTGGCGCGCCACCACATCGCCGCGCTGCGCCGGCTCGAGTTCGTCGAGATCGTGGGCATCTGCGACATCGACACCAAGGCCGCGCAGGCGCTGGCCACCAGCTTCGGGATCGAGTTCGTCACCGGCGACTTCACCCGGCTCGCCGAACGCCACCCGCATGCGGTGTACGTGCTCACGCCGCCGTCCAGCCACGCGCCGCTGACCCTGCAGGCGCTGGACATGGGCTGCCACGTGTTCGTGGAGAAGCCGATGGCCGACTCCGTCGCCGAGTGCGATGCGATGATCGCCAAGGCGCGCGACAAGGGCCTGTTGCTGTCGGTCGACCATTCCGACCATTTCGATCCGGTGGTGATGCAGGCGCAGGCCTGGGTCAAGGCCGGGCGCATCGGCGAGGTGCTGAGCTTCGACGTGCTGCGCAGCTCGGACTATCCGCCGTACGCGGGCGGCCCGCTGCCGGGCATGGTCAAGCAGGGCTCGTATCCGTTCCGCGACCTCGGCGTGCACGGCCTGTACGTGCTCGAATCCTTCCTCGGCCCGATCGGCGAGCTGGACGTGCGCTATCGCTCCAGCGGCCGCAGCACCAACCTGAAGTTCGACGAATGGGATGCCCGCGCACAATGCGCGGACGGCGTCGGCCGGCTGCTGCTGTCGTGGAACATCCGCCCGATGCAGAACCGCATCATCGTGCAGGGCACGCGCGGCATCATCGAGGCCGACCGTTTCCTGCAGATCTGCCGGATCAAGCGCGTGCTGCCCGGCCCGAAGTTCATCGGCATCGTGCTCACCGCCTTCACCAACGCCCTGCGCGACGTGGTGCGCGTGCCGTGGAACGTGCTGCGCTTCGCCACCGGCCGGCTGCGCCCCTCGCCCGGCATCCAGCACGGCGCGCAGGCATTTGCGCAGGCGCTGCATGAGGGCACCACGCCGCCGATCAGCGCGGAGGAAGGCCGCCGCCATGTCGCGCTGATGGAAACGGTGTGCGCGCAGGCGGATCGCGAACGGCGCGACGAACTGGCCGCGCGCATCGTGCCGCTGGCGCCGGTCGACGCGCTGGTGACGGGCGCCGCCGGTTTCCTCGGCCGCGCGCTGGTCGCCGCGCTGCGTGCAGGCGGGCAATCGGTGCGCGTGCTGGTGCGCCGGGCCGACCCGGCCGCCGAGAGCGCCGGCATCCAGGTGGTGGTGGGCGATCTGGGCGATCCGGCGATCGTCGACCATGCCGTGCAGGGCGCGCGCGTGGTCTACCACGTCGGCGCGGCGATGCGCGGCGGCCCCGGCGACTTCGAGGCGGGCACCGTGTGGGGCACCCGCAATGTGGTCGACGCCTGCGCCAGGCATGCGGTGGAGCGGCTGGTCTACGTCAGCTCGCTCAGCGTGCTCGACCACGCCGGCCGCGATCCGGCGGTGGCCGTCACCGAAAACTCGGCGTTCGAGCCCTGGCCCGACCGCCGCGGCGCCTATACCCAGACCAAGCTCACCGCCGAAGGAATCGTCAGCGACGCGATCCGCGAGCGCGCGCTGCCGGCGGTGATCGTGCGCCCGGGCCAGATCGTGGGGCCGGGGGCCGAGCGCGTGACCCCGAACGGCACGCTGGCGCTGGCCGGGCGCTGGATCGCGGTCGGCCCGGCGCAGCAGACTCTGCCGCTGGTCTACGTCGACGATGTCGTCGACGCGTTGCTGCTGGCCGCGCACGCACCCGCCGCGACGGGCCGGATCTTCAACGTGGTCGACCCGCAGATCGTCACCCAGGGCGATTACCTGGCCAGGGTGAAGGGCAAGCTGGGCGACGAGCTGAAGCTGCTGCGCGTGCCCACCGGCGTGTTCATGGCGCTGGCTGCCGGTGTGGAACTGCTCGGCAAGCTGCTTCACCGCAGCGTGCCGCTGACCCGCTACCGGGTCCGCTCGCTGCGCCCGCTGGCCAACTTCGACATCAGTGCGGCACGCAGCGGACTGGGCTGGGAACCGCGCATCGGCTTGCAGAAGGGTTTCGAGCGGATGTTCGCGACGAACGCGCAAACAGACAACGCGCCAGCGACAAAAGCCGACGACGCCTGACCGGCCCGCCCCGCGGGTCACGGGTGACCGGCAACGACCTCGCACAACACCCGCTCCAGCCGGTCGATGTTGTCGTCCCAGCGAAAACCCCGCGCGTGTTCGACGATGCGCTCGCCCTGCCATGCCCGGCCGGTGGCTTCCAGCAAGGCGGCGGACAACGCTGCCGGATCACGCACCGGCACCAGCATGCCGGCAAACTCCGGCAGCACTTCGGGGATGCCGCCGACCCGGCTGGCCACCACCGGGATGCCGCAGGACATCGCCTCCAGCACCACATTCGGCACCCCTTCGTTGTGGCTGGGCAGGCACAGCAGGTCAGCGGCGCGGAACCAGTCGCCCAGTTGCGCATGCGGCACGGCACCGACCAGGCTGACGCGTTCGGCGCAGCCCAGGGCGGCGGCCCGCGCGAGCAGTTCGTCGCGGCAGGCGCCGGCGCCGGCGTAGACCAGGGCCGCCTGCGGCCGCTGCGCCAGCACGGCGGGAAACGCCTCCAGCAAGTCCAGACAACCCTTCGTCGATTTCAGATTGCCGACGTAGAGCAGCAACGGCTGCTCGGCGCCCAGGCCCAGGCGTTGTCGCGCCGCCTCGCGCGAACCGGGCGAGAACCGCTGCGCATCGACGCCGTTGTAGATCGTGTGCACCCGCGTCGGGTCCGCGCCCAGCGCCACCGCCTTGTCGGCCAGTGCCTGGCTCACCGCCACCACTGCGCCCGCACGGCGCAACGCCGCGCCGATCTGCGGCCGGCGCAACGCACCCTCGGCCATCACGTTCAGGTCGCTGCCGTGCACCTTGACCACGTAGGGGATGTTCAGCCGGCGCGCCAGCCAGCCCGAGGCCACCGCGTCGGGATAGGCCCAGCTGGCCAGGATCGCGTCGTACTTCTCCGCGCGCAGGCGCCGGCCGTGCTGCAGCCAAAGCGAAGCGAACCAGCACCCGGCATGCAGCGAGCGCAGTCCCGGCGGAAACACGAAAGTGAAGTGGTCACGACGCAGGCCGGGCACGTCGACCGTGCCGCGCACGCCGCCCAGCCGCTCGCGAAAATCCACCGCGGTCAGCACGTGCACCTCGTGGCGCTGGCCCAGGCGCTCGAACTGCTGCCGGTTGAACGCGCCGCGCAGCGGGTCCCACGGCGTGGGAAACAGGTTGGTGGTGATCAGCAGTTTCATGCGCCGGCCGGCTCCCGCTCGCCGCGATAGAGCGATTCGTAGCGCGCGGCCATGCGCTCCAGCGAGCCTTCCGCCTCGACCCATGCGCGCCCGTGCGCGCCGAGTTCCTGCGCGGTCGCGGGCGCCTCCAGCAGCGCGATCATCGCCGCGGCCAGCGCCTCCGCGTCGGCGGCCGGCACCAGCTTGCCATTCACGCCCTCGCGCACAATCTCGCCGTTGCCGCCCACCGCGGTGGCGACGATGGGCAGGGCGCTGGCGCAGGCTTCCAGCAATGCCATCGAATAACCCTCGCTGAGCGAGGACAGCGCGAACAGGTCGAGCCCGGGGAGCAGTTCGCGCACGTCACTGCGATCGCCGAGAAAGCGCACGCTCCCGCCCGGCATCGTCGCAGCGGCAAGCTGCTCCAGCTCGGCGCGCAGTTCGCCGTCGCCGATCAGCAGCAGCACGACATCGGCCACGCGCTGGCGCACCACGGCGAAGGCGCGGATCAGGTTGGCCTGATCCTTGGTCCAGTTGAGCCGGCCCACGCTGCCGATCAGCCGCGCCTGCGGCGGCAGCGCCAGTCTCTCGCGCAGGCGCGCACGATGGTCGGGAGAGGCGGACAGAAACTGTTCCACGCGGATGCCGTTCGGCACCACGCAGGCCTTGCCCGGCGGCACGATGCCGCGGCGCATGGCGTCGTCGCGCGCGGCCGCGCACACCAGCGCCACCGCATCGGTGCGCGCCAGCGCGCGTCGATACAGGCCCTCGCGCCGGCGCGAGTTGCGGTTGGCGCCCATGCCGTGGCGCGTGTTGACGACACGGCCGATGCCCAGCCCGGTGCTGGCCCAGACCGCGTGGTAGTGCGCCACCGCGTTGTGGGTGTGCAGCACTTCGGTGGCGGGTGTCGCCAGGGCGCGGCGCAGGCGCAGCAGGGCGCGCAGATCCGGCCCGCGGCGCTTGCCGCAGGCGTGCACGGGAATGCCCTGGGCGTCCAGCTCGTGCGCCAGCGCGCCGGCTTCGAACAGGCAGACCACGCGGCAGCGGTGACCCTGCCGCTGCTGCATGGTCACCAGGTCGATGACCATGCGTTCCAGGCCGCCGCGGTTGAGGTTCTCGACGACGTGGACGATGTTCATGCCGCGGGCGCGGCCGGCAGTTCGGAGATGCACACGCGCCACTTGCCGCTGGGCGTGAGCGGGATGTCGTCGACGAAATGGACGTTCAATTGCAGGCTGTCGCCGACCACCTTGGCCAGCTCGCGGCGGATGTAGGCGAGCGAGGCTTCGTCGAAGCCGGGACCACGCACCAGCGACAGTTCGAGCTGGTCGAGCCGGCGCTGCACCACCTGGAAGCGCACCAGCCCCGGCACGTCCTTGAGCATGTGCGGGAAGAACTCGCCGGGCAGCAGGTGGCCGGCCGGGGTGCGGATCGCGTCGAGCAGGCGGCCATCCACGCGCTGCAGCAGCGGCAAGCCGCGACCGCAACTGCAGACGTGGTCGCTCGCGGTGGCGACGTCTCCGTTGAGGTAGCGCACGAACGGCATGCCGTAGTTGAACAGGTCGGTGATCACCACCTCGCCCGGCTCGGTGGCAGGCGCACCGGGGTGCCGCTGCAACTCCACCACCAGGTGATCGGCGTTGACGTGCAGGCCTTCGCGACGCTCGCATTCGGAGGCTATCAGCATGAACTCGCGGCAGCCGTAGGTGTTGTACGCCGGGCAGCCGAATGCACGCTCGATGATCTCGCGCTGGAACTCGTGCAGCGACTCCGCGGCGCCGATGATGCTCCGCGGCGCGGCCACGCGGCGACCGGTGTCGAGCAGCCATTGCGCCAGCCGCACCAGCGGGCCGACGTAGCCGACGATGACCTGCGGGCGGTAGTCGTCGATCGCGTCGGCGTAGCCGGCCATGTTGGCCTCGGTCATGCCGAAGCTGTTGAGCACGCGCCGGGCGAACGCCGCGTTGTACACGCGGTCCTTGAACTGCTGGAGCCGGTGCGGCGTGCCCACGGCCCCGCCCCACACGAACAAGGTGCGCCGGCCCATGCGCGAGCCGGCCCAGTCGTAGCCGCGCCACATCACTGCGGTGCGCCGCTCGTAGCTCTCGCGGGTGTAGCCGAAACGCAGCGGGTCACCAGTGGAGCCGCCGGTGGCCTTGGTCAGCACGCGGTCGTGCCAGCCCTCGGCCTGCAACGCATCGAAGTGCTGGCGGATGTCGGCCTTGGTCAGCACCGGCAGCTGCGCGTAGTCATCCAGGTTGCGGATGTCGGCGACGGCGACGCCGGCCTCGCGCCAGCGCTGCCGGTAATACGGAACCTTCTGCTCGCAGTGCTCCAGCAACCGCTTCAGGCGTTGCCACTGCAGCGCGGCGATCTGCTCCGGCGCCAGCCACTGGTCGCGCTGGTAGTCGGCCAGGTACGCCAGCGTGTGCCGCCGCCGCAGGCCGCTCTCCCACAGCGGGTAGAGCACGCGGGAAAACGCCTTCTCGTACCACGATGTCTTCATGGATCCCCCCAGGCGCGCGCACCGGCCCACGCCAGCAGACGGCCGAGCGGACGCGGTCGACCGGCGGCGTAGCGCTGGTGCAGGCTCTGCAATTGGGCAATGTCGGCGCGACTCCAGCACTGCAACAACAGGGTCAGCAACGCGTAGGACGCGGTCAGCACGAACGCGCCCAGCAGCAGGGTCGGGATCGGCCCCAGCTGCGCCGCGTGGACCAGCGAGGCGAGCCCGGCGGCCAGCGCCGCCGCCAGCACGATGCGCAGCAGCCGCAGCCACTCCAGCTGCACGCCGCTGATGCGGATGCCGATGGTCAGGTAGGAGGCGGCGATGACGAACAACAGGATCACGATGGCCGCCACCGAACCGTACAGGCCGAACCGCGCGATCAGCACGTAATCAAGCAGCATCTTCAGCACGCCAAGAATGATGGTGAGGATCAGCACCACGTTCTGCCGATCCGCACTGACCAGCAGGCTGGTGGCGCCCTGGGTCACCGTGCCCATGGCGCAGGCGAACAGGCACCAGCCGAACACCGGCGCCGCGGCGGCATAGGTCGCGCCATACAGCAGGCCGATCACCGCGCCGGCGAAGGTGCCGCCGAAGGCCACCACCGGCGCCGCCAGCAGGGCGAGATAGCTGGTCACGGCGACGAAGCGCCGGCCGCCGGCCTCGCGCCCCTGGCTCTGCGCCTTGGCCATCATCGGCAGCAGTACCGCCCCGAACACGCCCGGCACCAGCAGCATGATCCCGGTCGCCAGCTGGTAGGCGACCTTGAAATAGCCCGCCGAAGCGGCGCTGTCGAACAGGTTGAGGAACAGGATCTCCACGTCGCTGGCGATCAGGAAGCCCAGGATGATGGTGACCGAGACGATGCGCAGGTGCCGGCGCACCCGCTGCTGCAACACCTCGGGCACCGCCCCCGCGCCGGCATGCCGCGCCAGCAGGCGCCGCGCCTGGTGGCGCGAGGTGAGCAGGAACACCGCGCCGGAGATCAGGTAGACCACCAGGAACCAGAAGATCGACGCCCCCATCAGCATCGCCGCCGCCACCATCAGCAGGTTCAGCGGCGCGGAGATCAGGCTGACCTTGGCGGTGGCGTCGAACGCCTCGAAACCCTTGGCGACGGCGATGTTGAACATGTACGGCGCGCGCAACGCCACGGCGGCGGCAAGCATGACGAACTCGGTCACGCGCAGGTCGGCGGCGAAACGTGCGCCGAACAGCAGGTACAGCGCCAGCGCCAGCGCCATCACCGCGAGCAGGTGCCACATCTGCATGCGGCGCAGGTAACGCACCACCGGCACGATCAGCTCGTGCTGGTCGGCGCCGCGCAGCTCGGCGACGAACTTGATCACGCCGGTAGTGATGCCCGAGTTGGTCGCCACCACGCCGATCGCGGCAAACCAGATGAACAGGCCGTAGATGCCGTAATGCTGCGGTCCCAGCTGGCGCGCGATCAGGATCGCCGCCAGCATCCCCAGCGAGTACTCGACGTAGATGCCGATCGAGGAAAACAGGGTGTTGCGCAAGGCGCCGCTGCGAATGCTCATGAGCCGATCAGCAAGATGGTGGTGATGACGTACAACGCCACGATGGTGGCCACCGACACGGCCAGCCAGCGCATCCAGTGATCGGTCAGGCGCAGCAGCGGCACGCCCGGCCAGCGCTGGCGCGCGCCCATGTAATGGCCCACCACCAGCGCGACCAGCAGGTACATCACCACGGTGTAGCTGCGGCTGAGGAAGAACGCCGCGGAGAACAGCCCGTACAGCGACAACAGCAGGGTGAACGCGATCGCCCGTTCGCCCTGCCACGTGCCGGCCTGCGCCGACTCGACGGCCGTTTCGGGCTGGTGGCGCATCACGGTCATCATCATCCAGAAGCCGTAGGTGGTGAATGCCAGCCACAGGGTGTAGCCCAGAAACCCGGTTTCGGCCAGCACCAGTACCCAGGAGTTGTGCGCGGTGAGCTGATTGTAGTCGGTGAAGTTGCCGGGGCCGACGCCGAGCAGCGGGTTGGAGAAGAACATGTGCATGCCCTCGTACCAGGCATCCACCCGACCAAACGCCGATGACTCGTCCGGGTCCAGCTCCTGCATGCGCGAGGACAGCAGGCGCATCACCAGCAAACCCAGCACGCCCAGCACGCCGGCGGTGAACATGCCGCGGCGTCGCCACACGAAGATGCCGCCGACCACCAGCACCGCGAGCATGGCGCCGCGCGAATTGGTCAGGTAGATGCCGTACAGCAGCAGGCCCGCGGCGGCCAGCCACCAGATCCGGCGCAGGAAACCGCCCCCGCTGCTGAGGAAGAACGCCATCGGCAGCGTGGCGGCAAACAGCAGGCCCACGTCGTTGGGGTCGTTGAAGATGCCCACGTAGCGCACGCGCCCGTCCTCACCCAGCGGTACGCCGGTCCAGCCCATGCCGGTGTTCGCCTGCACGATGCTGTGCTGGGCCAGCACGCAGGCGCACAGCACGAACACCGCCATCGCGATGGTCACCCGGCGCTGCGTGGTGCAGGCGGAGGCGAAGACGAAGAACGCGATCACGATGGGGCCGAAACTCTCCAGCAGCGCAAGCGCGCCGCCGAACCAGTGGTTGGCGACCATCGACACCATGCCTACCAGCAGGAACACCGGCAACAACAGGAACTGCGGCGCGTCGAAATTCTTGCCGGCACGGATCATCCACGCCGCGAAAGCCAGCAGCAGCACCACCGGCAACAGCGGAATGCCCTCCAGCGCGGGCAAGAAATCCTGTGGCCGGACGATGGTGAGCGCGAGGTAGAGAAGGCTTAATGTGAACATGCGGCGTGATCAGGATCGAGCGCGTGACTCGGGGTGAAGAAACGACTGAGCCAGGCCATCACGATCGGTGCCGCGCCCCATGGACGGATGCACGCGTGCATTCGCTCGCCAACCCGCCCCGCACCGTCGGCGGGACTGACACGATGGTAGCAGTCGCCGCGGGCGACAGGCTGGCACGGTGCACGTTCCGCGCACGCCCCTCGTCGAGCCCGCACCTCAGCCCCCTCCGAGGCGCTTGCGCAGACGCGACCACAGGGAACCTTCCGCCGGTCGCGGCGAACCCGCGCCGGCTTCGGGCAGCTCGGCGGCCAGCGATGCCAGCGTGCCGGTGACCACGTTCAGCAGGCGCAGGCTCACGCCGGTCTCCTTGCGCACCCGGCTGGCGAACTCCACCGCCAGCATCGAGTGCCCGCCGAGGTCGAGGAAGTTGTCGTTGCGGCGAATCTCCTCGACGCCGATCAGCTCGCGCCAGAGGCCGGCGAGATACAGTTCGCGCGCATCGCTCATCGCGTCGGTCGCGGGCCCGGCCTGCCGGCCGGGACGCTGCTGCGCCACGACCGCCGCGGCGACGGGCTCGGGCAGTTGCTTGCGATCGATCTTGCCGTTGGGCGTCTTCGGCAGCTGCGCCAGGGTCTCGATGTGCTGCGGCAGCATGTAGCCGGGCAGGCGCTGGCGCAGGTGCTCGCGCAGCTCGCGGGCACCCGCCTCGACGTCGCCGTCCATCACCACGTACAGCACCATGCGCAGGTCGTTGTCGCCGAAGCGGCGCACCGCCGCCACGGATTCGTGCACCGCCGGGTGGCTGTCGGCGGCGGCCTCGATGTCGCCCAGCTCGATGCGGAAACCGCGAAGCTTGACCTGGTGGTCGACGCGCCCGTGGAAATGCAGCACGCCATGGCGCCAGGCACCCAGGTCGCCGCTGCGATACATGCGCGCGGTGCCGCCGACGAAGGGATCGTCGACGAAGCGCTCGGCGGTCAGCTCGGGCTGGAACAGATAGCCGGCGGCCACGCCATCGCCGCCGATCCAGATCTCGCCGATGACGCCCGGCGGCAATGGCCTACCCTGCGCGTCCAGCACGTAGATCCGCGTGTTGGCGATCGGCTTGCCCAGCGGCACCGTATCGAGATCCGGGCGGATTCGCGCCAGGCTGGACCAGATCGTGGTCTCGGTGGGGCCGTACAGATTCCAGAGCTCGCGGCAGCGCCCCGCCATGTTGCGCGCCAGTGCCGACGGCAGCGCTTCGCCGCCGACGAACAGGCGCAGCTGATCCAGCGCGCGATCCCGCCCGGCATCCTGCAACAGGCGCAGCACCGAGGGGGTCACCTGCAGCACGTTGCAGCCGCTGCGCTCGATCAGGTCCCACATCCGGTTCGGATCGTGCTGCTCCTCGTCGGTGGCGATCACCACGCGCCCGCCCACGGTCAGCGGCAGGTACAGCTCCAGCCCGGCAATGTCGAACGACAGCGTGGTGGCCGCGCACACGGTGTCGTCCCGGGTGAAACCCGGCTCGCGCGCCATCGCCAGCAGGAAGTTGACCAGGTTGCGGTGAAGCACGGCGACACCCTTGGGCTTGCCGGTGGAGCCGGAGGTGTACAGCACGTAGGCGGTGTCGTCGCCGTGCACCGGCGGCAAGTTGCCCTCGCCCGCCGGCTGCGCGGCCAGTGCGTCGACGTCGAGCAGTTCGCGACCTTCGGCGACCGCCGCCGGCAGCAGTGCCGCGTCGGTGACCAGCACATGGCGCAGCTGCGCATGCTCGGCCATGTAGTGCAGGCGATCCGGCGGGAAGGTGGGGTCCAGCGGCACGTAGGCGGCGCCACTGCGCAACACGCCGAGCACCGCCACCAGCATCGACAGGCTGCGCGGCACGCAGATGCCCACGCGGTCGCCGCGACCGAGGCCGTGACGACCCAGCGCCAGCGCGAGGTTGCGGCTGGCCTGGTCGAGCCACGCATAGTCGACGCGCTCGCCACCGCACTCGGCAGCGATGCGTTGCGGCGCGGCGCGCATCTGCGCCTCGATCAGCGCGGGCAGGCCCAGCGTGCGGTCGTAGTCCACCGCGGTCGCATTCCACTCCACGAGCACTTGCGTTCGTTCCGCCGCGTCCATCAGCTCGATGTCGCCCAGCGCGCGCTGCGGCGAGGCCACCGCCTGCGCCAGGATCTGCCGCAGGTAATCGATCCAGCGCGCCACGCTGGCGGCGTCGAAGATGTCGGTGTTGTAGGTGAGGCCGCCGGAAAGTCCCTGCGCGTGCTCGATGAACCACAGCCCGACGTCGTCAGCCGCGCCGTGCTGGAACACCGGGATGTTCTGGTGTTCCAGCTCGCCCCAGCGGCCCGGGCGCAGGCGCACGTCCTGGAACGAGAACATCGCCTGGCTCAGCGGCGGGCGGCTGTCGTCGCGGCGCAGGTCGAGGTCGATCACCAGTTGCTCGAACGGCACGTCGGCGCAGGCAAACGCATCAAGCACCACGCCACGCACCGCCTGCAGCGCGTCCAGGAACGAGGCGCCGTCTTCCAGCTGCACGCGCAGCGGCAGCGCGTTGACGAAGAAGCCCATCACCCGTTCCAGCTCGGGCGTGTCGCGACCGCGCACGGGCGTGTTCACGATCACCTCGCCCTGCCCGCTGAGCCGATGCAGCAGCACGCACCAGGCGGTCAGCAACACCATGAACAGCGTGCCCTGGCCCTGCTGGCCGAGCTGGCGCATGCCCGCCGCCTGGTCCGCCGGCAGATGGATCCACTCGGTGGCACCGGCGCCGCTCATGCGCGGCGGACGCGGGCGATCGACCGGCAACGCCAGCGGCTCCAGCGTGCCGGCCAGGCGCTTGCGCCAATGCGCCAGCTGGCGCTTCAGCTCGTCGCCACGCATCCATTGCGCATGCCACGCGGCGAAATCGGCGTACTCGACCGCCAGCGGCGGCAATGCAGGTTCCCGGCCGGCGGCACGCGCGGCGTACAGCGCCGACATCTCCTCGTACAGCAGGTCGAACGACCAGCCATCCCAGATCACGTGATGCGGCATGAAGAAGAACACGTGTTCGTCCGCAGCGAGCCGGAACAGCCTCACCCGGAACAGCGGCGGCGTGCCCAGGTCGAACGGCTCGGCGATCAGCTCCTCCAGCCGCCGGGCCAGTACGGCCTCGCGCCCGGCCGCGTCCACGCCGGAAAGATCCTCCAGCGGCAACGCGATCTCGAGCTCGGCATGGATGCGCTGGACCGCGGTCTTGTCGTCCAGCTCGATCGCCGTGCGCAAGGTCGGCTGGCGCCGCACCATGTCGCGCAGCGCCTGTTCGAAGGCCGCCACGTTCATCGGCCCGCGCAGGCGATGCGCGGACGGCGCGTGGTAGACCACCTGGCCGGGATTGAGCTGCTCCAGGTACCAGACGCGTTGCTGCATCAGCGAGAGCGGCGCGGTGCCGCGATCGGCGAGCCGCGGGATCGACGGCGGCGCCGGGCGGGCCTGGGCCGGATCGGTGTCCAGCGCGCGGATCGCCGCCGCCATCGCGGCCACGCTGGGGGCGTCGAACGCGGCGCGCAACGACAGGGTCAACCCCAGTTCGCGATTGAGCCGGGCGATCCAGCGCGAGGCCAGCAGCGAATGGCCGCCCAGGTCGAAGAAGTTGTCGTCCACGCCCGGCGCGTCCACGCCGAGCGTCGCGGCCATCGCTGCGGCCACGCGCTGTTCGAGTTCATCGCGTGGCGCCTGCTGTTCGCGTGCTCCGCTGCCCGCCGCCGTGTCGGGTGCCGGCAATCGCGTGCGATCGACCTTGCCGTTGGGCGACAGCGGGATTGCCGGCAGCATCACGTAGTGCGCCGGCACCATGTACTCGGGCAGGCTCGCGCGCAGGTGCGCGGACAGCGCCGCCGGATCGGCGCTGGCGCCAGCCGCGCCGGCGATGTACGCAACCAGGCGCATGTCGCCGGGGCGATCCTCGCGCGCCAGCACCACCGCCTGCGCCACCGCCGGTTCGTGGCGAGGCGGTGTTCGATCTCGCCCAGCTCGATGCGGAAACCGCGCAGCTTCACCTGGAAATCGTTGCGGCCGAGGTATTCGATGTTGCCGTCCGCACGCCAGCGACCGAGGTCGCCGGTCTTGTACATGCGTGCGTCGGCGTCGTGGGCGAACGGATCGGGCAGGAAGCGCTCGGCGGTCAGCGTCTCGCGGTTGAGGTAGCCGCGACCGACCTGCACGCCGCCGATGAAGATCTCGCCGGCCACGCCCACCGGCACCGGCTGGCCATAGCCATCGAGGATGTAGATGCGCGTGTTGGCCACCGGGCGGCCGATCGGAATGCTCGATGCGTCGTCGCCGGCCACGCACGCCCACGCGGTGACATCCACCGCCGCCTCGGTCGGGCCGTACAGGTTGTGCAGGCCCACGCCGGGCAACTGGCGGAAAAACGCCGCGGCCAGTACCGCCGGCAGCGCCTCGCCGCTGCAGATCACCTGCTTGAGGCTGGCGCACGCCGCGGTATCGCCGTGGTCGAGGAAGGCGTGCAGCATCGAAGGCACGAAATGGATCGTGCTGACCTGCTCGCGCCGGATGGTATCGGCCAGGTAGGCCGGATCGCGATGGCCGCCGGCACGCGCCATCACCAGCCGCGCGCCGCTCATCAGCGGCAGGAAGAACTCCCACACCGAGACGTCGAAACTGCACGGCGTCTTCTGCAGCACCACGTCGCGTGCATCGACAGCGAACATCTCCTGCATCCAGCGCAGCCGGTTGACCACGCCGCGATGCTCGTTCATCGCACCCTTCGGCAGGCCGGTGGAGCCAGAGGTGTAGATCACGTAGGCGAGGTGGCGGTCGTGCAGGCCGTTTGCCGCCGCGAGCGGGTTGGATGCCTCACACTCGGCCCATGCCGGCGCGGCCTGGTCCAGCGCCAACGGCGGCACGGCCGGCGCCAGCGGCGCCAACCGCGACACCAGCGCCTGCTGGGTCAGCAGCATTGCCGGCGCGCAGTCCTGCAGCATCCAGGCCAGGCGCTCGGGTGGATATTCCGGGTCGAGCGGCACGTACGCCGCGCCGGCCTTCAATATGGCCAGCAGGCCGACCACCAGCTCCAGCGAGCGCTCGGCGCAGATCGCCACGCGCTGGTCGGGGCGCACGCCGGACGCGCGCAGGTGATGGGCGAGCCGATTGGCCCGCTCGTTCAACCCGGCGTAGCTCAGCGTTGCGCCTTCATGGCTGACGGCAATCGCCTGCGGCGTGCGCGCCACCTGCGCCTCGATCAGTTCATGGATGCACTGCCCGGCCGGATAGTCGACGTGGGTGGCATTGAACTTCTCCAGCACCTTGCGCTGCTCGATGTCGGCCAGCAGCGGCAGCCGACCGAACGCCGTGTCGTCGTCGGCGGCCATCGCCTGCAGCAGGGTCTGGTAGTGCCCCAGCCACTGGCGGATCGTGGCACCGTCGAACAACTCGCGGTTGTACTGGCATTCCAGGCGCAGCTCGCCATGGCTTTGCACCGCGTTGATCGCCAGCTCGAAGTTCTCGTAGCGGCGCGGATTGCTGGCGAATTCCAGCTGCAGGCCGGGGAACGCCGAGTCCTCGTGGTCCAGCGCCTGGTCGATGTTGAACATCACGCTGACCAGCGGCAGGCGCGAAGGGTCGCGGCCGATGCGCAGCTTGCGCAGCAGGCTGCCGAAGGTGAGGCGCTGGTGTTCCAGCGCGTCGAGCAAGGTGGTTTGCGCCTGCTCGATGGCCAGCGCGGCGGGCCGGTCCAGGTCCGGCTCGAACAGCAGCGGCAAGGTGTTGACGCAGTGGCCGACCAGGGCGTCGTGGCCGTCGATCGCCTGCCCGGCGGTGGGGATGCCGATCACCACCCGCGACTGGTGTGCCAGCCGGATCAGCAAGGCGGCGAAACTGCCCAGCAAGGTGGCGAACAGGCTGGCGCCCTGGCGCGCGCCGAGGCGGCGGATCGCCGCGACCAGTTCCGCATCCAGCGTCCAGTCCTCGCGAGCGGAGCCGAAGCTGCGGCGGGCCGGGCGCGGGCGATCGGTGGGCAGGTCGAGCACCGGGATCTCGCCGGCGAAGCGCGCCAGCCAGTACTGCTCGTCCTGCGCGTATGCGGCATCCGGCTGGCAGGCCTGGGCCAGCGCGTAGTCGGCGAACGCTTCGGCCGGCGGCAGCGCCTCCACCGCGTGGCCGAGCCGCTGCGCGTACAGCGTGCCCAGCTCGCGCACCAGCACCCACCACGACCAGCCGTCGCAGACGATGTGATGGGCGGTGAGGATGAGCACGTGCTCGTCGTGCGCCAGGCGGAGCAACTCGCCGCGCAGCAGGTGATCGCGGCCCAGCGCGAACGGGGTTTCCACCACCGCGGCGCGACGCTCGGCCACGGCCTGCTCGCGCCGCGCCGGATCGGCGGCCGACAGGTCGAGCAACGGCAGCTCGAAGCTCACCTGCTCGCGTATGCACAGGGCTTCGCCATCCGGGCCGAAGCTGGCGCGCAGCGCATCGTGCCGATCCAGCAGCGACTGCAACGCCGCGTGCAGCGCGGCCGCATCGAGCACGCCGCGCAAGTGCAGCGAGACCGATTCGTTGTAGGCCAGCGAAGCCTCGGCGCCGAGCTGGTCGGCCAGCCAGATTTCGCGCTGCGGCTCGGTGCCGGGCACCACGCGCGACAGCGTGCCGTCGGCGAAGGGGTCGTAGTCGACGGCGAGCGCCGCGTCCCTGGCTGGGGTTCCGATGCTCATCGCGATCAACTTGCCTTGGTGTAGCTGCCCGGTTGCCCGGGAACCTGCACGAACCACGCCGGACGCCCGTCCGGTTCGCGGCCGATACGCGCGCCGGGCAGCGGCGGCTGGCGCGCGTCCATCACGGTGCGGGCGGTGGCGGTGCGCCGCGGCAGGAAGTCGGCCTCCTGCAGTTCGATCACCGAATCCTTCCAGGCCTGCGTGATCTGCCGGAAATCCGCCTCGCTGTGCGCGGAGGTGAAGAAGCAGGGGAAGTTGTCCAGGATGTGCACGCCGCGGCTGCGCATCATCGCGAACAGCAGATCCTGCAAGGGATGCTCTTCCAGGAACTGGGTCCTCCAGAACGACGCGAAGTGCTTGACCGCGATCGGCGCGCCGACTTCGTCGCAGAACGCGTTGAGCTCGGCGGCCATCGCCGTGGTGCGCGCGTTGAGCCGCTCCTGCAGGCCGGCGCCCTGCTCCTTGATGTGTTCGAGCACCGCCTGCGCCGCCGCCAGCGCCAGCGGGTGGCGCACGAAGGTGCCGGCGAAATAGGTCACGCCCACGGTCGGCACCGAGTCGTCGCCGAACTGCCAGCTGCCGCCGTCGAGCGCATCCATGAACTCGCGCTTGCCGGCGATCACGCCGATCGGATAACCGCCGCCGACCACCTTGCCGTAGGTGGCGAGGTCCGCCTGGATGCCGAACAGCGCCTGGGTGCCGCCGGGATGGGCGCGGAAGCCGGTGACGATCTCGTCGAAGATGCACAGCGTGCCGGAGGCGGCGGTGATCTTGCGCACTTCGCGCAGGAAATCGACTGGCTGGAAATCGGGCCGTCGGCTCTGCACCGGCTCGATCAGCACGGCGGCCAGCTCGTGCGCGCGCGCGCGGATGATCTCCAGCGATTCCGGCGTGCCGTAGTCCAGCACGATCACGTTCTCCGCCGTGTTGCGCATGATCCCGGGCGCGGCCGGCACCGCACGCAGCTTCTTCGTGCCGCGCACGATCACCTCGTCGATGATGCCGTGGTAGGAGCCGCTGAACAGCACCACGGTGCTGCGCCCGGTGACCGTGCGCGCGACCCGCAGCGCACCCAGCACGGCTTCCGAACCGGTGTTGCACAGGGCGGCGCGGTCGTGTCCGGTGACCTCGCACACCAGTCGCGCCACGTCGCCGGCGAGCGGATGCTGCGGGCCGATCTCGTAGCCGAGGTCGAGCTGGCGGCGGATGGCCTCCAGCACGAAATCCGGCTGCCAGCCGAACAGGCTCATGCCGAAGCCGTTCAGCGCATCCACGTATTCGTTGCCGTCCAGGTCCCACAGGCGCGAGCCCTTGGAGCGCTCGACCACCAGCGGGTAGACGATCTCCTTGGTCAGCGGGCGGAAGCCGTTCACCACGCGCGGGTCGGCCATGTGCGGGCGCTGCGCCTCGGTGTACTGCTTGGACTTGCGCGACCGCGCGACGTAGCGCTCGATGAAACGATCGAGCCGCTCGCGCTGGTGGCGGGACAGTTCCAGCTGGCCGTTGTCGATGCGCGCGATCGCGCCGAACGCCTTCTTGACGTCGTAGCGGGTGTGCGCCAGCGCCGCTTCCTCGTCGCGATCCGCGCTGGTCGACACGGGTGCTGCCGCCGGTGGCGTCGCCACGCTGGCCGGTGGTGCTGCTTGCTGTGCGGGCGCGACGGGTGCGGCGGCGCTCGCCGTTCCCCCGAGCAAGGCCAGCTGCTGTGCCATCAGTTGCATCTGCTGGTCGATCACGTGACGCACGTAGTCGTTGCCGCCCGCTCCCGCCGTCGGCAGCGCCGGCACGGCAAGCGTTGGCGCGGCGAGCGTCGGCGCAGCCACGGGGGCGGCGACCGGCGCGGCAACTGGCGCCGCCGTCGACGCGTCCGGCGGCATCTGCTCGTCCAGCAACGCCGCCAGCCGGTTCAGGCTGGCGTGGTCGACCATCAACTGGCGGAAGGTCACCTTGACCGGGAACACGCGCGACAGGTGCAGCGCGACCTGGGTCAGCATCAGGCTGTCCAGCCCGAGCTCGATGAAGTTGCTGGTGCTGTCGGCGTCGTCCAGTTCGATCCCGGTGATGTCCTCGAACACCGCCTTGAGCTGGTTCACCAGCCGGGGGCGGCGATCGGCGGGCATGGCGACTTGCGGCATGGGGGCTTCCTCGGCCGCGGGCGCGGCGGCGACGGGTGTCGGTTCTGGGAACGATGGCGCGGGCGCCGTGGCGGGTGCGGCATCCAGCCAGCAGCGCTGGCGTTCGAACGGATAGGTGGGCAGGCGCACGCGGCGGCGGCGCGCGCGATGGTCGAGTCGTGCCGGATCAAGCGCCATGCCGCGGCACCAGAGTTGGCCCGCGGCCTGCAGCAGCGCCGTGCGCTCCACGTCCGCCGCATCGGCCAGGCTGGGCACGGCGACGATGCGTTCGCGCGCGGTACCGAGTTGCTGTCGGGCGAGCGTGGTCAGCGTGTGGCGCGGCCCCACTTCCAGCAGCACGCGCGATGGCGCGTCGAGCACCCGCGCCAGCGCGCCGGAGAAGCGCACCGGCACGCGCAGGTGCTGCGTCCAGTAATCGATCGAGCCGGCCTGCGCGGGGTCGAGCCAGTCGCCCAGCGCGGTCGACACCAGGGGCAGCTGCGGGCGGCCCAGTTCGACGGCGGCAAGCGCCTCGCGGAACGGTGCCAGCACCGGCTCCATCATCGCCGAATGGAAGGCGTGCGAGGTCTGCAGCAGGCGCGCGGCGATGCCGTCCGCTTCGAGCGCCGCCCGGAAAGCCTCGACCGTCTCGGCCGGCCCGGCCACCACGAAGGCGCCAGGCGCGTTCTCCGCTGCCAGCGCCAGATCCGCCGGCAGGCGTGCCTGCAATGCATCCAGCGGCAGCCGCACCGACAGCATCGCGCCCGGTGGCTGCGCCTGCATCAGCTCGCCGCGCCGCGCCACCAGCGCGATCGCGTCGCGCAGGCTGAACACGCCGGCCAGCGTGGCTGCCACGAACTCGCCCACGCTGTGGCCGATCATCGCTGCCGGCACGAGGCCCAGGCTCATCCACCACTGCGCCAGCGCGTATTCGATGGCGAACGTCGCCGGCTGCATCACCGCCGTGGGCAGCAGCGCGGCCGGGTCGTCGGCGAACACGCACGCGGCGAGGTCGAAACCGCCCTGCTTGCGCAAGGCGCTGGCGCAAGCGTCGAATGCGTCGCGGAACACCGGCTCGCTGGCATGCAGCGCGCGACCCATGCCGGCATACTGGGCGCCCTGGCCCGGGAACAGGAAGACCACGTCGCTCGCCCGCGCCGGCGTGCTGCGCGTCGCCGCCGCGGCGATTTCCGCGCTGGCCAGCTGCGCGCTGGCGCTGGTGGCGGACTCGGTGACCACGGCCAGCCGATGGGCGAAGGCCTTGCGTCCGACCGCCAGCGTCCACGCCACGTCGGCAAGCTCGACTTCCGGAGAGTCCGCCAGGTGTGTGCCCAGCCGCGTGGCCGCCGTACCCAGTGCAGTGGCCGTGCGCGCCGACAGCAAAAGCAGTTGCGGCCCGGCGGTCGCCTCGCTCGGCGTCGGTGCGGGTGCTTCCTCCAGCACCACGTGCGCATTGGTGCCGCCCACGCCGAACGAACTCACGCCCGCGCGGCGCGGTACGCCGGGCGCGCTGGTCCAGTCATGCAGGCGATCGTTGACCACGAACGGCGAGCGGGCGAAGTCGATCGCCGGGTTGGCCGCGGCGTAATGCAGGCTCGGCGGAATCCGCCGCTCGGCCAGCGCCAGCGCAGTCTTGATCACGCCGGTCGCGCCGGCGGCGATCACCAGGTGGCCGACGTTGCTCTTGACCGAACCGAGGCGGCAGAAGCCGGTATCCGGCGTGTCGCGCCGGAACGCCTTGACCAGGCCCTCCACCTCGATCGGATCGCCGATCGGCGTGGCCGTGCCGTGCGCTTCCACGTAGGAGATGCTGCGCGCGTCGACGCCGGCGTTGCGCTGCGCCATCGCGACCACCGCGGCCTGGCCCTCGCTGCTGGGCGCCATGAAGCTGGCCTTGGTGCCGCCGTCGTTGTTGATCGCGCCACCGCGGATCACCGCGATGACCGGGTCGCCATCGGCCTGCGCGTCGGCCAGCCGCTTCAACAGCACCACCGCCGCACCGTCGCTGAACACCGTGCCCCGCGCCTCGGCGTCGAAGCTTCGCGTGTGGCCGTCCGGCGACAGCATCGCGCCGTCCTGGAACAGGTAGCCGCTGCGCGGCGGACAGGTGATCGAGGCACCGCCGGCCAGCGCCATCTCGCACTGGCCGCTGCGCAGGCTCTCCATCGCCTGGCAGATCGCCACCAGCGAGGTGGAACAGGCGGTGTGCACGCTCACCGCGGGACCGGTGAGGTCCAGCTTGTGTGCCACCCGCGGCGCGATGAAATCCTTCTCGTTGTCCAGCATCACCTGGAACGCGCCGAGCTTCCCGACCTGGTCGGGATGCGCGCTGACGTGGTGCTGGAAATAGGTCGCGTTGTACATGCCGGCGAACACGCCGACCGGGCCGTCCTGCGCGCCGGGTGCATGGCCGGCGCGTTCCAGGCACTCCCAGCACAGCTCCAGGAACAGCCGCTGCTGCGGGTCCATCAACTCCGCCTCGCGCGGGCTGATGCCGAAGAACGCGGCGTCGAACAGCTCCACGCCGTCGATCACGCCGCGCGCGGGCACGTAGGCCGGATCGTCGCGCAGGCTCGCCGGGATCGACGGGTCGAGCTCGCCCGGCGCGAAGCGGGTGATCGACTCGCGCCCCTCGCACAGGTTCTGCCAGAAGCTCTCGATGTCCGCGGCGCCGGGGAAGCGGCCGCTCATGCCGATGATCGCGATCGGCTCGGCACCGGCTTGCGCGCCGGCGGCACGCGGGCGGGCGAGGCGCGCCGGTTCGATGCCGTCGGCGCCGGCGTGATCGCGGTGGCGGGCCAGCGCCAGCGGCGTGGGATCGCGGAAGAAGGTCAGCACGTCCAGCGCGGCATCGCCGTCGCGGCGCAAGCGATCGATCAGCCGCACCGCCAGCAGCGAGCTGCCGCCCAGCTCGAAGAAGTTGTCGTGGCGGCCCACCTTGTCCAGCGCGAGGCTGGTGGCGAAGGCGGCGCACAGGCGCGTCTCGGCTTCGCCCACCGGGGCTTCGTAGGTCGTGGCCAGTTCCGGCCGTGCGCTGCCCGGCGCCGGCAGTGCGGCGCGGTCGAGCTTGCCGTTGGTGGTGACCGGCAGCGCGTCCAGCACCACCCACGCGGCCGGCAGCATGAACTCCGGCAGTTCGGCAGCCAAGCCGCGGCGCAGCGCCGGCTGGTCGGGGCGGGTGGCGGCGGGGACCACGTAGGCGACCAGGCGCTTGCCCAGCGGCGGGTCATCGCGCAGCACGACGGCGCAGGCGCGCACGCCGGGCTGGCGCAGCAGCGCTGCCTCGATCTCGCCGGTCTCGATGCGGTAGCCGCGGATCTTGACCTGGCCGTCGCGCCGGCCGACGAACTCCAGCACGCCGTCGTCGCGCCAGCGCACCAGGTCGCCGGTGCGATACAGGCGACCATCGGCGGCGCCGAACGGATCGGCCACGAAACGCTCGGCGGTCAGCTGCGCCCGTCCGAGGTAACCGCGCGCCACGCCGTCGCCACCCACGTGCAGCTCGCCGACCACGCCCGTCGGCACCAGCTCGCCGGCGCGATTGAGCACGTACACGCGGGTGTCGGCGATCGGCCGGCCGATCGGCACCGAGCGCGCGTCGGCCGGCAGGTCCCGCGGGATCGGCCAGGTGCAGGTGAACGTGGTGCACTCGGTCGGGCCGTAGCCGTTGATGATCTCCACGCCGGGCAAGGCCGCCAGCGCGCGGCGCACATGGTCGACCGACAGTGCCTCGCCACCGATCAGCAGCTGGCGCAACCCCTCCAGCCGACGCGGCGCCTCGTCGACCACGGCGTTGAACAGCGACGAGGTCAGCCACGCCGTGCCGACCCCTTCGCCGGCAATGGTTGCGGCCAGGCCGGCAGCGGTGGGGATAGTTTCGGGATGGACCACCACGCGACCGCCGTTCAGCAGCGCGCCCCAGATTTCCAGGGTCGACGCATCGAAGCCCAGCGGCGCGGCGTGCAACATGCGCGTGTCGGCATCCAGCCGCACGTAATCCACGCCGCACACCAGCCGGATGATCGAACGATGGGCGATCGCTACGCCCTTGGGGGTGCCGGTGGAGCCGGAGGTGTACATCACGTAGGCGAGCGCATCGCCGTCGACCACGGGCAGCGGCGCGTCGTGCGGCACGGGTACGGACTCGACGACATCCAGCGCAAGGCACGCCACTCCATCGGGCAACGGCAGCGTAGCCGCGACCGATGCGACCAGCACCATCCGCGCACCCGCATCGGCCAGCGCAAACGCCAACCGCTCCGGCGGGTGGCTGCGATCGAGCGGCAGGTAGGCCGCGCCGGCCTTGAGCACGCCGAGGATTGCCACCAGCGCCCCCGCCGAACGCTCCAGCGCGACGCCGACGATGTCGCCCGGCACGACGCCGGCATCGAGCAGATGCCGGGCCAAGGTGCTGGACCGCTCATCGAGTCGGGCATAGCTCAGGGCGTGCCCGCCCTCGACCACCGCCGGTGCATCCGCATGCGCGGCGGCGGTGCGGGAGAACAGCGCGGACACGCTGTCGCCGCGGTGTCGCGGCACCGCGGTGTCATTCCACTGCACCAGCAAGCGCTGGCGTTCGGCCGGAGCGAGGAGATCCGGCTCGGCGTCAGCTTCGTCGAGCAGGCCCGCCCAGGCGCGCTGCACGCAACCGGCCAGCAGCTCCACGCTCGCTGCCGTCAGCGGGCTGCGCCAGCGCAGTTCGAGGGCGATCGCGTCGCTGAAATCGAGGCGCCAGGTGGAGAGCGCGGCGGCGGCGTCCGGCAACGCTGCCTCCTGCAGCACCATCCACGCCACCGTGACCGGGGCGGCCGACCCGCGCGCTGCGGACAGCACGCCCTCCAGCCATGCCTTGCGTGGCGCGTCGCGGGGCACTGGCACGGTCAGCTGGCGGGTGCATCCGGCCTGGTGCAGCGTTGCCACGGCGGACTCGGCGCCGGTCAGCTGCGCCTCGACCCGCGCCAACGCGGCCAGCAGGGTCAGCGCCGCGCGCTCGGGATCGGCCGCGTGCAGCGCCGCCACGCAAGTGGCCAATGCGCCGTCGAGCGGCACGCGGCGGCTTTGCCAGGTTTCGTCATCGGCAGGCGCGATGCCCGGCAGCACGTCCAGCAACGACATGCCGTCGTCAATTGACACTGGATTGGATGCCGCGCCCACCACCCCTCCTGGTCGGGCGGCGATGACCGCCACGACACGCGCCGATCTCCCTCGGGCAGGATGCGCGCGATTCGCGAGGCACCGCGGATCGGCCGGCATCTGCCCAGCGAAGCCGCCTGGGAGCACCCGCTCATCGCGTCGTCTGCCAAACCAGCCTCTGGACGACAAGATTAGCGCAGAACCGCGTCGAACTGTGCAATGGGGCACGCCATTCAGACTGACTGCGTGCTACGCGGATGGACTATGGCGCGGCGGACTGGAACGCGAACAGCCACAGGATCGCCCGCTGGCGCGGGCTGCCGCTCCAGCTCACCCGGTAGGTACCGGCACGGTCGACCTGGCGGTAAGCCACCGCGCACTGCACGCCGCTTATCGGCGGCAGTTGCAGATAGCTGTCGATCACGGTGAAACCGTTGTCCGGCACGGCGCTCATCCGGCGTACATTGCCGTCACCCCACCACACCGCAATCAACGTGGCCGGCCCGGTCGTGGTGACCTCGCCGCTGGTCACGCTGAAGCGGTCGGCCGGATCGGAGAGCATGCCCTCCACCGTGCGCTTGAGCTTGCCCGCGATGCGCTGGACCAGACTGGGCGCGGGGTAATTCTGGGCGAAATCCTGCAGCACGCCGGCATGGCGGATTTCCACGAAGGGGATGGTGATCTCGCGCTCCGGCTCACCCGGCTTGTCGATGCTGACCGTATGGTGCCGGCCGCCCGGGCCGGCCAGCGACACGTAGGCCTTCACGTCGAAACGGCCCTGGTAGCCGTCGTAGACGGCGGTCGGACCCACCTGGGTCCAGTGCCGCCCATAACTGTCGGTCGGCGCCGCCGCGTTGCTGGCGAAGCCGCCATTGAGCACCAGCAACGCACTGCCCGCCGGCGCGGTGTCGAGCGGCGCGGTCACGGCGGGACTGCGGCCGCGATGATCGGCCTGCGCCAGCAAGGTGTGGGCGCCGAGCGTAGGCGGCGCGGGAGGAGCTGGCCGGTCGACGCCGGCTGCGGTCAGCGGAATGCAGGCCAGCATGAGCACGCGCCAGGCCCGGCGACCGCCGCGTCGCCGGCCGGACATCACGAGTCGCCAACCTTGGCGTACGGTGCGGCGTCCGAATCGACGGACGCGCCGGCCAGTCGCCGCGCCAGCCGCTTGCTGCCGATGTAGAGCCCGCCGGCCGCCAGCGTGGCGGCGTCGAACAACGGGAAGCGATCCACCGCCGGCGGCACCCAGCCCAGCCGGCGCAGCATGTCGTGGGTGCGATGCAGGAGGGAGTTGCGCCGGGTCGCGCGGGTGTAATAGGTGAAGCTCATGGTGATCGACGGGCCATCGCCGTTCTCGACCATGTGCGGACTGGTCGAGGGCATGTATGCGCCCATCCCGGGTTCCAGCTCGAACACCTGCGCACGCTCGCGATACTCCTCGCGCCACTGCAGCAGCTCCCGCGAATGGGTGCGATGGAAGCGGTCGCGCGCATGCTCGCTGACCACCTGCGTGTCGCGATGGTCCCACACGTAGATCCGCTTGCGGCCGTGCACCTGCAGGATGAAGTTGTGTTCCTTGTCCATGTGGAACGGCGTCACCGCCCGCGGCGAGGTGAGGAAGATCCAGCCGGCGCGATAGCACATGCCCGGGTCGACCGCCTCCACCTGCGGCCGGACCGAGTCGAGTACCTCGTCGACGACGGCGCGGTACTGCGGATCGGATTGCACGTTGAGCAGCGAAGTCCACGCCGCGGCATGCTCGATGTCGCTCAGCGTCGCCTCGACACCCTTGGCGTTGGGATGCAACCGGGGTGCTTCGTTGAACGACGTGCCCGCAGTGGCATCGCCGCTGTGCGAGCGCACGCGGCCACGCGCTTCCAGCCGCTTGCCCAGCTCGACCAGGGCCGGCAACTGCAGCGCGGGGTGCGTCGCCAGATGATGCCGCACGCCCTGTATCCGCCAGGGATCGAACTGATCCCAGGCGACTTCCAGCCACTTGGACGATGGACCCGACATGCCCCCTCCCGCGACCCGCCAGCCGCAAGCTGCGCCGCGGAATCGAAACGGCAGTGTGCCCCGCGCCCCGGCGCCCCGCAAGCTCAGTCGCGGCGGAAACAGAATCCGTGGTAACGATCGATCGAATGGTCCGGCTCGAACGGAATGCGCATGTGGCGCTCGGTCGTCGACCAGTGGTCGACCACGCGATAACCGGCTGCCGCGAACTCCTCGATGAAGGCGCCCAGCGCGGTCACCCGGTACGGGCAGTTGGCGATGCCGACCCGGCGCCGGGTGACACGTTGCAGGGTCACGAAGCTGCGCTCGGGGTGCAGCGGCGTCACGTTGACCAATACGTGGCGCGGCGGCGCGCGCAATGGTTGCAGCAACTGCGGCAGCGAGTAGTCGAGGTACTGCAGCACGCCGCTGCAGAGCAGCACGTCGCAACCGTCGGCGTCCTGCGGAGAGTCGGTGAAGCCGAGCTTGCCGGCGCCATCCTCGCGCTCGGCCAGCGCGCGCCCGGCCGCGACCACGGCGGGCACGTCGTGCACCAGCCAGCGCAGGTCATCGGGATACGGCAGGTGGTGGCGGAAACCGAAATAGCTGGTGCCCACGTTGCCGCCCAGGTCGAACAATTTCCGCGCGTCGCCGGCAAACAGTCGCGAGAGCCAGAACAGCACCGGGTAATCCACGATCTGCACACGCTCCAGCCGGTCGGCGTAGAGCTCGCCCGACTGCGGCTGGTCGTAGCTGGTCGGCAACGATGCCGGTGCCCCGGCACGCGCCGCCTCGACACTGGCAAACACGCCGCCGTAGGCATTGCCGGGCAACACGTCGCGGGCAAACAGGTGGCGATAGACCGGCCGCGCGAGCAGACGCACCCCCGGCAACTCCGCCACGCCCAACGCCACACCCCGCAAGCTTGCAGTCAGGCCCCTGGCCATCGTCGCCTCCCGCCGTTTTCGGTGCGTCACGCTAGCACGAGGCAGCGAGGGTGCGCCGCGGCCGCGGCGTCCAGCAGGTATAGTTCCGCACGGCAGCCGGTGCACGGATGGTGCGCGGCACATGGCCCGGCTTGCGGCATTCAAGGGGAAGCACGACGTGGCGCGCGAGACCGATTTTCTCGACCTCTACCGCTTGCTCGGTCTCGAACCGGGTTGTGGCCTGGACGAATTCAAGCACGCGTACCGGCGCCGGGTGTCGGTGCTGCACCCGGACCGTCGCGACGAGGATTCGCGCGGCGTCGCCGCGCAGCGGCTGCAGCAGCTCACCGCGATGTACGGCATGGCGATGGAGTTCCACCGCACGCATGGCCGCCTGCCCGGCGCCGCGGGCGTGCGGCCGTCCCAGCCGCCGAGGGGCGAAGCCGGGTCGGCCGCGGCGACGCAGCGGGTACTCGCGACACGGCGGCGTTCCCGTCGCTGGTTGTTGCTGCCGGCCGCTGCCATTGCGGCGTGGTGGCTGTGGCCGGGCGAACCGCCCGCGCCGCCCGCGGCCCCGCCCGCCGAAACCGTGCAGCCGCCGACGCATCGCGCCACGGCGACAGCGCCGGCGGAACGGCCGGCGTGGGGCCTGGGCATGGATGCCGCCAGCGTGCGCAGCATCGAAGGCGAACCCACGCTGATGGCCAGCGACCAGCGCTGGGAGTACGGCCCATCATGGGTGCGCTTCGAGAACGGCAAGGTGGTCGACTGGTACAGCTCACCGCTGTACCCGCTGCATGTGGCCGCGCACAGCAGCCCGCCGCAGGGCCAGTGAACGCGCGACACGCCGCACTCGCCCTGATCGACCGCGACCACCGCCCGGAGGTGCGTCTGCCGCGACCGGTGCGAACGCCGGTCGCGGTCCGGCTCAACCGCCGGGCTTGTACGGTGCCGGAAAGCCGGGAACCGGCAGCGCGCTGATCGGCACCGGGACGTAAACCGGCGTCGGCGGTGGCGGCGGGTTGCCCTGCACCGTGCCGTCGGTCGTCACGTAGAAGCTGAGTACACCCTTGTGGCTGCTCATGGTGGTGCCGCCCACGCTGATGTTGACGTTGCGCAACCCGGCGTTGGCCGAGGTGGTCACCGTGTAGCCGGTGTCCGGGAGCAGGTCGGTGACCACGTGGTAGGCCGACAACGGCTGCACTCCGTAGACGAGGTTGCCGCTGAGCGCGGTGCCGGGGGCGCCGCTGCTGCTCACCACCACGGCGTTGCCGTCGCTGGCGAGCAGTTCCACCCCGACGATGCCGCCCTGGCTCACCGTCACCGGGCTGGCCGTGGCGACCTTGGCGGCGGTGCCGGACAGGTCGAACACGGTCAGCCATCGCTGGCTGGCGCTGGTGTCGGGCGGGCGCACCTGCACCTGCCACGCCTTGATCGGGTTGTCGCCCGGATACATGCCGACCGTCGTGGTCTTGTTGCCGGTCGGCAGCACGGTGGTCATCGCGCCCACGTACTGGCCGTTGTAGCTGACGTCGAAGCGGTGCTGTCCCGCCGGCGCGCTGCCCGCGGCCGGGTTGGCCGGGAAATGCCAGGCCAGGTACTGGTCGTAGCCAGTGCTGCCTTCGGTGGTGCGGTCGTAGACGACGAAACGGTTCGGACGCAGGTAGACGACTTGCCGCGACCATGCCGACACCGCCGGCCCGGCGGAGAAGGTGCGATACATGTCCTCCAGGTGGGTAGCCAGCATGTAGACGTAGCCGTTGCCGTCCTCGTAGGCCGACACCGCGGTGCGCACGCCATCGTCCTCGGTGGTATTGGCCTCCTGGCCGAAACGCTGCGCCACCGAGCTGCCGCTCATGCTGCGCACGTAGAAGATGTTGTACAGCTGCCGGTTGCCGCTGTACTGGGTACCGTCGAGGTCGCCGTAGTTGTCGTTGAAGATCTTCGTCTCGTCGGCGTTGCCGCCAGGCTCGTGCACCAGCCAGCCGCCGGCATTGACCAGCAGCGGCGAGCCGCCGCGCACCAGCGCGAGGCTGCCCTGGTCGAAGAACTCGTGCCCGGCGGCGGGGTTGTTGGTGTAGGGGCCGGCGCGGAACGACATCCAGCTGGCGGCGGTGGTCCAGTCCGAGCGTGCCGCGACGGCGTTCATGCCCGGCGCGAAATAGGACAGCGGCAAGGTGCTCAGCGCCGCCTTCGGCGCATTCGGATCGATCGCCAGGAACTGCAGCCAGGCCGGCGCATCACTGTACCCGCCGGTGGCCTGGTCGACCGCCGCGAGGTACTGGTTGAACACCGCGACCTTGGGCGATTGCCAGTAGCTCAACGCACCGATGATCTGCTGGAACATGCCGACCGGGGTCGTGCCCGGCGGCGGCGAGGAGGGATCGCCGTTGGAGTGGTTGTCGTCACGGTCGTCGAAGTAGACCAGCGACGGCCAGGTGAAATGCATCGAGTAGTCGGCACTGTCCACCGGGAAGGTATACGGCGCGCTGGCATGCAGCAGGTCCTGCCCGGTGGCGGTCTTCACTTCGCGCGCGGGCAAGCTCATGTTGAGGATGCTCAGCGGCGCGTAGTTGCCGTAACCCTCCGGCCAGCCGCCACCGAGCATGTGCAGGCGATAGTACGGCTGCACCCGCGCGCCGAACTGGTTGCCCAGCCAGTCGGTCCACTGCGCCGGCGCGCTGGGATTTTCGCCGTAGGTGGCCAGCGAGATCACCGCCTTGGCGTGGAAGTAACCGGCGTAGTAGTTGCCGATGGGATTGCCATCGTAGGCAAACGAAGCACACCCGCCGGACTTTTCCCACGCGGCGATCCACGCGTTCGCGGTGGTGTAGATCTGCGTGCGCTGGGACGCGGTCAGCAGGTCGTAGACCCAGTCATAGCCCAGGCCGTAACCCACGCCGTAGAAGCGGATGCCGTAACCGCTGTCGGTGCACGGGTCCCAGCCGTTGCTGCCCGGGTAGGGCATCGACATCTTCATCAGGATGTCGACCGCCTTGGCGCCGTAGGGTGCCGCGGCCGCCGCATTGCTGGACTTCAGCACCTGGTAGCACATGCCTTCGGCCAGCAGCGCCGGCAGATAGGATTCGCCCTGGTAGCCCGAGCCGAGGTTCGGCTTGTCGGGGTACTGGTTGCCGGTGGGATACGCCACCGTGCCGCCGATGTAGGAATCGCAGGTGGCTTTCAGCGCCGTCCATTGCGGCGTGTTCGCCGCCGCGCGCTGGCGCAGCGCGGTCAGCGTGGAGGAGTCCAGAAGCAGCCGTGGATGCGCCGCCAGCGTCACGGCTTGCGGTCGCACCGGCACAGCGCTGAACGCAGCCGCCCGCGGCGCGCCCTGCACCGCGGAGGAATCGCGGCCGATCGACCCGGTCAGCCCGGCTGGCATGCCGACCGCATGCCTTGCAGCGGTGCTGCGGGAGGAGGCACCGGTGGCCGCCACCAGCGGCTGCACACCGACAACGCCACCGACAACGCGGGGGACCGGACGGGGCGTCGCTTCGGTCGTGGTCGCGCGGGCGCGCGGCGCGTTCGCCGGCGGCGCCACCGCTGCAGCATCGACCCGGGTCGCGCGTCGGCTCGTCGCCGCCGCGATGGTGGGGGAGACCCTGGCGTCAGCGGCATTTCCGAGCTTCTCCGCGGCAAGCGGCGAAGGCCTGGCGGGGGCCGCCGGCAGCCTGGCTGGCGCCGGCGCGGCGGCCATCGGACGGTAGGTCAGCGGTCGCGGTTCGTCATCGCGCGCCAGCAGCAGCGATACCGCAGTGAACAGCAGCATCAGCATCACGCCGCCACCGAGCAGCGCGGTACGCGTGCGTTGCGCGCGCAATGATGACGGAGCGGGCATCTCGCCGCTGCCCCGGGTCGGTGCTGCAGGCCTGTTCGGCGCAATCTGATCGGTGCGGGACATGGGGGGAATCCATAGGTAGGCCGATGCCAACGACCCAGCCTCGCCAAGCCGGCGGCTTGAGCTGGGTAGCTGATTATCCTGAATGCCCCGTGCCCGGAAAGCGTATCACCACACAATGCGGCGTCATAGCTGGCCCGGCAGCCATGACGCGCCAACCACGCCGCAGGTCCGGAAGACGGGTTCAAGCTTGCCGGGCCGGCCGGCCCGGAGGGAACCGCCAATCAGCGTGCGCCGCGGCGGAACAGCACCACTTCGACCGTCTGGAACAGGATCAGCAGGTCGAACAGCAGGTTGTGGTTCTTGACGTAGTACAGATCGTACTTGAGCTTTTCCTCGGCATCGGCCTCGGACGCGCCATACGGATAACGCAGCTGCGCCCAGCCGGCCAGACCGGGCTTGAGGCAATGACGCAGATCGTAGTAGCGGATCTTCTGGCCAAGGTCGATCACGAATTGCGGCCGCTCGGGCCGCGGGCCGATGAAGCTCATCTCGCCCTTGAGCACGTTCCACAACTGTGGCAGCTCGTCCAGGCGCACCTTGCGCGTGAAGCGGCCCACCCGGGTCACCCGGTCGTCGTCCTTGTTCGCCCAGCGCGCGATGCCGTCCAGCTCCGCGTCGGTGCGCATGCTGCGGAACTTGATCAGCTGGAACGTCTTGCCGCGCGCGCCGACGCGCTCCTGCCGGTAGAGAATGGGCTGGCCGGCACCGGACTCGATGCGGATGGCCAGCGCCACCAGCAGCATCAGCGGCCAGGTCAGCAGCAGCACCAGCGTGGCGATCAGCAGATCCGAGCAGCGCTTGCTGAAGCGGCGCAGCGGAGTGGCATCGAAGCCGCCGGAGAACACCAGCCAGGAGGGATCGGTCAGCGACAGCTGCACGCGGCCGGACTCGCGTTCGAAGAAGGTCGCCAGGTCGGTCACGTCGATGCCGTTCTGACGGCACTCCAGCAGGTCGCGCATGGGCAGCCCGCCGCGCCGGTCGTCCACGCCGACCACGATCTCGTCCACCTGGCGATGCAGCGCCCAGTCCACCAGCGAACCCTCGGGGCGCACCAGGGACATCGCGCCGACCTGCACCTCCTCGCCCTCGCGCGGCACGAAACCGAGCACGTTGAAGCCGATCCGGTCGGCGTGGCGGCGCATGCGCGTCTGGATCTGCGAGGCACGCTTGCCTGCACCCAGGATCAGCACCCGGCGCTGGAACACCACCGCGTCCACCAGGCGCAGGAACACCAGCCGGAAGCCCATCATCAGGGCGAAGGACAGCAGCAGCGCGATGGTCAGCACGCCGCGGCCGACATAGGCCTGCGGCAGCAGGTAATACATGATGAAGACGCCCACGCCACCGAGCACGAAACCCACGCTCTGGCGCGCCAGCACGCCGAACCAGCTCGTTCGCATGTGCGACTGGTAGTGACCCAGGGCGACCATCGCCAGCAGCATGATCACGGCGAACGCCAGCGAGCGCTCGGGCATGTGGTGGGAGAACTGGGCCAGATCGGCAGGCCGATTGAAATAACGCAGGTACATGGCCGCGTTGAGCGAAAAGCCCAGCAGCACCATGTCCACAGCCGCCAGCAGCAATAGCCAGCGGTTGGCTTTACGACGCAGAAAGCGAAACATCTCCATCCCCCCAACCCTTGCCACTCCAACCAGCATGGCGAACCGACGGCACCGCTTGGCGCTCGTCCCCGCCTGGCGGCGGGCCTGCACCTATACACTAAACTTGTACCGGATACAACCACATCCGTCACAAATTGATGGGTGACCGGCTACGATTCGGCAGGTTCGGCAGGCAGACAGCACGGCATGCCGGCGGCCACCGCAGGGGGGCACACCACGCCAGGCTCCATACCCGCACACATTCCGGCGCCCGGAAACGAACCGGCCCGC
>MKTU01000027.1:0-56863 GCA_001898415.1 Rhodanobacter sp. 67-28 | reverse complement strand
CAGCCACACCACGTCGACGAAGTGCCAGTACCAGGCCACCGCCTCGAAGCCGAAGTGATGGTCCTTGCTGAAGTGGCCCTTCAGCACGCGCAGCCAGATCACCGCCAGCATGATCGTGCCCAGGGTCACGTGCAGGCCATGGAAGCCGGTCAGCATGAAGAAGGTCGAGCCGTAGACGCCGCTGCCCAGGGTGAGGTTGAGCTCGTGGTAGGCCTCGATGTACTCGTGCGCCTGGAAGTACAGGAAGGTGGCGCCCAGCAGCACGGTCAGGCCCAGGAACAGCAGAATCCGGCCGCGATGCCCGGCGCGCAGGGCGTGGTGGGCGATCGTCACGGTGACGCTGGAGGTCAGCAGGATCAGCGTGTTCAGCAACGGCAGCCCCCACGCAGGCACCGTTTCGAACGCCCCGCCGATCTTCGCCGGACCATTGCCGCCGTTGGCACCCCAGGCCGCGGTGTAGTCGCTCCACAGGAACTGGTGGGTCAATACGCCATGGCCTTCGCCACCGAGCCACGGCACCGAGAACATGCGGATGTAGAACAGCGCACCGAAGAACGCACCGAAGAACATCACCTCGGAGAAGATGAACCACATCATCCCCATGCGGAACGAGGTATCGACCTGGTGGTTGTAGTCGCCGGCCAGCGATTCGCGGATGACCGAACGGAACCAGCCGAAGAACATCCCCAGCACGCCGATCACGCCGAGGACGAACACCGATTTGCCGAAACCGGTCGCACCCGGCTCGGCGTTGAGCCAGTGCCCGGCACCGAACATGAAGATGAACATGACGACCGCGGCGACGATCGGCCAGTAGCTCTTGGCCGGTACAAAGTAAACGTCGTGTTGCTGACCCATGCTGAGACCCCGTGGATTTCTCTTGATGACTCTGCCCCGCCATGCCGCTCGGGGACCTGCCTGCCGGTCGTGCCGACCCGGGTGATTGAAGTGGAAAGGTGCTGGCGCGGTTATTTCATCAGCAGGATCTGCAGGAACGCCAGCAGATAGAAGCCGATCACTACCGCGACCAGGATCTTCACCGTGCGGCGCACGCCGCGGCGCTGGTCCGCGGCGTGGATGTCGTCAACCGGCTGTGTCATTTCCACGGCTTCCCCGCCGATCAGGCGTGCACGTTGCCGTGCGCCAGCTCTTCGTCATGGATCACCGGCGGCACCGAGAAGGTATGGTGCGGCGCCGGCGAAGGCACGGTCCATTCCAGTCCCTTGGCGCCTTCCCACACGCGGTCGGTGGCCTTCTTCCTGGAGAAGAACACGCAGTGGATCACCACGCCGAGGAAGATCAGCTGCGAGGCACCGAACAGGAAGCCACCGATCGAGCTGACCATGTTGAAGTTGGCGAACGCCACGTTGTAATCGGGGATGCGCCGCGGCATGCCGGCCAGGCCGAGGAAGTGCTGCGGGAAGAACAGCACGTTCACGAACACCACGCTGCACCAGAAGTGCACCTTGCCCCAGAACTCGCTGTACATGTTGCCGGCCCACTTCGGCAGCCAGTAGTAGGCCGCCGCAATGATCGCGAACAATGCGCCGGTCACCAGCACGTAGTGGAAATGCGCCACCACGAAATAGGTGTCCTGGTACTGGAAGTCGGCCGGCACCAGGGCCAGCATCAGGCCGGAGAAGCCGCCGATGGTGAACAGGATGATGAACGCGATGGCGAACAGCATCGGGGTCTCGAAGGTCATCGAGCCGCCCCACATGGTGGCCACCCAGTTGAACACCTTCACGCCGGTAGGCACCGCGATCAGCATGGTGGCGTACATGAAGAACAGGTCCGCGCCCAGCGGCAGGCCCACCGCGAACATGTGGTGCGCCCACACGATGAACGACAGGAACGCGATGCAGGCGAGCGCGAACACCATCGCCTTGTAGCCGAAGATCGGCTTGCGCGCGAAGGTGGGCACGATCTCCGAGATGATCCCGAACGCCGGCAGGATCATGATGTAGACCTCGGGGTGGCCGAAGAACCAGAACACGTGCTGGTACAGCACGGGGTCGCCGCCGCCGCCCGGATTGAAGAAGCTGGTGCCGAAGTACTTGTCGGTCAGCAGCATGGTCACCGCGCCGGCCAGCACCGGCATCACGGCGATCAGCAGGAACGCGGTGATCAGCCAGCTCCACACGAACACCGGCATCTTCAGCAGGTCCATGCCCGGCGCGCGCATGTTGAGGATGGTGGCGATGATGTTGATCGCGCCCATGATCGAGCTGATGCCCATCAGATGGATGGCGAACACCACGTAGGCCAGCGAATCGCTCTGCAGCGACAGCGGCGGATACATCGTCCAGCCGCCGGCCGGCGCGCCGCCCGGCGAGAACAGCGTGGACAGCATCAGCAGGAAGGCGAACGGAAGAATCCAGAACGACAGGTTGTTCATGCGCGGCAGCGCCATGTCCGGCGCGCCCACCATCAGCGGGATCATCCAGTTACCCAGGCCCACGAACGCCGGCATGATCGCGCCGAAGATCATGATCAGGCCGTGCATGGTGGTCAGCTCGTTGAAGAAGTACGGCTGCACCAGCTGCAGGCCGGGCTTGAACAACTCGGCGCGGATGGTCATCGCGAAACTGCCGCCGATGAAGAACATCGTCAGCGCGAAGATCAGGTACAGCGTACCGATGTCCTTGTGATTGGTGGACATGCACCAGCGTTGGAAGAAACTCTTCGGCGCGCCGTGGTGATCATCGTGCTGATCATGGGTGGCTGCGTAGGACATGGCCATGCACCTCTAACCTGTAATGGAATGCGACTGCAACGAAAACGCGGATGGGGTCGGGCTCAGCCCGGCGGAGTGGTCGCCGCGGCAGTGGCCGCCGTGCCCGCGTCAATCGGCGCGGGGGGCGGCAGGGACTTGCCGGAAGCGGCTTCCTGCTCGGCCAGCCACTTGGCGAAGTCCGCCTTCGACTTGGCCACCACCACGATCGGCATGAAGCCGTGGTCCTGGCCGCACAGCTCGGCGCACTGGCCGCGGTACGTGCCCGGCTCCTTGATGTTGGTCCAGGCCGCGTTGACAATGCCGGGGATCGCGTCGAGCTTCCAGCCCAGCGCCGGCACCCACCACGAATGGATCACGTCGCCGCCGGTGATGATGAAGCGGATCTTGGTGTCGACCGGCACCACCAGCGGCTTGTCGACGTTGAGCAGGTAGGTCTGCTCGTCGCCCACCTTGACCGCATACGGGTCCATGCCCGAATCGAGCTGGCGGGTGTCGTCGCTCTGCTTGTCCAGCCTGGACATGAAGCCGACCTTGTCGATCGGCTTGCCCATGTAGCTGACGTAGTCGTAGCGCCACTTCCACTGGTAGCCGGTGACCTTCACCGTCATCTGCGAGCCGGTGGTATCGGCCCAGCTGGTGAGGCCGCCGGTGGCCAGATACGCCAGGGTGATCAGGATCAGCACCGGAATCGTGGTCCAGACCACTTCCAGCACGGTGTTGTGCGCCCACTTCTCGGCCACCGCGCCGCGCGATTTGCGGAAGCGGAACATCGCGACGAACATGGCGCCGAACACCAGCACGCCGATCACCACGCAAACCCACAGCGAGATGTTGTTCAGATCGTAGGGGACGTGCGACCAGGTGCTCGCGCCGCGCTCCATGTTCAGCTGCCATGGATGCGGATTCGCCTGCACGGCACCGCCGAACGTCGCAAGGGCAAGGCCCGCCGTCGCCATGATTGATCGCCTGATCCCGCCAGATGTCATGTCTTGCACCTTTGTCATTGCTGTTTGCGCCACGTTCCGGTCGAGCCGGCCAGCAGCACCCTGAGTCGCTTCGCCAGCTCGACGCGTTCCGTTGCCGCCAGAAACGCGCCGATCTCCAGATCGCGGCCGTGCGATGTCAACACCAGGCGTCCATTGCCGGTATCCAGCCGCACGCGCACCCAGCAAGACTGGAAGCGAGTGCAACGCCGGCCCGGCAGCGACTGCACCTCCAGCGACGATTCGTCGAGAGTGATGCGCTCGCAGCGGTCGCCGGCCCGCCAGGCCACGCTCAACGCGATGGCCATGGCGGCGGATTCCACCAGGGCAAACAGCGGAGCAAACACGTTCCCCTGCCACGCCCCCAGTTCTGCCGTTGTCAGCGCCAATGCCACCAGAACCACGATCAGTCGACGCAGGCCGCGGCGGCTGAGCGAGCGATTGGGCTTGAGCCACATCGTCACGCAGGGCAAGCCGGCGCTGGCTGGTCGAAGCACGATCATGGAGATCCGGCGTGCCTGGAACTGCCGGAATGATAGGCCGCGGCGGCGCAGTGGGCAAGAATGTCGCACCCGATTGACTTCGATCAACGCGACCCGTCACCTCGACAGGCACCGCAAGCCATTCGCGCCCGTGCGGCAGATCACCCTGCCCGAGGCGGATTTTCGCGCGTGGCGGCGCGTCCCCACGGCCGGGCACGAAGCGTACAATCGCGGGTTTATTCCATCCCCCACGACCGGCACCGACACGACCGTGACCTCACCCATCCTGAGTCCCGAGCTGCCCGCTCGAACCACACCCGCGCGCGCGCGCATCACTGCTGCCTGGCTGCGCGACGAGACCGAAGCGGTCAACGACCTGCTCGACCAGGCTGCGCTGCCGGCGGAGGAACGCGAACAGGTAGTCGACCGCGCTGCCGCGCTGGTCACCCGCGTGCGTGCGCGGGCGAAGGACCAGAGCGTGGTCGAGTCCTTCATGCGCCAGTACGACCTGTCCAGCGAGGAAGGCATCCTGCTGATGTGCGTGGCCGAGGCGCTGCTGCGCATCCCGGACAAGACCACCACCGACAAGCTGATCCGCGACAAGCTCGGCGACGCCAACTGGCGCAAGCATCTGGGCCGCAGCGAATCGCTGCTGGTCAACGCCTCCACCTGGGGCCTGCTGCTCACCGGCCGGCTGGTCAACCTGGCCGACGGCAGCGGCGACGATTTCAACGGCGCACTGCGCCGGCTGGTCGCCCGCGTGGGCGACCCCGCGATCCGCGCGGCGGTGCGCCAGGCCATGCGCATCATGGGCCACCAGTTCGTGATGGGCCGCGATATCGAGGAAGCGCTCGACCGCAGCCTGAAGAAGGAGAACGCGGTGTTCCGCTACTCCTTCGACATGCTGGGCGAGTCGGCGTTGACCGCCGACACCGCCGAGCGCTACCAGCAGGATTACCGCAACGCGATCGCCGCGCTGGGCGCGCGCGGCCCGTATGCGAACCACACCGACGCGCCGTCGATCTCGGTGAAATTGTCGGCGCTGTTCCCGCGCTACGAAGTGGCCCAGCGCGCACGGGCGCACCAGGCGCTCACCGAAAAGCTGCTGGAGCTGTCGCAGCTGGCGATGAAGCACGGCATCGCGCTGTCGGTCGACGCCGAGGAGGCCGACCGGCTGGAGCTGTCGCTGGACGTGATCGGCGATGTCTTCGCGCACCCCTCGCTGGAAGGCTGGAACGGCCTGGGCATCGTGGTGCAGGCGTACGCCAAGCGCACGCCGTTCGTGATCGACTGGCTGGTGGAGACAGCACTGGCCAGCGGCCGGCGCTGGTACGTGCGGCTGGTCAAGGGTGCCTACTGGGACGCCGAGATCAAGAAGGCGCAGGAGCAGGGCCTGGGCGGCTACCCGGTGTTCACCCGCAAGCCGAATACCGACGTCTCCTATCTGGCCTGCGCGCGGCGCCTGTTCAACGCGGGCGGCAACCTGATCTATCCGCAGTTCGCCACCCACAACGCGCACACCATCGCCGCCGTGCACCACATCGCGCAGGGCCGGCCGTTCGAGTTCCAGCGCCTGCACGGCATGGGCAGCGACCTGTATGCCGAGGTGATCGGCAAGCAGAGCTTCAACGTGCCCTGCCGCGTGTATGCGCCGGTCGGCTCGCACGAGGACCTGCTGCCCTACCTGGTGCGCCGCCTGCTCGAGAACGGCGCCAACACCAGCTTCGTCAACCGCGTGGTGGACGAGGACGTGCCCGCGCGCGAGCTGGTGGCCGACCCCTGCGAGACGGTGCGCGCGTTCGATCACATCCCGCACCCGCGCATCCCGCTGCCGGCCAATCTCTACGGTGAACTTCGGAAGAATTCCATGGGCGTCAACTTTGCCAACGACAACGAACTGAACGACCTCGCCGCCGCGGTCAACGCGCAGCAGGGCCCGTGGGCCGCCGGCCCGTTGGTGCCCGGCGCCAGCAGCCAGGGCCCCACGGTGCAGGTCACCGATCCGTCCGACCGCCGCCGCATCATCGGCAGCTACCTCAGCGCCGACCAGGCCACCGTCGATCGGGCGATGGCCAACGCGGCGGCTGCGCAGGACCGCTGGAACAACCTGCCGGTGGCCAATCGCGCCGCCATGCTCGAATTCGCCGCCGACCAGTTGGAGGCGCGCCGCGCCGAGTTCATCGCGCTGTGCGTGCGCGAGGCAGGCAAGAGCCTGCCCGACGCAATCGCCGAAGTGCGCGAGGCGGCCGACTTCCTGCGCTACTACGCCACCATGGCGCGCCGCCTGTTTGCCGAACCCGAGCAACTGCCCGGCCCCACCGGCGAGACCAACCAGTTGTACCTGGGCGGTCGCGGCGTGTTCGTGGGCATCAGCCCGTGGAACTTCCCGCTGGCGATCTTCATCGGCCAGGTCAGCGCCGCACTGGCGGCGGGCAACACGGTGATCGCCAAGCCGGCCGAACAGACCAGCCTGATCGGCCATCTCGCCACGCAGCTGCTGCACGAGGCCGGCGTGCCGAAGGAGGTGCTGCAGTTCGTCCCGGGTGACGGCCCCACGGTGGGCGCCGCGCTCACCCGCGACCCACGCGTGGCCGGCGTGGTGTTCACCGGCGCCACCGAAACCGCGTGGGCGATCAACCGCGCGCTGGCGGCGCGCGACGCGCAGATCGCCGTGCTGGTGGCCGAGACCGGCGGCCAGAACGCGATGATCGCCGACTCCTCCGCGCTGCCCGAGCAGATCGTCAAGGACGTGATCGCCTCGGCCTTCCAGTCCGCCGGCCAGCGCTGCTCGGCGGCACGCGTGCTGTACATCCAGGAAGACATCGCCGACAAGGTGATCGACATGCTCGCCGGCGCGATGGCCGAGCTGAAGGTGGGCGACCCGGGCCTGCTGTCGACCGACGTCGGCCCGGTCATCGATGAGGATGCCAGGGCGATCCTGGTGGCCCACGCCGAACGCATGGACAAGGAGGCGAAGAAGATCGCCGAAGCGCCGATGGACCCGGCCGCCACCGCGCACGGCACCTTCTTCGCGCCGCGCGCCTACGAGATTCCCTCGCTGTCGGTGCTCAAGCGCGAGGTGTTCGGCCCGGTGCTGCACCTGATCCGCTTCAAGGCCAGCGAGCTGAAGAACGTCGTCAACGAGATCAACAGCACCGGCTACGGCCTCACCCTCGGCGTGCACAGCCGCATCGACGCCACCGTGCACTACATCAGCCAGCACGCCCGCGTCGGCAACTGCTACGTCAACCGCAACCAGATCGGCGCGGTGGTCGGCGTGCAGCCGTTCGGCGGCGAAGGCCTGTCCGGCACCGGTCCCAAGGCCGGCGGTCCGCACTACCTGCTGCGCTTCGCCGGCGAACGCACGCTGACCATCAACACCACGGCATCGGGCGGCAACGCCTCGCTGCTGACGATCGGGGAGTAGGAGCCGGGGCCGGGAGCGCGCAAGCGTTCGCCGGACGCTTGCGCCCGCTTGTGCGGCGCGCAAGCGGGCGCCGCCCCCGGCATGTTAGAAAGTCCGGACTGCAGGCCGTCGCGGCCTGCCTGCGTCGGAGCATCGGCACCATGGCACGACCCGCCGGCATGATCGGCCTGCATTCCTCCGCGGCGACGGCAGCGGCGACGGACGATCCGCGCTACACCGCCGCGGAGTTCCCGACCAACAAGCTGTTGTACCTGACCCAGCTCGCCGATGCCTGCGGCATCGACTGCCGCGGCTGGTTCGCCGGTCTGGCGCTCAGCCGCACGCAGCTGGCGGACCCTGCGCTGCGCGTGTCGTATCGCCAGGCTTCCGGTTTCGTGCGGCGGGCGCTGGCGGCACTGCGCGCGGCGGGGGTGGCGGACGCCGGCCTGCGCATCGGCCGCGAAGGCACCGTCGGCGGCTTCGGCCTGCTCGGGTTGGCGATGATGACCTCGCGCACCTTCGGCGAGGCGATGCAGGCGGGCATCGCGCACCACAAGATCTGCGGCTGCCTGCTCGACCTCTCGTTCGAGGCGGTGGACGAGCGCACCGTGGCGATGGTGGCCCTGCCGCTGTTCGAGGACGGCGAACTGCTGCCGTTCTTCTGCGAAGAGCTGTTTGCAAGTTCGACCCTGATCGCGCGCGAGCTGGTCGGCCCGGAGCTGCGTCCGCAGCGGCTGGAGCTGGCCTATCCGCGACCGGCCTACGCCGACGAATACGATGCCCTGTTCGGCTGCGAGTCGCGCTTCGACGCACCGCGTTGCCGGCTGCTGATCGACGTGCAGTGGCTGCCCCATCCGCTGCCCGGCTACAACCCGCTGACCGCGAAGCAGGCGCTGGCGTTGTGCGCGCAGCAACGCACGCCTGACGGTGGCGAGCCGCATCAGGAGATCGTCGCCGCGGTGGAGCGCCTGCTGCGCAGCCGCCTGGCGCAGCAACCCAGGCTCGACGAAGTCGCGCGCACATTGAACCTGAGCGAGCGCTCGCTGCGCCGCAAGCTGGCCGAGAGCGGGCGGATCTTCCGCGAGATCCATGATCGCGTGCGCGCCGAGCGCGCGCTGCAGCTGCTGCAGGCGGGCGCGTTGAGCGTGGCCGACGTCGGCAGCGCAGTGGGCTTCAGCGACCCGCGTGAATTCCGGCGCGCGTTCAAGCGCTGGACGGGCATGCCGCCGCAGGAGGCGCGGCGCCCGCGCTGATCAATCCGGCCGCTTTTCCCCCCGTCGGCTGGCCGCTTTGCCCTCCCCACGGGCGGCGGAATGGGCGAGAGTCGGAGTCATCGCGACGCCGGCACTTCCACGGGGGAATCCAACCATGCGCACACTGCTCATCACCATTGCACTGGCCGCGACGCTGGCCGGTTGCGGCAAGCACGAGACGCCGTCGCAAACCGCCGCCGACAACGGTTTCGAGGCCAAGCTGCAGGAGCAGCTGCTGGACGCCAAGCCCGGCAGCGTGATCGAGATCCCCGCCGGCCACTACCACCTCAAGCGCGGGCTGAGCCTGCGCACCGACGGCGTCACCATCCGCGGTGCCGGCATGGACAAGACTGTGCTCTCGTTCAAGGGACAGGTGGTCGGCCCCGAGGGCCTGCTGGTCAATGCCAGCGATTTCACCATCGAGAACCTGGCGATCGAGGACACCAAGGGTGATGCGCTGAAGATCAACCAGGGCAGCAACATCACCATCCATGACGTGCGCGTGGAGTGGACCGACGGCCCGAAGACCACCAACGGCGCCTACGGCCTGTACCCGGTGAAGACGCAGAACGTGCTGATCGAGGACTCGGTGGTGATCGGTGCCTCCGATGCCGGCATCTACGTCGGCCAGTCGGACAACATCATCGTGCGCAACAACCGCGCCGAACACAACGTGGCCGGCATCGAGGTGGAGAACTCCACCCGCGCCGACGTCTACGGCAACACCACCACGCAAAACACCGGCGGCATCCTGGTGTTCAACATGCCCAACCTGTCCAAGGAAGGCCACAGCACGCGGGTGTTCAGGAACAAGGTAATCGCCAACAACCTGGACAACTTCGCTGCCAAGGGCGCGGCGGTGGCCAGCGTGCCGGCGGGTTCGGGCGTGGTGATCAACTCCAACGACAAGGTGGAGATCTTCGACAACGACATCGCCGACAACCGGACCGCCAACATCATCATCGCCAGCTACTTCTCCACCAACTACTACAACACCCGCGGCGTGGCGGCGAACTACAACCCGTACCCGAAGGCGATCTACGTGCACGACAACCGCCTCAAGGGCGGTGGCGATTCACCGGACGGGCTCAAGCTGAAGGCGCTGAAGACCGCGATGTACGGCCTCGGCGGCAACTTCCCCGACGTGTTGTGGGATGGCTACGTCGACACGAAGAACCTGGTCGACGGCCTGCCGCCGGCGAACGACCGCATCTGCATCCGGGGCGTCAACGGCGTGATCAACGCCGACGGCCCGCACGACTACAAGAACCCCAGCAAGGACATGAAGCCGTACGAATGCACGCTGCCCAGCCTGCCCCCGGTGACCTTGAATCCCGAGCCGAAGGTCTGAGGAATGTTCCGGGTATTTTCGGTCTCCGCAGGAGCGCGCCCTGTGCGCGATGCTCTCCGTCACGCCACCCGAAGGCATCGCGCACAAGGTGCGCTCCTGCAGGGTTTCGCGCTGCTGCTGCTCGCGTTGCTGCTGGCCGGCTGCCAGCGCGGCATGCAGCCAGTGGCGTTCCATGCCGAAGGCCGCCCGGCCAGGCTCAGCGACTGGCACGTGGTCGAGGTGCATGACGGCAAGCTGCAGCTCAACGACGGCGTGGTGCCTTACGACCTCAACACGCCGCTGTTCACCGACTACGCGCACAAGCTGCGCACGATCTGGATGCCCAGGGGCGTTAGCGGCAAGTACCAGCCGGTGGACACGCTCGACTTCCCGGTCGGCACGGTGATCAGCAAGACGTTCTATTACCCCAGACCCGATAAAGGCCGCACCGCCGACGGCAAGTTCAGCGACGTGGCGCGCACCGCGGACTACTCGCGCGACTTCGCCGGCCAAGGCCTGGCGATGGCCAACGTGCGACTGATCGAGACGCGCATCCTGGTGCATCGCCAGAACGGCTGGGAAGCAATCCCCTACGTGTGGAACGACGCGCAGACCGAGGCCACGCTGGCGCGCACCGGCGCGGTGCTGCCGCTGACCCTGGTCGCCGCCAGCGCGCAGGACGGCATCCCGGCACGCGAGAATTTCAACTATGTGGTGCCCGACGAAAGCCAGTGCGCCAGCTGCCACGCGCAGGACTGGATCGATCGCAAGGTGCATCCGATCGGCCCCAAGGCACGGCACATCAACAAGAACTACCCGTATGCCGACGGCGAGCACAACCAGCTCGAGCATCTGGTCAAGGTCGGCTATCTCACCGGCGTGCCGGCGCTGGCCACGGTGCCGCGCGACGTCGATGCCAGCGATCCGAAGGCGCCGCTGGATGCACGCGCCCGCGCCTGGCTGGACATCAACTGCGGGCACTGCCACAACCCGAACGGCGCGGCCAACACCACCGGCCTGTCGCTGATCCACGGCACCCCGGAAAACCACGAGCTGGGCATCTGCAAGCCGCCCACCGCGGCCGGCCAGGGTACCGGCAACCATTTCTTCGACATCGTGCCGGGCCAGCCGGATGCTTCGATCATCCCGTACCGGCTGGCCTCGACCGAGCCCGGCACGATGATGCCGGAGATCGGCCGCAGCACGGCCGACCACGAAGCCATCGCGCTGATCAAGGCGTGGATCGCGGCCATGCCCGGTACCTGCACTGTGCTGCACTGAGCCGACAAACGACCGCCGCGGCGCATCGGTCGCGGCCATTCCATGCAACGGGGAGCACGGCATGAACCTTCGTCAACGTCCACTTTCGACCGCGCTGCGCGGCATGCTGTTCGGCGGCACGGCACTGCTGCTGTGCGCGCCGCTGGCGGCGCAGACGAACACGAGCGCCGACGGCACCGCACCTGCCTCGGCCACGACCACCGCGGCGAACGCGGACCGGCCCACCGAGCTTGGCGCCATCACCGTCACCGCGCAGAGCCGCAGCCAGCAGATGCAGTCGGTGCCGATCGCGCTGCAGATCGTCACCGCCCGGCAGATCGACACGCTCGCGGCCACCGACCTCAGCAAGATGAGCCTGTTCGTGCCGGGCCTGGTAGTCAGCGCCAACCAGCCGACCCAGCCCAACTACCAGTTGCGCGGCATCAGCACCGACGACTTCGGCGTGGGCACCGAGTCGGCGGTCGGCGTCTACATCGATGGTGTCTATGCCGCGCGTTCCGGCGGCGCCCTGCTGGCGTTCAACGACATCCAGCGCATCGAGGTGCTGAAGGGCCCGCAAGGCACCCTGTTCGGCCGCAATGCCGCCGCCGGCGCCATCTCGATCGTCACCAACGAACCCAGCGACAAGCTGGAAGGCAAGGCGCGCGTGCGCCTGGGCAACTACGGCAAGCGCTACGGCGACTTCCTGCTGAACCTGCCGCTCAACGCGGACATGGCGCTGCGCTTCAGCCTGTTCGACAACCAGAGCCACGGCTGGGCCCGCGACGCGGCCACCGGCAAGCGCTACGGCCAGGACAACGATCGCGGCGCGCGCGGCGTCTACCGCTGGAACATCACGCCGAACACCCGCGTGCTGTGGTCGTGGGATCACGAGGAGCTCAGGCAGCCGCCGCAGCCCGCCTTCGGCCTGATCCCGTCGTCGGCGTGGTCGGTGCGGCCGGACCCGAACGCGGGCGTGCTGAGCCCGCCGTATCCGGCCAACCCGGCGCAGTACCTCAACCCGCTGCACGCGCCGCTCTACAACGACGCGGTGGGCGCGGCCGAAACCCGCCGATTCGACGGCTCCACCCTGATCGTCGACCACAGCTTCGGCTGGGGCAGCCTGACCTCGACCACCGCGTGGCGCAATTTCGACACCCTGAACCTGGGCGACTACGACGGCACCAACCAGCGCACCACCTACCTCGACACGGCCAACATCGAGCACAACAACAGCTGGTACCAGGAGTTCAAGTTCGCCGGCAGCACCGACCTGATCGACTGGGTGGCCGGCACCAGCTGGTACAGCGAACAGGCGCGCCAGACCAGTCGTACCGACGTGTTCACTGACAGCATCGACACGCTGGCATTGAACGTGGGCGGCGCCAGCTACGCCGACACCTTCGCCGGTTTCGATTCGCTGCTGAAACTGTTCGGCCTGCCTTACACCGTGCTCGGCGCACCCTGGCGCGAGCAGATCGAAAACCAGGGCCGCTTCAAGGCATACGCCTTGTACGGCGACGTGATCTGGCACCTGGGGGACAAGCTCAACCTCACCACCGGCCTGCGTTACACCCGCGACCAGAAGCGGTTCTCGTGGTTCAACCCGCAGCGCAGCGCGCCGGAACTGGACCAGACCATCGACGCGCTCGACGCGATGGGCCTGCTCGCGCTGGCCGGCGTCAACCCCGACGTGTTCCGGCAGAACCTGATCTTCAACCCCGCCAGCGGCGCGCCGGTGGGCGTGCTGGTGCAAGGCAGGAACACCTGGAACGACCTCAGCCCGCGCGTGGTGCTGGACTACACGTTCAGCCCGGACGTGATGGTGTACGGCTCGGTCACCAAGGGCTACAAGGCCGGCGGCTACAACAGCGTGCAGGTCGGCTCGCACTTCGCGCCGGAGAAGGTCATCAACTACGAGGCCGGCGTCAAGACGCTGTTCCCCGGGCCCAACCTCCTGCTCAACGCCAGCGCCTACTACTACCGCTACGACAACCGGCAGTCGCTCACGCTGGATCCCAACAGCACCGGTTCCGGCGTGCCGCGCTACCTGGTGGCGAGCACCGACCAGCAGGCCCACGGCGTCGAAGTGGAGCTGCAATGGCAGCCAGCCACGGCGTTCCGGCTGGGCGTGAACGGCGCATACATCGACGCCACCTACCGCAACGCCACCGCGCCCTCCGGCGCCAGCCTGGACGGCCAGCCCACCGGCGAGCCGAAGTATTCGTTCGCCGCACAGCTGGCCTACACCTGGCACGACGTGGCGCACGGCGCGCTGCAATTCGACCTCAGCCACGCCTATCGCGGCCCGTCCCGCTGCAACAACGACTCGCAGTTGCAGGGCACCTGCCAGATCAGCCCCAATTTCCGGGTCGGCTCGGCACGCCAGATCACCGACGTGCGACTGGACTGGAGCGCCGCCGGCGAGCAGTGGGGCGTGGCGCTCTATGGCACCAACGTGTTCGACAAGCGCTACGTCACGGGAGTGAACAACATCACCACCAGCGTGTTCGGCACGCCGTTCGCCGGCGTCACGCCGCCGCGGATGTGGGGCGTCGAACTGCGTGCGCGTTTCTGATCCGGCCGGCGGCGCCCGCCGTTTGCGTGCATGCTGCAGGACCCGTACCGAGTAATGCCATGACCACCGACCAGGTTTCCACGCTCACCGACAGCCTGCGCCTGCTGCGCGCCGCGCAACGGGCGCAACCGATGCCCGAGTGGGCCGTGCGCGCCGCCCGGCTGCGCGCGCTGCAGGCGCTGCTGCGCGAGAATCGCGAGCGCATGGTCGAGGCCATCCATGCCGATTTCGGCTGTCGCCCGCGCGAAGAGACCGAGCTGCTGGAGTTCTTCCCCAGCCTCTCGGCGATCCGCCATGCGCTGGCCCACGGCCGGCGCTGGATGAAGCCGCGCCGGCGCCTGGCCGACTGGCTGTTCCTGCCGGCGCGCACCGAGTTGCGGCCGCAGCCGCGCGGCGTGGTCGGCATCATCGTGCCGTGGAACTATCCGCTGTACCTGGCGGTCGGCCCGCTGGTCGACGCGCTGGTCGCCGGCAACCGCGCGATGGTGAAGATGAGCGAGTTCACGCCACGCTTCTCGGCACTGTTCGCCGAGCAGGTGACGAAGTATTTCCAGCCCGACGAAGTGCGGGTGGTGACCGGCGACGCGGACGTGGCGCAGGCGTTCTCGGCGCTGCCGTTCGACCACCTGCTGTTCACCGGCTCCACCGCGGTCGGTCACCACGTGATGCGCGCGGCCGCGGCCAATCTCACCCCGGTGACGCTGGAGCTGGGCGGCAAGTCGCCGGCCATCGTCGGCCCCGGCGCGCGGCTGGACCACGCGGTGGAACGCATCATGGTCGGCAAGCTGCTCAACGCCGGGCAGACCTGCATCGCGCCGGACTACGTGCTGCTGCCGCGCGCGCGCATGGCGGACTTCATCGCGCTGGCCGGCCAGGCGGTGGCGCGGATGTATCCGCAGCTGCAGCAGAACGCGCAGTACGCCAGCATCGTCTCCGATCGCCAGTATCAGCGCCTCACGGCGCTGCGCGACGATGCACAGACAGCCGGCGCGCGCGTACACGCGCTGGGCGAAGCCGCGGAAGATCCGGCGCGCCGGTTGCTGCCACCGCAGCTGCTGACCGAGGTCGACGACGGCATGGCGGTGATGCGCGAGGAGATCTTCGGCCCGCTGCTGCCGCTGCTGCCGTACGACACGCTGGACGAGGCCATCGCGCACGTCGCCGCCCGTGCGCATCCGCTGGCGCTGTACCTGTTCGAGGACGACCCGGCGCGCATCGACCGCGTGCTGGCGCGCACCCACGCCGGCGGCGTCAGCGTCAACGACACCCTGTACCACATCGCCCAGCACCGCCTGCCGTTCGGCGGCATCGGCGCCTCGGGCATGGGCGGCTATCACGGCGAGGCGGGTTTCCGCACGTTCTCGCACTTCAAGCCGGTGTTCCGCCAGGCGCGCTGGAACGGCGCCGGCCTGCTCAACCCGCCATACGGCAAGCGCTTCCGGCGCCTGCTCGACCTGCTGCTGCGTCGCGGCTGATTTCTTTCACGCATGAAAAAACTCCCCGCCGAAGCGGGGAGTTTTCTTGTGCGGTTATCGCGGGTCCGGCATCAGAACTTGTACATCGCCGAGAAGCTCAGCAGGTTGCCGTAGTCGTCGAAGTTGCCGGTCAGCGTGTCGCCCGTGCTGTTGGTGTTGGAGACGTGCGCGTTGTTGACGAAGATGTGCGCATACGAGGCGTTGATCTCGAAGTTCTCGCTGGCCTTGTAGCCGATGCCGACGGTGGCCATCTTGCGGGTCGAGTCGGGCACGCGCGGGCTGCGGGTCTTCTCGTAGGTCGGGCTGCTGTCGACCGCGACGCCGCCGCGCAGGGTCAGCTTGTCGTTGAGGTACCAGTCGCCGCCGATCGAGGCGTAGACGGTGTTGCGCCAGTTGTACGGCTCCGAGGTCTGCGGCTGCGAGTTGCCGTAGTTCACGGTCAGGTTCTTGAACACGTCCCACTTGGTGTAGGCCACGTCGACGCCGACGCCGAACTTCTCGGCCTGATGCCAGTAGCTCGCGCTGGCCACGGCCGGCGTGGTGAAGTCGGCGGTGCCGGTGGTGTGCGAGAACGGCGGGATCGAGCTGGCCAGCGCCGGGTTGGCCAGCAGCAGGTCGTAGCCCGGCGTGGTGGTGAAGTTGCCGGTACCCTGCAGGCGATGGCTGATCTTGGCGCGGTAGTTCAGCGCCAGCTTGTCGTTCGGGGTCAGCTTCCAGAAGCCGCCCAGCTGCCAGCCGTAGCCCCAGTCGTCGCCCTTGATGCGGGCGTAGCCGTCCACGCCCGGAGGCGTGACCGCCGCCACGCCGGCCGCGGCAGCCTGGCCCTGCTGCACGGCCGCCTGGATCATCGCCGCACCCTGCGCCGGCGAAATCTGGCCCGCGGCGATGGCCGCCTGGATCTGCGCGACGCCGGCGGCGGTCTGCGCGCCGATGCCCTGCTGGATGCCCAGGCCCACGGCGTTGAAGTTGACCGCGCTGGTCAGCTCGGCGCTGGTCTTCTGGGCGATGAAGCTGGCGCCCAGGCTGAAGTTGTCGGTGACGTCGAACGATGCCGACAGCGTGGCGTCCAGCGACTGGAACTTGGACTTGATGCCGTGGTAACGGCCGACCCAGTCCTTGTCGTACTCGGTCTGGAAGCCGAACGGCACCGAGAAGCCGCCGCCCACGTGCACGCGGTCGCTGACCTGGGTGGCGAAGAACAACGCCGGCACCGGCAAGGTGGTGCCGGCATCGCCGCCATTGCCGCCGCTGATCGGGCGACCCAGCACGTCATGCGCGCTGCCGTCGAACTTGGCGCTGAAGTTGATGGCGGTGACGTCGGCCTGCAGGTAGGTGCCCTTCAGCTCGGACATCGCGGCCGGGTTGTTGACCACCACCGAGACATCACCGCCGGCGGTAGCGGAACCCGCAAAGGCGCGGCCCAGGCCCTTGGCGCTGTTCTCCTTGAGCTGGAATGCACTGGCATCCGCGTTCACCGGCGCAACCAGGGCGCCCACGATCGCAATGCTCAGCGCGGCGAGCGCCAGTGGACGGGCAGCGCCCGTGAGGGTACGGAAAGACGTGTGCATCGCTGGCTCCTGCATGATATTGGGTCAACTCGGTTAAGTCGGGCAGACGGACAGGAAAATTCATACGTACGTTTGAACTTCCTGCGCTGGACTTTGCCCTCTCGGACAAGGCGTTGCAAGTGCGCTCGCAACAAATTACTAACAAGTGAACTCCGCCCGGCAAACAAACCCGCCCGCCGATCCGCCGGCCGGCGCTGCTACTCTCGCCTCCCCGGTGCTTGCTCCCGCCCCCACGGTGCTGCCATGCAATGCTTCGTCTACGCCAGCCTGTCCAAGGCTGACACTTACCTGTGGCTGGCCGAACGCGACGCGTTCGACGTACTGCCCGAGCCGCTGACGCTGATGTTGGGTGAACTGCGCTTCGTGATGGAGGTGCAGCTGACGCTCCAACGCAAACTGCCGGTGGAAGACACTGGCCAAGTGCTGGAGCACCTGCGCACGCAAGGCTGGCATCTGCAATTGCCGCCGCAGGAAACGCTGGCCGCCGCCAACCACCCCGCCTACACGCACTCGCCGCGGGATGATCGGGACGAGTGAATCGCGCATCATGGCGTTCGCGTTAACGCCTGGTTACCGCCTGCACGGTCCACGATTTCTATACTGCCGCCATGACCCAGACCAAATCCCGCCGTCGCCCTCCCTTCCTGCATGCGCTGGCCTGGTTCATTCCCGGCTTGCTGGCCGTGGCACTGGCCAGCTTGACCACCCATCCGCTGACCCTGATCCCGCTGCTGCTGGCCAACGCGCTGACCATGGCGGCCATTTGCCACGCGATCGGTTTCGATCCGGAACCGAGCTTCGCGCGCACCGTGCTGCGCCGCGGCGCCGCGCACCTGGTGATGTTTACCGGCTACACCGTGCTGGTATTCGTGCTGGTGGCCTGGCCGATGCTGCAACTGAGCCACAGCCCCAGCCTCAGCGCCGCCCTGCTGCTGGCCGCCGCGCTGGTGCTGGCGCTGGTCTCGCTGTGGCGACTGTGGCCGGCGTTCGGGCTGGTGTTCGTGTGGGACGACGCCTACCCGCCGCAACGCGACGGTTCATGGATCTTCACCGCCACCCTGCGCAGCATGGCGTTCGGTCGGCACCTGTCGCGCGAGGAGCGCTTCTTCACCCACTTCGTGCCGGCCGCGCTGTGCCTGCTCGCGCTGGCCTTCAGTGCGATCGCGCTGACCGGGCTGGTCGGCATGCTGCCGGAGGAAATGCGCCTGGCGGCGCTGGCGATCTATGCGCTGGTGATCTTGCCGCTGGCCTGCCTGGTGATCGCCAACCGCACCCTGCGCGCGTTGCTGTGCGAACGCCACCCGCCGCGCCGACGCGCCGACGCGAATCCGCTGACCGCTGAATTGCCGCGACCGGTGCTGAGTGAACCGGAGCGCATCGCCGGCACACCCGAACAGGCGGCCGCCTTGCTCGCCGCCGCCCGCGCCGGCGACATCGAACGCGCGCTGGCGCTGCTGGAAGTGGGTGCTGCCTGCGACACTGTGCCGCAGCCGGGTGATCGCGACCAGCGCCCGGTGCTGATGCTGGCGGCGCTGCTGCCCGACACGCGGCTGCTGCGCGCGCTGATCGCCAGCGGCGCCGACGTCAATCGCGCCAGCGGCGGGCTCACCCCGCTGCTGGCGGCCACCCGCGACAGCTGGCACGGCCGCGCCGAAGCGGTGCTGATGCTGCTGGCCAACGGCGCCAGCCCGCTGGCCACCGATGCCGACGGCAACACCCCGCTGCACGGCGCCGTGCTCAGCGCCGACGCCGGCGTGGCGGCGATGCTGCTCGACGCAGCCGCGCCGATCGACGCGCTCAACCAGGCCGGCCTGAGCCCGCTGGCCACCGCCTGCCGTGCCGCCAACTGGCCGCTGGCGAAATTCCTGCTCGACCGCGGCGCCAAGCCGGCCCCGGCCGGCGGCGAACCGGCGCTGGTCGCCGCCGCCACCATCGCCGACGACGACCCCACCGGCGTTGCCCTGTTGCTCAAGCACCGCGCCGCCGTCAACGCTCTCGACGCGCGCCAGCGGCACGCCTTGCTCGGCGCCGCCGCCGAAGGCCACGAGCGCATCGCCCGCGCACTGTGCGATGCCGGCGCCGACGTCAGGCTGGCCGACGAGCACGGCGTTACCGCGCTGATGGAAGCCGCGCGCGCCGGCGCCAGCGGCATCGTGCAGCGGCTGGCCGAGGCCAAGGCCAACGTGCTGGCCCGCGACCAGCACGGTCGCGACGCGCTGATCCTGGCCTGCCAGTCGCCGCATGCCGACGTCGCCACCGTCCGCGCCCTGCTCGAACTGGGTGCCGATGCCAAGGCCGCCGGCGGCGACGGCCGCAGCGCACTCGACCACGCCAGCGCCGCCGGGCGCTGGGATCTGGTCGCGCTGCTGGACCCGGACACCGCGCTGCCCGCCAACCTCAGCCACGATCTGCTGGACGAAGGCGCCGACACGCCGCAACACCTGCTCGACGCCCTGCGCTTCGGCCACTGGGCCACCGTCTCCGCCTTCGGCGAGCGGGTGCGCTCCTGGCCGCAAGCCGAGCTGGCCCGGCTCTATCTGGAACTGGCCACGCCCGGGCTGGGCGCGGCGCGGCGCTGGCTGCTGGACCACGGCCTCGCCGCCGAGGCCCGGCTGGAGGCACCGCGCATCGACGAGCCCGACACCGGCGAAGCGCCTACCCAGGCACCGCTGGGACGGCGCCTGTTCGACGCCCTGCTCGAACGCCTGCCCGATGCCACCGAAGCGGTCGATGATCTGATGCAGGCCGGCGCCAGCCCCGCCGGTTGCGGCCTGCTGGCCGCGGCCCTGGTGCAGCTCGAGGGCGCAGCCGAGGCCGCCGCGCTGCCGCTTGGCCTGCTCGAGCGCGGCGCCGACCCGTTCGGCACGGACGCGAACCAGCGCACGCCGCTGCACCTGGCCACCCGCCACGCGCACGGCGACCTGCTGCAGGCACTGCTGGCGCGCGGCTGCGATCCCAACGCCCGCGACGGGGAGCAGCGCACGCCGCTGTTCGCCGCGCTGGAACATGGCGCCGCCGCGCTGCCGCTGGTGCGCAGCCTGATCGCCCACGGCGCCGACCCGGAAGCGGCCGACACCCACGGCGAGACGCCGCTGGGGCTCGCGCTGGAGCATCCCGCGCTGGAGCGCTGGCTGGACTGGCGCGACTGGCCGCTGCCGCAGCGACCGCTGCGCGGCACCGACCTGCCTGCCGCCGCCGCGGTCGGTGCGCTGGCCGCGGTGCAGCGCCTGCTGGAGCTGGGCTTCGCCGTCGACACCCGCGACGAGCAGGGCGCCACCGCGCTGCTGCGCGCCTGCGGTGCCGGTCATCGTGACGTGGCCGCCTGCCTGCTCGACGCCGGTGCCGATCCCAGCCTTCCCGCGCACAGCGGCGTCACCGCCCTGGTCGCCGCGGTCAGCGCACGACGCGAAGCGCTGGTGGCCCTGCTGCTGCAGCGCGAGGTGGCCGTCGACCAGCGCCTGCCGAACGACGCCACCGCCCTGATGGTGGCCGCCGCGCTGGGCTACCCGGACATCGCCGAACAACTGCTGGCCGCCGGCGCCGACGTCAAGGCGGTGGACAGCTCCGGCCGCAACGCATTGCACGCCGCCGCCCAGTTCGGCTTTGAACACAACGACAGCCTGCGCACCCGCCGCCTGTTCGACGGCCTGCTCAAGCACGGCGCCGAGATCAATCACGCCGATCGCGAAGGCAAGACGCCGCTGTTGCTGCTGCTGGGCGCGCAACTGCCGCCGGGCAGCGACGGCGACGCCACCCACCTGGGCGCGCTGGTCCCGCCGCTGCTCGATGCCGGCGCGCACGTCGCGCATGCCGACCAGCGCGGCGTCACCGCGCTGCATGCCTGCGCCATGCACGCGCTGCTCGCCCCGGCCCGCGTGCTGCTCTCGCGTGGCGCCGACCGCCAGGCCACCGACGCCTTCGGCCGCACTGCCGCGGAAGTGGCTCGCCAACTCGGCTTCGTCGACATTGCCCACGAACTGAGCGCGCGCAGCAACCAGGCGATCCCCAGCGTGCGGCAGACGCTGCGGCAACCGGCGGAGTAGCCGCCGGCCGCGTCTATTCGGGACTGTCCGGCGTCACCGGCCCCTTCTCGCGCTGGCGCTCGGCAGTGCGCTCCGCGTCGGCCTCGAACAGCCGCTGCAGGTCGACCAGTGCATCGCGGGTGCTCTGCATCAGCTTGGTCTCGTCGTCGTAGACCAGCGCCTGCTTCTGCAGCAGGTCCTCGTCGTAGCGGCGGAAGCGCTCGACACGATCGACCGCCAGCTCGTGCGACAGGCCCAGTGCCTCCAGCGTCTTGCGGGTCATCTTGAGGCTGGAATGGAAGGTCTCGCGCACCGGGTCGTCCACGCCCAGGTCGAGCAGGCGAAACACGTGCTGGCGGTTGCGCGCGCGGGCGACGATCTTCAGGTGCGGATACTGCCGCTTGACCAGGCGCGCGGTGCGCAGGTTCGCCTCCGGGTCGTCGGTGGCCAGCACGAAGACTTCCGCGGTGGCCGCGTGCGCCGCGCGCAGCAGTTCCGGCCGCGCCGGGTCGCCGAAGAACAGATTGATGCTGCCGAAACGGCGCGAGAAATCCACCTGGTCGGCGGAGTGCTCCAGCGCCACGAACGGAATGCCCTGCGCACGCAGCACGCGGGCGATGATCTGGCCGACGCGACCGAAGCCGGCGATGATCACCCGCGGCGGCGCCGTGTCGATGGTGTCGAACTCGCGCGACGGCTGGCGCGGACGCAGGTCCAGCGCCTTCGCCGCCAACACCACCAGCAGCGGTGTCAGCGCCATGCTCAGGGCGATCACCAGCATCAGCAGGTCGCGTTGCGCGACGCTGAGCAGGCGTTGCTCGGTGGCCAGCCGCAACACCACGAAGGCGAACTCGCCGCCGGCGGCCAGCAGCACCAGCAGGCGCAGCGTGTCCGAGCGATTGAGCCCGCACAGCCAGCGTCCCAGCGGCCACAGCAAGACACTCTTCAGCGCCAGCAGCAGCGCCAGCAGGGTCAGCACCAGGCCGGGGCTATGCCACAGCAGCGACAGGTCCATCGACATGCCGACGCTGATGAAGAACAGCCCCAGCAGCAATCCCTTGAACGGCTCGATGTTCGATTCCATCTCGTGCCGGTATTCGGAATCGGCCAGCAGCACGCCGGCCAGAAATGCGCCCAGGGTGGCCGACAGGCCCGCCAGTTCCATCAGCCATGCCACGCCCATCACCACCAGCAAGGCGGTGGCGGTGGACACCTCGACCGAGTCGGCCTTGGCCACGAAACGGAACACCGCGCGCAACAGGTAGCGGCCGCCGACCACCACCCCGACGATCACCCCGATCGTGCGCAGCACGCCGAGCAGGTCCACATGCGAAGCCGAGGACGCCGCCAGCAGCGGCAAGGCGGCGATCAGCGGAATCGCCACCAGGTCCTGGAACAACAGCACGGCGAACACGTGCCGCCCGTAGGCCGAAGCCGCCTCCTTGCGCTCGGCCAGGATCTGCAGGCCGAACGCGGTGGACGACAGCGCCAGGCTGCCGCCAACGACAAAAGCCGCCTTGCCGTTGAAGCCGAACAGCCAGTACGCGACCAGGCCGATCGCCAGGCCACTGGCCAGCACCTGCGCGATGCCGGTGCCGAACACCGAGCGCCGCATCACCCACAGCCGCTGCGGCGACAGCTCCAATCCGATCACGAACAGCATCAGCACCACGCCGAACTCGGCGATGTTCGCCACGCCCGAGGTGTCGTGGATCAGCCCCAGCAGCTGCGGCCCGATCGCCACGCCGGCCAGCAGATAGCCGAGCACCGCGCCGAGGCGAAAGCGCTTGGTCAGCGGCACCGCGATCACCGTGGCGAGCAGGAACACCAGGGCCGTCTGCAGCAGATGATGGCTGTCCACGCGTGATCGGGCTCCAGTCGGGAGTTTCGATTATTTCACGCAGCCGCTGCTCCCGCCGCCTACCTTCGTCACACCGCGGTCGACCGGCGCCCATTCACATCCGGCGAGCCAGAAAAACGCAGCAGCGTGTCGAAGAAGTTCCCGGTGAACGACCGGCTCAAAGCAAAGACAATTGCCCGCCGTCGTAATCACGTGTCACTTCGGCGCGACGGATCATCTGCTGCACTTCCGGAACGGCGTGGACAGGTACCAATTCCACCTCCGGGTGGGCCCGGGCAAACACGCGGAATATCTCGTCGGCAAATGCCTGCCCAATGGTGGTGACATCGCTGAAATCGAGCACCACGTGGCGGAACCTGTCCACGCGTTGCATCAGCCGTTTGGCCTGCGAACGGGAAATCAGGTTCTCATCGCCGACCTGGGCAAGGCGAACCGGAACCACGGTTTTCGCAAACGCGTACTCGTCCGGACCACTGGAAAATTCGTCGAACACCTGCTTGACGGTACGCACGGACCCCGTGGATATGCCCATGGATACGACGGTGCCCTCCTTCGGCATGCCGTCGACATCGAACAACACGTCCTTGCCATGTCCTTCCTCATGGGAGAACACCAGTCCTCCGGACATGATCTGGAAGCGATCGAACATCCGCGAGGTGAAGAACACGCCTTCGCCCGAGTGATTTCGCGGATCCGTGGTGAACTTGCCTTTGGACAACTCCAGCAGCGCCAGGCGTTCGTCCGGCAACTCCAGGGCACGCGCGATTTTCCGGAAAATGCCGACACCATCATCGGCGATCATCATCAACAGCTCGTTATCACGCAATTCCATGTGCACTCCGACGTGCGTGGCCTCGGAGTGGTCAATGGCGTTGTTGATCATTTCCGTTGCACCGTGGTGGGCGATGTCCAGCACGTTGCGCGGCACGTCCCGCAACAAGGGTGACAATTGCGCCGACCAGAGGGTGTCCTCGGTCAGGCCCTCCCGTGGGTATCGCTGCCAAAACCGGCGGTTGTGGCCCATCGTGTAGACGGGTCGGGTCGTCCCGTCCTTGCGCAGGTAGCCCTCGGCCACCAGCTTGCGAACCTGAATGCTGACCCTCGCACCCGATAGACCCAGCTGGGCCGCCACCATGCCGACCAGGTCGCGCGGATGTGTGGCCACTGCTTGCAGCAGGGCGGCATCTATTTCGGCGGAACGACTGGGGCGAGCCATTTCCGGATTCTAAAGTTATGCCACCCTATTTGCTAGTTAAAGGGCGACTACTTGAAAGTCAAAGGGCCTGCTTGCGCAGGCCCTCCAACACTTGACGCTCTAAACGGCCTACTTCTTCGTTGCGTCCTTCAGGCCGCGGTTTTCCAGCATCGGCTCGATGCTCGGGTCCTGGCCGCGCCAGTCCCTGTACATCTTGGCCAGGTCCTCGGTGTTGCCGCGCGAGAGCACCATCTTGCGGAAGCGGTCGCCGTTGGCGCGGGTAAGGCCGCCGTTGTCCTTGAACCCGATGAAGGCGTCGTCGGCCAGCATCTGCGTCCACAGGTAGGCGTAGTAGCCGGCGGCGTAGCCGTTGCCCCAGATGTGCTGGAAATAGCTGGAGCGGTAGCGCGGCGGCACGTAGCTCAAGTCCACGCCGTCCTTCTTCAGCGCGGCGGCCTCGAACTTGTCTGCGTCCTGCACCGGTGCGTCGGCGCCAAGCATGTGCCAGTTCATGTCGAGCATCGCCGCGGCGACCAACTCGGTCATGTTGTAACCCATGTTGAACTTGCCGGCCTTCTTCATCTTGTCGACCAGCGCCTGCGGCATCGGCGCGCCGGTCTTGTAGTTCTTGGCGTAGTTGGCGAACACCTTGGGGTTGGTCGCCCAGTGCTCGTTGAACTGCGACGGGAACTCGACGAAGTCGCGCGCGGTGTTGGTGCCGGACAGGGTGGGATATTGCTCGTCGGCGAGCATGCCGTGCAACGCGTGGCCGAACTCGTGGAACATGGTGATCACGTCATCGAACGACAGCAGCGCCGGCTGGCCCGCGGCCGGCTTGGTGAAGTTGGCGACGTTGTAGATCACCGGCTTGGTGCCCATCAGCTTCGACTGGCCGACGAAGTTGTCCATCCACGCGCCGCCGCCCTTGTTGTCGCGCTTGAAGTAGTCGCAGTAGAACAGCGCCAGCGACTTGCCGTCGGCGTCGAACACCTCGAACACGCGCACGTCCGGCTGGTACACCGGAATGTCCTTGCGCTCCTTGAAGGTCAGCCCGTAGAGCTGGTTGGCGGCGTAGAACACGCCGTTCTTGAGCACGTTGTCCAGCTCGAAGTAAGGCTTGATCTGGTTTTCGTCGAGGTCGTACTTCGCCTTGCGCACCTGCTCGGCGTAGTGGTTCCAGTCCCACGGCTGCAGCTTGAAGCCGGGCTGCCCGGCCGCTTTCTGGTCCTGGTCGATCTGCGCCTGGATGTCGGCGGCCTCGCGCGTGGCACGCGCCACCGCAGCCGGCGCCAGCTTCTGCATGAAGCCCATCGCGGTGGCCGGCGTCTTGGCCATCTGGTCCTCCAGCTTCCACGCGGCGTAGTTCGGATAGCCGAGCAATGCGGCCTCCTGCGCGCGCAATTGCGCCAGCCGCTCGATCGTCTTGCGGGTGTCGTTGGCGTCGTTCTGCTCGGCGCGGTTCCACGACGCCTCGAACAGCTGCTGGCGGGTGGCACGGTCGGTCAGATCCTGCAGCTCGGGCTGCTGGGTGGTGTTCTGCAGCGGCAACACGTACTTGCCGTCCTGCTTGCGATCCGCCGCGGCGCGACTGGCGGCGGCGATTTCCGCATCGCTCAGGCCGGCCAGCTTGCTCTTGTCGCCGATCACCGGCGCGGCGTCCTTGGTGGCCGCCAGCAGCTTGTTGGTGAACGCGGTGCTGAGGCTGGACTCCTCCTTGTTCATCGCCTTCAGCTTGGTCTTGTCGGCGTCGGACAGCTTGGCGCCGGCATGGACGAAGTTGTCGTAGACCACCTGGACCAGGCGCGCGGATTCCGGATCGAGCTTCAGCGTGTCGCGCTGGTCGTGGACCGCCGCGATGCGCTTGAACAACTTGTCGTTGAGATAGATCGCGTCCTGGTGGGCGGCCAACCTGGGCGCCTCTTCCTCCTGCACTTTCTGCAGGGTCGGGTTGGTATTCGCCGCGGTGACGCCGTTGAAGACCGCCATCACGCGATCGAGCATCACGCCGGTTTTCTCCAGCGCCACGTAGGTGTTCTCGAACGTGGCCGGCTCGGGGTTGTCGGCGATCTTCTGCACCTCGGCCAGTTGCCGCTTCATGCCCTCCTCGATCGCCGGCTGGTAGTCGGCGTCGGTGATCTTGTCGAACGGCGGCGCCTGGAACGGCAGCGTGCTGGCCTGGAAGAACGGGTTGCTGGTCATGGCATCGGCCGGGGCGGTGGCGGAAGCGCTCGCTGTCGACGTGGGCGCAGGCGCGGGCGTGGCATCGGCGCCACCCGGCGATTGCGAGCAGGCGGCGAGGGCGATCGTGGTGGCAATCACGAGCAGGCGGAGTCGAAGCATCAGGTTCCCCAACGTTGGGCGTCCGCGGCGGGACGGGATGGAAATGCAGTCCCCGACTTTACCCATACGGCCGCCGCTTTCCAAACGTTCGCAGGAAACTGCGGACCGCGGATCAGCGAAGCGCCATCACCCCACGCGCAGGTCGCGCAGCTGCCAGCCGCCGCCGATCAGCAGGAACAGCCGATGGCGCAGCACGCTCATCGGCAGGTCGGTGGTCAGCTCCACGTCGGTGCGCAGGTCGGCGACTTTCGCCGTCACCTCGGCGGCCGGATCGGTGTTGCCGAGGCTGGCGTCCACCGCATCCGGGTCGGGCTGCGCCGCGCGCCAGCGCTGGAACAGCTCATCGCTGCGCAAGGCGTGCTGCAGCGCGCCGGCGAAATCATTCGGGCCGGCACCGGCGTAGCTGAAACGCGGGTCCTCGCCGCGGGCGTGGCCGAGGTCGGCGATCGAGAGGTAGTAGCGGTTGCGGGGCATGGCCATTCCCGAAACGGGTCTGCAGCCATTCAAGCACGCACGCCGGTACGCCGGACGTGAAGGTCAGCCGAGCGCCGCCACGGCGGCGTGCAAGCGTCCGGCCGCCTGCGCCGGCGGCATGCCGTGCGGCAGCACGCCCAGGCACGGCGCCGGCAGCAGCTCGCCCAGCGTGGCCAGGTTCTCGGCTTGCGCTTCCATCGCCGGGTCGATGTGGTTGCCGATCCAGCCGATCAGGCGGCAGCCGTCGGCGACGATCGCGCGCGCGCTGAGCTGGGCGTGGTTGAGGCAGCCCAGGCGCAGGCCGACCACCAGGATCACCGGCAACTGCCATTGCCTGGCGATGTCCGAGGCGAACAGCTTGGGCGCCAGCGGCACCAGCCAGCCGCCGACGCCTTCGACCACCACGCGCTGGTGTTCGCTGCGCAGTTGTTCGAAGGCGGCGCGCATCGGCACCAGCGTGACCTGCCGGTGCTCGCGCGCGGCCGCCAGATGCGGCGACAGCGGATCGCGCAACGCCACCGGGTTGATCCGCTCGTAGGCCAGCGCGGGATCGCTGCCTGCCGCCTGCAGGGCCAGCGCGTCGTCGTTGCGCAGGCCATCGGGCGTCGCCGCGCAACCGCTGGCCACCGGTTTCATGCCGCAACTGCGGTGACCGGCATCGCGCAGGGCGTGCAGCAAGGTGCAGGAAGCATGGGTCTTGCCGATGCCGGTGTCGGTGCCGGCGATGAATACCGCGGCGTGGCGGGAGTCTGTCATCGGGATGTCCGTGGCGAGGGCGCGCATAATACGCCTTTGCCGCCGGATGACTTCGCATGTTCGAGCTCGAGACCCCCACCTTCGCCAGCAAGCAGGAGCACTATGAGCACCTGGTGCAGCAGGCGCGCGGCCTGCTGCAGGGCGAGCCGGACCTGATCGCCAACGCGGCCAATTTCAGCGCGCTGGTCTACCACGGCCTGCCGCAATTGAACTGGGCCGGGTTCTACCTGTTCGACGGCACCGAGCTGGTGGTCGGCCCGTTCCAGGGCAAGCCGGCATGCATCCGCATCGCGCTCGGCCGTGGCGTCTGCGGCACCGCCGCGAGCGAGCGCCAGACCCAGCTGGTGCGCGACGTCAGCACGCACCCCAACCACATCTACTGCGACTCCGCCTCGCAATCGGAGATCGTGGTGCCGCTGGTTCGCCGCGATGGTTCGCTGCTCGGCGTGTGGGACGTCGACAGCCCGGTGACCGATCGCTTCGACGAGGACGACCGCGCCGGCATGGAAGCGCTGTGCGCGGTGTTCATGGATGTCGTCACGCCCTGATCGGTTCGCGATGACCCGGCGCGCGTGACCGCCCGCCGGGCGTGGTCGCGCGCCGCTTGCCCGCCCGTCGTCATGGCGCTCAAGCGCAATCCTCCCGTGCCGCTAACGATGAGGGGCCCGGCGATTTGCCGAATCCCGGCGTTGCCGCTCGGTGCGCCTCGCGAACACTCCACCCGTAGCCATGAACAAGAGACTGCCCACGCCAAGCGCCGGGTTCACGCTGGTCGAGATGATGATTGCAGTCATCATCATGGGGCTGCTCGTCGCCATGGCGATGCCGATCTATGCGCGGTACGGCAACCGCGTCAAGGCGAATGAAGTCGCCGCCTTCATGACCACCACCTCGCTGGCGCTGGAGACCTACCACGCCCAGTCGGGGACCTATCCCGCCACTCTGGCCGAGATCGGCATCAGCGAACCGGCGCTCGATCCATGGGGCAACCCGTACCGGTATCTGCCGATCGACACCGATCCGCCGCCCAAAACGGGCCAGGTCCGCCGCGACCGGAACATGAATCCGATCAACACCGACTTCGACCTGTACAGCACCGGACCGGATGGCCGTACGCAGACCCAGTTGACCGGACGCTTCGCGCGCGACGACATCGTGCGCGCGGGCAACGGCAGTTACATCGGCACGGCGCAGGATTTCTAGGCGCGACGATGCGCATTTACCTGCCCGGCAAGGTCAGTCGACGCCTCACCCTGCAGTTTCTCCTGGCCGCACTGATCCCCATGAGCGGCATGGCCTGGTACGTCTACCACGAGGTCAGCACGCTGCTGCTGGACTCGGCGTACCAGCAACTTCGCGCCGACAGCAAGTCGTTCGGCATGAGCCTGATCGAGCTGCTCAACGCCCGCGCAAACGACCTGCGGCAGCTTCCCGCCAAGGACATCGGCGAGGCTTCGGCGGCGGCGAAACTCGGTTTCAGCACAACCTCGCTGCAGTCTTCGCACGACTTGACGGCGCCACAGCAGGCCCGGCTGGCGCGCGGCAAGAGCATCCTGCGACTGGCCGCCGGACGTCCGGTGCAGTTGCTGGTTCCGTCCGCGTCCCGCGGTCAGGCCTTGATGGGCGAGATCGCGACCGCTCCGCTGTGGGGCAACGACTCCGCACCCGAGCGCTACTGCATCCTCGATGCCGACTACGTCGCCATGTTCTGCACGCCCGGCCTCGCCCCGCTGGACCGGCACATGCTGGAGTCGGCGCTCGGCAACGGCACCGGCGGCACCGTGCCATGGCATGCCTCGGGCGAGGACCTGCTGGTGGGGCTGTGGCGGCTCAAGTTTCTGCCCGCGTTCGACAGCCCGGGCTTCGTCGTCATGCAGGTCACCTCGCGAGCCGACGCGCTGCGCCGGCTGGAGGATTTCCGCCATCTGTTTCCGATCATCGTGCTGCTGGCGCTGGCCGTCGCCGCGGCGCTCGCCATGCGCCAGATCCGCCACCAGATGAAGCCGCTCGACCAGCTGACCGGACTCACCCGCCGCCTCGCAGCCGGCGACCTGACGGCGCGCCTGCGACTGGCCGGCAACGACGAGTTCGCCGAACTGGGGCGCACGTTCAACGACATGGCGATGAACCTGGAATCCCGGTTCCACATGCTCGCCCTGCTGAGCGACCTCGACCGCGCCATCATCAGCGCCTCGCGCATGGAGCATGTCGCCAGCGAGGTGCTCGGCCACATCCGCAAGGCCATCCCCAGCGACGGCGCCGGCCTGCTGGTGCGCGACGGCGAGGCGGGTTACTACCTGCTGACGCATGACCCCGCGCACGCGGGCGTTTGCCTGCGCACGGCAACCGTCAGGTTCGGGCTCGACGCGCTGAGCCACGCGCAACCGGCATGCATCCTGTCACCAGCGCATCTGCCGGAGGAGTTCCTGCGACGGCTCGGCTCTGCGCTGCCCGCGCACCTGCTTGCGTTCCCGATCCGCCATGACGACTGCCTGCATCAGGTGCTGCTGCTGGCATACCTGGACTTGCCCGAGCCGATCGACACCGCCGTCCGGGGTGGCCGGGCACTTGCCGACCGCATCGGCATCGCGCTGTCCAGCCTGGCGCAGGAGGAAAGACTCCATCACCAGGCCCATTACGATGCACTGACCGACCTGCCGAACCGGGTGCTGCTGCGCGAGCGCTGCGAACAGGCCATCGAGCGGGCGCAACGCGAGCAGACCGCCGCCGCGCTGATCCTGATCGACCTGGACAACTTCAAGCAGGTCAACGACACGCTCGGCCACGCCAGTGGTGACCAGCTCCTGCTCCAGTGTGCGACGAGCCTCCAGCAGCAGTTGCATCCGGACGACGTGCTGGCCCGCCTGGGCGGCGACGAGTTCGTCGTGCTGGTGCAGGATCTGGTGCGCGGCGAGGAACACGCGACGCTCGACCGCCGGCTGCGTGACTTGCGCGCCGCCCTGGCCGAACCGATCACCGTGAGCGAACACCAGATCAACACGCCCGCCAGCATGGGGATCGCGTTGTACCCGGCGAATGCCAGCCAGTTCGATGAACTGCTGCAGATGGCGGACGCCGCCATGTACAAGTCCAAGCGCGGACAGCCGGGCGGCTTCCAGTTTTACTCGAGCGAGTTCACCCGCACCTCGAAAATCCATTTCGACCTGACCCAGGAACTGCGCAAGGCGGTCGAGAGAAGCGAACTGGTGCTGCACTACCAACCGAAGATCGACGCCCGCACGCGACGGATCGTCGGCGCCGAAGCGCTGGTCCGCTGGCTGTCGCCCACGCGCGGCCTGGTCCTGCCGGCCACCTTCGTGCACCTGCTCGATGAAATGGGCCTGGGCGCATGGCTGGGCGAGTGGGTGCTCGATCGGGCCTGCGCGCAGATGCGGCAATGGCAGGACGACAACCTGGCGGCGATCCCGGTCTCGATCAACATGTCGCCGGTGCAATTCGAACGGACGTCCGTCGTGGAGCGGGTGCAGGCCGCCCTGGGGCGCTACCGGCTCGACGTCGACCGGCTGGAGATCGAGATACTGGAGGCGACCGCCGTCAACGACTCGCACAAGGTGCGGGAATCCCTCGTGGCGTTGCGCGCCGCGGGCATCGGCGTCGCGCTCGACGATTTCGGCACCGGTTACTCCTCGCTGGTCTACCTGACCCGCATCCCGGCCAACGTGCTCAAACTCGACCAGGCCTTCATCCGCGGGCTTTCCGGCGATCCGCGCCAGCAGGAAATCGTCAGGCACATCATCGCGCTGGCCAAGACGCTGGCTTACAGCGTGGTGGCGGAAGGCGTCGAGGAAGAAACTCAGCTCGCGCTGCTCGTCGCCATGGGCTGCGACTACATCCAGGGCTACCTGATCGGTCGCCCGCTGCCACCGGACGAATTCGCCGAGCGCTGGCTGCGCTGACGGCGGCCCCTGCGGGAGCGCCGGCGCGCCGCAGGTCAGGTCGCCGCGCGCGGCTGTCGCAGCAGGTTCGCCACCGCCTCGCGCGCTTCGTCCACGCCGGTGCCGGCGGAGGAGGAAAACACCTGCGCGCTGGCGTGCAGCCCCTCGGCGGCAAATTGCTTGCGCAGGGCGGCCAGCGCCTGCGTGCCGGCACCCCGCGAGAGCTTGTCGGCCTTGGTCAGCAGCACGTGGCAGGGCAGGCCGGTGTCGGCGCAGAACTGCAGCATCAGGCGGTCGAACTCCTTCAGCGGATGGCGGATGTCGACGATCAGCACCAGGCCGCGCAGGCTGCGGCGACGGTGCAGGTAGGCGTCGATCTCCTGCTTCCAGTGTTCGCGCATGTCCAGCGGCACCTTGGCGTAGCCGTAGCCGGGCAGGTCGACCAGGCGCCGGTCGGCGCCGGCTTCCACCGGCGCCGCGGCGGCCTCGCGCGGCGACGGCAGGCTGAAGGCGACCATCTGCTGGGTGCGCCCGGGCGTCTTGGACGTGCGCGCCAGACCCTTGTGATTGGTCAGCGCATTGAGCGCGCTGGACTTGCCGGCGTTGGAGCGGCCGGCGAACGCCACCTCGGCGCCCTCGTCGGCGGGCAACTGGCTGAGGCGGTGCGCGGCGAGCATGAACTGCGCGCCCTGGAGGGGATTCGGCATGGGAGCGGTTTGACCAAGGTAGGATGGCACGGGATAATTCTGCGGTTTCTGCCCACCGCTTCGTTCCGGTGCGCCGTCGGCAGTGTTCGCAAGTCTCTCGGGAGTCAAGTGTATGAGTTTTCGCTCCGCTGGTTTTCGGCCCGCCGCGTTCGGGTCCGCCCTGGCTCTCGCGCTGGCGCTCTCCACTACGGCCGTGATGGCCCAGGAGGCGCCGGCTCCCGTCGCCGCCGCGAGCGCCGCGGCGCCGGCAGCAGCGCCGGCCAGCGTGGCCGAAGCGGCGGTCAAGCCGGGCGACGCCGCCGCCGGCCAGGCCAAGGCCGCGGTCTGCGGCGCCTGCCACGGCATGGACGGCAACTCCGCCGATGCGCAGTACCCCAAACTGGCCGGGCAGAGCGAGCAGTACATCGTGCGCCAGCTGACCGATTTCAAATCCGGCCAGCGCCAGAACCCGATCATGCTGGGCATGGCCACGCCGCTGTCGGTGCAGGACATGCACGACCTCGGCGCCTATTTCGCCAGCCAGAGCTCGCGCCCCGGCGTGGCCGACCAGGCGCTGGTCGAGCAGGGTGAAACGTTGTTCCGCCAGGGTGACAGCACGCGCGGCATCCCGGCCTGCATGGCCTGCCACAGCATCGACGGCCGCGGCAACCCCGGCGCGATGTATCCGCAGCTGGCCGGCCAGCATGCGCAGTACGTGGAGGCCACGCTGAAGGCATGGCACGACGGCGCCAGCTGGGGCACCGATACCCGCTCGCAGATCATGCCCGCGATCGCCGCCAAGCTGGACGCCAGGGACATCGCCGCGCTGGCCAGCTACATCGAAGGCCTGCACCCCGCCGAGAGCAAGCCTGCGGCGGCCGCCACGCCCTGACCGCCCGCGCGGCGCGTCTCCCGTTTCACCGATTCGAGGTGGTCATGTTCAAGCGTCTTCCGATCCTGTGCGCCGCCCTGCTCGCGCTTGCCGCCTGCAGCCATGACAAGGGCGAACCGGCCGCCACGCCGGCCCCCGCCAGCACGGCAGCCGCGACCTCGGTGACGCCGGCCGCCCCGGCCAGCACGCCGGCGCCCGCCAGCACGGCAGCCGCCGCCACGGCCACGCCCGCCGGCGACGACAACAGCGCGCCCGCGCCCGCCGAAAGCGCCGCGACCGCCGCCGCCCCGGCCGTGCCCTTCGTCGACAACGGCAAGTGGGTCGAGGGCAAGAACTACTTCCTGATCGACCCGCCGCAGCCGACCAGCCACCCCGGCAAGGTCGAGGTGACCGAGGTGTTCTCCTTCGGCTGTCCGGCCTGCAACGCGTTCCACACCACCGCCGACCAGATCCACAAGAGCCTGCCCGCCGGCGCGGTGATGAATTACCTGCCCGCGGCGTTCCGCCCGGACGAGAACTGGGTGGTCTACCAGCGCGCGTACTACGCCGCGCAGGCGCTGGGCCTGGCCGAGAAGAGCTACGACGCGATGTTCGACGGCACGTTCAAGACCGGCGAAATTTCCACCTACGACCTCAAGGGCAGCGGGCTGAAGCCGAAGGAGGCCTGGCCCACGATCGAGGACATCGCGCAGTTCTACGCGCAGAAATTCGGTGCGGACCCGAAGGAATTCGTCGCCGTCGCCAACTCGTTCTCGGTCAACACCAAGATGAAGCGCGCCGACGACCTGATCAAGGCGTACGGCATCGACGGCACGCCCTCGATGGTCGTCAACGGCAAGTACCGCTACGGGCCGAGCACGGCCGGCGGCTATGCGCAGACGATCGAGCTGACCCAGTGGCTGGTCGCCAAGGAACAGGCCGGCAAGTAGGCCGCCGGCGCCATCCGCGTGGAGAACGACCCGATGTTCAAGCGATACGCCCGCCTGCCCGTCCTGGCCTTGCTCGCCAGCCTGCTGCTGGCCAGCGCCTGCACCGCGCAGCCCAGCGACCCGGCGCCGTACGCGGAGGGCACCGACTACGTCACCCTGCCCGCCCCGCACCAGCGCTACAGCAGCGAGGGCAAGGTCGAGCTGGTCGAGGTGTTCTCCTACGGCTGCATCCACTGCGCGGAGTTCGCGCCGGATGCCGAGAAGCTGCGCAAGGAGCTGCCGGCCGGGGTCGAGTTCAAGCTGCTGCCGGCGCCGTTCAACCAGCAATGGGTGCCGTTCGCGCGGGCCTATTACGCGGCCAGGCAGCTGGGCGTGGTCGAGCGCACCCACCTGCAGCTGTTCGTGGCCAAGTTCGGCGAGCATTACCCGATCAACTCGATGGACGAGCTGGCCGATTTCTACGCCCGCGAAGGGGTCAACCGCGACGAGTTCATGCGCATCGCGATGGCGCCGGAAACCACCGAGAAGATGAAGCGCGACCTCGACCTGCTGCGCACCTGGCAAGTCGACGGCACGCCGACCCTGGTGGTCGACGGCAAGTACGTCGTTGCCACGGTGCGCTCGCACGAGCACATGCTGGCGGTGGCGCTGTGGCTGGCCAAGCGCGAACTGGCCGGCAAGTAGCTCCCGCCAGGCGGCCCTGCGCGGCGGCGGATCGCGCCGCCATCGTCGCGTTCACGCGGCGGCGCGCATGCTGCAGCTCAGGCGGGTGGCCAGGCCGGCTGCTGAAGGCATCCGCTCCCCTCTTCTGCCGCGTGCTGCCATGAACCGTGCCGCCACCCCTGCCACCGCACCTGCCGAGCGCCGCCTGCGCCTGCTCAGCTGCAACATCCTGGCCGGCGCCAGCGTGGCACATTACCGCGACTACCTCACCCGCAGCCTCAACGCGGTGCTGCCCGGGCGCAGCAAGATGGACAACCTCGACCGCCTGGCCGAGGTGCTGGCCGGCTTCGACGTGATCGGCCTGCAGGAAGCCGACGCCGGCAGCCTGCGCTCGGGCTTCCTCAACCAGACCCGTTACCTCGCCGAGACCTCCGGCCTGCCGTTCTGGAGCCACCAGCCCAACCGGCCGGTGGCGCGGCTGGCGCATTCGGCCAACGGCCTGATCAGCCGGCTCGAACCGACCTCGGTGATGGACTACCCGCTGCCCAGCCGCATCCCCGGCCGCGGCGCGCTGCTGGCGCAGTTCGGCGAAGGGGAGGACGCGCTGGCGGTGATGATTGCCCATCTTTCGCTGAGCGCCCCGGCGCGCGCACGCCAGCTCGGTTTCATCGCCGAGCTGCTGCAGGATTTCCGCCACGCCGTGCTGATGGGCGACCTCAACACCGAACCGGGCAGCGCGGAGATGCGCCAGCTGTTCAACAAGAGCAGCCTGCAGCCCCCGGCGCAGCCAACGCCCACCTTTCCCAGCTGGAAGCCGCGGCGGGCGCTGGACCACATCCTCACCTCCGAGGCGATCCAGCTGGAGAAAACCTGGACGCTGCCGCAGGCGTTCTCCGACCACCTGCCGGTGGCCGCGGAAATCCGCCTGCCCGCCGGCGTCGGCGGCCGCAGCGCGAAGCGGAAGCACCGATGACCTCGCTGCCGTGGCGCGCGGCGGCATGGTGGCTGGCGCTGCTGGCAGTGGGCCTGGGCGCCACCGCGCTGCGCTTCGGGCTGATCGAATCCAGCGCGATCGGGCAGCTCTGCGGCAGCGGCCACGGCCCCGCGTGGTGCACGCTGCGCACGTGGCTGGTGCTCGGCTTCCTGCATCACGTCTACGGCACGCTCGCGCTCATCGCGCTGCTGCCGGCGTGGTTGTTGCGGCGCCTGTCGCTGGCCTGGCTGGCCGCGGCGCTGGGCGTGTTCGCCATGCAGTTGTACGGCGCCGAGGCCGGCGCGCTGGCCTTGCTACTGGGCAGCCTGCGCCTGCTGCGCCTGCAGGCGGACGCCCGCGCGCCACGCATGCCAGACCGGCCAGGCAAGCAGCAGGTTCAGCACCAGCCATGACCACGCGGTCGGGTTGAGCCCGGCCTCCTGCGCGACCACGACCACGCCCAGCAGCGGCAGGCACGCGGCAAGGAAGCGCTGTTCCAGCGTGGGCCGCGCCCGCTCGCTCGCGCGGGACAGCCACCCCGCCAGTGCATGGCCCACGCACGGCAGCGCGAACAGGCCCAGCGGAAAATCGCGATAGCGCCCGTCGAACACCAGCAGCAGGCCGTAATACGCCAGCGCGAACAGCCACAGCGTGCGCCAGCCGCCGGGGCCACCCGGCCGCGGCGTGCCGGCCAGTCGCCCGGCAATCCAGCGCGCCAGCCGCAGCGCGGTGAACACGGCCAGCACGCAGGCGGCCAGCGAGATCGTCCACTCCCACGGGTTGCGGCAGGCAAACCACATCTGTCGGCACTGCCAGGCGACGGCGCCGCCGCTGGCCACGCCGGCCAGGCCCAGCGCCAGCCGTTCGCGCCAGCCGTTCCGGCGACGTCGCCATGCGCCGGCCAGCGCGAAGATCACGCCACCGAGCGCCGCGGCCAGCCAGCCCAGCCACCAGCGCGCCATCTCGACCACCGGCCCGGTCATCGCGAATTTCGGCCGCGCCTGCGCGTCGAAAATGCCCCAGTAGCCGCCCACCGTGCCTTCCTGCGTGCGCTTCCACGGCTGGTCGAACGCCTCGATCACGTTGTACGGCAGGCCGGTTTCCTCCGCGTAGCGCAGGAAGTCGCGCAGGTAGCGCGCCTCGTCCACCACGCTGGCGCTGGCCGCCTGGCGCGGGCGGCCGGCGCTGGGCCAGCCGGTCTCGCCGATCATCACGCGCCGCCCGGGAAATGCCGCGCTCACCTTCGCGTACACCGTTGCCACGTGCTGCACCGCCCGCTCCGGCGGCACCGGCTGGTCTTCCCAGTACGGCAGGATGTGGATGGTGAGGTAATCCACGGAGGCAGCCAGCTCGGGATGGCGCAACCAGAACTCCCACACGTCGGCATAGGTCACCGGCTCGGGCACCGCCTCGCGCACACGCGCCAAATCGGCCGCCAGCTGCGCCGACGACAGCTCGCCGCGCAGCAGCACCTCGTTGCCGACGATCACCGCACGCACCACGTCCGGGTAGGCGCGCGCCGTGGCGATGCCGAGGCGGATCTGTTCGGCATTGGCCTCGGGATCATGTCCCAGCCAGATGCCCAGCAGCACCTTCATGCCGTAGCGCCGGGCGATCCGCGGTACCGCGCTGAGGCCCTGCCCCTGCGAGTAGGTGCGCACGCAATCGAAGCGCTGCGACAGCGCGCGCAAGTCCGCGTCGACGCGCTCGGCGCTGACGAAGGCCGAGGCATCCAGCGGCGACTCGCCCGCCAGCCGGAACGGTGCATACGACACGCAGGCGATGCGCGAGGTGGGTGCATCGGGCAACGCCACCGGCCGGCCGATCGCCCACCAGCCGTACAGCGATGCCAGGGCTGCCAGCAGCAAGGCCAGCCACGCCAGAGGCTCCCGACGGACAACAGGCGCAGCTTCGGATGACATGCGGCAAACCGTGGATGGCGACGAATCAGCGTGCCAGCTTAGCAGGGCGCGCCATGTGTTCACCCGGTCCACACAAGCGGCCGCGGGCGTTCCACTACACTGCGGGCAGATCGAATCGCGGAGTACGCATGCCTGCTTTCACCTCTCCCCGGCTGGCACGCGCGGGCGGCCTGCTGCTGGCCGGTGCCTGCCTGTTCATCGGCCTTGCGCAGGCCGCCGAGCCGACGCCGGCGCAACGCGCCACGTTCAAGCAGGCCTATGCGGCGGCCCAGCAGGGCGACGACTGGCGCGCGCTCGCCGGCACGCTGCACGACTACCCGCTGTATCCCTACCTGCAGGCGGCGGCGCTGGAGCACGACATCCGCACCGTCGACCGCGCCACCGTCGAGGCCTACCTCGCGCAGTATCCGGACTGGCTGCCCGCCGCCGACCTGCGCCGCAGCTTCCTGCGCGAGCTGGCGCGGCGGCAGGATTGGAGCGGTTTTCTCGCCCTGTACCAGGCGGGCCTTGGCGACACGCTGAGCTGCGACGCGCTGCAGGCCAGGCTCGCGCAAGGTGCCACGCTGGATTTCGATCGCGATCTCGCCGCGCTGTGGTCGCAGCCGAACCTGCCCGACGCCTGCGACCCGGTGCTCGATGCCGCGCAGCGCCAGGGCCTGCTCACCGCCGCAAGGTTGTGGACGCGCATCGACCGCGCCGCCGACGCCGGGCAGGCCGGCACCATCGCCAGCCTGGCGAGCTGGTTGCCCGCCGCCCAGCAGGCCGACGCGCAGCAGCTGGCGCTGGCCTTGCGCGATCCGGCCGCGGCGCTGGCCAAGGCCCTGCAGTGGAGCGACACGCCGCGCGCGCGGCAGGCCGCGACGCTGGCGCTGGTGCGACAGGCGCGGCGCGACGTGGACCGCGCCGACGACGCGTGGCGGCAGTTGCAGCCGCGTTTGACGTTCGACACCGCGCAGCGCAACGACATCCTGCGCGCGCTGGCGCTGTTCCACGCCACCGACTTCGACGACGACGCGCTCGCCCGTCTCGTCGCGCTGCCCGCCGCCGCGCAGGACGACAGCACCCGCGAATGGCGCGCGCGAGTGGCGCTGGCGCGGATGAACTGGCCGGCCGTGTTGGCGGCGATCGCGGCGATGCCGCCGTCGCTGCAGCAGGGTGACGAATGGCAGTACTTCCGCGCCCGTGCGCTCGCCGCCACCGGCGATGCCGCAGCCGCGCAACGGCAATACGCCGCGCTGGCCGGACAGGCCACCTACTTCGGCTTCCTCGCCGCCGACCGCCTGCAGCAGGACTACGCCATCTGCCCGCTGAGCCTGGCCGACGATCCGCAGCGCGAGCAGCAGTTGCTGGCCCGCCCCGCCCTGCAGCGTGCGTTCGAATTGTTCGCGGTGGACCTGCCGCGACTGGCCCGGCGCGAATGGAACCGCGCGCTGCAAGGCACCGACGCGGCCACCCAGCGCCTCGCCGCCGACCTGGCCAACCGGCGTGGCTGGTACGACCGCGCGGTGTTCACGCTCAGCAGCGGCGACGCGCTGCGCCTGTACGACCTGCGTTTCCCGCTGGCCAGCCAGGACGGCCTGGTGCCGCAGGCCGAGCAGGCCGGCATCTATCCGGCATGGGCGTACGCGATCCTGCGCGCCGAGAGCGCGTGGATGAGCGACGCGCGTTCCGGCGCCGACGCCCGCGGCCTGATGCAGCTGCTGCCGGCCACGGGCGCGCTGGTGGCGCGTGCCGCCGGCCTGCCATGGAACGGCGCTGCCAGCCTGTACGACCCGGTGGTGAACATCGCGCTGGGCACGCGCTACCTGGCGCAGATGGCGCAGCGTTTCGACGGCTCGACCTGGCTCGCCAGCGCGGCCTACAACGCCGGGCCGAACCGCGTCGACGTGTGGCTGGCCGAACGCGGCACGCTGGCGCCGGACCTGTTCGTCGCCACCATCCCGTACAAGGAAACCCGCGAATACGTGGCCCGCGTGATGGCCTTCAGCGTGATCTACGACTGGCGCCTCAACCAGGCGGTGGTGCCACTGGCGCGGCGCATGGGCGCGATCGGCCAGCCGCTCGCAACCCCGGGCCCGGGCACGCCGCGTCGCGTGGTGCAGTGCCCGGCGGAGGCGCCGGCGGGCAGCGCTTCGACGTCGGCGCCGGTGTCGAGCACACGCTGATCGCCGCCCTCGCCATTCACGCGTCGGCGGTGCGCATCCCCAGCAACGCGCGCAACCGCTTCAGCTCCACGCCGTAGGCGGCGCAGCGCTCGCTGTCCCGGCGCATCAACGCGTCCACGCTGCCGGCATGGCGCTCGCCGCCGCCATGCACGTCCACGCAGGCTGGCGCGAACGGCAACGCGCAGAACGCCAGCAGGCGACGTACCTGCAACGCCGGTTCGGCACGCCATGCCTCGTAGTGGTGTTCGAGAAAGCGGCCGGGAAACAGCTGCCGCCAGTGCCGGCACAGCGCGTCGTAATCGCTCCAGTAGCCGGTGACGTGGTCGAGGTCGTAGCTGAACTCGTGACGGTCGAGGAACAACTGCCGGTAGCAGGCGAAACAGGTTTCCAGCGCGCGGCGGCGGCTGTCGACCACGCGCGCGCCCGGCAGCATCGCGAGGATCGCCCCGACCAGCCGCCAGTTGCCCGGCGTGCGGTCGACCAGGCAGGCCTTGCGTCCGCGTGCCGCTTCGGCGCGGGCGAGGTAATCCCGGCCCAGTCGCTGCCAGTCCGCCGGCGTGGCCTGCGTCATCCACTGCACGCGCGGCTGCTGCCGGCGTTGCGTTTCGGCCTTGAGCACCTCTTCGACCGCATCCGATTCGTCGACCACCGCCACCGCCGGATGCGCGGCCAGCACCTGCGCGGTCAGCAGCGACCCGGCCTGCGGCATGCCGACCACGAACACCATGCCCTCGCCCAGCCGCGCGTCGATGGCGTCCGTCCGCCGCGTCTCGAACACCCGGCGCATCGCCTGCGCCTGCGCGCGGGACTTGGCCGGCTTCCAGGCCAGCGCGCGGTACATCTGCGCATTGGCCTTGCGCAGCGCGCGAAATGCGCCGGCGTAGTCGCCCTGGTCCTCCAGCGCGCGGGTCAACGCAAAACCCAGGCACACCCGCGCGCGCTGACTGGCCAGCGGCGAACGCAGCAGTTGTTCCAGATGCGCGACGTCGGCCGCGCCGAACGACGCCGTCTCCAGATCGGCGAGGCCGACCCAGGCATCGGCCAGGTCCGGCTGCAGGCGCAGCACCGCACGATAACTGTCGCCGGCCGGACCCAACGCACCCAGGCTCGCCTGCGCCTGCGCCAGCAGCATCCGCGCCGGCACGTGGCCGGGCTCGGCATCCAGCGCGCGATGCAAGGCGGTGATCGCCCCGGCCGGACGCTGCTGCAGCATGTACATCTTGCCGAGGTTGAACCACGCCGGCGCAAAGTCCGGCGCCTTGGCACAGCATCGCTCCAGGCCAGCCATTGCCGCCGCAGGCTCGCCGGCGGCGAACAGCGCCGTGGCCAGGTTCATGCGCACCAGCGGGTCGTCCGGCAGCAACGCCCGCGCCCGCTGCAGGAAGGCCACCGCCCTCACGTAATCGCCGCGCACGTGCCGCACCAGCCCCTGCATGCGCAAGGCCTCGGCGCAATCGGGCAGCATCGCCAGCACGCCATCGAGCGCCGCCTCGGCAGCCGGCAGGTCGTGCGCATCCAGCGCTGCGGAAGCACGCGCGAGCAACGCCCGCGCCGCCGCCGGCAAGCCGGCGGCACGGTCGCTCGTCAACGGATGATCCTGCAACGCCCCCATCCTCGTTCGCCCCTGTGGCCGCTGTGCGGCCCCATCGGCCAGCTTACGCGAGGGCGACGACGGCATCCAGATTTGCCGCGGAAGGCGAGGTGCCGAAGTACGCCAACCGTCATTCCTGCGAGGCGCTTTCGACGGCTGAAGTGCCGGTCAAATAGAACGGCGAGCGAGGAAACTCACTCGCCGCGCAACCACCGCGCCGCATCCACCGCGTAATAGGTGAGGATCGCATCCGCACCGGCGCGCTTGAACGCAGTCAACGATTCGAGCACCACCGCCTTTTCGTCCAGCCAGCCGTTCTGCGCGGCGGCCTTGAGCATCGCGTACTCGCCGCTGACCTGGTAGACGAAGGTGGGTGCGCCGAAGGCGTCCTTCACCCGGCGCAGCACGTCGAGGTACGGCAGGCCCGGTTTCACCATCACCATGTCGGCGCCTTCGAGCAGGTCCAGCTCGACCTCGCGCAGGGCCTCGTCGCTGTTGCCCACGTCCATCTGGTAGGTGTGCTTGTTGCCCTTGCCGAGGTTGGCCGAGGAACCGACCGCATCGCGGAACGGGCCGTAGAACGCGGAGGCATACTTCGCCGAGTAGGCGAGGATGCGGGTGTGGATGTGGCCGGCCGCTTCCAGCGCGTCGCGGATGGCGCCGATGCGGCCGTCCATCATGTCCGACGGCGCCACGATATCCATGCCCGCCGCGGCCTGCGCCAGCGACATCTTCACCAGCGCCTCGACGGTGGGCTCGTTCATCACGTAACCATGCTCGTCGATCAGGCCGTCCTGGCCGTGGGTGGTGTACGGGTCGAGCGCGACGTCGCCGATCAGGCCAAGCTCGGGACACTTCGCCTTCAGCGCGCGGGTGGCGCGGTGCATCAGGTTGTCGGGGTTCCACGCCTCGGCGGCGTCGAGCGATTTCACCCCGGCGCCGGGCGAGGGGAACAGGGCCAGCGCGGGAATGCCCAGGCGCACGCATTCGCCGGCCAGCTTCAGCAGTTCGTCGATCGAGAGCCGATCCACGCCGGGCATCGACGGCACCGCTTCGCGCCGACCCTCACCCTCGATCACGAAGGCGACCATGATCAGGTCGCTCGGCAGCAAGGTGTGCTCGCGCATCAGCGCGCGAGAGAAGGCGTCGCGGCGCATGCGGCGCATGCGGGTGGCGGGAAAGCTCATGGCGGTACTCGCAAGTCGGCAGCCCTCTATTTTACGCCTTTGCCCCGCACGCAGCCGCGGCCCGCCGGCATCGCCATTCCGGCGCGTACGGATGCAAAACGCTGGACTACGCGGCACAACGGCGGCACGCTTGCTGTTCCGTTTCCGCAGGAAGCTACATGAGCCCGTCCCGCAGCGTACCCACCCTGCTCGTCGATCTGGGTGGCACCAACGTCCGCTTCGGCGTGGCCGACACCTCGCGCGAGCGCCCGCTGCTGGCCGACAGCATCCGGCGCTATCGGGTTGCCGAGCACGATTCGCTGGTGGCCACCGCCCGGCAGTACCTCGACGAAACGGGGCTGACGGTGAAGCGCGCCATCGTCGCCGCGGCCGGACGCATCGTCGACGGCGAGACGGTGAAGGTCACCAACAATCCGTGGGCGATCTCGGCCCATCAGACCGCCGAGGCGCTGGGCCTGGAGCATGTGCACCTGGTCAACGACTTCGCCGCGCAGAGCATGGCGGTGACGCTGCTGCACGGCGACGACCTGGTCGACGTGGGCACGGTGCCGCGGCCGGTGGTCGGTGCCGAGGACGAACAGACTTTTGCCATCGTCGGCCCCGGTACCGGCCTGGGCGTGGGCGGCCTGCTGGTGCGCGGCGGTCACTGCAGCGTGCTGCAGACCGAAGGCGGCCACGCCGGCTTCGCCGCGCACACGCCGGAGGACATCGCGATCCTCGACTACCTCAACCACAAGTACGGTCGCGTTTCCAACGAGCGGCTGATCTGCGGCCAGGGACTGGTGAACCTGTACGACGCGATCTGCCACATGGTCGGCGCACAACCGGCCGACCTGAAGCCCGAAGACATCACCGCCCGGGCCAAGGCCGACAGCTGCCCGCTGTGCACGCGCACGGTGGAAACCTTCGCCGGCATCTTCGGCAGCGTGGCCGGCGACCTGGTGCTCACGCTCGGCGCGTGGGACGGCGTCTACCTCACCGGCGGACTGATCCCGGTGCTGCTGCCGTGGCTGGAACGCGGGCGCTTCCGCGAACGCTTCGAAGCCAAGGGCCGCTTCCGCGACATCATGGAAAAAGTGCCGACCCAGGCGATCATGAACCCGGAACCGGGGCTGCTCGGCGGCGCCGCGCTGGCCGTGCTGGACTCGGGCCGGCCATTGCTGCCGCGGCGCGAGAGCAGCCATGCCACGGCGTGACGGCGCCTTCCTGTTCGATCTGGACGGCACCCTGATCGACAGCGTCTACCAGCACGTGCTGGCGTGGAAGCAGGCGCTGGACGCCGAGGGGCTGGACATTTCGGTGTGGCGGATCCATCGCAAGATCGGCATGAGCGGCGGCCTGTTCGCCAACATGCTGTTGCGCGAGACGACTTTGCCGATCACTGCCGAGCGACTGGATCGCATGCGCGAGCATCATGCCGAGGCGTTCAACCGCATGCATGCGCAAGGCGCGGTGCGGCCGCTGCCCGGCGCGCGCGAATTGCTCGACTACCTCGGCGCGCAGGACATCCCGTGGGCAATCGCCACCAGCGGGCGGATGGAAACGGCCCGGCACAACCTGGAGGCGCTCGGCATCGATCCGTCGAAGGTGCCGGTGGTCACGCGCGACCAGGTGCGCCATGCCAAGCCCGACCCGGATTTGTTCATGGAAGCGGCCGAGCGGCTCGGCGTGGACATCCGCCAATCGCTGGTGATCGGCGACAGCGTGTGGGACATGCTTGCCGCGCAACGCGCCCGCACGCTGGGCGTGGGCGTGCTCTCCGGCGGCTACGGCCAGGCCGAGCTGCAGCAGTCCGGTGCATTCCGCGTGTACGAGGACCCCGCCGACCTGCTGCGCCACATCGACGAAGTGGCGGCGCGCGATTGAGCCGGCCGCGCTTCACTGAACCGGCGCGGCGCGCATCATGAAAAGTTAATCACCGGCAACAAGTCGGGCGCTAGGCTGAACCGGCCTCGCCCTCTTCCGGAGCCGTCCCATGCGTCGCCTCGTCGCCAGCCTCCCGCTCGCCCTGCTGCTCGCCGCCTGCTCGCCCGCGCCCACGCCGCCAGCCCCTGGCGAAGCACAGACGGCGCCCGCCAACCCCGCCCTGGGCTCGCCGGAATGGCTGGCCTGGGTCGACCAGTCGCTCGCCATCAGCGACAAGGGCCACGGCCCCGACCCCGGTTCCCCCGAGTGGAACCAGGCCGTGCAGCGCAAACTGGGCGAGGAAGCCCCGCAATCCAACCCGGGCTCGCCGCAATGGCAGCAGTCGGTCGACGCGCTGCTGCGCACGCGGCTGCCGCCGGGGTCTTGAATACAGAGGCGCGCAGCGAGTTGCAGGCCACCGAGGCCAGCGGCGATGCGGGCGCAATCGCCAAAGCCAAGGAGCTGCTCATGGGGCGCGCCCGGTCGAAGGGACGATGGATACCAGATGACGCGCTGTGGGCATGCTTCCAGACGAACAAGGAAGCGCTCAACCCTCGCCGACGCCCGGCCCCGACACGTTGCCGTCGGCGAATACCGACGAGCGCGGCGGGTTTCAGCCGCGCAGACGATCCATCGTCACGTTGCCGGTGCTGCCCGCCTTGCGCGTGAAGCGAAACCGGAACGCCAGCCTGATCGGCACGAATTCGACCTTGATCACCGGACCGTCGCAACCCGGCGCCTGCGCAGCGTCGTATCCCTGCGGGTAGGTGCATCGCCGGGACCGGGCGAAGCGCCACGACGACGTCGCCTGCCTGGCGCTGCGCATCAATTCGGCGGCAACGTCGCCGATCCTCGCCGGGCAACCGGGCAGGCCCGTCAGTGGTGCGCTGGCATAAACGAGGCCGTCTCGATCAATCGACACCTCCAGGCAGACGACCACCTCACCGCGTGGCGCGTCCGCCGTCGCGGGGTAATTGGGCAACTGCAGCGGCGCCAGGGGCTCGCCGATGACGAAGCCCTGGTTTTCGGACATGGCATAACTTTCGGCGTTGGCCGGGATGAAGGTTTCCACGCTGGAACCGCGAACCTCACCGACATCCTGATGGGCGCAGCCAGCGAGCCACGACGCCAAGATGATGAAGAACGCACTGCGCCACGTGCGGAGGGTCCGATGTTTCACGATTTCTTCCTTGTCATGACGTTGACTGGCGGGGCGTTCCGGACGCTGGCCACGAAACCGACTCCGGCGCCAGCAGCGCATCCAGGTCAGCTTCGTCGAAGCGCAGTTTCTCGCGGCTGCCGCCGCCTTCGAGCACGGCGTCGGCGAGTTCGGCCTTGCGCAGTTTCAGTTCCTCGATGCGCTCTTCCACCGTGCCGCTGGTGATGAGGCGGAACACGAACACCGGCTTGTCCTGGCCGATGCGGTGTGCGCGGTCGCTGGCCTGCGCCTCGGCGGCGGGGTTCCACCACGGGTCGTAGTGGATCACGGTATCGGCGGCGGTGAGGTTCAGGCCCACGCCGCCGGCCTTCAGCGAGAGCAGGAACAGCGGCACCTCGCCGTCCTGGAAGCGCTGCACCGGCTCGGCGCGGTCGCGGGTGTCGCCGGTGAGGGTGACGTAGCGGATGCGGCGGCGGTCGAGCTCGGCGGCGATCAGTTTCAGCATGCCGGTGAACTGCGAGAACAGCAGCACCTTGCGGCCCTCGTCCAGCAGCGCGGGCAGCATGTCCATCAACAGCTCGAACTTGGCCGATTCGCGCACGCCGCGCGCCGCCTCGAGTTTCACCAGGCGCGGGTCGCAGCACACCTGGCGCAGCTTGAGCAGCGCATCGAGCACCACGATGCCCGAATGCGCGATGCCGCGCTGGGCGATCACCTCGCGCAGCTCCTCGGTCAGCGACAGGCGCAGACCTTCATACAGTTCGCGCTGGCGGCCTTCCAGCACCACGCGGCGGGTGATCTCGGTTTTCGGCGGCAGTTCCTTCGCCACCTGCGCCTTGGTCCGGCGCAGGATGAAGGGCGCCAGGCGCAGGTTCAGGCGTTGCTGGCACTCCTCGTCGCGTTGCTTCTCGATCGGCACGCGGTAGTGGCGACGGAACGCGCCTTCGTCGCCGAGCAGGCCGGGCACGGCCAGGTCGATCTGCGACCAGAGTTCGCCCAGGTGATTTTCCAGCGGGGTGCCGGTGAGACACAGGTAGCGTGGCGTGCGCAGGCTGAGCAGCGCGCGGCGTGCCTGCGTGCGCGGGTTCTTCACCTGTTGGGCCTCGTCCAGCACGATCAGCGCGAACGGCTGCTGGCGCAGCGCGGCGACATCGCGCGGCAGCAGGGCGTAGCTGGTCAGCACGATGTCCTGCGCGCCGAGCTGGTCGAATTCTTCCGCGCGCTGCGGGCCATGCAAGGTCAGCACCTTGAGCATCGGCGCGAAGCGGGCGATCTCCGACTGCCAATTGGGAATCAGGCTGGTGGGCACCACGATCAGCGCGGGCTGGGTCAGCGCCCCGCCGTGCTTGAGCGACAGCAGATGGGTGATCAACTGCAGGGTCTTGCCCAGGCCCATGTCGTCGGCCAGCACGCCGCCGACGCCGGCCTCGGCCAGCGCGTTCAACCAGCGCAGGCCTTCGCGCTGGTAGGGCCGCAGTTCGGCGGCAAGCCCTTCGGGCACGGCATCGCTGGCGCGCGCGGCGGCGTCACGCAGGCGTGCGGCGAAACCGAGCAGCGGCTCGGCTGCCTGCAACGTGCCGCCAGCGGGCATGGCGGCGGCCAGTTCCTCCAGTCGGCCGGCCTGCACGCGCGGCAGGTGCAGTGACTTGCGCGGCTTCTCCAGGTATTCGGCCAACGGCGCCAGCAGGCCGCGCAGTTCGCGCAGGCGCACCGGTACGCGCCGGCGCGCATCGACCGGGGCGTACCACACCGCATCGTCGGGCTCATTCGCCGCCGGGCTGAGGGTCAACTGGTGCTCGGCCAGCGCTTGCGCCACCGCCGGCAAAAGGTTGTGGCGCTGGCCATCGACCTCGATGCCGATCTCCAGGTCGAAGGCGTGGTCGTCGACGTCCTCGGCCGCCTGGCCATACCAGCGAACCGGCCCTTCGAGCACCTCGAACGGGAAGCTGGGCGCGTACTCGACGAGGAAATTTTCTTCCTCGAGCTTGGGGCGCAACGCCAGCCAGCGCGCCGGCGTGTTGACCTCCAGTGCGCCGGCATAACCGGCGCCGGGGAACAGCCAGGCGTCTTCGGGCAGGGTTTCGGCCACGTCCCACGGCAGCCCCTCGGTATCCACGCCGGGAGTGAGTCCGACGCGTTCGAGCTGCTCCATCGCGGTGAGTTCCTCGGCACGGCGGCGGGTGATCTCGACCAGTTGGCCATTGCGCACGCGGCGCACCAGCGGCTCGCCGCCGCGGCCGGGCAAACGCTCGCCGGCATAATCGAAGGCCAGCCGCGCATAGCCCAGCGGCGGCGTGCCGGCGGCCAGACGCGCGTGGCGGGTCAACGCATGCAGGATCAGCACCGGCTTGGGCGCCAGCTGCGAGCGCTTGAGATCGCCGAACACCTGCGGCAGCGGTACCCGCGTGGCCAGCCGGCTGTTCGGCAGCTTGCTGCGCAGGCGGCGGCCATGCTCGTGTTTCAGCGGCGGCAGCTCCAGCCACTGGGTTTCCTCGGCCGGCGCATCGAACAGGCCCAGGGTCGCGCGCTCGGCGTCCAGGTACCACAGCGCGTCGACGCGCAGCAGGCGCTGGCTGTTGGGCAGCAGCGGCAGCAGGCGCTGGCTGCCGTCGGCCTCCATCTGCCAGTGCCAATTGAGCGGGTGCGACTTGCCGCGCGACAGGCGCAGGCCGGCCAAGCCGCCGAGAAAGCACGGCGCGGTATCGAGGACCTCGGCCAGCAGGCTGTCGCCGACGTGGCCGCCAAGGCGGGCATAGCTGCGGCTCTTGCGCACGCTCAGCGGCAGGCCCAGCACGCTGGCGGCCAGGCGCTGCTCGTGCGGCTGCAGCGGGGTCTGCACCAGGTGGCGGCTGTCCAGCGGTACCGGGCGGCTGTAGCGACCGTGCTCGACCACGCTGAGCAGTACCGGCGCCACGTCGACGCGGGCGAACGCCGCGCCCTCCTCGGGCACCACTTCGACGAAGAAGCCGAGTACGCCACCGTCCTCACTCGCCGCGGGTTTGGGCGCAGCCAGCAGCCGCCGCCAGGCCGGCGGCAAGGTGTCGTCGTCGCCAGCCGGGGGGCCGGCGACGCGCTGCTTCTCGTCCGATTGCGGCATCCGCATGCGTTCCGTAGCAACGACCAAATGCTTGAGCTTAGCAGCGCGAGTGCCGGATGCGGCGACGGCCGCGGCACCCGCCGCCGGTCCTGCGTCAGTCGTTGCCGAACAGCCCGTGCGGATATTCCGGCTTCTGCTCGCGCGCCATCAGTGCCTTGAGCCCTTCGGCCGGGGTGACCTCGCCGTGCAACACGGCGCGCACGCCGGCGCTGATCGGCAGGTCCAGGCCATGCTTGGCGGCCAGCCGCGCGACTTCGTCGGCGGTGAGGATGCTCTCCACCACCTGGCCGATGCGGCGCACCGCTTCGTCGATCGCCACGCCCTGGCCCAACGCCAGGCCGAGCCGGCGATTGCGCGAAAGGTCGCCGGTGCAGGTCAGCACCAGGTCGCCGAGGCCGGACAGGCCGATCAGCGTTTCCGGCCGTGCGCCCAGCGCCACGCCCAGGCGCAGCATCTCGTTCATGCCGCGGGTGATCAGGCCGGCGCGGGCGTTGAGGCCCAGGTTCATGCCGTCGGCGATGCCGGTGGCGACGGCCAGCACGTTCTTCATCGCGCCGCCGAGCTCGGCGCCGAGCACGTCGCCGCCGGAGTACGCGCGCAGGTTGGGCGCATGCAGCAGGCCGGCGAGTTGTTGCGCGAAGGCATCGTCGTCCGAATGCACGGTGACCGCGCTGGGCAGACCGGTGGCCACCTCCCTGGCGAAGGACGGCCCGGTGATGACCGCCGCCGGCCGGCCCGGCAACTTTTCCGCCACCAGTTCGTGCAGGAAACGCCCGGTACCGGGTTCGAAGCCCTTGGTCGCCCAGGCGATCGCGGTGCCCGCGTCGAGCAGCGGCGCGAGTGCGTCGAGCATCGCGGCGAACGCATGGCTGGGCACCACGATCAGCACGATATCGGCGCCGCGCACGGCCGCGCCGAGATCCGCCTCGTAGCCCAACGCCTCCGGCATAGTGACGCCTGGCAGGTAGCGCGCATTGCTGCGTTGCTGCGCCATCTGCGCCAGCGCGTCGGCATCGCGGCCCCATAGCCGGGTGGGTACGCCGTTGCGGGCGCCGAGCGCGGCCAGAGCCGTGCCCCAGGAGCCCGCGCCGAGCACGGTCAGCTTCGGCTTGTCAGGCATGCCCGAAGCTCAGCTGTTGAGCATCACCGGGGCTTCGTCGCCACCGGCACCACGGCGCAACTGTTCGGCGAACAGCGCGTCGAAATTGATCGGCTGCAACAGGAACGGCGGGAAGCCGCCTTCGAGCACCATCGAGGAAATCACCTGGCGCGCATACGGGAACAGCAGGTTCGGGCAATAGCTGCCCAGGATGCCGGCCTTGTCGGTGTCGCCGAAACCGGCGATGCCGAACACGCCCGCCTGCTCCACTTCCGCCAGGTACGCCGTGCGCTGGCCGACCGTGCAGGTCAGGGTCAGACTGAGCACCACTTCATACAGGTCGTTGCCCAGATCGCTGGCCTTCTGGCCCAGGTTCAGCTGCACCTGCGGCTGCGCGTTCTCGTCGATCTCCTGGAAGATCTGCGGCGCGTTGGGCGCCTCGAAGGAAACGTCCTTCACGTAGATCTTCTGCATCACCAGCTGCGGCTGGCTGGCCTGGCCGTTGGCCTGGTCGTTGTTGATCTCTTGTGCCATCGGGTGGTCCTCTCAAAGACGGGCGGTCAAGCAAAGAGGCTGATTGTTCCATACATCCCCGTCTGGCGCACCCATCCGCACCCTTGAACGGGCGTCCGAGGATTGCGCCCAACCGCTTGTTTCTGCGACAATGCGCGGCTCGCCTCATGTCGGCCCGGTTCTCCGGGTGGTCCGCCACGCAATGCGGACCCACGCGACCGGGCCATGCAACACCTCCGGCATTGCGTGGCGCACCGCGTCGCTGGGCCGATGCCGCCCTGGCCAACGGGTGGCAATCACGGCTTCAACCGAAGCCATTCTTGGGAGGTCGTCATGGCCCGTGTATGTCAAGTCACCGGAAAGGGTGTGCAGAGCGGCAACAATGTCTCGCACGCCAACAACAAGACCCGCCGCCGCTGGTTGCCCAACCTGCATGAGCGTCGCTTCTGGGTCCCCAGCGAAAGCCGCTGGATCAAGCTGCGCGTTTCCAACCACGCCCTGCGCACGATCGACAAGAATGGCATCGAGGCCGTGATTGCCGACATGCGTGCCCGCGGCGAAAAGGTCTGAGGAGCACACCATGGCCAACAAATCGCAAGACAAGATCCGCCTGATTTCTTCGGCCGGCACCGGCCACTTCTACACCACGCAGAAGAACAAGAAGAACACCCCGGAAAAGTTCGAGTTCAAGAAGTACGATCCGGTGGTGCGCAAGCACGTGATCTACAAGGAAGGCAAGATCAAGTGAGGTCATGGCGCATTCGCGCGTAGCGCGAGTGCCCTTGCCATGACGTCATCCCTGCGAAGGCAGGGATCGCTCTTGCTCTTGCGCTCTCCACAGCATCCGCAACAGCGATCTTGACTCCTCCAGGAAAACCCGCCGCCCGGCGGGTTTTCCTTTTGCCCGAAGCCCGCCTATCGCGCATCATCGGGCCATGACATTCCCCGCCCTGTTCCCCACCCTGCTCGGCGATGACGCCTGGCGCGCCTTGCCCGCGGCCGTGCAGGCGATGCACGGCGCCGCACCGCTGCTGCGCGCGAGCGGCGTGGCCGACGTCGATGGCGCCGGCCACTTCCCCGCGCGCTGCCTGCGCCGGCTGCTCGGCCTGCCCGCGCCCGGCCCGCAGCAGGCACTGGCGCTGACGATCGAGCGCCACGGCAACCGCGAAGTATGGACGCGCCGGTTCACCGGCCGACGCATGCAGTCCAGGCTCGACCGCCACGCCGGCTCGCCGCTGCTGCACGAACATCTCGGGCCGGCCACGCTGCGCTTCGCGCTGCGCCGCGACGGCGACGCGATCGACTGGCAACTGCGGGGCGTGAGCCTGTTCGGCCTGCGGTTGCCGCGCTCCTTCTGCGGCACGGTGCGGTCGCGCAGCGGTGCGCACGACGGGCGCTACGCCTTCGACATCGACGTGCGCCTGCCGTTGCTCGGTCGGCTCGTCGCCTACCGCGGCTGGCTGGAGATCGACCGTGTCACCTGAAGGCGAACACCCCGTCATCGTCTTCGATGGCGTCTGCGTGCTGTGCAGCCGCTGGGTGGATTTCATCCTGCGTCACGACCGTACCGGCCGCTTCCGGCTGGCGGCGATGCAGGGGCAACATGGTCGCGCCCTGCTGGTGGCGCACGGCTTGTCGCCGGACGACCCGGTGTCGTTCCTGCTGGTCGAGCAGGATCGGGGTTACCGCGACACGGACGCCATTGTCCGCGTGCTTCGCCACTTGGGCGGGCCGTGGCGCCCGGCAAGCGCGATGCTGCGCATGGTTCCACGCCGCTGGCGCGACGGCGCCTACCGCTGGCTCGCCCGCCACCGATACCACCTGTTCGGTCGGCGCGCACAATGCCGCCTGCGCGAGCCGGACCAGGCGTGGCGCTTCATCGACTGAGCACCTCGACGCCGGTGCGCAACGCGAATCCCTCGAAGCCGGCGACGATCTGATCGAGCGCAAGCAATCCCATGCAGGGCATGGCGCCCTTCTCGGCCAGCAGACCATCCGCCCAGCGCCGCGCAAACACGATCGCCGGCGTCACCGGCACCTGCGGGCCATCGCCCGCGTCGGCATCCAGCCACCAGCACAGGTGCAGCGGCCGGCCTTGCTCGTCGGTGCCACGCAACTCCACCACCATGCCGCCGACATCAGTGCCCAGGCGCACGAACCATTCGCTCATGCGCCGCAGTGCGGGCGCGTGGCGCGCGAGATCGCGGATCAGGCCCAGTCGCACCAGTACGCCCATGCCCCAAGTCGCCCATTGCAGCAAGGGCAGTTCGAGGCCGGCGCGGAAGACCACCGAACGCGCCTGCGGATAACGCGCGTGAAACAGTTCGAGATCCGGAACATCGCAGACGCCGACGCGGCGATGGCCGAACGGGAACCATTGGCGCCGGCTGTCCATCCAGCCATGCACCGTGTCCCAGCAGTCCTCGCGCCAGACGCGGATCGGCCGCCCGCAATAGCCGAGGATGGAGGCCACCGTGGCATCGCCGCGCGGCGTGCGGTTGCCGGGATTGATCGCGTGTTCGATGGCGTCGAGCCGGCCGAAGCGGGGCAACAGCGCATCGACCGCCGCTGAACTCAGCGCCGGCACGCTGGACGCACCGCTGACCAGCAGCCGGCCCGCACACCGTGCGCGCTCGTTTAGCCGGGAAAAGCCGCAGACAAAATCACGGCCATCGGCGAGGTCGATGTAATCACTGCCGGCGTCGATGCACGCTTCCGCGACACGATAATCCTGCCCCTGGAACGGGCCGGCGGCGTGGATCACCAGATGCGGTTCGAGCGCGGCCAGCGCCGCCGGAAAGTCCGCACTCGCCGTATCCAGTGCATGGACGCGCACACGCGCATCGCCGATCGCCGCGCGCAATGCCTCCAGCGACGCCTTGTGGCGTCCAGCCAGCAACAGTTCGAAACGTGCGTCGTGCGCAAGCCGCGTCGCGATGCGCGAACCGAACACACCAGTCGCGCCAAGCACCACCACCCTCGGGGTCATTCCGTACCTCCCTGTCGATGCGCAAGGGTTCGAGCTTGCCATGCGCCGCCCGAACGGAGAAACCGGGGCACACGAAGCCCCGGCTCTTCGGGGCAACCTCGCCCCCCGGCCGGAGGCTGCCCTGAAAGCGTCCACCATGTGTCCGGTCTAAACACAGAGTCGGGGGTTCCCTCAAGGCAAACGAAAAGCCCGCCATCGAGGCGGGCCTGGTTCGGGTCGATGCCGCCGGCGCTCAGGCCGTGGCGACCGTGTAGCCCTTGAGCCGCTGGGCGAACTCCTGCAGCGCGCGGATGCCGCTTTCCTCGGCCTCGTGAATCCACTGCTGCAAACCCTTCAGCGCCTGGTCGGCACCGCGCTGTTCCATCAGCGCCGCAAGGCGGCTGCGGAACTCGACCACGGTCTTCAGTGTGGGGCGCTTGGCCAGCATCGCCTGCATGCGGTCGCGACCCTCGCTGTCGAGCCAGCGGCCACCATCGGCCATGGCCAGCCGCATCCGGCGCGGGATCGCCTTGAGATTTTCGCCGGCATGCTGCGCCTCGTCGCGCAGGGTCGGCACGATCACGCCGCGGTAGTAGTCGGTCATCGCCTGGAAGCGATGGGTGAGCACCGCCTTGAGCGTGTCGGCATCGGGCAGGCGCACGTTCGGACGCACGTCCAGCGAGGGCGCCACGCGCAACACCTTGGCCAGGCCCACGGCACGCAGGCCGCAGATCGCCGCCCAGCCGATATCGAACTCCCACTTGCGCAGGGCGAACTTGGCCGAGCTGGGGAAGGCGTGGTGGTTGTTGTGCAGCTCTTCACCGCCGATCCAGAAACCCCACGGGATCAGGTTGCGCGCGGTGTCGGCGCTCTCGAAGTTGCGGTAGCCGGCCCAGTGGCCGATGCCGTTGACGAAGCCGGCGGCCCAGAACGGGATCCACACCATCTGCAGCGCCCACAGCGCCGCGCCGATCACGCCGAACAAGGCCACGCTGATGAACAACATCAGGGTCGGGCCCCAGTAGGGATGCGCGCCGTAGAGCTTGTGCTCGATCCAGTCGTCGGGCGTGCCGCGACCGTACTGCGCCATGTCCTGCTTGTTCTCGCAGGCGTCGCGGTAGAGCGACACGCCATCCCAGAACACCTTGCGGATGCCGTAGATCATCGGGCTGTGCGGGTCCTCCGCAGTCTCCACCTTGGCGTGGTGCTTGCGATGCACCGCCACCCATTCGCGGGTGACCATGCCGGTGGTGAGCCAGCCCCAGAAACGGAAGAAGTGCGCCAGCACGGGGTGGAAATCCACGCCGCGATGGGTCTGGCTGCGATGCAGGTACAGCGTCACCGTGAAGATGGTGAGCTGGGTCACCACCAGCATGTAGATGGCGATCTGGCCCCAGCTCGCGTTGGCGAGGCCGTGGTTGAGGAAATCGAGTACCGCGTCAAGCATGAAAGTTACCGAATGGGGATGGAACGGGGGGACGGGGTGGAGTCTAATTCGGGGAATGCCATACCCACCAGCATGGCCGGGTCATGATGGTAACAGCCTGTCAAGAGGCGGAAGTGAAACCGGCGTTGGTTGGCAGCGCGCACGATCGCCTGTTGTCTAACCATGGGGGCGCCGTGACAATCAGGCAATGACCTCGATCATCCCCCCCGACCCGCCGCCCGCCCTGCAGCTGGATCACGTCGCACGCCGCCGCGCCGGTCGCGTTGCCGTGCGCGATCTCAGCCTGAGCCTGCCGCGCGGCCAGGTGCTGGGCCTGCTCGGCGTCAACGGCGCCGGCAAATCGACCACCTTGTCGATGATCGCCGGGGCGCTGCGCCCGGACCGCGGCGTCATCAAGCTGAACGGCGAGGACTTCCTGGAACACCCGGAGCTGGCTCGCACATGCATCGGCTGGCTGCCCGAACGCGCGCCGCTGTGGCCGGAACTGACCGTGACCGAACACCTGGACGCGCACGCCCGCATCCGCGGCCTGAATGGCGCCGCCCTGCGCGCGGCCCGCAGCGCGATCATCGAGCGGCTGGAACTGCAACCGCTGGCGCGGCGCCTGGCCGGTGTGCTGTCGCAGGGCCAGCGCCAGCGGCTGGGGCTGGCCTGCGCGCTGGTGCACCGCCCAGCGCTGCTGGTGCTGGACGAACCGGCGAACGCACTCGACCCGGTGCAGGTGGCCGCGCTGCGCAGCCTCATCCGCGAGCAGGCCGCCGCCGGCACCGCGGTGATCCTGTCCACGCATGTGCTGGCCGAAGTCACCGCGGTGTGCGATCGCGTGGCGATCCTGCACGAGGGCGCGTTGCAGCACGAAGGCACGGTCGAGGCCGGCGATCATGCGGCGCTGGAACGGCGCTTCTTCGAGATCGCGATGAACCCGCGCCCGGCGCAGGCCGCATGAGCACGTGGGCGGTGACTCGCCTGGAATGGCGTCGCCTGCTGGTGCGTCCGCTGGGCTGGCTACTCGCAGCGCTGACCCTGGCCTGGCTGGGCTGGAACTTCACCGTACTGCTGGGAAGTTTCCTGGCCGGCCAGGTTCAGCGCGCCGCCCTGCCCGACGGCCCCGGCTTCACCGATCTGGTGGCGGTACCGCTGCTGGGGCAACTCGCGCAACTCGCGTTCCTGGTGGTGCCGCTGCTGACCATGTCGGCGATCGCCGGTGAACGCCGCAACGGCACGCTGCCGCTGCTGTTTGCCGCCGGCGTGCCGGCGTCGCGCATCGTGCTTGGCAAGTACCTTGCGCTGCTCGGCTGGTTGCTGCCGTGGTTGGCGCTGACCCTGGCCATGCCGCTGACGCTGGCGCATGCCACCGATCTGGACTGGGGCAAACTCGCCGCCGCCGCCATCGGCCTGGCGTTGATGCTGGCCGCGCTGGCGGCGCTGGGGCTGGCCTGTTCCAGTTTCGCCAGCCACCCGGCCATCGCCGCGGCCGCCGCGCTGATCCTGGGACTGGCGCTGTGGAGCGTGAACCTGGGCGCGCAGATGGCCGGCATCGACGGCGGCGCGATCAACTGGCTGGCGATGAGCACGCACGTGCAACCGCTGCTGCGCGGCCTGGTCTCCAGCGCCGACATCCTGTGGTTCGCGCTGCTGATCAGCCTCTCGCTGGCGCTGGCCACGCGCCACCTCTCCACCGAGCGGGAGCGCGGCTGATGCGCAGCGTATTCAGACGTCTGGACGGCTGGTTGTTCGCGCTGCTGTTGCTGCTGGGCTGCGCCGCGATCGGTTATCTCGGCACGCGCCACGTCTACGTAGCCGACTGGACCGCGAACGGTCGCATCAGCCTGTCGCCGGAAAGCCGCGCGGTGCTGGCGAAACTCGACGGGCCGGTGGACATCGTCAGCTACGCCAGCCCGCAGGGCGACCTGCGCCAGACTATTGCCGGCTTCCTGCAGCGCTACCAGATGGTGAAGCGCGACATCAGCCTGCGCTTCGTCGACCCGCAACTGGACCCGGCCCGGATGCGCGAGCTGGGGATCACCGTCGACGGCGCGCTGATCCTGCAT